>CASDVE010000009.1 GCA_949284175.1 uncultured Eubacteriales bacterium
TTTCTTAAATTTAGGAAATCCTTTTCTTTTCTTAAAGAAATCTCTAAATGCTTTATCTGCATTCATAATCGCTTGTTTTGTAGCTTTTGATGATACATCTTTTATCCATTTCATCTCTTGATTCTTCGGTATATATTCGTTATTTAACCATTTGGAAAAATCCATACCACTCATGAACTTTTCTTCTTTTTCGTAAACTTCTTTATTATGAGCAATATAAAAGTTATATACAAACCTTGCTACACCAATCGTTTGGTTTATTTTAGATTTTTGTTCTTTCGTAGGATGAATCTCTATCTTGTATGCTCTTTTCAATTTCCTCATCCTCTCTAATCTTTTTTATATTTACTTAAGCCATATATTCTAAAACTAAATGTATGAAGTATTGCTATCATATCTTGAACGAATTCTTCTTTTGACAAAAGACTTTCGTTTTCCATACTTTTTCATCACTTCATCTACTTTAATTCCTTTAGCATTCGCATATTGTCTAAGAAATTCTACTTGATTTTTTAAATCATCTCTTTGATTAGAAGTGGAAACTCTTGTATAAATAACTATTTTTCTATGATTCTTTCCCTTATGAATACCTTTGTACTCAAAATATTGCTCATACGTATCATACCTTCTATTTGTAGACGTTCTGAATGATTTTGACCTCCTTCAACATCTCAACATTGCAAAGTTCTAACGAAAACATGAATCAGTTCTGCAAATTCATTCGGTTTATAGTTATTATTTTCCAATATAATTACCTCTTGATCATATTTTACTATAATTAACTATAATTATCTATATTTTTTATAACCAAATAATTTCTCCTTTCATAAAATTTTATAGAAAAAACTCCTTTTAAGTGTAACATAAAAGGAGTTTTTTTTCTAGCATTCATAAATTATCATTTTCTTGGTGCAGTTATTTGTTTTAAAATCTGAATTACGATCATAGAGCCAAAGGCAAGACCGTAAATTGTGAATAATAAAGCAGGAGTTAAAGGCACTGTACGGAATAATCCATGGAATGGAGGAATGAGTAAAACTGCATTTAAAAGGACAAATCCAATGAAAAATGCACCATATAAATATGGATTTGTATTCATTTGTTTTGTGAATAAAACACGATGGTCGGATTTGCAGTTAAATCCATGGAATAATCTGGATAAGCAAAGGGTTGCAAACGCCATGGTGGAAGCTCCCTCAGCACCGATTTGTGTTAACCCAATATAGTATCCAATGAGGGTTGCAATTGCAATGATAAATCCTTCAGAACCAATACGAAGTAAGAATGGTTTTGTAAGAATGGATTCGTTCATTGGACGAGGTTTTTGCTTCATTACATCTTTAGAATGAGGTTCAAGACCTAATGCAATGGCTGGTAAACTATCGGTTAATAAGTTAATGAATAATAAATGCACTGGCTCAAATGGAATTGGAAGAGCTAATAAAGAGGCATAAAGTACCATTAAAATACCAGCGAAGTTACCAGACAATAAGAACTGAATGGAACGCTTAATATTGGCATAAATATTTCGTCCATTTTCAATTGCCTTTACAATCGTTGCAAAGTTGTCATCCGTTAAAATCATAGAAGAGGCATCTTTTGCAACACCTGTTCCTGTGATACCCATAGCAACACCAACGTCTGCCTGTTTTAGAGCAGGGGCATCGTTAACACCATCACCAGTCATTGCTACAATGTTACCACGATCTTGCCAAGCACGAACGATACGAATTTTGTGCTCTGGTGAAACACGAGCGTAAACGGAAACATCTGGAACGATTTCACGTAATTGTTCATCGGTTAAGGCATCAATTTCAGAACCGTCTACGGCTTTTGTACCTTCTGTTAAGATACCGATTTGTTTTGCGATAGCAGAAGCGGTTACTTTGTGGTCACCGGTTATCATAACTGGTCGAATACCAGCACTTTGACAGGCAAAAACAGCTTGTGCGGATTCTTCTCTTGGTGGGTCAATCATAGCAATTAAACCACAAAATGTATAGCCAGTTTCATCCTCTAATGTAATTGGAAGGGATGAAATTTCTTTTTCAGCAAAGGCGAGAACACGAAGTCCTTGTTCAGAAAAATATTCATTGGCTTTTATAATGGCTTGTTTTTCAGAGTCTTTTAAGAACATACGGTCTAAGAGAACATCCACAGCCCCTTTGGTAACCATCATATTTTTTCCATTGATTTCATGAACCGTAGACATAAGTTTTCGATCAGAATCGAATGGAATTTCGCCAATACGTGGGAAATAGTTACGAATATCTGTTTCTTTTAAGTCTTTCTTTCTAGCAAAGTGAAGAAGAGCAGTTTCTGTTGGATCTCCAATATCTGATCCATTTTCAATGCGGGAGTCGTTACAAAGAACCCCATAATCGATCAGTTTTTGTACATCTTCTCGACCAAGATCCGCCTCTTCCACAGAAAATATGAGATCATCAGAAAGAACATAAGCGTTGGTTACTGTCATCTTATTTTGTGTTAAAGTTCCTGTTTTATCAGAGCAGATAACAGATACACTTCCAAGTCCTTCTACCGCTTGTAATTTTCTCATAATGGCATGTTCTTTTGCCATTTTTTGTGTTCCAAAGGAAAGCACGATGGTTACGATAGAGCTTAATGCTTCTGGAATCGCAGCAACGGCAAGAGCCACAGCAAACATAAAGGCATCTAAAAATCCTTCTCCTTGTAATAAGCTGACACCAAAGATAATGGCACAGATTCCAAGAATCAGTAAAGATAAACGTTGACCAAATTGATCGAGGTTTACTTGTAATGGTGTTTTCTTTTCCTTTGCATTTTGAATTAAAGAAGCGATTTTCCCAACTTCTGTATCCATACCAATGGCAGTTACAACAAAAGCACCACGCCCATATGTGGCAAAAGTTCCAGAAAATACCATATTTGTTTGGTCAGCAATTGGAAGCTTTTCTTTTAAAGGATGTAGTTGTTTTTCAATGGCGGTACTTTCTCCAGTTAAGGCACTTTCATTTACTTGAAGGCTTGCACATTCGATTAATCGACCGTCTGCTACGATAGAATCTCCTGCTTCTAAATAAACGATATCACCGATGGTTACTTCTCTTGATGGGATCATTTCAATCTTTCCATCACGAAGTACTTTTGCAGTTGGTGCAGATAATTTCTTTAAGCTATTTAAAGATTGCTCTGCTTTTTTTGTTTGTACAGTTCCAAGAATTGCGTTCATAGTAATAACAGCGAAGATAACGATGGAACTTTCCGCATCACCAAGAATTGCTGATACAAGACCTGCACCAATTAAAATGATGACAAGAAAATCTTTGAACTGTTCTAAAAATAAAACCAGTGTAGATTTTTTCTTTTGATCTTCGATTTCATTAAAACCGTATGTTGTTTGATGCTTAATGGCATCTTGTTTTGAAAGACCAGAGCTAGAAGAATTTACATCTGTTAGAACTTGGTCTGTTGGCATAGAATAATACTGTTTGTTCTTGTCCATAAAATTCGTCCTTTCTTTTGTGGTATAGTGTTCCCAGAGATTGATTGCAATATACAATGGCTAGAATATAAAAAAAGCGAGCCAATTATTGCAGTATAGTTACTACAATAAAAGTCTCGCTACTTAGTTACAAGCCGGATTGTCTATAACAATCGTATTGACGACACTGTAATCACTCACTCATATATGAATGCCAGCTACTCCCTTTTATATTTCTGGGTTAGTTTGATTTATAGGGATAGTATAGTGGAACAATGGAATTTTGTCAATAGGAAAATCTTAAGAAAGTATAAATACATTGGATGGGATTTGCCATTTTTTTTGTTGTATGATATAGTCTTTTTGAAACAGAGTCGAGAAAACTACTTCTTAGTATGAAACAATAAGGAGAGATAAGGAAATATACAAGAACAAAAGAAAGGGGAACTATGTTAGAATTTAAAACACCGACACTAGAAGACAAAGAACAATTAAAATTATTTTATGAACACGTGGATGAACGTTCCTGTGAACTCACATTTGCGAATATGGTACTTTGGGCTCCACATTATCAAGTTGAATACGCCATTGTAAACGATATGCTTGTTCTTCATACAAAAAACAACAACACATATAGTTATCCATTAGGCGATGGCGACGTGAAAAAAACTGTGGAGATTTTAATAGAAGAAGAAAAAAAAGCTGGAAGAAAACTGGTATTACATGGCATTACGCCTGCTCGATTTGAGCGATTAGAAGAGATGTTCCCAGGGCAGTTTACAATTGAATACGATCGGGATATTGCAGACTATGTGTATTTATCTGAGAAATTGAGTACACTAGCAGGGAAAAAACTTCATGGGAAAAGAAATCATATCAATCGCTTTAAAGAGAATTATCCGGATTGGAGCTATGAACCGATTACAGAAGAAAATATTGCAGAGTGTGCCGAAATGGCACAAGCATGGCGAGTGGAAAATGGATGTGATGACGATCCAGAAAAGCATGCAGAATTTTGTGTCACTCTTAATTATTTAAAACACTTTGACGAATTAGGTGTTGTGGGCGGAGCCATTCGTGCAGAAGGAAAAATCATTGCCTTTACCATTGGAGAAAAGGTAACAGACGATACACTTGTTGTTCATATTGAAAAGGCATATGCGGATATTCAAGGAGCGTATCCGATGATCAACCAACAGTTTGTACAGCACTGTGGCGGGGACTACCTTTATATTAATCGAGAAGAGGACACAGGAAGTGAAGGGCTTAGAAAGGCAAAACTTTCTTACCGTCCAGAATTTTTAATTGAGAAAGGAAATGCCTGTTTAAAAGAGAACTAAAAAGGGGAGCGAGAAATGGAACGGCAAAAAAGAATTGCTCTAATTAATGATGTAACCGGATTTGGAAGATGTTCTACTTCCGTACAACTTCCAATTATTTCAGCCATGGGAGTGCAGTGTTGTGTGTTGCCGACAGCAATTTTGTCGGCACATACAGCATATCCTTCTTATTATTTTGATGATTATACAAGACATATGCAAGAATATATGGACAATTGGAAGGCGTTAAATCTCACCTTTGATGGTATTAGCACTGGATTTTTAGGTTCTAAAGAACAGATAGAACTTGTTATTACGTTTATAAAGGAGTTTCGCACAGCTAATACAGAGGTCATTGTGGATCCTGTCATGGGAGATGATGGAGTTATATATGCCACATATACTGATGAGATGTGTGAAGAGATGAAACGTCTTATCCAGTATGCGGATGTGGTAACTCCCAATTTGACGGAAGCCTATCGTTTGCTTGATATGGAATATCACACAAAAGAGTTAGAGGAAAAGGAATTAGAAGAGATCGCAAAAAAACTTTGTTTTTATGGACCAAAAAAAGTGATTATTACCGGTCTTAATAAAGGAGAACAAGTTGTGAACTACTTCTATGAAGAGAAAGGCAAGAAAGGTTTGATTGGAACGAAAAAGGTGATGGAGAGCAGACCGGGAACGGGAGATGTCTTTAGTGCCGTAATAACAGGAGGCGAAATGCTTCATATACCATTAGAAAAGTCTGTTCTTTTAGCAGCTCAATTTATAGAGAAAGGGCTCTATGAAACCGTTCGACAAAAGACACCAAAAAATGACGGCATTTGTTTTGAAAGCGTTCTTGGCGAATTCATATTAGACTTAAAAAAAGGAATCTAGTGTGGGTATGATAAGATGATAGAGAACATAAAGTTCTTTTCACATATAAAATAGAATATAAAAATGGAAAGGCAGGGAATGCAATGAGTGAAACGATAATTATGACAAGAGATCAAGTGAAAGAAGAATACACATGGAAGATGGAAGACATCTATGAAACCGATGAAAAATGGGAAGAAGACTATGCACTTGCTTCTGAGGAAATGGATCTATTAGCATCTTATAAAGGAAGATTATCAGAATCATCAAAAGTATTGGGAATGTTTCTTGATCAATTTAGCGCCCTTGCACAAAAAGTGGAAAAGTTATATGTGTATGCAAATCAGCGGTATCATCAGGATACAGGAAACAGCTTTTATCAAGATCTTGCAGATCGTTCTAGCAGTCTTAGCAGTCGATTTGATAGTAAAGTATCTTTTATGACACCAGAAATTCTTGGGATTCAAGAAGAAGTTTTGACAAATTGGATGGAAGAAGAACATATGCTTCCTTATAAAAAGTTTTTACAAGAGATGACAAGACAAAGAGATCATGTGCTTTCAGATGAATTAGAGCATCTTCTTGCTGAAACAAACGATATGGGAAATGCACCATCTGATATTTTCTCCATGTTTGACAATGCGGACATTCAGTTTGGGGATGTGAAAAATGAAAAAGGAGAAACTTTACCGTTAACACATGGACGGTATTTATCCTACCTTTCTGACAGTGATAGAACTTTAAGAAAAAATGCTTTTATCAGTACGTATCAAGCATATAAAGACCACAAAAATACATTGTCTGCTATTTTTAGATCCAATTTAAAGCAAGCGTGGTTTTATGCAAAGGCAAGACATTATGATAGTTCTATGGCAATGAGCCTTGACAACTCCAATGTGCCAATTTCTGTCTATAAGAATTTAATTGCCTCTGTTCATGATCATTTACCTTTAATGCACCGCTATATGAGAATTAGAAAAGAGCGTTTAGGACTTTCAGAACTTCATATGTATGATATTTATACGCCGATTGTAGCAAATGTGGAAAAGAAGATTAGCTATGAACAGGCAAAAGAAATGGTCTATGATGCTTTAAAACCACTTGGGGAAGAATATCGATCCATTGTAAAAGAAGGATTTGAAAAGCGTTGGATCGATGTGTATGAGAATAAAGGAAAACGTTCCGGTGCCTATTCTTGGGGAGCTTATGGCATTCATCCTTATGTGCTTTTAAATCATCAAGAAAGTTTAAAGAGCGTGTTTACCTTAGCTCATGAAATGGGACACGCTATGCACTCTTACTATTCTGATAAAGCACAGCCATTTTTATATGCAGGATATAAAACGTTTGTGGCAGAGGTAGCCTCCACTTGTAATGAGGCAATTTTAATGGATTCTCTTTTAAAACAGGCGACAACAAAGGAAGAAAAAGACTATTTAATCAACTATTTTATGGAGCAGTTTAGAACCACGCTATATCGTCAGACAATGTTTGCTGAATTTGAAATGATTACTCATGAAATGGTACAAAATGGACAGACATTGACAGCAGACGTTCTTTGTAGTATTTATCACGATCTGAATGTGAAATATTATGGAGAAGAGATGATTGTAGACGAAGATATTGACATGGAATGGGCAAGAATCCCACATTTTTATACTCCATTTTATGTATTCCAATATGCAACAGGCTATTCTGCCGCCATTGCAATTAGTAGAAAAATCTTAGCTGGTGACGAAAAAACAAAAGAAGGTTACTTCAAGTTTTTACAAGGTGGTTGTTCTATGGCTCCCATTCGTTTACTCAAATTATGTGATGTGGATATGTCAACAAAAGAGCCTGTTAACAGTGCTTTAAAACTGTTTGAAGAACTTTTAGATCAGTTTGAAGGAAAAAATGACTAGATTCTCTTGCGTTGAAAAAAGTTATACTATATAATCAAATATTATAGGAGAATCGTTTACCAGAAACACATGGAGGTATAGAGGTTGGACTGTTGCCTTTATGTGAAATAAAGTATGAGTTAAAGAAGGATAAGACCAATGAAAGAACGTGTAGAGTTTGAAGACATGAAAACAGAAGATAAGGTGCTTGATGCAGCTCTTAGAATTGTAAAAGACAAAACGATTAGCGGTACGAGAATGCACCTTATTGCAGAAGAAGCGAATATGGTACAGTCTAATGTCCATTATTACTTCAAGACAAAAAATGATTTGATGATCGCACTTCAAAAGAAAGTGTTAAATCGTTGTATTGAACTGCGTAAAAAGTTAAGCATGGATTGTGAGGATACATTAGAAAGTCATCTGGACACATTTTTTCAACAAAAACTCGATTTTATTTTGGATGAAAAAGAATATGATTTTGCAGAGATTGACTTTTGGATACAAGGTAGAATCAATGAACCAATGCGTAAAGAATTTTGTAAGTCTTTTGATGGTTGGAGAGAGGAGATAGGAGTTCTTCTCGATCGCTATGTACCAGAACTGTCCAAAGAAAAAAGAGTTTATATTCCCTATATGCTCGTATCAATGCTTGAAGGTGGCTCTCTTCAATATTTGATTGATGAGGGAAATGTTGATATTCGTGAATACTTTGATTTTTGTAAGAAACAAGTGTTAAAAGCGATTTATGAATAGAAGAGAAAATTGTCTTGGAATCGTGCTTTTAGGAGCAGGGAATAGCAAGCGTTTTGGCGGAAGAAAGCAATTTTATAAAATCAATGGCGAAATGATGTATGTTCATATATTGAATAAATTAAAGCAACTTCCGAATACAAAGCGAGTTTTAGTAACACAATTTGAAGAGATGAAAGAACAGGCAGACGGTTTTTTTGTCGTTATGAACGACCATCCAGAAGAGGGGATTTCTCGTTCCATTCGACTTGGAATCGCCTCTTTGATGGAACAAAAGGATTCTCTTTGTGGTGTGATGTTTGCTGTATGCGATCAGCCGTATCTTTCTATGGAATCCATTGAGAAATTGGTGGAGGAATATCGAAAGAGTGAGAAGAAAATTGCTTGTCTATCTTTTAAAGATGTGATGGGAAATCCTGTGATTTTTCACCCAGATTACTTGGAGGAACTAAATGGTCTTTTGGGTGATACGGGGGGAAAGAAGGTGCTGAAAGAGCATATGGATGAAGTTCTATTCGTAAAGGCAAAGGAAGCAAAAGAATTATTCGACATTGATGAAAAACAGGACATAGAAAAAGAGTAACACAAAAAACTGCGCAAAACACATGATGGTTGCTTTGTTGCAGTTTTTTTCATCGTTTATAAAAAGGAAGCAAAAGAAAAGGAGGAATTTATGAAATTGGTATCATGGAATGTCAATGGGCTACGTGCCTGTGTGACAAAAGGATTTATGGATTACTTTCATGAAGTGGATGCGGATATTTTCTGTATTCAAGAGAGTAAATTGCAAGAAGGACAGATTGAACTGGATACCGAAGGATATTACCAATATTGGAATTATGCGGAGAAAAAAGGGTATTCAGGAACTGCCATTTTTACGAAAAAAGAACCACTCTCTGTTTCTTATGGCATTCAGATAGAAGAACATGATAAGGAAGGACGGGTAATCACCCTTGAGTTTGATGACTTTTATATGGTAACCGTATATACACCAAATTCTCAAAATGAATTAAAGCGTCTTGACTATCGCATGGATTGGGAGAGAGAGTTTCGAGCTTATCTCATGAAATTGGATGAAAAGAAACCAGTGATTGTATGTGGGGATATGAATGTAGCCCACCAAGAAATTGATTTAAAAAATCCAAAAACAAATAGAAAAAATGCAGGATTTACCGATGAAGAACGAGGAGAATTTACAAAGTTATTAGAGGCAGGATTTATCGATACCTTCCGTTATTTTTATCCAGAGGATGAAGGAAGATACAGTTGGTGGTCTTATCGATTTAAAGCGAGAGAAAAAAATGCGGGTTGGCGTATTGATTATTTTTGTGTTTCTGAGCGTTTAAAAGAACGCTTAAAAGGAGCGGATATTCATAAAGATATTATGGGTTCTGATCATTGTCCTGTTGTTTTAGAATTGGAGTAAAGAAAGAGAGAGGAAATTGGGCAATGAATATTTTAACACTAGAAAACGTAACAAAAGGCTTTGGGGACAAAGTGCTGTTTCAAGACGTGACCTTTGGCATTCATGAAGGGGATAAAATTGGAGTCATTGGCATCAATGGAACGGGCAAGTCTACCTTGTTAAAAATTATCGCTGGAATTGAAGAAACCGATGAAGGAACCATTGTAAAAGGCAATGGAGTTCGCATTGGTTATCTTCCACAAAATCCGGTATTTGAAAAAGGGATGACGGTGCTTGATTATGTGGCTGGTACCGAACAAGAACGGATGCTCGATATTGTAAAAGAGAGCGAAGCTAAGACCATTTTAACAAAACTTGGAATCTTTGATTTTGATCAAAAGGTGGATGTGTTATCTGGAGGGCAAAAAAAGAGAATTGCCCTTGCAAAGGTATTGGTGGATCGGTATGAAATTTTAGTTTTGGATGAACCGACAAACCATATTGATAATGAGATGGCGGATTGGTTAGAGCAGTATTTAAACCAATATAAAGGGGTGCTGATTATGGTAACCCATGATCGCTATTTTCTTGATCGTGTAACGAATAAAATTGTGGAAATCGATAATCATACCCTCTATTCCTATGATGAAAATTATAGTGGATTTTTGAAGTTGAAAGCAGAGCGAGAAGATATGGAGCGAGCGTCTTATCGAAAAACACAGAGTATTCTAAAGACAGAATTAGCGTGGATGATGAGAGGGGCAAGAGCCCGTTCCACAAAACAAAAAGCGAGAATCGAGCGTTTTGAAGAATTAAAACAAGTGGAGCGACCAAGGGAAGAAGAAACCGTTCAGCTTGATTCTGTTGGGACAAGGCTTGGGAAAAAGACCATTGAACTTCGAAATATCTGTAAGAGCTATGGCGAGAAAACCTTAATTGATGGTTACAGTTACATTGTGCTTCGTAATGAGAGAATCGGAATCATTGGAGCAAATGGCTGTGGAAAATCTACATTAATTAAAATTATCAATGGAATTGTAACACCGGATTCTGGAGAAGTGGAGATTGGAGATACCATTAAGATTGGCTACTTTGCCCAAGAGAACCAACATATGGAAGAAGGCGGAATGCGTGTGATAGACTATATTCGAAATGTGGCAGAATATATTGAAACCGCAAAAGGAACTGCTTCTGCTTCCCAAATGTTAGAGCGATTTTTATTTTCCCCAGCTATGCAGTACACGCCAATTGAGAAGTTATCCGGTGGAGAAAAACGCCGTCTTTATTTACTGCGTGTGCTTATGGAAGCACCTAATGTTCTCATATTAGATGAGCCTACCAATGATCTGGATATTGCGACTTTAACGATTTTAGAAGATTATCTTGATAGTTTTTCTGGTATTGTCATTACGGTATCCCATGATCGATACTTTTTAGATCGAGTTGTGAACCGTATTTTTGCTTTTGAAGGAAATGGCGTGATTCGACAATATGAAGGCGGATTTACGGATTATTTAGAGAAAAAGAAAGCGGAAGAAAAGTCGATCACGTCTTCGAATAATAAGAAGTTCGAGGGTACAAAAGGAAATAACAGCGATGAGAAAAAATCATGGCAAAAGAATAGAGAGCAAAAGTTAAAATTCTCTTATAAAGAACAAAGAGAATATGACACTATCGATGAAGATATCGCAAAACTGGAAGAGAAAATTGCCCAGTTAGAACAAGAGATTGCAGAAAACGCCAATCAATATACCAAGTTACAAGAGTTGATGGAACAAAAGGAAGAAGCGGAACAGGCATTGGAAGAAAAGATGGAACGCTGGGTTTATTTAAACGATTTGGCGGAAAAAATTGCAGAACAGAAGAAAAACGGATAAAGAGTAAAAGAAAAAGAGCTATCAACATTTTGATAGCTCTTTCTCAACGGATTAAAGATTTTTTACGATTGGATCGTATAAATCTAAGACACAATGTTCATCCGTAGAAAAATGTGTACAATTTAAACAGCTAGGACATGAGTCACTTGCACAGTTTTTTGCTCCATATTCTTTTCTTTTGTAAGCACTACATTCTTTTGCTACGTGTTCGTAAGTTTCTTTACTTGCTCTCATGATTGATTCTCCTTTCAAGTTAAAACATCATTACGGTTTTAGTATGAACACTTTTTTTGAAACTATACAACCATATGAAATTCCTGTCTTACAGTTGACGAACGAAAGATATTGAATTATAATGGAAACTACGTTAATAATCATAATAGGACAACTATGTGATGCTAGTGGAAAGGCGGAAAATAACATGATCAAGAGTATGACTGGATTTGGCAGAAGCGAAGCAATGACAGATTCTTATAAAATTGTGGTAGAAATGAAGTCAGTCAATCATAGATATTGTGATTTGAATATCAAAATGCCAAAAAAATTGAGCTTTTTCGAATCAAATATCCGAACTCTTTTAAAGGAATATATTCAAAGAGGGAAAGTGGATATTTTTATCACATATGAAGATTACACACAGACAAAAGGATGTGTTCGCTATAATAAGGAAATTGCGTCAGAATATTTTGAATGCTTAAAGCAGATTCATGATGATTTTGGTATTGAGAATGATATCACAGTGTCAAAACTTTCACATTATCCTGATGTGATCGTCTTAGAAGAAAAGACGACGGATGAAAAGGAACTTTGGAATGTGTTAGAACAACCATTAAGAGAAGCTATGAGCCATCTAGTAGAAACAAGAGCAAGCGAAGGAAAAGCCCTACAACAGGATTTAGTGGAGAAGTTAAATGGTATGCTTTCTCTTGTTCATGACATTGAAGAACGTTCCCCACAATTAATGGAAGAATATCGTCAAAAATTGGAATTAAAAGTAAAAGAGCTGTTAGAATCCAGTGCAATTGATGAAAGTCGAATCGCAACAGAGGTGACAATTTATGCTGATAAAGTGTGTGTTGATGAAGAAATTGTTCGACTGAGAAGTCATATTGAAAGCACAAAAGCAATTTTACTTTCTAATGGAGATAGTAGCATTGGACGGAAATTAGATTTCATTGCACAGGAAATGAACCGCGAGGCGAATACGATTTTGTCAAAGGCAAATGATATTGAGATTTCTAACCAAGCCATTGAATTAAAAACAGAGATCGAAAAAGTAAGAGAACAGATCCAAAATATTGAATAAGGAAAGTCGTATGAATGGACTCATAAATATTGGATATGGCAATATGGTGAATCAGGATAAAGTTGTGGCGATTATAAGCCCAGAAGCGGCACCGATTAAACGCATGGTACAAAATGCAAAAGATGAAGGGCGTGCTATCGATGCTACCTGTGGCAGAAGAACGAGAGCGGTAATTGTAACAGAAAGCAATCATCTCATTTTATCGGCACTTATGCCAGAAACCATTGCCAATCGCTATCAGGATAAAGAGTGGAAAGGTGAAGAAGATGAAACATAAGGGAATGTTGATTGTTCTATCCGGTTTTTCAGGGGCAGGAAAAGGAACCGTTGTAAAAGAACTTGTAAAAAAATATGGATATCAAGTATCCATTTCTGCCACAACAAGATCTCCAAGAGAGGGAGAAGTGGACGGAAGAGAGTACTATTTTAAAACAAAACAAGAATTTGAATCTATGATAGAGGAAAATGGATTTATTGAATGGGCACAATATGTGGGCAATTATTATGGAACACCAAGAGCTTTTGTAGAAGATGCTCTTCTTGAAGGCAAAAATGTGATTCTTGAAATCGAAGTGCAGGGGGCATTGAATATTAAAAAACAATATCCAGATGCCATTTTGCTTTTCATTGCACCACCAAGTGCAACCATATTAAAAGAGCGTTTAATTGGTAGAGGTACAGAGGATATCGAAACAGTGAATAAACGCCTATGTCGTGCAAAAGAAGAGGCACAGGATATGGAACAATATGAATACTTAGTTATCAATGACGTTCTTGATGAATGTGTAGAGCAAGTTCATCAGATCGTTTTAAATGAAAGCTGTCGGATGAGAAGTCAGTCAGATTTCATCAATACAATTAAAACAGAATTAGAAAACTTATAATCGAAGGGAGATAGCCATATGATTCATCCATCTTATACAGAATTAATGGAAGTTGTAAATAGTGAGGTAGAACCGGGAGAACAACCAGTTGCTCAAAGCCGTTATTCCATCGTGCTTGCAACCGCAAAACGTGCAAGACAGTTAATTGCAGGAAGTGAACCATTTGTAAAGGATCATGGACAAAAACCACTTTCTATTGCTGTGGAAGAACTCTATAACAGCAAAATTAAAATCGTCGCTGATGACGAAGAACAACAAGAAACACACTCTTAGAAGAAAAAAGCTGTCGCAAAAGAGGGATTTTGCGACAGCTTTTTATCGTTTATGCAAAGTGTGCTTCTCATCGTTTGAGAAAAAGGAGGTGTATAACATGGAACAATATGCGGATATTATTATCAATATTTCGCATGAAGCTGTGGATCGAGTGTTTCAGTATCGGATTCCAGAAAAATTACAGCAAGCAGTACAGATTGGAACACCAGTAAAAGTACCCTTTGGCAATGGAAATCGTTTTCAAAGGGGATATGTGGTTGGAATTAGCCAGACACCGAATTTTGATGTGGCTAAGATCAAAGACATTGATTCTGTGGAAGAAAAAAGAATTACAATGGAATCCCAATTGATTCAATTGGCAGGATGGATAAAAAAGCAATATGGTTCTACCATGATTCAAGCGTTAAAAACGGTGCTTCCAGTTAAAGATAAAATAGAACAAAGGGAACAAAGAACGTTACAGTTATTATTGACAAAAGAAGAGGGAGAAACTCTTCTTTTGGAATATGAAAAAAAGCACTATAAGGCAAAAGAACGATTGCTTTTAGGGCTTTTAAAACAGCCAATGATGCCCTATGAAGTGGCATTAAAGAAGTTAAATGTGACAAGTAGCGTCATTAAGTCATTAGAAAAAGAACAAGTGCTATGTGTGAGGACAAAGCAGGTGCATCGAAATCCCGTTGCTTATTCGGTTTTAGAAAAGGAAACTTTCACTCCCATTATGTTACGAGAGGAACAGCAAAGGATTGTGGATGCGTTTTCAAAAGAATATGAAGAAGGAATTAGAAAGACCTATTTGATTCATGGAGTGACAGGAAGTGGCAAGACAGAAGTCTATATGGAATTAATTGCAAAGGTTTTAGAAAAGGGAAAACAAGCCATTGTGCTGATTCCAGAAATATCTTTGACCTATCAGACCGTACGACGTTTTGTGGAGCGATTCGGAGGACAGGTGACGATTTTGAACTCTAGGATGTCTAAAGGAGAGCGGTACGATCAATTCATGCGGGCTAAAAATGGAGAAATTTCCATTGTTATTGGACCGAGATCCGCGTTATTTATGCCATTTCAAAAACTTGGATTAATTGTTATTGATGAAGAGCATGAAATGAGTTATAAGAGTGAAAGTGTGCCAAAGTATCATGCAAGAGAAACCGCAATTGAGCGAGCGAGAATGGCAAATGCTAGTGTCGTTTTAGGATCAGCAACTCCTTCTCTTGAATCTTATACAAAGGCGATGCTCGGAGAATTTACGCTGTTTACGATGAAACAAAGGGCAAAAAAGCAAGCGGTTTTACCAAAGGTTCAAGTGGTGGATTTAAGACAAGAACTTGCAAAAGGAAATCGCAGTATGTTCAGTGGAACATTACAGTCATTGATGGCAGAACGGTTGCAAAAGGGAGAACAGATTATGCTGTTTTTAAATCGCAGAGGCTATTCCAACTTTATTTCTTGTAGAAAATGCGGATATGTGGCAATGTGTCCACACTGTGATGTATCCCTTACGCATCATCGAGGTGGAAGTTTAAGGTGTCATTATTGTGGATATGAAAGGCCAGTTCCAAAGATTTGCCCAAGCTGTCAAAGTAAATATATTGCAGGATTTGGAACAGGAACACAAAAAGTGGAAGAGGCGGTTAAAAAAATGTTTCCGATGAGTCGAGTTCTTCGCATGGATACGGATACGACAAAAGGAAAAGAAGGATTTGATCGCATTCTTGCTACTTTTTCCAAAGGCGAAGCCGATGTTTTAATTGGAACGCAGATGATTGTAAAGGGGCATGATTTTCCAAAAGTAACCCTTGTTGGAATTTTAGCGGCTGATCTTTCGTTACACAGTAGTGATTTTCGTGCTGGAGAGAGGGCGTTTCAATTGCTGACACAGGCGTCTGGAAGGGCAGGAAGAGGAGAACTTTTAGGAGATGTTGTAATTCAAACGTATAATCCGGAGCATTATAGTATTGTAACTGCTAGTAAGCAGGATTATGAGGCATTTTATCAACAAGAGATAGTCTATCGAAGGCTCATGAAGTATCCCCCTGTCTATCAGATGCTTACCATTTTTATTACATCAAAGGAGCAGGATTTGGCAATCCAAGCCTCAGTGGCTTTAAAGGATGCCCTTGTTAGTTTTAATCATCAAAGGGAAGAAATAAAAGAAGCTGGTGAACTGCTGTTCATTGGACCAAGTGAAGCCTCCTTTGGAAAAATACAGGATCTGTATCGTCGCGTTTTATATGTGAAACATTTAGACTATGAAATGTTAGTAAAAAGTAAGGATTTCTTAGAAGGATATATAGAATATTCTGTTATTTTTAAAGAAGTACAAGTGCAGTTTGACTTTAACGCAATGATTGTATATTGATATATTGGGAAGTATATAGCATAAATAGACAAAATATAGTATAATGGGAAAGATAATGTGCAAAGAAAGCAAGCAAGAAGTAAATGGAGAGTATTGAAAAAGGAGAAAAAATATGGCAATTAGAAAAATTCGCTTTGAAGGCGATGAAGTATTAAGAAAAAAAAGTAAAGAAGTAAAAGAAGTCAATGAAAAGACATTAGAGTTAATTGATGATATGTTTGATACGATGTATGATAGCTATGGTGTTGGACTTGCAGCACCACAGATTGGAATTTTAAAAAGAATTGTGGTAATCGATGTGACAGGGGAAGATCCAATTGTCTTAATCAATCCAGAAATCATCGAAAAAAGTGGTTCACAGACTGGAGAAGAAGGTTGTTTAAGTCTTCCAGGAAAAAGTGCAATTGTTACCCGTCCAGACTATGTAAAATGTAAAGCATTTAATGAGGCGATGGAGCCAATTGTCATTGAAGGAGAGGGATTATTAGCTCGTGCTATCTGTCATGAAACGGATCATTTAGATGGAATCCTCTATCGCGATATTGCAGATGGTCCTGTGCATGATGTGGAGATGGAGGAAGAGTAATGAGAGTTGTTTTTATGGGTACACCGGATTTTGCGGTGCCAACATTGCAGACCTTATTGGAACATCATGAGGTATTAGCTGTTGTCACGCAGCCGGATAAGAGAAAAGGAAGAGGAAAAGCGATGCAGTTTACTCCAGTGAAGGAAAAAGCGTTGGAGTATAACATCCCTGTGTATCAGCCAGTAAAAGTGAGAAATGATGAAGAATTTCTTGCTACCATGAAAGAGTTGAATCCAGACATTATTGTGGTTACCGCTTTTGGACAGATTTTGCCAGAAAGCATTTTAAACTTGCCAAAATATGGATGTATCAATGTGCATGCCTCTCTCTTGCCAAAATATCGTGGAGCAGGTCCCATTCAATGGGCGGTGATCAACGGGGAAAAAGAATCTGGTGTCACCATCATGTATATGGAAAAGGGGCTTGATACTGGCGATATGCTTGAAAAGGTAGTTGTGCCACTGGATCCGAAAGAAACAGGAGAAAGTCTGCATGACAAGCTATCTGTGGCTGGAAATGACATCCTTTTAAAGGCGATGAAAGCCATTGAAGATGGAACGGCTGTAAGAGAAAAACAGGATGATAGTATGAGTACCTATGCACCGATGTTTGACAAAGCCATGGGAGAAATTGATTGGACAAAGGATGCAAAAGAACTGGAGCGATTAATTCGTGGACTTTATCCATGGCCAAGTGCTTATACGCATTTTGGAACAAAAGTCATGAAAGTCTTTTCTGCTGATGTGGTGGAACGACAGACAAAAGAAGTGGCTGGAACCATTGTGGAAGTGACCAAGGATAGCATAGTTGTTCAGGCAGGAAACAACTGCCTTGCCTTAAAAGAGGTACAGTTAGAAGGAAAGAAACGCATGGAAGTAAAAGCATTTTTACTCGGTTATGCGATAAAAGTAGGAGAACAATTCAAAAAAGAGAAGTAAGGAGTTATTATGGCAGGACAGACCAATGAAAGAGAAGTGATTCTTGATATTTTACTTGATATTGATAAAGAAAAAACATATAGCCATATTGCAATTTCTGAAACTCTTAGAAATTATCAATTTTTGGATAAAAAGGTGCGTGCATTTATAACAAGAGTGGTGGAGGGAACGGTGGAATATCAGTTGCGTCTTGACTATATGCTCAACCAATTTTCCAAAATTAAGATAAATAAATGTAAGCCGGTGATTCGGAATTTGTTGCGGATGACAGCTTATCAAATTTGTTTTTTACAACAAGTTCCAGACTCTGCCGCGTGCAATGAAGCAGTAAAGTTAGCAAAAAAGAGAGGATTTTCCTCTCTTTCCGGCTTTGTAAATGGCGTTCTTAGAAACTTATCAAGACAAAAAGAAGAGATTGTGTACCCAGAAGAAGCAAAAGACCCAGTGAAATATTTATCCATCTTTTATTCCATGCCAGAGTGGATTGTAAAAGAATGGCTTGCCGTATACGATTATGAAACAGTGAAAACAATGCTAAAGACCTTTTTAGAGGAAAATCAAACGACCATTCGCTGTAACACATCAAAGATAAAAAAAGAAGAATTAAGACAGAGATTAGAAGAAGAAGGCATTACGGTTACGCCTTGTGAGTATGTAGAGGAAGCCTATCATATTAGCAACTACAATTATATGCAGAAAATTAAAGCATTTAAAGAAGGGCTATTTCAAGTACAAGATCAAAGCTCCATGCTTGTTGTGAAAACGGCAATGCCAGAACAAGGAAATAAAGTGATTGATGTCTGTGCAGCTCCTGGAGGAAAAAGTTTTCACTGTGCAGAAGAGCTAAAAGGAACAGGGCTTGTGATTGCAAGGGATGTGACGGACTATAAAGTCCAACTAATGGAAGAAAACTTAAAGAGAACAGAATATCAAAACATTAGAATTGAAAAGCAAGATGCTCTTTCCTTTGTGAAAGAGGATGAAAAGACAGCGGATCTTGTCATTGCGGATCTTCCTTGTTCTGGGCTTGGAATTTTAGGGAAGAAGAACGATATTAAATATAAAATGTCAAAAGAACAGCAAAAAGAGCTTGTAGCATTACAAAGAGAGATTTTATCGGTTGTATGGAAGTATGTAAAAGTAGGTGGAACGCTATTATATAGCACTTGTACCATCAACCAAGAAGAAAATGAAGAAAATCGTAAGTGGATTCTTGAGAATCTTCCTTTTGAGCCGGTAAGCCTTGATTCGGCATTACCAAATGCACTAAAGAGCGAAACAACAAAAGATGGATATTTACAGTTGTTGCCGGGCATTCATAAATGTGATGGATTTTTCATTGCGAAATTCACAAGAAAATCATGAGAAAGTGATAAAATAGAAAGGGAAGTATATGCCACAACAAATACAATATGATTTAAAGTCATTGACGCTAACAGAACTAGAAGCATTAATCGAACAATTAGGAGAAAAGAAATTTCGTGCAGGACAAGTATATGGCTGGTTGCATCAAAAATTAGTGCAGGATTTAGAAGAAATGGGGAATGTTCCTAAAAAATTGCGTGAACAATTAAAAGAAGCAGTTGGTTTTTATTCCATTAGGGAGCTAGACCGTCTTGTATCAGAAATTGATGGAACGAGCAAGTTTATTTTTGCTCTTCATGATGGAAGTGTAATAGAAAGTGTGCTTATGAAGTATAAACATGGAAATTCTGTTTGTATTTCTTCTCAAGTTGGATGCCGAATGGGATGTCGCTTTTGTGCTTCCACATTGGATGGACTTTCAAGAAATTTACTTCCATCAGAAATGCTTGATCAGATCTACTACATTCAAAGAGCCACAGGAGAGCGAGTTTCCAACATTGTCATCATGGGAACAGGAGAGCCGTTTGATAATTTTGATCATGTGATGAGATTTCTTTCTTTGATCACAGATGAAAAAGGACTCAATCTAAGTCAAAGAAATATTACAATTTCAACTTGTGGTCTGGTACCTAGAATTAGACAGTTTGCCGATCGACAGATGCAGTGTAATTTAGCGATTTCCCTTCATGCACCAAATGATGAAATGAGAAGAGAGCTGATGCCGATTGCCAACAGCTATACGATTGATGAAATCATAGAGGCGTGTGAGTATTTCTTTGAAAAAACCGGAAGAAGAATTACCTTTGAATACAGTCTTGTGGCAGGTGTCAATGATAAACCAGAACACGCAAAGTTGCTTATCAAGCGGTTACGCCATTTAAACTGTCATGTTAATCTTATTCCAGTCAATCCGATTAAAGAAAGAGATTACAAGCAGTCAACGGCGGATTCTATTAAAGAGTTCAAGAATCTGCTTGAAAAAAATCGCATAAATGTTACTATTAGAAGGGAAATGGGTCGTGATATTCAAGCGGCTTGTGGACAGTTAAGAAGAAAATATACGAATGGAAATCAGACCGGAGAATGCTTGTAAAAAAGAGGGTTTTTGAATCGGTCTTGAACAAAAAGTAACAGGTAGGAGGAAGAACATGAGGTCATATGGGGTTACGGACATAGGACGTAATAGAAACATGAATCAGGATTATATTTTTTATTCTGATGAACCGGTTGGTATGCTCCCAAATCTATACATTGTAGCAGATGGTATGGGAGGACATAAGGCAGGAGATTATGCTTCTTCCTTTTCCGTGGAACGTTTTGTAGAACTGGTTCGGGAAAGGAAAGACAGTCACATGGTTCTCGTTATGCGAGAAGCGATAGAGATTGTTAATGAAGAACTCCTTATGAAATCAGCCGAAAATGAAGATTACAAGGGACTGGGTACTACATTTGTGGCTGCCGTTATTGACGGTACTACAATGTATGTAATGAATATTGGAGATAGTAGGCTCTATGTTGCTGGAAAAAAACTTGTTCAGATTACGATGGATCATTCTCTTGTGGAAGAAATGATAAGAAGCGGTGGTCTTAATCGAGAAGAAGCGAGAAATCATCCAGTAAAAAATGTCATTACGCGTGCAGTCGGTGCAGAAAAACAGATTATTCCTGACTTCTTTGAAGTATTATTGCAGAAACAAGAACATATATTGTTATGTTCCGATGGCTTGACGAACATGGTGGATGATGATGAGATCATGGAAATTATGGAAGAACAAAAAGAAGTAGAACCGATTGTACATAAGCTGGTAGAACGTGCTAATTTTTATGGAGGACGTGATAATATCAGTGCCATTGTAATCATGGAATAATAAAACGAGGTGAAAATATGTTAAAACCAGGAGATATCATAGGGGAGCGCTATGAGATTTTGGAATTGCTCGGTTCCGGTGGTATGGCGTATGTATATAAGGCGAAATGTCATAAGTTAAACCGTTTCGTAGCAATTAAAATTTTAAAACCAGAATTTAGAACAGATGCTGTTTTTTTACAAAAATTTCAAGTAGAGGCACAAGCAGCGGCAGCCCTTTCCCATCCAAACATCGTAAATGTCTATGATGTTGGAGAAGAAGGCGATTTATTTTATATCGTTATGGAATTTGTCGATGGCATCACATTAAAACAGTATATCATCCAAAAGGGAAGACTTTATCCAAAAGAAGCAGTGGAAATTGCACTTTATATCGCTTCTGGAATCCAAGCTGCTCATGGACGCCATACCATTCATCGGGATATTAAACCACAAAATATTTTAGTTGGAAGAAATGGGGATGTAAAAGTCACAGATTTTGGAATCGCAAGAGCTGCCAGTGCCAATACTATCACATCCACAGATTCTGCCATTGGTTCTGTTCATTATATTTCGCCAGAGCAGGCAAGAGGTGGTTATTCTGATGAACGAAGTGACATCTATTCTCTTGGTGTTACAATGTACGAGATGGTGACAGGGCGTGTACCGTTTGATGGGGAAAATAATGTTTCGGTTGCCCTTGCCCATATTCAAAAAGAGGCAGTACCGGTTTGTGATTATTATGAGGATATTCCAGTCAGCCTTGAAAAAATTATTATTAAGGCAATGCAAAAGAAACCAGAGCGAAGATATCAAACGATACAAGAATTGATTCTGGATTTAAAAAGAGTGTTTTTAGAACCAGAGGGCGATTATGTGCGGATAGCACCAATTTTAAATGATTCTCCAACGATTATGATGTCAGAGGAGGAAAGAAGCAAAATAAAAGCTGGAGTGAAAAACGAAGATCAAATCGAAGTATTTCCAGTGAATCCAGACAATCCGTATGAAAAAGAACAAGAAGTGCCTCATAAAAGAAAAGCAAAGAATCAATACGAAGAAAGACCTCTTCCTATGAGAAACCAAGATACGGATGAAGAAGAGGATTATGAGGAGGAATACGAAGAAGAGTACGAAGAAAGAGAGCTTGATGATCCAGAAGAAAAAGAAGGCATGGATCCAAAACTGGAACGCCTTGTATTTATTCTAGGGATTGCAGCAGCAGTACTAGTTGCCCTCTTTGTGATCTTTATGATAGGAAAAGGTTTGAATCTATTTGGAACGAGCAAAGGACAAGGAAGTCATGGAGTGACTACAACCACTACGGAAGCGATCACAACAGAAACAACAACAGAAGATACAGAAACAACAACAGAAGAAGAAACAGTTGCTATGATCAATCTTGTTGGAAAGAAGTTTGATGATGCTCAAAGAGAATTGGAACAAATTGGACTTTCCTTTGCACAGCCAACCTATGTTTCTTCTGATACGTATGAGGCAGGCTATATTATAGAGCAAGATATAAAAAGTGGAGAAATGGTGACAAAGGGAACGCAAGTTCATGTGACCATCAGTCAAGGTTCTGAAAATGTAACCGTTCCAGATTTTAGAGGAGAAACGAAAGAGTCTGCACAATCCCTGGCTAGCGATTATAATGTGAGAGTGTCTTTTAAATCAGAGTACAATGATGATGTGGAAGCTGGTGAAGTCTTTGAACAAAGTATTTCAGAAGGCACAAAAGTGAAACCAGGAACAACCATCACATTGACCATCAGTCTAGGAAAAGAAGAAGTGAAGATTAAAGTGCAAGACTTTAAGGATATGTCAAAAGCAGATGCTCAAGAACTGGCAAGACAGTTCGGTCTTGTTTTAAAACCAGTGGAGCAGTATAGCGATTACACAGAAGGCTTGATCTATGATCAAGATATTAAAGCAGGAACAGAAGTGGAAGAAGGCACAGTGATTACTGTCTATATCAGCAAAGGAAAAGAGCCAGTTGTGGAATATGAAGGTTCTGTTACATTGACACAAGGAGCAAACCCTTTTGTGGAAGGGGAAGAAGGAAATGAAAAAGGAAATGTAAAAGTCATTGCTGATCAGGATGGAGAAGAACAGATTATCTTCTCAGGAGTTTTAAGCTATGCGGATTTCCCTAAAACAATTACATTTAAAAGCCACAGCAATGCACAGGCACACATTTATATGCTTGTCAATGGAGAGCAGGTAGTTGGTGCAGAGTGGGTTGTGAATATGGAATAGGAGTGGCGAATGGAAGGAAAAATTGTAAAAGGAATTGCTGGATTTTATTATGTGCATGTTGTAGGACATGGACTTTATGAATGCAAAGCGAAAGGCATTTTTAGAAAACGTAAGATTAAACCTCTCATCGGGGATAATGTAAAAATTGATGTTCTGGATGAGAAAGAAATGACAGGGAATATCATAGAGATTTTGGAACGAAAAAATGAATTGATCCGTCCAGCTGTATCCAATATCGATCAAGCCATGGTAATTTTTGCAGCAGCAGAGCCAAATCCCAATTTCAACTTACTTGACCGGTTTCTCCTGCTTATGGGTAAGCAGGAGGTTCCCGTCATCATTTGCTTTAACAAACGAGATATTGTTGGCGAAAAAGAATTGGGGCTTCTCTATGAAACTTATGAAAAATGTGGATATCGTATTTTATTCACAAGCACCTATACGGAGGAAGGAATGGAGCTTGTAAGAGAACAGCTAGAGGGTAAGACGACGGTATTAGCAGGACCATCTGGTGTTGGGAAGTCTTCCATGATGAATCTTTTACAACCAAAAGCCCATATGGAAACGGGAGAGGTGAGTGAAAAGATTAAACGGGGTCGCCATACAACAAGGCATTCGGAGATCATTCACATTGAGGGAAATACGTATGTGATGGACACTCCAGGTTTTAGCTCGATTTGGATCGATCAATTTGAGAAAGAAGAGCTAAAAGATTATTTTACAGAGTTTTTAGAGTTTGAACCGGACTGCAAGTTTCAAGGTTGTGTTCATATCAATGAACCAATTTGTGGAGTAAAACAGGCGTTAGCAGAAGGTAAGATCAGCAAAATTCGTTATGAAAACTATGTGAATCTTTATGAAGAACTGAAAGAAAAGAGGAAATATTAATATGTACAAGTTAGCACCATCAATTTTATCAGCCGATTTTGGAAATCTTGCAAGGGATATCAAGACGATTGAAGGAGCGGGAGCAGATTGGGTTCATATTGACATGATGGATGGAATGTTCGTTCCTAACATTTCGTTTGGATTTCCTGTTATGAAATCCATTCGTCCAGTAACCGATATGGTCTTTGATGCCCACCTTATGGTGGAAGAGCCAGGACGCTATATTGAAGAATGTAAAAATGCAGGAGCGGATTTAATTTGCGTTCATGCCGAGGCTTGTAAGCACTTAAATCGCACGATTATGCAGATTAAGGAAAGCGGATTAAAAGCAGGAGTAGCTTTAAATCCAGCAACACCACTTTCTGTTTTGGAATATGTGATAGAGTATCTTGACATGGTGCTTATCATGACAGTCAATCCAGGGTTTGGCGGACAGAGTTTTATTGAAAATAGCATTCGAAAAATTAAAGAAGTTCGCCAAATGGCAAAGGAAAAAGGAGTTGCATCTATTGATATTGAAGTGGATGGAGGGGTTACGCCAAGCAATGTTGGAGAACTGATTGAAGCGGGAGCCAATATTTTTGTTGCGGGTTCTGCTGTCTTTAAAGGAGATGTGGAGAAAAACATTGCGGATTTTAAAGCCGTATTTGCTAAGTACGGTGACAAAGAATGAAAGTCTTAATCATCACAGGTGGGAGATTTGATAAGAATACGGCAAAAGAGTATCTAAACAGTCACAAGTTCGATTATGTGATCACCGCTGATGGTGGGACAGCCTATGCAAAGTCAATTGGTATAATGCCCGATCTTTTATTGGGAGATTTTGACACGTTAAAGGCAGAAGTTTTGGAGGAATATAAAAATAAGGGAATTGAACTTATGAGATTTCCAACAAAAAAGGATTATACTGATACTCATTTGGCTCTTAAAACAGCTTTAGAAAAACAACCTGATGATATTGTGATTTTAGGCGGAATTGGAACGAGGATGGATCACACCCTTGCCAATATTGGTCTTTTGACTCTTGCCTTAGAACAAGGTGTTTCTGCTCAAATCATAGATTCTAATAATCGAATCCGAATGATAAAGGATTCTCTCGTTTTAGAAAAGAAAGATGCTTTTGGAAAATATGTTTCGTTAATTCCTTATACAGAAAAGGTGACAGGAATTGACTTAGAAGGATTTTTATATCCTTTGCATGACGCAGAACTTTGCATCGGAATCAGTCAGGGAATTAGCAATGAGCTGGTAGAAGAACAGGGAAAAATTTCGATTAAGAGCGGGCAATTGCTCGTCATCGAATCCCGAGATTAAGTGAGGAAATAGCATGGCAAACGAAAAAGAAAAGAAGAAAACAAAAAAGAAAGTGAGCACTCTTAAAATCGCTGGAATTACATTTTTAATGCTCATAGCAATTGTAGTTGGCGGAGGATATGGGTATGTCAATTATCTAGTATCCCTTACAAATACTCCGACAAAGGAGGAATTTGATCAAAAAAATATTGTACAAAATGAAGGTGTAGAAACAAAGGAAGAGTATTGGACATGTGCAGTTTTTGGTGTGGATGCGAGAGATTCCACATTGGGAAAAGGCAATCGTTCAGATTCTGTTATCTTGGCATCCTTGAATTTAAAAACAAACGAAGTCACACTCACTTCTATTTATCGAGATACTTTAGTGGATATTCCAGGATATGGATATGATAAGTTAACACATGCCTATGCCTTTGGGGGGCCAGAACTAGCGATTAGCACATTGAATCATAACTTCGATTTGGACATCAAAGACTATGTGACAGTGAATTTTGCGGTAGCAGAGGATATTGTCGATTTGTTAGGTGGAGTTGAGATTGATGTGCAACCGAATGAGGTTAAATGGTTGAATGGATATGTTCGTTCTTTAGCAAGAGAAGGGGCGGATACCAATGTAAAATATATTGATGGTCCTGGGCGTCAGACGCTGACAGGAAGTCAAGCGGTTGCATACTCCAGAATCCGTTATACAGGCGGTGGCGATTATAAGAGAGCAAAACGTCAAAGAACTGTTTTAAATGCCACATTTGAAAAAGCGAAAACTTGTAGTATTGGAACGCTAAATCAAGTGATTCAGACTATGTTTTCTCATATTAATACAAATTTAACGGTTCCTGATATGTTAGGTCTTGCAAAAGATATTACAAGTTATCAGATCAAAGACAGTCAGGGATTTCCATATCATACAAAAAATGCGAGGGTGAATACGTATTCTTATCAGGATAGTAAGATTGCGGTTGATATTCCAACCATGCTTGCAGAAGATTTAAAGACGCTCCATTATCAACTCTATGGAGAAGGAGCTCCAAGTACAGTGGAAGCTCCAAGCGATTCCTATTTAGAAGAGGACAATGGAGTGGCAAATAAAAATAATGGATATGGGGCTGGACAGAGTACAGAAGAAGGAAGCACTGAAGCGACACAAGTGAATCCAGATCCAGAAAAACAATATAGTCCATCCAGTGAAGTACAAGGGATTAGTGATTATTTAGCACAACAAGCAAATGGACTTGGATACTAAAAAGAGCTACACACAGTTAAGAAGTAAAACTGTGTGTAGCTCTTTTTGCTTTTTCTCATCCTTATACCAAGTAGGGGTGGAGAAGAAAGGATAAAAAAGCATAGTTTTGTGTGGTATCTGTTCCTATGTCGAGAAAAATTATGAATGGATACCACCTTTCATCATTCTAATGGAAATTAGATTGATTAATTAACCAAATTCTATTATACATCATTTCTGATAAGATTCAAGAAAAATCCTTTCCTATCATACAAAAAGCACTGTCTGCCAGTAAGATGGAGATTCATTAAAATTTAAAATAGCGTAGAAATCTGATATGTTTCTAAGATTATTGATATTTAAGTTTTTTTATGCAAATTGTATAATAGAACCATCAGATGGAAACAAAAATTCATTTATAAATTTAGGAGGAACGTAATATGAGAGTGAAAAAAACACTAGCAGTTTTCCTATCAACGATGATGGCAATGACATCATTAGCAGGCTGTGGAGGCACAGGAAATTCTACAACCACAGGGGGAGAAACCAATGGGGAAACAGAAAATATCACATTAAAAGTGTGGGCACCTCAGGAAGATCAAGTGGCAACAGAGGGACATTCTAATGGGTATCTTGCAACACTTTGTGAACAGTTTGATGAAGCTCATCCAGAGTGGGATATTACATTTGAATATGGTGTTATGTCAGAGGCAGAAGTTGCGGATCAAGCGACAAAAGATTTGGAAAAGGCAGCCGATGTATTTTTATATTCCAATGACTTAATTCCAAAAATGGTAGAGGCGGGAGCCCTTGCAAAATTAGGCGGTTCTAATGTGGAAGAAATGAAAGCCCATAATAGCGAATCCATGGTAGGTTCTGTTACTTACAATGATGGTGTGTACGGATTTCCATTCACTCCAAACACTTACTTCTTATATTATGACAAGAGCAAATTTACAGAAGAAGAAGTAAAGAATCTTGATACGATGATGGCAAAAGATCTTGGAGATAAAGTTGATAATTTTGCTTTTGATTTGGATAACAGTTGGTATTTACCAGCATTTTTCTATGCAGCAGGTGGTGAATTATTTGGACCAAACGGGGATGATGAAACAGCAGGAACAACCTTTGGTGAGCATCCAGAAGTAACAGAATATTTAATTCATTTATTCAATAATAAAAAGTTCTTTGTGGAAGATACAGGAGCATCCATTGCTAAATTCAAAGATGGAAGTTTAGGATCTTATATTTCAGGTTCTTGGGATGCAGCAGCCATTAAAGAAGCACTTTCAGAAAACTTTGGGGTAACAAAACTCCCAACGATCAATATCAATGGACAGGACTCTCAATTATATTCTTTTGCAGGAAGTAAAGCAGTTGGTGTGAATCCAACATCAAAACATATGGCAGCTTCTGTTGCATTAGCCGCTTATTTAGCAGGAGAAGAAGCACAACAAATGCGTTTTGATGTGAGAAATATTACACCTACTTGGGATACCGTTGCAAATTCTGAGGAAGTAAAAGCGGATCCAGTTGCAACTGCTCAGATTTTAGAAATTGATGAAGCATCAAAAACACAACCACTTGTTAAAAAAATGAGCGATTTCTGGTCACCAGTGGAAGCATTAGGAAAATCCATTGTACAAGGTGATACCACGTTAGAAAATGCAAAAGATGCAACAACAAAAATGGGCGAAGGTATTATGAAATAATACATACAGTATAGAGTAGATGGGAAAATGGGCTGGAAATTTTCATAGGGATAAAATTTCGCAGTCCATTTTTCTATGTGGAGGGCATAAGTGAAACAAAAATGTAACAATAAAAAATGATGTGAAAAGGAGGAAGT
This sequence comes from uncultured Eubacteriales bacterium, assembly GCA_949284175.1. Classification (GTDB taxonomy): domain Bacteria; phylum Bacillota; class Clostridia; order Lachnospirales; family Lachnospiraceae; genus Scybalomonas. The sequence continues at coordinate 28,657 of CASDVE010000009.1, forward strand.
TCAGTTGAAAGGAAAGAAAAAATCAATGGAATTTCAAACCGAATATACAGTGATGAATGGTTTGAAAAAGGGAGATATTTACACAAAACTATCAGCCGTTATCCTCGGTATGGGAAACTTTGCAAGAAAAGAAATTGGAAAAGGAATTTTATTTTTACTTTCAGAAATTGCCTTTATTGCCATAATGATAGGCTTTGGGATTCCATCTCTTGTTATGTTACCATCTCTTGGAACAAAAGAAACAGGAGAGGTTTTTAATGAAGCGACACAGGTGTATGAATATGTGCAAGGGGATAATTCCATGCTTATTCTTTTATACGGAATTGTTACATTCTTTTTAATCGGTTTTTTTGTTGTCATTTGGAGAGCGAATATCAAATCCGCATACAAAGCACAACTTAAAAAAGAAAGAGGGCAAGCAATTCCAACATTTCGCCAAGAAATGAGCACATACTTTGACTCTCAACTTCATAAAACATTGTTATTTTTCCCTGTTATGGGAATCTTGATTTTTACGATTATGCCTTTGATCTTTATGATCAGTATGGCGTTTACAAACTATGATCGAGATCATCAGCCACCAGGAAAATTGTTTGATTGGATCGGTCTTTCTAACTTTGGAATGGTGCTTGATTTTACAAGTGACTTAGGAAAAACATTCTGGCCAGTACTTGGATGGACTCTTGTATGGGCAGTTTTTGCAACCTTTTTAAACTATATTTTTGGTATGGTTTTAGCCCTTGTTATCAATCGAAAAGAAACAAAGTTTAAATCTTTTTGGCGTTTTGGATTCGTTGTTTCCATCGCAGTTCCATCCTTTGTTACACTCTTAATTATGAATCAAATGTTACAACCAAATGGTGCGATTAATGTTTTATTAAGGGAATTAGGATTCCTTGCCGATGGAGCATCTCTTCCATTTCTCACCGATGTGACATGGGCAAGGGTTACGGTTATTGTGATTAACTTATGGGTTGGTATCCCTTATACCATGCTCACCATGACAGGTATTTTACAAAACATTCCAACGGATTTATACGAAGCAGCCAAAATCGATGGTGCTAATTCTATGAAGATCTTTTGGCAAATTACTATTCCTTATATGCTATTTGTAACAGCCCCAAGTTTAATTACAACCTTTGTTGGAAATGTCAACAACTTCAACGTTATTTACTTATTAACAGGTGGTGCACCATCCACAATGGAATATTATAAGATGACCGCAGGTAAGACGGATCTTTTAGTAACATGGCTTTATAAATTAACCATTGATAATAAAGATTATTCCTTTGGTGCTGTTATCGGTATTTTAGTATTTGTCATTACCGCAACATCCTCTTTACTCGTATATCGACGTACAGCAGCTTATAAAAATGAGGAGGGATTCCAATAATGAAGAAAAAGACAATAAGCAATATTTTAATTCATGTGATATTGGCAGTTATGGTTGTTATTTGGGTACTTCCCATTGTATGGGTCGTGTTAATTTCTTTTCGAGAAGAGCAAGGGGCTTATACAACGACCTTTTTACCACAAGGATATACCCTTGATAACTACATAAGATTGTTCACAGAAACTGATCTGTTTAATTTTCCACTTTGGTTTGGAAATACCTTTATTGTAGCAGTTTTTAGCTGTTTAATTGCAACCTTTTATACATTAGCAGTGTCTTATAGTATGTCAAGAATGCGTTTTAAAATGAGAAAACCATTTATGAACATCGCTTTAATTCTTGGTATGTTTCCGGGCTTTATGTCTATGATTGCCGTATACTACATTTTAAAAGGTGTAGGACTGACAGAAGGACCTCTTAAGTTAGTTTCTTTAGTTCTTGTGTATTCTGGCGGTGCTGGACTCGGGTTTTATGTGGCAAAAGGGTTCTTTGATACAATTCCAAAGGCCATTGATGAAGCCGCTTGCATTGATGGATGTACGAGATGGCAGATTTTTACCAAAATAACAATGCCTCTCTCAAGACCGATTATCGTGCAGACAGTGCTTGGTGCATTTATGGCTCCTTGGGTAGACTTTATTTTTGCTAAAGTTATTACAGGAGCAGAGCCACAATATTATACGGTGGCCATTGGTTTATGGAATATGTTGACGAGAGAAAATATCAATCAATATTATACAAGGTTTGCAGCCGGTGCTGTTATCGTTTCCATCCCGATTGCTATTCTCTTTATGAAGATGCAAAAATGCTATATGCAAAGCAATGCAGGAGCGGTAAAAGGCTGATAGAAACTGGAAAATGGATTGCAAGTTTAAATAAAAATGGATAAGATGAAAGGGTAAGAAACGATAGAATGATAAAGGAGCTTATGCAAATGAGAAAAATTTTGAAAACCAAGATCATTGCAATCGGACTTGCCCTAACATTTTTTCTAGGAGGATGTCATCATCAGGACTTGAAAAATGAGGGTTTTTCAATAGAAGAAAATAAAAAAACAAAAAAACAGCAGATGGAAGAGGCAAAAACAACGCCCTTTGGAAGGTATCCAGAAACGATAATCTATACGTTAGGCAAAATGTCCAATTCCAATAATGCAGGTATGCCAAAAGAAGATGATTTTGAAAATAATGCCTATACAAGGTATTTGAAAAAAATATTGAATATTCAAAATAAAAATGTGTTTGATGGTTCTGGTTCCAATTACAACGAGATGGTAGTTACCGCTATCACGTCAGGAGAAATTCCAGATATTATGGTTGTTGAAGACTATGAATATTTAAAAATATTGGTGGAAAAGGATATGATCGAAGATCTGACCCCGTATTATGAACAATGTGCCAGTGAAAGGTTAAAAGACATCTATCATAGTTATGGAGAGCATTTCTTTGATGAGGTCACGTTTGATGGCAACATGATGGCGTTGCCAGAAACATTAATTGACAGTGGACCAAATATTTTATGGCTTCGCTATGATTGGTTGGAACAATTAGGGCTAAAAGAGCCAAAGACTATGAGCGATGTGGAAGAAATTGCAAAGGCATTTCAAGAGAAGGATATGAGCAAGACAGGGGAAACCATTGGACTTCCAATGACAACGGGGATTTCTAGTGATTATATCGCTTCTATGAATATTTTATTCGCTTCTCATGGTGCTTACTTGCAAAATTGGATCTTAAAAGATGGGACATACCAATATGGTTCCATTTTACCAGAGGCAAAAGAAGGACTAAGAGAATTAAGAAGATTATATGCAGAAGGAACGTTGGATCAGGAGTTTTTATTTCGTGGGGATCAAAACATTGAGGAGTTGATTCAAGAAGGAAAATGTGGAATTTTTTTTGGAGAATGGTGGAGTGGAGATAATCCACTGATGAAAGCAAAAGAGCTGAATAAAAAAGCCGATTGGCGACCGTATCTCATTGCCACAGATTCTGATGGCAAGACAAGCTATGTACAGCAAAATCCCGTTGGAAAGTATGTGGTTGTTAGAAAGGGATTTGAACATCCGGAGATTTTAATAAAAATGCACAATGTTTTATTTGCAGGGCTTGAAAATGGAAAGAAAGAATTCGATGAAATCGCAATGTACTATCAAAAAAATGTAGATCCAACAGCAAGACCATGTAGCATTAATATTGATTATAATGACGCATTGAATCGTGCCTATAACAACATTTATGGTGCCTTATCCGGAATGGTAGATCCAAGTGAGTTGGAGCTGATGGACTACTCTTATTATCAAGCCAGTAAGCGATATTTAAAGGAGGAAGAAAATGCTGATCCAGAGGATTGGGCAGGATATGCAACAAGGATTTTAGCATGCTCTCTTTTACAGGATGATAGCGTAAGAAAAGTGGAAGCAAAGTATCCTAAATTGAATGAAGAATGGATGGAAACGAAATGGGAGTTGTTGCAAAAGTTAGAAAGAGAAACCTATTTAAGCATTATCATTGGGGAAAAGCCATTATCTTATTTTGATGAGTTTGTAAAGCAATGGAAAGTAGAAGGTGGAGAACGCATCACAAAAGAAATCAATGAATGGTAGGGTTTTAAGATAAGAAAGGAATAGAATAGGAGAAAACGTATGAGAAAAGCAGGTGTATTATTACCGGTGGCATCTTTGCCATCAAACTATGGGATTGGTGATTTTGGAACATCAGCTTATGAGTTTATTGATGTGATTGTGGAAATGGGGATGAAACTATGGCAAATTCTTCCTTTGAATCCACTTGGATATGGTAATTCTCCATATCAACCATATTCTTCTTTTGCAGGGGATGAATTATACATTAGCTTAGAAAAATTACAAGAATGCGGATTATTAGAAGAACTGCCAAAGCCATTTCATAAAAAAGAAGAGCGAATTGATTATCCTGCGGTACGGGCTTATAAAGAGCAATTTTTAAAAAAGGCATTTGAGCGATTTTCACCAGATGAAGAATATGAAGTTTTTGCCTCTATGGAATGGGTAAAAGAATATGCAGTCTTTATCACGTTAAAAAAGGCAAATGGTTTGAAATGTTGGAATGAGTGGAAGAAAGAAGATCAAAGATGGATTCAAGATAAAAAACTGGATCTGACACCATTTCAAGAACAAATTCAATATGAGATCTTCTTTCAATATATGTTCTATCGTCAATGGAAAGCATTGAAGGAATATGCCAATCAAAAAGGGATTTTGGTGATGGGAGATATTCCATTTTATGTTGGGATTGATTCGTTAGATGTATGGGCGAACCAAAAATGCTTTCTTCTTGATGGTTCACGCCCTACTTATATTGCCGGTGTACCACCAGATTATTTTAGTGAAGTCGGTCAAAGATGGGGGAACCCAATTTATAATTGGGAATATTTAAAAAAGACAAAGTTTAGGTTTTGGATGGATCGCATTGGTTACAATAAAAATCTCTACGATATTATCCGCATTGATCATTTTCGGGCATTTGATACTTTCTGGAAGATTCCAGCTAGCTGTGAAACTGCTATTGAAGGTGAGTGGATCGAAGCACCAGGGTATGAAGTGTTTGATACGTTATATGAGCAAATGCCAGATGTGGAAATTGTGGCAGAAGATCTTGGAGATCTGCGACCAGAAGTGTATGAACTTCGGGATCATTATCATTTAAAGGGAATGAAGATTTTCCAATTTGCTATGGATTTAGCGGAAAACAACAACGACTTTGAAGATAGGGAAAATATGATCATCTACACAGGAACTCATGATAATCAAACGATGATGGGATGGTTTCTTGCTCAGGAGGAAGAGTATCAAGAAGAAATTCTACATAATTTAAAGGAACTTGGTTATCAACAAAAAGAACTGATTGATCGCTTTGATGCCTATGTGATGGATAGCATTGCGGACTGGGCGATTTTACCAGTGCAAGATATTTTAGGGCTTTGTGATGAGGCCAGATTGAACACACCAGGAACGATGGGAAGTCCAAACTGGGAGTGGAAGTTAGTAGATCTTACAGAACTTAAGAAAAAGAGTAAAACAATTCATAAAATGATTGTGGAAAGTAAGAGGGTAGGATAGAAAATGCGTTTTGTATATGGTGCACAGGATTGGACAACGAGAGAACGAGGACAGGAAAATTGCTATTTGTTAACCAATGGACTGGGTGGATTTTCTTCTGGAACGATAATCGGTTCTAATGCAAGAAATGATCATGCACTTTTTATGGCTTGTACAAAAGCTCCCAATAATCGGGTAAATGTGGTTAATCATTTAAAAGAGAGTGTGAGGGTTGGAGAAAAGACATATAGCATTTCCACACAAGATTATATAGCAAAAGACAGAACAGAAAAAGAGAATGGGTATGAATATCAGTTAACTTTTCAATTTGAAGATTATCCAGAATGGACATATCTTGTGGATGGAGTGGAGATCCAAAAGAAACTTGTGATGAAACAAGGGGAAAACACAGTAGTTGTTACCTATGAGATAGAAAATCGGAGTGGAAGGGATGCTACCTTTATTATCACCCCTTATTTTCAGTTCACAAAAAAAGGGGAAAATATGGAGCAGGGACAATTTCTTAAAAAAGAAGGAAATAAAATTTCTTCCAATGGATATTCCGTTTTCTTTTGGACAAATGGAGAGGTAGAAGAAACAAAAACAGAATATGTGGATGACTTTTTCTATGCCTATGATATTTGTGATGGTAGAAGAGAATATGGTCGCTGTGGGAGCAATCATACGATTCAAATAAAAGTGCTTTCAAAAGAAAAAAGACAGCTTGTGCTTTTATATAGCACCAATCTCCTATTAGAAGATCCAAGTGATGCAAAATTATTAAAAAAAGCTAAGGAACTGTTTGCAGAAGAAGTTGCCTATCGAAAAGAGCTTGTGAACACAGCAAATCTCACAGATCCTATGGCACAAATGCTTGTAAAAAGTGCCAATCAATTCGTATCAGAACGAGAATCCACAAAAGGAAAGACGATTTTAGCAGGCTATCCATTTTTTGAGGATTGGGGAAGAGATACCATGATCGCTATGGCAGGATGCTGTATTTCTACAAGGCAGTTTGCAACAGCAAAAGAAATTTTTAGAACTTTTATGCAGTATTGTCATAGAGGAATCATGCCAAACTTGTTTCCAGAAGGAGATCATGAGCCTATGTACAATACGGTGGATGCCTCTTTATTATTTATCAATACGGTCTATTTATATTTTGAACAGACAAACGATATGGCATTTGTAAAAGAGTGCTATCCTGTGATGGAAGAGATTATTGGGTGGTATAAAAAAGGAACGGATTTTGGCATTCATATGGATGAGGATGGACTGATTATGGCAGGAAAAGGACTTGATCAAGTGACTTGGATGGACGTCCGCATTGGAGAGATTCTTCCAACCCCAAGACATGGAAAGCCAGTGGAGATCAATGCCTATTGGTATAGTGCATTAAAGATTATGGAGAAATTTACAAAAGAAATTCTGCTTGATGAAGAAACGGCGAAAGAGTATGGAGCATTGGCTGACCGAGTAAAAAAGAGTTTTAATGAGGCTTTTTGGAATGAAGAAAAACAGTGCTTAAAAGATGTCATATCCGATGAAGAAGCGTATAAAAAGGCGGAGGATCAAATTCGTTGTAACCAGATTTGGGCGATTTCTATGCCATTTACCATGCTTGATCAGGAGAAGGAAAAAAAGGTAGTGGATAAAGTATATGAAACATTATATACGCCTTGTGGTCTTAGAAGTCTAGCAAAAGAAGAGGATGAATTTCATCCTGTTTATGGAGGAGAGCAACGAAAAAGGGATTTGGCATATCACCAAGGAACGGTATGGGGATTTCCTCTTGGAGCCTATTATTTAGCATATTTAAAGGTAAATCATTTTTCCGATGAAGCGAAAAAAACAGTAAGACGTCAACTGAGCGTGTTAGAAAACACCATGAGAGAAGGATGCGTTGGACAGATTGCAGAGATTTATGATGGACTTCGACCAGTTCGTTCTCATGGATGTTTTGCACAGGCATGGAGTACAGGAGAATTGCTTCGGGCTTATGAGGCACTAGAAAGATAATAGAATAGGAGAGTTCTATCATGCGGACAGCAAAAGAGTGGAAACAATATTTTGAATCGGATCAATTTGAAAAAGAGTATACATATAAAAACTACGATCTCGGTATCACTTACACAAAAGAGAAAACCATAGTCAAACTTTGGGCACCAACAGCCAGTGAAGTTTGTATCAACTTCTATGCCTATGGAACAGAGGAAGAAGAAAAAGAGGATAAAGAAAAACGGTTAAAAGAAGAATCTTCTATCTATGAAAAACGAGTTCCTTTAATACGAGGAGAGCAAGGCGTTTGGTCTTTGACTTTGTTTGGCGATTATGATGGTGTTTATTATGATTACTTCGTAATGGTGGATGGTAAGACAAAGCAAACAGCCGATCCCTATGCTACTGCCTGTGGAGCTAATGGAATCAGGAGCATGATTCTTAACATGGATCGAACCAATCCAAAAGGCTGGGAATACGATAAAGGAGCAAGAGAAAAAATAGAATGTCCTTTTATTTATGAAGTGCATATCAAAGATTTTTCTTATGATGAAAATAGTGGAATAAAACAAGCATATCGTGGAAAATATTTGGCATTTACGCAAGAAGGTACTACTTATAAGGGAGATGGCATTCATCCAACAGGAATTGACTATTTAAAACAATTAGGTGTTACCCATGTCCATTTACTGCCACCGTATGATTTTGGTTCTGTGGATGAGATGGGAAAGGATAGCCAGTTTAATTGGGGATATGATCCAGTTAATTATAATGTTCCAGAGGGCTCTTATGCTACAAATCCAAAAGATGGTGCGGTTCGCATTTTGGAATTTAAAAAGATGGTTATGGCACTTCACAAGGCTGGCATCAATGTGGTATTGGATACGGTATTAAACCATACATATAGCCCAGATTCTTGGCTGAATCGAACTGTCCCATATTACTATTATCGTCAATGGGAAGATGGAAGTTTATGTGATGGTTCTGATTGTAGCAATGATACTGCCAGTGAACGCAGTATGTTTGGACAATATATGAAACAGTCCATTCTTCACTGGGTAAAGGAATATCATGTGGATGGCTTTCGCTTCGATTTGATGGGATTGCATCATACAGAAATTATGAATGAGATTCGTAGAGAACTGGATCAACTTCCAGATGGAAAACAAATTCTTGTATACGGAGAGCCATGGAGTGCCTCTCCTACCTTAATGAAAGAAGGGGCGATTCCAGCAGTGAAACAGAATGTTTCCCATCTTCATGAACGAGTTGCCATTTTTTGTGATAGTACAAGAGATGCCATCAAAGGTCATGTATTTTATGGGAAAGTGCCAGGTTTTGTCAATGGAAAACAAGGATTAGAAGAAAAGATAAAACACAGCGTCGTAGCATGGTGTGATGGTTCAGAAAACTGGAAACCAAAAGCACCATCTCAAATTATTTCCTATGTATCCGCCCATGATAATTTTACCTTATGGGATAAGTTATGGATCACCCTGAGAAAAGAACCAAAGTATGATCTTCGGGATGAAGAAATTGTTCGAATTAATAAATTGGTGGCAACGATTGTATTCACGTGTCAAGGCATGGTATTGATGCAGGCAGGGGAAGAGTTTGCAAGAACAAAGCTAGGAGAGGAAAATAGCTTTTGTTCTTCTCCAACTCTTAACCAGTTGGATTGGGAACGCACCATTTCTTATGGCGATCTGGTGGAGTACTATAAAGGCTTATATCAGATTCGGAAAGGCTTTGGAGCCTATCGCTATATGGAATCCGATGCCCATCGCTATTGTAGATTTTTAAATTGCAAGCAGAAAAATGTGGTTGCGTTTCTCATGGATAATCCGATCAAAGGAGAAACCTATGAACAGTTATTTGTTGTTTACAATGCCAATAAAAAAGATGTAAAAATTCAAGTTCCAGAGGGAAGTTACCGCCTTCTTTTAGATGATCAAAGTTCAAATAGAGAAAAAGAACAAATCATCATAAAGGATACAGTTATTGTAAAAGCACAAAGTGGAATGATTTGTGCAAAGTAAAACATACAGCAGTTTAAGAGGAGGCAAACAATGAACTTTGGTAGTGTGTATCATCGAACAACAGAACAATATTGCTATGCGAGAAATCAAGAAGAGCTTGTTATCACTCTTTTAACAGGATATGATGTAAAAAAAGTCTTTATCAACTGGGGCGATCCATTTTCTGCCGGTATTTTAGGAGGGAATGAATTGTGGTCAGGAGAAGAAATGGAAATAAAAGCTCCCATAGAATTGGAGCATCATTTGCTGTGGAAAATTGTGTTAAAACCAAAATATAAACGCTGTAAATATTATTTTAAACTGCGAACAAAAGAAGAAGAGTGGATCTATGTAGAAGATGGATTCTATCAAGAAAAGCAGTTAAAAGAAAGTGGTCGCATGATTCAATATTTCATTATGCCTTGGATGAATGAACGGGATATTGGGACAGTTCCAGAGTGGGTAGAGCATACCATTTGGTATCAGATCTTTCCCGAGAGGTTTTGCAATGGAGAGCCGTTAAATGATCCGAGTCATGTGAAGCCATGGAAGATGGAAAAAACCAACTATTTGGATCTCTATGGTGGGGATTTGCAAGGTATTATTAAAAGACTTCCTTATCTTCACCAACTAGGCATCACTGGAATTTATCTAACGCCTATTTGTGAGGCACTTTCCAATCATAAATATGATACAACAGATTATAAGAAGATCGATCCTATGTTTGGAACAGAAGAAACCATGAAAGAGCTAGTGCATAAAGCCCATGATTTGGGAATAAGAATTATGATGGATGGGGTGTTTAATCACACTGGAACAGAATTTAAGCCATGGAAAGATGTATTACTTCATGGAGAGAAGTCCCGTTATAAGGATTGGTTTATGATCCATGAGTTTCCGGTTGAAAAAGATAAAAGAGATACAAGAGATGGCAGTTATTTTTCCTTTGCCTTTGCAGGAGGAATGCCCAAATTAAATACCAATCATGAAGAGGTGATTGATTTTATCAAAGACGTATGCACCTATTGGATACAAGAATACGACATTGATGGCATTCGATTTGATGTGGGCAATGAAGTGTCCCATTATTTCTTAAAAGAGCTTAGAAAGCATCTGTTGGCAATAAAGTCCGATCTCTATTTGCTTGGAGAGATATGGCATGACTCCACCCAGTGGCTTTTTGGGGATGAATATGATGGGGTCATGAACTATCCTCTAACGAGCAGTATCAATGATTTTTGGAAAGAAGAGTTAACAGCAAAGCAATTGGAACATCGAATCAATCGCTGTATGAATCTTTATCGAGAACAAAATCAAAAAGTTATGTTCAATCTTTTAGATTCTCATGATACGGATCGCCTGCGAACGAGATGTGGAAGTGAGGAAGTTTTTTATCAGCAAATGGCAGTGTTATTTACCATGGCAGGAAGTGCTTGTATTTATTATGGAACAGAGATTGGAATGGAAGGCGGACATGATCCAGATTGCCGTCGCTGTATGCCATGGGAAGACATAGAACAAGGTGCTTATCAAAAAGAACAAGATGCCATAAAGACGTTGATTGCAATAAGAAAACAAGAGGAAGATTGTAAAGCCTTAGCCATTGAATTTCTGTATCCAAAGGAAGAGGCGAAACAAGAACGGGTCATTCACTATAAAAAGGGCAATGGATTATATGTGCTTTTAAATGCTACAAAAGAACCAATTTTAATAAAAGAATGGGAAACATCAAAGGAAAAGATACAACGTCTTTTTCAATGGAATTGTGAGGAAGAAACCATAGGAGTGAATGGAACACTCATTTATAAGGTTTTATAGACGAAGGAGGATATGAGCATGGGAGAAACAAAACAACTTTGGTGGAAAGATGCAGTTATGTATCAGATTTATCCAAAAAGTTTTCTCGATACCAATGGAGATGGGATTGGAGATTTAGAAGGAATCATTGAAAAACTGGATTATTTACAGGAATTGGGGATAAAAGGAATTTGGCTTTCCCCAGTGTATCGTTCTCCACAGGATGACAATGGATACGATATTGCGGATTATCAAGATATTGATCCGATGTTTGGAACGATGGAAGATATGCTCCGTTTAATTGAAGAAGGAAAAAAACGGGATATTCGCATAATTATGGACTTGGTATTAAACCATTCTTCTGATGAGCATCGCTGGTTTCTTGAGGCAAAAAAGAGCAAAGATAATCCATATCATGACTATTATGTGTGGAGAGATGGAGAAGAAGGCGTGCCACCAAACGATATGACCTCTTGCTTTGGAGGGTCTGCATGGGAATGGGTGCCAGAATTAAAACAGTATTATTTCCACCAATTTTCAAAAAAACAGCCAGATTTAAACTGGGAAAATGAAAAGGTAAGGCAAGAACTCTATGCCATGATCCGTTGGTGGATGGACAAAGGGCTTGGAGGATTTCGTTTGGATGTCATCGACTGTATTGCAAAAGAACCGGATAAAAAAATTACGGGAAATGGCCCAAGACTTCATGAATTTATTCAAGAAATGAGCAGTCAAACCTTTGGAAAAAGTGAATTTTTAACCGTAGGAGAAACTTGGGGAGCGACACCAGAAATTGCTAGAAAATATAGCAATCCTGATGGCAGTGAATTTTCTATGGTGTTCCAATTTGAACATATTATGCTCGATCAAGATGGAGGGGAGAAGTGGGATTTAAAAGAACTCGATTTAGTAGAATTAAAAAAAGTGCTTTCCAAATGGCAAAAAGAACTGTATCAGAAAGGTTGGAATAGCTTATTTTGGGATAATCACGATCTTCCAAGAGCGGTTTCTCGCTTTGGAAATGATAACGAGTATCGTGTGGAATCCGCAAAAATGTTAGCAACGGTTCTTCATGGTATGCAAGGAACTCCGTATATTTATCAGGGGGAAGAACTTGGTATGACCAATGTTTCCTATGAGCTATCAGAATATCGAGATATTGAGCTTTTAAATATGTATCAAGAACGCATGGAAAAAGGCTACAAAGAAGAAGAGATTATGAAGTCCATCTATGCAAAAGGACGCGATAATGCGAGAACTCCAATGCAGTGGAGTGACGAAAAAGAGGCAGGATTTACAACAGGAACACCATGGATTAAGGTCAATCCAAATTACAAAGAAATCAATGCAAAAAGCCAGATTCATGATGAAAACTCCATTTTTTCTTATTATAAAAAACTGGTGCAGATGAGAAAAGAGTATGCTATTTTGGTAGAGGGGTCTTATGAGCTATTGATGGAAGAAGATCCGGATATTTTTACTTATGTAAGAAGGCTTTTTGATGAGAAACTGTTAGTTGTGGCAAATTTCCATGGAGTGGAAAGAGAATATGATCTTCCAAAGGAATTTGAGGGGGCAACGAAGATTCTTTGTAATTATCAAGAAGAAGTGGCAGGGAAGTTAAAGCCATATGAGGCAAGAATTTACTACATTGGCTAAAGGGTCATTGTGAAAGAAAAGAGAGCAGAAAAGGATGCTCTCTTTTTTTCATCCCTTGTACTTTGGGATAGAAGATTATTATTGTATCTCACACTTTTCTATGATAAACTAAGGAGAAGAATGTCAACAAGGTGTAGAATCTACCATGTAGGCAAGAAATTTTAAGAAGGAAGTGTTAAATCATGTTAGATGGAAAAAAATCAATTTTTAGTGGTATGCAACCAACCGGAACGATTACGTTAGGAAATTATCTTGGAGCGCTTAAAAATTGGGTAAATCTTGATCCAAATGAATATACATGTTTTTTTAGTATTGTGGATATGCACTCTATTACGGTACGACAAGATCCAGCTACGCTTCGCAAGCAGGCGAGAAATCTTTTGATGTCCTATATTGCAGCCGGAATTGATCCAGAGGCGTGCTGTTTATATTATCAGTCCCATGTATCCGCTCATGCAGAATTAGCATGGATTTTAAACTGTTTTACTTATATGGGAGAGATGAACCGTATGACACAGTTTAAAGATAAGTCTTCAAAACATCCTGAAAATATTAACACAGGTCTTTTTACTTATCCTGTACTGATGGCAGCGGATATTTTATTATATCAAGCAGATCTCGTTCCAGTTGGAATCGATCAAAAACAGCATTTGGAGATTACAAGAGATATTGCCAATCGTTTTAATAGTATCTATGGAGATGTGTTTACGATTCCAGAGCCTTATATTGGAAAGGTTGGAGCAAAGATTATGAGTTTGCAAGAGCCAACAAAGAAAATGTCAAAATCTGACGAAAATCCAAATGGCTTTATTTCTATTTTAGACGATGAGGCAACAATTTTACGCAAATTCAAAAAAGCGGTTACGGATTCTGATAGCTGTATTACCTATTCAGAAGATAAACCAGGAGTGAAGAACTTAATTGACATTTATAGTGTGATCACAGGACATAGCATCGAAGAGGTTCTAGCTGAGTTCGATGGATTAGGATACGGTGTATTAAAGCAAAGAGTAGGAGAGGCAGTTGCTAGTGAGTTAAAACCACTCCAAGAAAAATTTCATGATCTGAGTAAAAATAAAGACTATATTGATCAAATTATTAAGAACAATGCAGAAAAAGCTGGATATTATGCGAATAAAACTCTTCGTAAAGTTCAGAAAAAAGTTGGTTTCCCAGAAAGAATTCGTTAGGAGAATACTATGGATTTGATTGAAATTATCAAAGTTATTATCATTGGAATTGTAGAGGGGATTACAGAATGGCTTCCTGTCAGTAGTACAGGACATATGATTTTAGTAGAAAACTTTTGGCCATTATCCCAAAGCCCAGAATTTATTGAGATGTTCAATGTTGTCATTCAGCTTGGGGCCATTATGGCAGTTGTGGTACTTTTCTTCCACAAGCTCAATCCGTTTTCACCTAAATACAGTCAGGGAGAAAAGAGGGATGTATGGGAACTTTGGTTTAAAGTTCTTGTGGCAACCGTACCAGCAGCTATTTTAGGACTCTTATTGGATGATTGGTTAAACGATCATTTTTATAATTTTCAAACAGTGGCCTTTACATTAATTCTCTATGGCGTTTTATTTATCGTTGTGGAGAATTGGAATAAGAGAAGAAGACCAAGAGTGAATCAGTTTTATTCTATGACCTATCAAACAGCGTTATTGATCGGTGTCTTTCAGATTTTAGCATTGATTCCTGGAACTTCTCGTTCAGGAGCAACGATTATTGGTGCTATGATACTTGGCTGTTCTCGCTATATTGCGGCAGAATTTTCCTTTTTCCTTGCGATTCCTGTTATGTTTGGGGCAAGTGCATTAAAAATTGTGAAATTCATCAAGGATACAGGTGGATTCTTCTCAGGAACAGAACTTATCATTTTATTATTAGGTATGGTAGTTGCCTTTATTGTTTCCTTAGTTTGTATCAAGTTCTTAATGAGTTTCGTAAAACGAAATGACTTTAAAATTTTTGGATATTATCGAATTGTGCTAGGGATTTTATTATTAGCTGTTTGGTTAATACCAATGTTTGCATAATATAGTTTAATAGAAGAGGAATTTTTCATAGTTTGAATGACTATGGAAAATTCCTTTTTTAATTTATGCAAAGACAACGAGTCATGCGAGAGCATTTATGCTCGCATATGGCGACTGTCTGCGAACGTGAGAAGTTCGCAAAGCGTGCTTCTCATCGTTATTAGGAAATTCCCTGTATAGCGTGTTTCTCATCGTTTACACGAAGATAGTGCTCCATGGGATTTTACTTGCAAGAAAAGCGGGAATTTTATATACTTTTAAATGATGGGATATGAATTTATAAAAAAGAATGGAGAAGCTATAATGTATCGGATATTGATTGTAGACGATGAAAGAATTGAGCGAAGAGGCATCCGTTTTTTATTGAAAAAAATGGGATTAGAGATGGAAGTTTTTGAGGCTTCCAATGGAAAAGAAGCATTGGAATTTTTGGAGAAACAGGACGTTGATATTTTGTTCACCGATGTGAAAATGCCATTTATGGATGGATTGGAACTCATTCAGCAGATTATTCCTAAAAAATCGGATATGAAAGTTGTTATTTTTAGCGGATACAGTGAGTTTGAATACGCAAGACACGCTTTACAGTTAGGTGCAAAAAATTATATTTTAAAACCGGTAGATCCAAAAGAATTTGAAAGCACAGTGCTTGAACTTATGAAAGAGCTTGAACAAGAACAGTTAAAGCAACAGATAAAAGAAAAAGAGCATAATTTTATGAAAGAGCATATCCTCTATGAATTAATCAACGGAATCCCTTTGGAAACCATGAGAAAAAGAACAGAAGGACTGACAGATTTTAAATTTTTAAATACATTTAGTCAAATGTTTTTTATTGAATTTTCCAATGATTTTTTCGGGAAAGTGGGAATTAATTTTCCTGAAATATTAAAAAAACAGATTGATTGGAATTTTACGTATTTGAATCTAAATCCATTGCAATGTATTTTATTGCTTCATAAGGAAGAAAAAATAGATGGAAAGCAGGGGGCAAAGGAGATCTATCATGCTATCGTTGAGAAATTTGCGGTACAGCCCTATATTGCGGTTAGCAAAGAGTTAACAGAAAAATCCGATCTTTCTAAAGAATTTGAACAGTTAGAATTATTGATGGAAAATAAATTTTATCAATCAGAACAGCATATTTTCATGGAAAATGTGGAAGAAAATACAAATTTATTAGCTCAGATTAACGATGATATGTTATTAAAGCAGATACGACAAGATTTACGAATGAAAGATATTGATTCACTAAAAGAGCATTTTGAACGATTATGTGAAAAGTATCGAAGTAGCCGAGATTTTTCACAAGTCTATATCAAATTCATCTTTTCTAGTTTGCTAAAAGATTTTTATAAAAATCTGCCAAAGGAAAAAGAGAGCGAATTTAATCAAGACATTGATCGGATGTATCGGGCGGAACAGTTTTCAACAGTGATGGAGATTATCAGTGGAACGATACGCTCGCTAGAACAAGAGTTTTCAAACAATCCATCGTATTTACATAAAGAAGTGGAAGGGATTAAGCAATATATTGCTATGCACTATGGAGAAGAGATTAGTGTGGATAAATTGGCGGATATGGTTTATATGACACCCAGTTATTTAAGCCATTTATTTAAAAAGGAAACAGGTCAAAACTTAAGCAAATATTTAAAATCCTATCGAATGGAAATGGCAAAAGAGAAGTTAGAAAAGACAAATGAGAAGATTGTGAACATCAGTTATCAAGTTGGCTATTCCAATGTATCGTATTTTTGTCAGAGTTTTCGAGAGTATTTTGGTGTCAGTCCACAAAAGTATAGAGATATTGGAGAAGAGATATGAGGGTGAGAAATCATAACTTAAACATCATTTGGTTTAAGGATATGAAGTTGAGAAATAAACTGATTTTTAACTATATTTGTTTTGGGTTGCTTCCTCTTTTGCTTGTTGGAGCCTTTGGAATTTATAAGGTTCAAACAGTGATGTTTTCACAAGAAGCGGTACGCAATCAAGATTATTTAAAACAGGCAGTTTCTGCACTGAATGGGCAGTTAAAAGTATATGATAATTTAAGTGATTATATCTCTTTTAGCAGTTCTGTTTCTCGCATTTGTGAAGATAAGTACGAGTCAGAATATAATCGTTATCTCGATTATACAGAAGGGTTTCATTCCCTTGTGGGCTCCATGAAATATTTTCATGATGAAATACAAAGGATTACCCTTTATGTGGATAAGCCCATTGTAGAGTATGAAGATTCCATTATGCCAACAAAAGGGGTTAAAACAGAATCTTGGTATGAAGTAGTAAAGCAAGATAATGAAGTCCATTGGTTTGTATCAAAAGATAAAAAAAAGGTATTTTCAGCAAGGAAAATTCCTTCTTTAAGCGATGAAAAAATGAACCATATTTTATATATTGAGATTGACTATGGCACTTTATTTGATTGGTTTGAAAATATGACGGATACGGATTACGGCGTTTATCTTGTGGATGAAGAAGAGGAAATCCTTTATGAGGCACAAAAGTTTTCAAAAGGAAATCGAGATCAGATTTTAGATTTTTCTAGCGTAAAAGAAGAAGGAGAAAAGCAAGAACATTATATTGTGACAAAACAAGAGATAGGAGAGAATGGATGGAGTGTATACTTATATCGTTCCTCTGATGGAATTTCACAAAAGATCAATGGAATTTTAAAAGAGGTGATTTGGGGAGTGATTGTATCTATTATCTTATCTGTTTTTTTCATCCGCCTAATTACCAATCATACAGTAAAAGGGATTGAGCAGTTGAGAGGTAATATGAAGGAGGTGGAGGAAGGGAAACTGGAATTTTATATTCAAACAGATTCCAAAGATGAAATCGGTGATCTCATTCGAGGCTTTGGAGAGATGTTAACAAAGATTAAAGTTCTAGTAGAAGAAGTGTATGAGGGAAAGATCAAACAAAAAGAATATGAAATGCGAGCATTACAAGCACAGATCAATCCTCATTTCTTATATAATTCTCTTTCTCTTATTAACTGGATGGCAATTGAAGAAGGACATGAGGATATTAGCAAGATTACACTTGCCATGTCGTCTTTTTATCGGACGGCACTGAATAAAGGAAATAATATTATTTTATTAAAAAACGAAATTGAAAACATGAAATCCTATTTAGAAATCCAACTGATGATGCACGACTATGAATTTGATACAGAAATTCAAATAGAGGAAGGACTGGAAGACTTTTTGGTTCTTAATTTAATTTTACAACCTATGGTGGAAAATGCCATCGATCATGGAATCGATTTAAAAACACAAGGAAGAGGTAAAGTATCCGTTACTGCAAAAAGTGAAGGGGATACCATCGTCATTGTGGTGGAAGATAATGGAGTTGGAATGGAACAAAGTGTCATAGATACGATTTTAACGAAAAAGTCCAAAGGATATGGTCTTAGAAATGTCAATGAGAGGATTAAGTTATATTATGGCGAAGAGTATCATTTGACTATTGAAAGTGAACGAGGAGTTGGAACAAAAATTATAACAAAAATTCCAAAAGTAAAAGAAGAAAAGGCGTGAATTTTTTCACGCCTTTTTAAAAATTATACATTAAACTTAAATAATACAACATCTCCATCTTGCATTACATATTCTTTTCCTTCGGAACGAACAAGTCCTTTTTCGCGAGCTGCCGCCATAGAACCATTTTCCACTAAATCATGATAGTTTACAACATCAGCACGAATGAAGCCACGTTCAAAATCAGAGTGGATTTTACCAGCTGCTTGTGGTGCTTTTGTTCCTTTTGTAATTGTCCAAGCACGAACTTCTTGTTCTCCCGCTGTTAAATAGCTTAAAAGACCAAGAAGAGAATAGCTAGCACGAATTAATTTATCAAGACCGGATTCTTGTAATCCAAGATCTTCTAAAAATTCTTTTCTTTCTTCTTCATCAAGTTCAGAAATCTCTTGTTCCATCTGGGCACAGACTGTAAATACTTCACAATGAAATTGTTTTGCGTATTCACGTACTTCACAAACAAATGGGTTATTTGCTCCATCATCTGCCATGCTATCTTCGTTGACGTTGGCAGCAAAAATAACAGGTTTTGCAGTCAATAAGTTACAAGAATTAAAGATTTCTTCTTCGTCCTCATTATCGAGTTCAAATGTTTTTGCAAGTTTTCCCTCTTCTAAATGAGTTTTGATTCGATTTAATAATTCCACTTCTTTTGCAAGGTTTTTATCATTTTTAGCCCCTTTGCTTGATTTTGCAATACGGCGATCTAAAATTTCAATATCAGAGAAAATTAATTCAAAGTTAATGGTTTCAATATCACGAAGAGGGCTGATACTTCCATCCACATGAACAATATTACTATCTTCAAAGCAACGAACAACGTGGACAATGGCATCCACTTCACGAATGTTTGCTAAAAATTGATTGCCAAGACCTTCTCCTTTAGAAGCTCCTTTTACGAGCCCTGCAATATCGACAAATTCAATAAAAGCAGGAACAATTTTTTTTGTATTATACATCTTTCCAAGCACTTGAAGACGCTCATCTGGAACGGTTACAACGCCTACATTTGGATCGATGGTACAGAATGGATAGTTTGCAGATTCTGCACCAGCTTTTGTCAATGAATTGAATAATGTACTTTTTCCTACGTTTGGTAAACCAACAATACCTAATTTCATAACGGTTAGTCCTTTCTTTCTCTATGGTGTTCTAAACCATTTTTATTCTAACATAAATAACAAACATTGACAATTGAAAGATTCTTTTCTACCTGATAAATATGGGGATTTTGTCTTGAAATTGAAGTATGAATCAAGTATTCCTTCATATGTTTTTCGTAGACATACAAAAATATGCTTGACAAATACATGAAAATAGTATAGGTTATGTAGTAAAACTAGAAAAGGGGAAGAGAAAATGAGATTGAAAAAGTTCATGGCGCTTGCATTGGCAAGCATGATGACCGTATCAATGGTTGCTTGTGGCGGCGGTGCATCCACGCCAAAGGACAGCACAAGAGGGGCGGCTGGAACAGCCATTTCCTATGGGGGAACACCGGATGCGGATATGATAACGGTGGATTTACGTGCAGAACCACCGGAATTAAACAGCTTATTGACAACAGATGCGGCCTCATATGATATTTTAAGAGAGGTGATATCCGGTCTTTACAAACTGGATGCCAATGATAATCCAGTGCCGGATTTAGCAGAGGACACACAGGTCAGTGAAGATGGTAGAACTTACACGATGAAATTAAGACAGGGGGCAAAATGGTCCAATGGAGAGCCAGTAACCGCCAAGGACTTCGTATACGCCTACCATAAAGTATGCGATCCAAAGACAGGGTCTCTTTATGCCTTCATTATGTATGAAAACTTAGAAAATGGTGTGGATGTGTATGAAGGAAAGAAAGATCCGTCTGAACTGGGAGTAAAAGCACTGGATGATTACACATTAGAAGTCACCTTTACAAACCCAATTCCATATGCAAAACATTTATTCACATTCTTTACTTACTATCCAGTGAACCAAAAAGGGTATGAAGAAATCGGTGCTGATAAATACGCAAAAGATATGGATAAGATTGTGACAAACGGACCTTATAAGATCGCAGAGTGGGTGCATGACGATCACCTTACTTTGGAGAAAAATGACGATCACTATAATGCCAGCGAAATAAAAGTTCAAAAGATCAAATATCTTATGATGAAAGATGCCAATGCTCGTATGAACGCTTTTAAAGCTGGACAGGTGGACGGCATTCAAATCACAGGAGAACAGGTCGAACAGTTGAAAAAAGCAGGTGTGGAAACAAACTCTTATGTGGACAACGGAAATAAATATTTCCAATTTAACACAAAGACAAAAGGGCTGAATAATGCAAAAGTCCGTCGGGCTCTTGGGCTTGCCATTGATACAAAGAGCTTATGTGCGGATGTAAGAAAAGACGGTTCTGTTCCAGCAACTGGTATTGTTCCAACAGGAATTGTTGGTGCTAATGGAACAAAATATAGAGATACCGCTGGTGATATGATTGAATATAACGTAGAAGAAGCGAAGAAATTATTGGAGGAAGGTTTAAAAGAAGAAGGTCTTACGAAAGAAACCTTTAAAATTTCTTTGATCACAGACGATACAACCGATGTACAGAAAGAATCCGCATACTATCAAGAACAGTGGAAACAGGCGTTAGGCATTAATGTTGATGTAAAACCAATGCCTTACAAAGCTCGTTTGCAGGCGATGGAAGATGGAAACTTTGATATTGCCTTTACAAGATGGTTGCCGGACTACAATGATCCAATGACATTTCTTGATATGTACACAACAACAAATGGAAATAACTATGGGAAATATTCAAGCAAAGAGTATGATGCGTTAATTGATAAGGCGAGAAAAGAAGTGGATGTGGACAAACGTCAAGAGCTGTTAATTCAAGCAGAAACGTTGCTTTTAAAGGAAGATGCTCCGATCTTCCCATTATACTTTAGCGTCGTACCATATGTATTATCTTCCAAAGTGCAAAATGTAACCTGTACAGGATTCCAAGAATGGGATTTTACAGACGGTGCAGAAATTGTAACAAAATAATAATATACATAGAAGAAAAAGGACTAGGAAGTTTTGTGAGAGAAAAAGACAAAACTCCTAGTCTTTTTTTCATCGTTGTTAATCCAGTTCCGCCATACGCCTTGCCATATGTTTTTTAAAGAACAACAAGAACACCGTTGTGGATGTGATGGCTGCGATGAGATCGGAGATCGGCTCTGCATAAAAGGCAAAACGTGCCATAAATACAATTGGAATGGTAATAGTTAAGAGCAAATATAACGTCTTTCTCGCAAGAGAGAGAGCTAAGGAGATCTGAGTTGCTCCAAGTGCGGTCAATCCATCCACAAATACATACTGAAGGCTTAAAGGAATGATACTGAGGGTGAACACTTGAATGCCCCAGATGGACAATTCTTTATAGGCTGGATCGGATGTGAATAGTAGGACAAAATATTGTGGAAAGAACCTTGAAAGTAAGAACATGATGGAAGTAAAGAGGAAACAGATTGTAAGCATTGTCTGAATCCCTTTTTTCACACGTTCTTTTGATTTTGCCCCATAATTAAAACTTAAAAGTGGTTGAGATCCACTGGTAATTCCAAGCATTGGGGAAGTGATCAGTGTCATATAACTTTGTACAATGGTTGCGGAGGCAATAAGCATATCACCATCAGAACCACCATAGCGTTGTAATACGGTATTTAAAGCAATAATTAAAACGCTATCCGTCGCTAAAATGACAAAAGGGGAAAATCCTATTTTTAAAACTCGAATCATAATTTTGGTTGAATAGCCCGAAAATGTAATGCGTACTTGTGGCTTTTGGCTAAAGAGAAACGCAAGAACAAAAAGGCAGGAGGCGAGCTGAGAGATCACAGTGGCAAGAGCCCCACCAGCAACGCCTAATTTGAAACCAAAGATAAAGACGGAATCTAAAATAATATTTGAAATTGCTCCAATTAAGACGGTGAACATTCCAATGGTAGAATAGCCTTGACAAATGATGAAATAATTCATCCCAAGTGCCATGAGAGCAAAAAAAGTCCCAGCAGTGTAAATAGTAAGATAAGTGTTTGCATAGGGAAAGGTCACATCACTAGCACCAAACCAGACGAGCAATTTGCCTTTTAAAAGCAAAAATAAAATGGTAAGAAGGACGGAGAGTATCGTGAGTAGAAGAAAACAGTTGGAAAGAATTTCCTCTGCTTTCTTTTTCTTTTTTTCTCCAAGTCGCATGGAAACAAGAACCGATCCACCGATTCCTACAAGAGTACCAAAGGATGTGAGCAATGTGATAATCGGACTGCATACACCAACTCCAGCAAGAGCCACGTCGCCAATATCAGGAATATTACCAATATACATACGATCCACAATGGCATAAAGAACATTGACAAATTGGGCGATCATCGTTGGAATTGCCAATTTTATGACAAGAGGAATGATGGGATCGTGCCCGAGATCATTTGTCTTTTTCATAATAAAAAACCTCATTTCTTAAATTTTAATCGTTGTTGATTCGTAACTTAGCATAGCATAATTTGTGGAATATAGTAAGAGAGTGGAAAAAATTTCAGTGGAAATTTTTGTGCATCTTTGCTAAAATGGGGGCAAGGAGGAAAGATAGATGGATGAATTAATAGGAACAATTCGGTTTCCCAATTTGAACATTGTATTAGAACACGTTGGTTCTGAAATTAATATTGGAGGTTTTTCCATTAAATTTTATGGGATCATAATTGCAATAGGGTTTATAGCAGGACTGTTTGTGGCTATGCGTGAGGCAAAGAGAACAGGACAAAATCCAGAAGACTATTTAGACTATATGCTTTGGATGGTCATTCCTGTCATTATTGGAGCAAGACTTTATTATGTCATTTTTTCGTGGGATGCGTACAAGAATAATCTTTGGGATATTTTTGCCATTCGACAAGGAGGGCTTGCCATTTATGGTGGAGTCATCGCTGGTGTTTTGGTTCTCATTATTTTTTGTAAAATTAGAGGAAATTCTTTCTTTCTCATGGCGGATACAGCGGCGATGGGGCTATTAATTGGTCAAATTATGGGGCGATGGGGAAATTTCTTTAATCGAGAAGCCTTTGGCGGGTATTCTAATGGACTTTTAGCAATGCAAATACCTGTTGCGGATGCCAGTTATACGACACCAGATCTTTTGGATAAGATGGTGACTATTGGAGGAATCCAATATATTCAAGTACAACCAACTTTTTTGTATGAAGCACTTTGGAATCTCGGCGTTTTACTTATTATTTTCTTATGGAGAAAGAAAAAGAAATTTGATGGAGAATTGCTCTGCCTTTATATGGCGGGATATGGTGCAGGAAGATGTTGGATTGAAAGTATGAGAACAGATCAGTTGCTTATTGGCTCCACCGATATACCAGTTTCACAAGTGCTAGCAGGAATTTTATGTATTGTTGGTGTTGCCGTTATTATCATACAAAGAAGAAAGTATAAGAACACAGGTTTGTCTTTCAAATCCAAGCGGAAAATGCTGTGGAAATGATAAGAAAAAGTATAAAAAAAACGTAAAAATTTTGAGAGAAAAAACTACAAAAATGAAAAACAATACAGCTATATATAGTATGTAAAATGAAAAAATATACAATATATAGCGGTCATGACGCGAGAAATGTTAAAGAATGCAGAAAAATGGCGTAAATTTAACATTTTTTGCGTCTTTTTTTGGTTATTGTAAGTGAATTTACTATTGCAATCTGATAAAGAATATAATAAACTATAAACATAGTGGTGATTCATGGAGATTAATCACTTTTCTTTTTATTTACGTGGAAGACATAAGTCAAACAGGACTGTTTAAAGTCGGTCACGAACGTGAGAAACTTGTGAACTTGTTTCTCATCATTTAAAGGACTCCATAACACCATGAATACAATATACAAAAGTGAAAGACAGGAGAAAGAGATGGAATTTCAACATACGTCGGTTTTATTGGAGGAAACCATCGAACAATTGAATATCAAGCCGGATGGCATTTATGTTGATGGAACACTTGGAGGAGCTGGACATGCCTTTCATGTTTGTGAAAAGCTATCAAGCAAAGGTCGATTTATTGGTATCGATCAAGATGAGGCGGCCATTGAAACAGGAAGAGAGCGGTTACAATCTTTTGGAGATCGTGTAACCATTGTAAGAAGTAATTATGTCAATATGCCACAAGTTCTTCGTGAATTAGGAATCGAAAAAGTGGATGGGATCTTATTAGATCTAGGCGTTTCTTCTTATCAGCTTGACAATGCCGAAAGAGGGTTTACATATCGAAAGGACGATGCCCTTCTTGACATGAGAATGGATCAGCGTCAAGACATGACAGCAAGAGATATTATCAATGGATATAGCGAACAAGAACTCTATCGTATTATTCGTGATTATGGAGAGGACAAGTTTGCAAAAAATATTGCAAAACATATTGTAAGACAAAGAGAACAAGCTCCAATTGAAACAGCAGGACAGTTAAATGAAATTATCAATATGGCGATACCGGCAAAAGTAAGAGCGGTAGGTGGACATCCTGCTAAAAGAACGTATCAGGCAATTCGAATTGAATTAAACAAAGAACTAGAGGTGTTAAAAGAAAGTCTAGATCAGATGATCGATCTCTTAAATGACAAAGGAAGACTTTGCATTATCACATTTCATTCCTTAGAAGACCGTATTGTAAAAAGTAGTTTTAAAAAGAATGAGAATCCTTGTATATGTCCTCCAAACTTTCCAGTTTGTATGTGTAATAATGTATCCAAAGGACGAGTTGTGACGAGAAAGCCAATCATTCCATCGGAGGAAGAATTGGCAGAGAATAAGCGTTCAAAAAGTTCGAAACTCAGAGTGTTTGAAAGGAAGATTTAGTAAAATGCGTTAAGGGGTATAAGCGATGGAAGAAAGACAGCGTAATACCGGATATTACGATGGCAATGCCGTCAGAAGTTATCCAGAAGAAAGACCGGTGCGAAAGAGTGCCAATCGAAGACAACAAAATAGAAATAGAGCGATACGAAGAAATCAGGCGCGTGCATTGGCATTCAGCAAAGGATATACGATTCTTCTTGCGGTAGCAGTTGTCGCAACCCTTGCAATGTGTGTTCATTACATTACTGCCCAGAGTCAGCTCGTTTATCAAAGTAAGCATATAGCCAGCTTAGAGCAAGAACTCAACGATTTGATTGATGAGAACAATGCTACAAAAGAACGGTTGCAAAGTTTGATGGATTTAGATTATATTTACAAAGTGGCAACCAAAAAGCTCGGTATGGTATATGCTGGAGAAGATCAGATCATTTATTATGATGGTCAGAGCAAAGATTACCTGAGGCAATATGAAGACATACCAGAGAATTAGAGGACTAAGGTGACAAAATGGCAAGAAAATCAGGAGTTTTTACTCGGAGAATGAAGGGGAAACTTTTTATCGCATTTATGATCGTGTTAGCCTTTTTTGGACTAGTTATGGTGAGGCTGACATGGATTAATTTGAAGGATGGGAAACGATATGAAAAGCAAGTGTTGGCACAGCAGAATTATATGACAACCGTGCTCCCTTATGCGAGAGGCGAAATTGAAGATCGTAATGGGACTCCGCTTGCTACAAGTGTAAAAGTATATAATTTGATTATTGAGCCAAAGAATATTATTGATGCGGATACCCAACGAAATAAAAGCATTTCAGAAGGGCAAGAAGAGAACGTTTATCAAAAAACGACCGTATCAGCTTTGGCTCAGTTTTTTGATGTAAAGGAAAGTGAGCTTAACAAACTCATTAAAGAAAATCCAAATTCCTATTATCAAAAAGTGTTGAAACGATTGGAGTATTCTGAAGTAAAACCTTTTCAAGAGTTCTTAGAAAAAGAATTGACAGTGACCAACTCTAAAGGGGAAGAGCAGACGATCACTTATGGAGATCGAGTAAAAGGCGTTTACTTTGAAGAAGAATATAAAAGGAGTTACCCAAACAAAGAGTTGGCAAGTAACGTCATCGGTTTTGCTAACAGTGGAAATGTAGGAAGTTGGGGCTTAGAACAGCAGTATAATAGCACATTAAATGGAATCAATGGAAGACAATATGGATATATTAACGATGACACCCAGCTAGAAAGGACAACCCGTCCAGCACAAAATGGGAATAATTTAATCACAACCATTGATGTCAATGTTCAAAGAATTGCTGAAAAGCATATCCAGAAGTTTATGAAAAACGTAGGAGCTAAAAAAGGTGTCAATGTGCTTGTTATGGATCCAAACAATGGAGAAGTGCTTGCTATGGCAACAGATTCCACTTATGATCTGAACAATCCAAGAGATGATAAAGTGTTAGAACGCCGTTATTCAAAAAGTGAAATCAAAGAGATGGATGAAAAGGAAAAGTTAAATGCCTTTAACCAAGTGTGGAGAAATGAAATTATTTCAAAAATCTTTGAACCAGGTTCTACGTTTAAACCATTCACCGTCGCAACAGGTTTAGAAGAGAATGTTTTGACTGGAGATGAAACATATTATTGTAAAGGATATTTGCAAAAAGAGAGCTGGCCAACGATGATCAAATGCCATAATTACAGCAAAGGTGGATGTGGTTTATTGACACTCAGTGGAGCTTTGGAACAGTCTTGTAATGTGGCTATGATGAACATTAATGATGCTACGGGAAAAGAGTTATTCACCCAGTATGAAAATTATTTTGGGTTTGGAAAAAAGACAGGCATTGATCTTCCAGGAGAAGAGTCAGGTTTGCTCATTAGTGCGGATAACATGGGAAGTACCGATCTTGCCACAAATAGTTTTGGACAAAATATCAATGTTACAATGATTCAGTTAGCCAGTGCATTTGCTTCTCTTATCAATGGTGGACACTATTATGAACCACATCTTGTAAAACAGATTGTGAATGAAAATGGTGGAATCGTAAAAAATATTGACAAGGTGCTTGTGAAGGATACGGTATCAAAGGAAACAAGTGAATGGTTAAAAGAAGCACTTTATCAGACCGTAGAGAAAGGAACTGGTAAAAAAGCACAAATTGAAGGCTATAAAATTGGTGGAAAAACGGGAACGGCTGAAAAGCAACCAAGAAAAGCAGGAACGTATGTGGTATCGTTTATTTCTTTTGTTCCAGTGGAAAAACCACAGCTTTTAATTTATGTAACCATTGATGAATTAGGTGTATCCCCACAAGATCAGAGTGGATATGCTGTGGAATTAAGTCGTGATATTATGAAAGAGCTTGTTACTTACATGAACATTCCTCAAACGAAAGAAACGAAGAAGAAATAATAGAAGTGATTCATAACCTCATGAAAGTATTAATAAGATATAATAATATTTTCATGGGGCTATGTTTTTATGTATCAGAAGAAAACCTATCATAAAAGAAAGATTATTATTATCGCAGTAGCACTTATTTTAGTGGCATCTGTGCTTTGTGTTCGTCTTGGTTATTTAATGATCAAGGAGTCCGCACATTATCAGCAATTGGCACTTGAACTCCATCAAAGGGAGCGAGCCATCAAAGCGGAGCGAGGAGTTATTTACGATAGAAATGGAATTGTATTGGCAGGAAACAAAGCTGTCTGCACGATTTCTGTGATTCACAGTCAGATAAAAGAGCCAGAACAAGTGATTCGGATGTTGAAAGAAGAACTAGGGCTTGAAGAGGACTATATAAGAAAGCGTGTAGAAAAGGTATCTTCAAGAGAAAAGATAAAAAGCAATGTGGAAAAAGAAACTGCGGATAGGATTCGTTCTTATAAATTATCAGGTGTTATGGTGGATGAGGACTATAAAAGATATTATCCTTATGATTCTCTTGCATCCAAAGTGCTTGGTTTTACAGGAAGCGATAATCAGGGCATCATTGGGTTGGAAGTAAAATATGATTCGTATTTATCCGGAACCCCTGGGAAAATTCTCACATTAACAGATGCAAGAGGTGTGGAAATTCCAAATGCCGCTGAAGATCGAGAAGAACCAGTTGCTGGCAACAGCCTTGTTACATCCATTGATTTGAACATTCAAAAATATGTGGAGCAGGCCTCCATTAAGGCGATGAAATCCCATTCAGCAAAACAAGTATCCACCATTGTTATGAATCCACAAAATGGTGAAATTTATGCCATGGTCAATGTTCCAGAGTTTAATCTAAATGAACCTTATACCTTAATTGATAGTTTAAAAAGTGAAGAAAATGGGAAGAATACTCAAGATCTTCTAAATCAAATGTGGAGAAATCAATGTGTCAATGATACGTATGAGCCAGGTTCCACATTTAAAATTGTAACAGCAACAGCTGGGCTGGAGGAAAATGTGGTAAAAGTAACAGATACCTTTTCTTGTCCAGGATTTCGTATTGTAGAGGATCGAAAAATTCGCTGTCATAAGGCAGGCGGTCATGGACAAGAAACATTTAAACAAGGGATTATGAATTCGTGTAACCCTGTTTTTATGGATGTTGGAGCTCGTGTTGGGAAAGAGGCAATGTATAAAAACTATCAAAAACTAGGGTTATTTGAAAAGACTGGAATTGATGTACCTGGAGAGGCGAAGTCCATTATGCACAAACTAGAAAATATTAAAGCTGTGGAGCTTGCTACCATGTCTTTTGGGCAGTCCTTTCAGATTACACCATTAGAACTATTGCGGGCAGCTAGTGCAGTCATCAATGGTGGAACTCTTATAACGCCCCATTTTGGAGTGGAGGTTCAGACAAAAGAAGGTCAGCTTGTAGAAACACTTTCTTATCCTACAAAAGAAAATGTCATTCGCAAAGAAACGTCGGATTTGATGAAAGAACTATTAGAAGCTGTTGTTTTTGAAGGTTCTGGAAAAAATGCAAAGATTGAAGGATTTCGCCTAGGAGGAAAGACAGCCACCAGTGAAAAACTTCCAAGAAGAAGTGGCAAGTATATCTCTAGTTTTTTAGGATTTGCTCCAGCAAATGATCCAAAAGTCATTGCGTTAATTATGATTGATGAACCAGTTGGTACGTATTATGGTGGAACCATTGCGGCTCCCGTTGTCAAAGAGATATTTGAAAACATTCTTCCATATCTTGGAATCAAACAAGAGTATATCGCCTCCGAAGAAAGTTCAACTTCAGAATGATCCATAGAGGGTAAAGATAAGAGAATTGGTGATAGTATGGAGGAAAATGATAGGATAAGGATGGGCAGGATGATGAAATATGAGATACTATTGCCGGTTCTTACAGCATTTATGATCAATGTTGTGCTTGGACCTGTTGTGATACCTTTTTTAAAAAAATTAAAGTTTGGACAGTTTGTTCGGGATGATGGTCCTGAATCACATCTAAAAAAATCAGGAACGCCAACGATGGGTGGGCTGATTATTATGACAGGTATTGTGATCACATCCCTTTTTTATATCCGAGATTATAAAGACATAAGACCCATTTTATTTGTAACACTTGGATTTGGTTTAATTGGATTTTTGGATGATTACATTAAAGTTGTGATGAAACGCTCTTTGGGGCTTAGAGCGTGGCAAAAGATGTTAGGACAGATCGTTGTTACATCCATCTTTGCATATTATTTGAGTCACAACACAGAGATTGGAACAGCGATTTTGATTCCATTTTCTGGAGGGAAGCTGTTGGAAACGGGTTCTTTATTCATTCCTATTTTATTTTTTATTGTGCTCGGCACAGTGAATGGAGCGAACTTTACCGATGGGCTTGATGGATTGGCATCAAGTGTCACTGTACTCATTGCAGTGTTTTTTACTGTTGTGGCCATTGGAACAGAATCTGGTATTGAACCTATCACCTGTTCAGCGGTGGGAAGCATTTTAGGTTTTCTCGTCTATAATGTCTATCCTGCTAAAGTGTTTATGGGAGATACCGGTTCTCTTGCCCTTGGAGGGTTTGTAGTTTCCACTGCTTATATGTTAAAAATGCCCCTTTTTTTAGCAATTGTTGCTTTTATCTATTTGATTGAAGTATTATCTGTTATAATACAGGTAATTTCTTATCATACAACAGGAAAACGTGTCTTTAAAATGGCACCAATACACCATCATTTTGAACTTAGTGGGTGGCCAGAAACAAAAGTAGTAGCATTATTTTCAATTGCTACGGCTATCTTATGTCTTATTGGGCTACTTGGATTATAAGGAGGAAAAAACCATGGAATTTGCAGAAAAGAAATTTCTCGTTGCCGGAACGGGATTGAGTGGCATTGGAGCAACCAAGTTATTACTTCATAAAGGAGCAGATGTTATTTTATATGACGGAAATGAATCGCTTGATTCTGGCAAAATTCTTGGTCAATTTGAGGATACAAGTCATATATCGCTGGTTTTTGGCTCACTTAAGAAAGAACAGTTACAAGGAGTAAAAGCGATGATTATTAGTCCTGGAATCCCTTGTGATGCACCGTTTACAGAGCTTGTAAAAGAACAGGGGATTCCGATTTGGAGTGAGATTGAATTGGCGTGGCAAGCAGGAAAGGGAAATGTGCTTGCGATTACAGGAACCAATGGAAAGACCACAACAACTGCTTTGGTTGGCAAAATTATGAAGGACTATTATGAGAGCGTGTTCGTTGTGGGGAATATCGGCACTCCTTATACTAGTGTTGTGGAAGACACTAAGGATGACAGCGTAATTGTAGCAGAAATTAGCAGTTTTCAATTGGAAACCATTAAAGAGTTTCAACCGAATGTGAGTGCTGTGCTCAATGTGACACCGGATCATTTAAATCGTCATAAGACCATGGAGATTTATGCCGATGTGAAGATGAGCATAACAAAAAATCAAACAAAACAACAATTTTGTATTTTAAATTATGATGATCCAATTACAAGAGAAATGGCGACAAAAATTCCAGCAACACCGATTTTCTTTAGTCATACAAAGGAATTGGAAGAAGGTGTATTTTTAAAAGAAGATACGATTTACATAAAAAAAGATGGAATACAACAAAAAGTATGCAAAGTGGATGAATTAAAACTCCTTGGCATTCATAATATAGAAAATGTTATGGCTGGCGTGGGTATGGCTGTTTGGTTTGGAGTTCCACTATCCTCTGTGACTTCATCCGTAAAAGAATTTCAAGCGGTGGAACACCGAATTGAATATGTGGATACCATTGATGGAGTTGCTTACTATAATGATTCAAAGGGAACGAATCCAGATGCTGCGATTAAAGGGATTCAAGCCATGAATCGCCCAACCTATTTAATCGGTGGGGGATATGATAAAGGTGTTTTATTTGATGATTGGATCAAAGCATTTGATGGAAAGGTAAAAGAATTGATTTTACTTGGACAGACGGCTAAGCAGATTGCTGATACCGCAAAACGCTATGGATTTTATAATATTATTTTTGCAAAAGATCTTCTGGAAGCAGTGGAGTATTGTGCTAAAAAAGCGAAGGATGGAGATGCTGTCTTGCTATCACCTGCTTGTGCTAGTTGGGGAATGTTTAAAAATTATGAAGAGCGTGGTCAGATGTTTAAAAAATATGTAAAAAATCTGAAGGAGTGAAAGGAATGAGTACAAAAACTCCTGTACAAAAACGAAGAAAAAGAAAGCCAAGAAAACAGTTTCAGCTATTTGTAAAAGGTCAATATTTTGATTTTCCAATGCTATTTATTGTCATTTTTCTTGTATGCTTTGGTCTGATTATGATTTATAGCAGTAGTTCTTATCGGGCGAATATTAATTTGGGAGATCCTGCGTATTATTTAAAACGCCAAGGAATGTGGGCGGTGATTGGGCTGTTTGGTATGATGATCGTATCCACGTTTCACTATAAATTCTATATGAAATTTACAGTTTTGGTATATGTATTTGCAATTTTTTTGCAAATTCTTGTATTGCTTCTTCCAAACTCCAGTCATGGTGCAAAACGTTGGATTGTCCTTGGACCGATTCAGTTTCAGCCTTCCGAGTTTTCAAAAGTGGCACTTATTTTGTTTTTAGCCCATATTTTAACACTTACGGTAAAACAGGTGCGAACGTTACGGGGA
The DNA here is from genome assembly GCA_949284175.1 of uncultured Eubacteriales bacterium. Lineage (GTDB taxonomy): Bacteria > Bacillota > Clostridia > Lachnospirales > Lachnospiraceae > Scybalomonas. Next base: position 61,206 of record CASDVE010000009.1, read on the forward strand.
CTGATTAAAGTTGGAGCATTTGCCATTCCTTTATTCGTGTTAATTGGAGCGGAGAACTTGAGTACCTCTTTGGTTATTCTTGGAATTACGATTATTATGCTCTTTGTGACAAGTCCTAAATATTTGCCATTCATTGTTATGATAGGAGCAGGAGCTGTGCTTGGAGGGATTGTGTTACTATCCGCTGGATACCGTATGGAGCGTATTGAGATTTGGCTTGATCCAGCGAACCATGTAAAAGGAATGCAAACCATGCAGGCTCTTTATGCCATCGGTTCTGGTGGGATTTTTGGAAAAGGGCTTGGACAGAGTATGCAAAAGATGGGATTTATTCCAGAGTCCCACAACGATATGATATTTTCCATTGTTTGTGAAGAATTAGGGCTTTTTGGTGCGATTTGTATTATCGCTATGTTTATGATGTTATTATGGCGTATTATGTATATTGCTAATAACGCTCCAGACTTATATAGTGCTTTAATCTGCACAGGAGTTATGGCTCAGGTTGGTATCCAAGTTTTTATTAATATAGCTGTTGTAACCAATACCATTCCTCCTACGGGGATTCCATTGCCGTTCATTAGCTATGGGGGTACTTCTCTTGTATTTTTAATGGCAGAGATGGGAATGGTACTTGGAATATCACGTCACATAAGAATAAAAAAGTAATAAGGTGATCATGTGAAAAAAACGAATAAACCGAATAAGAAAAAATCGAGTTCAAAATGGAAATGGATCTTATTTGTATTGTTACTTCTTATAGTGGCAGGCATTTATGTGCTGTTGACTGAATTTAAAGTGGAAAAAATCACAATAGAAGGGAATACTCGCTATACAAAAAAAGAAATCAAAGAAATGGTGATTAAAAATTCCTATTTGGAAAATAGTTTAGTCATGTATGTTATGAACCGTTTACGTCCCATAGAGGGGGTTCCCTTTATTGATAAAATTACCGTTACCTATGTGAACCGACGTCAAGTTGCCATTGATGTATATGAAATGGCAATTGCAGGCTGTGTGGAAGATATGGGAAAATATATTTATTTTGATAGGGATGGATATGTGTTAGAAAGCGATGATGAGAGATTCGAAGATGTCCCATGTGTGGAGGGGCTTTCTTTTAATCGCTTTATCCTGCATGAAAAACTACCGATTGAAGATAAAGAGAAGTTTGAGCAAATTTTAAGAGTGACACAGTTAATTCAAGAAAATGAATTACAAATTGATAGGGTTCGCTTTGGGATTGCAGGCGATCTCATTCTCTATAAGGACGATATTGTGATTCAGATTGGAAAGGAAAATCATTTAGAAGAAAAAATGATGAACCTACCAGGGATTCTTGAAAAAGCCGAAGGTATGAAAGGAACACTTCATATGGAAGAATTTGGATCAGACAGTAAGATTGTTACGTTTATACCAGAAAAAGTGAAGAAATCCAGTAAAAAACAGAATAAAAATTCAGCTCAAACTTGAAAAAAGTAAAAAAGTCAGTCATGGCACTTGATTATTTTTCAAAAAAACTATATTATAATATGAGAGTGTGCGTATAGAATAATTCCATATTTTTTGAATATATAAAATGCAAAAATAGGGAGAAAAAGGAGGAAGAACTTTGCTTGAAATAAAGTCTAGCGGAGAGAACATGCCAGCTAAAATTTTAGTTATTGGCGTGGGCGGTGCAGGAAATAATGCGGTAAATCGAATGATCGATGAGAATATAGAAGGGGTAGATTTAATAGGTATCAATACCGATAAACAGGCATTGGCACTTTGTAAAGCTCCAACAAAAATTCAAATCGGAGAGAAGTTAACAAAAGGTCTTGGTGCAGGTGCAAAACCAGAGATCGGTGCCAGTGCAGTGGAAGAAAATAGAGAAGAACTGACGGAATTGATCAAAGATGCGGATATGATTTTTGTTACCTGCGGAATGGGAGGTGGCACAGGAACAGGTGCAGCTCCTCTTGTTGCAGAAATGGCAAAAAAATTGGGTATCTTAACGGTTGGCGTTGTCACAAAACCATTTTCCTTTGAAGGAAAACCTCGTATGAACAACGCCAAATCTGGTATTGAGAAGTTAAAAGAAAATGTGGATACTTTGATCATCATTCCAAATGATAAACTTCTTCAAATTTGTGATAAAAGAACAACGATTCCAGATGCTCTTAAAAAAGCGGATGAAGTGCTTCAGCAAGGTGTACAAGGTATTACAGACTTGATTTATAAACCAGGTCTTATTAACTTGGACTTTGCTGATATTCAAACGGTTATGCGTGATAAAGGAATTGCTCATATTGGTATTGGTACAGGCTCAGGAGAAAATAAAGCGGTTGATGCCATTAAGAAGGCAGTGGAAAGTCCACTTCTTGAAACTAATGTATCAGGGGCTAGTGATATCATTGTCAACTTCTCAGGTGATATTGGTATTGTGGAAACAGCGGAAGCTGTTAATTACTTATCTGAAATTGCAGGAGATAATGTGAACATTATCTTTGGTACTGTGGATGGAAGCAATGTATCTGCCGATGAAGTGGGTATCACAATTATTGCAACAGGATTAAGTGATGGAAGTGGAAAAAGAACCATTCCAACACAGCCACAAGTTCAACCACAACAAGCTCCTCAAATGGCAGGAGATCAAGGACAATTTCAGCAACAACCTGTACAGCAAGAACCAGCGGTTCAACCGACCTATTCAGGACAGGCTCTTCATAATGCAGGAATGAATATTCCACCTCGTCAAAATGTGCAAAATATTCCACAAAGAGGTAATGGGATGCAGTTTGGACAGCAGATGGGAGAACCACAGCCTACGCAACCATCCAATGTAAACAGTGGAAATATTATTATTCCTGAGTTTTTGAAAAAAAGAAGATAGTTTTTTATCATCATAACATGATAGTTCAACATAGTATTATAAAAAAGAGATAGGAAATATGTTTCCTATCTCTTTTTGTGTAGCATATTTAAAAAGTATTATACAATTAACGATTTGTCATTTCTGTATCAATTAAAGTTCTATTTTCTTTTTCAGATAAAGAGTTTTTAATGATAGCGATGGCTTCATCAAGAGTGATGACTTGTTGTTCACCAGTGATCATATTTTTTAGAGAAACTCTTTCTTGTGCCAGTTCATCTTCTCCTAAAAAGATAACAAATGGAATGGATAATTTATCCGCATAGCCGATTCTAGCTTTAAATTTCTTTTTCTCAAAATAAATCTGTGAGTTGATCTCTTCTTTTCTTAGTTTATTGGAAATGAGAATGGAAGGAGCAACATCGTCAGTCATAGGAATCACTAATACATCAGCAGGTGCAAGAGCATCTTTTCTTAAATATTCTCTTTCATTTAAAATATAGAAAAGACGTGTAAGACCGATAGAAATACCAACGCCTGGAAGTTCTTTATCGGTATAAAATCCTGCTAAATTGTCATAGCGTCCACCAGAACAAATACTTCCGATTTCAGGATGTTTATTGAAACGTGTTTCATATACGGTTCCTGTATAGTAGTCAAGTCCTCTTGCGATGGTTAAATCAATTTGGCAATTTTCTTCTGGAATACCATATGTCTTAATCGCTGTTGTTACAAAAGAAAGTTCTGAAACGCCAAGCTCAAACATCTCATTTCCTTCTTTTAAACTGTTTAAAAATGCAATTGTTTCTTCGTTTGTTCCTTGGAAGCTGATGAAACGCAAAATTTTATCACAGTTTTCTTTCGAAATTTCTAATTTTTGTAATTCCGTAGCCACAGCGTCTTGTCCAATTTTTTCTAATTTATCAACAATTCTCATAATTTCTTCTGCTTTATCATTGAGTCCGAGCATGGAGAAGAAACCAGTTAGAACTTTTCGGTTATTGATACGAATGGTGAAATCGCAAAGCCCTAAGCGATTAAAAATATCATAAATGATACTAGGAATTTCCGCATCGTTCATAAGGGCAAGACTGCCATCGCCAATAATGTCAATGTCAGATTGATAAAATTCTCTAAAACGTCCTTTTTGTGCACGTTCTCCACGATAGACTTTTCCGATCTGATATCTACGAAATGGAAATGTTAAAGCACTGTAATTTTTGGCAACATATTTTGCAAGAGGAACCGTTAAATCAAAACGCATGGTGAGGTCGGTATCCCCTTTGGAAAAACGATAGATCTGTTTTTCCGTTTCTCCGCCAGCTTTTGCAAGCAAGATTTCAGAATGCTCAAGAATAGGAGTATCCAAAGGTAAAAATCCATATTGGCGATAGACGGTGGATAAGGTGTCACGAATGCGATCAAAAATAAGCTGTTCCTTTGGGAGCAGTTCCATAAAACCGGAGAGTGTTTTAGGTTTTACAATATTTGTTTTCATATAATTCCTCCAATATGTGAAAATGTATTTTTCTGCTTATAGCCTTAACTATATATTCTACTGGATTTTTGTATAACAGTCAATTATTGTTTTATACCAAAATAATGGATGTCCATTGTTTTAAGGGATTTCGTCATATGAATCAGAAATAGATAAGATTTTGAACGAATTTGAAAAAGAAAGAAGATTTTTTGGGGAATATAGATGATTTCAATGTCATGTTTTGACAGGAATTTTTTGGAATACTTCGTATAATAAGTCCATGTCAAAAAGAAGGAGGAACAGGGATGACCGTCTATCTTGATGTACTTTTTTTCATCAATGGACTTATGGACTTTCTTGTACTCACATTGCTTTCTGCTATATTTGGATATCGAGGGACAGTAAAAAACCGAGTGCTAGCCAGCATTCTAGGTGGAGTGTTAGCCTGTCTTGTCTTTGTCTTAAAACCCTATCAAAATGGGATGGCACAGGCTTTTAGCTCTCTTTTGATCAGCGGAATTATGGTAATGGTTGCCTATGGATTTTGTGGGATAAAGGGATTTATAAAACGCCTTCTTTGTCTTTATTTAATCGCCTATGGGTTTGGTGGGGCAATCCTATGGTTTTTTCAAGAAACAAAAGGAGGCTATTTTCTTTTGTTGCTCATGCGAACAACATCCATTCGAAATCTATACTTAAAGAGTTTTCTCTTTATCAGTATAGGAGTATTCTTTTTGCTACTTGTCTTATTTGGAATTGGAAAGATGGCAAAAGAAGAACAACAGTTTCTTTATCCTGTTACCCTCCTGTTAGAGGGTGGAGTTGTACACACAATTGGACTTTTGGATACGGGCAATCGACTGAGAGAACCGAGAACAGGCAGGGCAGTATTAGTGGGAGAACTGGATAGTTTGTATAAAGGGCTAAAAAAAGAAACAGCAGAATGGCTCTTAGCATACTTTGAAGGAAGAGGAGAAAGAGAGGAAGAAAAGAAAGTGCCAGAAGAGTTGTATTGGATTCCCTTTTCCTCTGTTGGAAAAAAAGAAGGGAAGTTGCCAGCAGTGTGTTGTGATCGGGTGATTGTAGCAAAAAATGGAGAGATGGAAAAAGGCAATGTCTTTGTAGCCATAACAAACCAGAGATTATCTCCAACAAAAGAATATTTTTTGCTTTTGCACACCGATTTATGGAAAGAGTGAACGTGTAATCTGTTAGAAGTAAGTGGAAAAATAGGAGGAAAGAAAGATGGTTTTAAATTGTGCTGGAGTGAATGAGTTGAAGTTTAAGATGGTAGAGAGCATGAAAGGAGTGCTATTTTCAAAAAGGAATGAAATTCATTATATTGGTGGTTCAGAGATTTTACCCCCTCCCTTAGAGGCGGAAGAGGAGGCAGAAGCGTTAAGCCGTTTAGAACAAAATGATGTGTCTGTAAAGGCACTTTTAATTGAAAGAAATCTACGTTTGGTTGTGTACATAGCAAAGAAATTTGACAATACAGGAATTGGTGTGGAAGATTTGATTTCCATTGGAACTATTGGACTTATTAAAGCGATTAACACCTTTAATCCGAATAAAAATATTAAATTAGCTACCTATGCTTCTCGCTGTATTGAAAATGAGATTTTAATGTATTTAAGAAGAAATAACAAGACACGATTGGAAGTATCCATCGATGAACCGTTAAATGTGGACTGGGATGGAAATGAGTTGCTGTTATCGGATATTTTAGGAACAGATGAAGATATTATATATCGAGATATTGAAGATGAAGTGGATAGGAAGTTATTGAGAACGGCTATGGAAATTTTAACCGATCGGGAGAAGCTGATTATAGAATTGCGGTTTGGTTTGAATACAAGAGATGGAGAGGAGAAAACACAAAAAGAAGTGGCAGATTTATTAGGAATTTCTCAATCCTATATTTCAAGACTAGAAAAGAAGATCATTCGTCGTTTGAAAAGAGAAATTGTAAAAATGGATTAATAGCACGTTGAGGAACGAAAGAAAAGAGAGTATAATGAAGGACATAAGAAAGGAAGATGCCAATGAAACGATATTATGCAAGAGTTACTGGTCGTGTGCAAGGTGTTGGGTTTCGCTACCGAACTGTTATGTATGCACAAGAGATGGGGGTAACAGGATGGGTGAGGAACTTGGATAATGGAGATGTTGAATTGGAGGTGCAAGGAGAATTACAAAAGCTAGAATTATTTTTTTCTGCTATCAAAGAGAGTAATTTTTTTGTAAGGGTAGAAGGGATAACAAAAGAAGAAAAACCCATAAAAGAACAAGAAAAAGGATTTCGGGTGGAATATTAATATTCCGCCTGAAATCCTTTTTTTATCTCCTGTTTTCTAATGAAATGTCAATAGCATATCATTCCAAGTTGCACCGCCATGGGTGGAGGCAGAAACCCCTTGATGCACATAACCAAAGGATTCATAATAAGCGATTAAATGATCCTTACAAGTTAGAATGATTCCTTTCTTTCCACGATGCTTTGCATTGGCGATCATATAATTCATCAAGCAGTAGGCAACACCTTGCTTTCGAAACTCTGGAATGACATCCAGTCCAAATACTGTTTGGTAGTCGCCTTTTGGTTGATGTAAGGAGGCATCATGATATAATTCATCCAAAAGAATTGGCTGATCGGTGACACAGCCATTAATAAAGCCAATGATCTGTCCTTTTAGTGTTTCTGCAACAAAGAAGCTATCTGGAAATGTAAGAATCCTTTGTTGAAAGCTCTCTTTTGTGCTAGCTTCCTCTTTTGGAAAGCAAATCTGTTCTACTTCAGTAACCGCCTCTAAATCTTTCATAGTGACCATACGAATGCGATAATTCATAAGAATCCTCCTTATTTTATTTTCTGAAGTGCTTCTGGGCTTAATATTTTTTTACGAGTAAAAAGAAAGATTAAGCAAGCGGTGAGAGCTGATATAATATCAGAAATTGGTTCAGAATAATAAATAGAAGTCACTGTTCCAAAAATTAATGGCAATACGATGGCAAGGGGAACGAGTAGAATAACTTTACGTAAAAGTGCAAGGAAAAGAGAGATTTTCGCTTGACCAAGTCCCATAAATGCAGTCTGACATCCCATTTGTAAGCCAAACATGAAAATACCAGACATGAAAATTGGCATTACTTTTACAACAATGTCTAACAGTTCTTTCTTGTTTGTAAACAGACTTGCAAACACTTCTGGAAATTGAGTTGTGAGAATACAGCATATGGTTGTCAGTGTAAAGGTGATGATTAAAGTATACTTAAACGTTGTTTTTACACGATCAAATTTGCCAGCTCCAAAGTTATAGCTAATAATTGGCTGAACACCTTGAGTAAATCCTTGAATAGGAACGACAATTAACTGCATAACGCTTTGAATAATCGTCATAGAACCAACATATAAATCCCCACCATAGATCTGTAAACTACGGTTTAAAACAATGTTGATTAAACTCTCTGTACTCTGCATGATAAAAGGAGAAATACCAAGTGCCCCTATGCTCATTAAGATAGGGAGTTGTGGTTTCATATAGGATTTTTTAATCCGAATCACAGATTTGTTAGAGGTTAAAAAGCGAATAACCCAAAGAGCACTTAATGCTTGGGATAGAATGGTTGCAAGAGCTGCTCCCTTTACACCCATACCAAAGACAAAAATAAAAATTGGGTCAAGAACGATATTTGTCACTGCCCCAATTAATACGGAGAGCATAGCAGTTTTTGCCTGACCTTGAGAACTGATAAAAGGATTTAGACCCAAAGCTAATTGTACAAAAATAGTACCAATTAAGTAGATGTTCAAATAGTCATTGGCATACCCAATGGTCTGGTCACTTGCTCCAAAAGAATAGAGCAAAGGAGTTTTAAAAATAAAGAAAAAGATAGTTAAAATAATAGAGAAACAAATCAGGAGCATAGTTCCATTGCTTAAAATTTGTTCTGCTTTTTCTTTATTTTGTTTTCCAAGTTGAATGGAGGCAAGCGGAGCTCCTCCAGAACCAACAAAATAGCTGAATGCTGAAATCAGCATAATAATAGGGAATGTGACACCTACACCAGTCAAGGCAATATCACCTACATCGGCCATATGACCGATATAAATACGATCGACGATGTTATATAGCACATTAATGATTTGTGCAATCACTGAGGGAATCGCAAGGTTTATCATCAATTGTGGAATAGGCATCGTACTCATTTTTTGATCTTTCGATGTTTCCATAGTTACATATTTCCTTTCTTGTAAATATAAAATATGAATTGTTACATAATAGTCCATATTTTTTCTAATATATAGCATATTATTAAGGGAAAGGATTGTCAACCTTTCTTCCAAAATAAGCCATGTATAGTTTGTTCTGAAAAGGTAAATGCTTACAGTAGACTACCAATACAGAAGGAGAAATACATCATGGCTCTGAATAAAGTAGAAATATGCGGTGTAAATACAACAAAACTTCCTCTTTTAAAAAATGAAGAGAAAAAGGAATTAATGAGACGGATCAAGCAAGGAGATAAAGAAGCGAGGGAGCTTTATATCAAAGGAAATCTTCGCCTTGTTCTAAGCATTATTCAAAGGTTCTCAAATAGCAATGAAAATTCCGATGATCTGTTTCAGGTAGGATGTATTGGGTTGATGAAAGCAATCGACAACTTTAACGATGAACTGGATGTACAGTTTTCAACGTATGCTTGCCCAATGATCATTGGTGAGGTAAGACGATATTTAAGAGATAATAATAGTATTCGTGTTAGCCGTTCCTTGCGAGATATTGCTTATAAGGCCATTTACGCAAAAGAAATGCTCACAAAAGAAATGAATAGAGAGCCGTCAATGGAAGAGGTTGCTCAGCGCATTGGATTAAAAAAGGAAGAAGTGGTTCATGCCCTTGATGCCATTGCAGGCCCTATGTCACTTTATGAACCTGTTTATCAAGAAGGTGGCGATACTTTATACTTGATGGATCAGGTTAGGGACAAAAAAAGTGGGGAAGAAAATTGGGTGGAAGACCTAGCGCTTAAAGAGGCAATGAAGAGATTATCCATGCGAGAAAATGAAATTATACGGTTACGGTTCTTTGAGGGAAGGACACAGACGGAAGTTGCTAATGAAATTAGCATTTCTCAAGCTCAAGTGAGTCGGCTGGAAAAAACAGCATTAAAGAATATGAGGGCTTATTTGGAAGGCTAATGGAAGTCTTAATGATTTTCAGTGGAAGTGGTAGAAAATTTACCCATAAAGTGTTATGATCTATAAAAAGGCAAGAAAGTATGCTAGTCATTGCCTATTAATATAAAAACATAGATGAAACATAACAAGAGGTAAATAAAAATGAAAAAAATCTATCTGGATCATGCTGCAACTTCTTTTCCAAAGCCAGAATGTGTGAAAAAAGCAGTTGTGGATTATATGACGAATATTGGAGTGAATGTGAATCGGGGAGGATATGAGAGTGCCTATAACACAGCCAGTATTGTGTATGAAACAAGAAAACAACTGTGTGAACTTTTTGACTTTCCCAAATGTGAAAATGTTATATTCACAGAGAATATTACCTATGCTTTAAATTTTATACTAAAAGGCTTATTAAAGAGCGGGGATCATGTCCTTGTCAGTTCCATGGAACATAATGCAGTGATGCGTCCACTTATTCAGCTAGAAAAACAAGGGGTGACATTTTCAAGAATTTCATGTGAAAAAGACGGTGAGCTCATGGTGGATACAATGGAATCATTTGTTAAAAAAAATACAAAAGCGGTTGTTATGACATCCGCATCCAATGTGTGTGGAACTCATATGCCATTAGAAAAAGTTGGACAGTTTTGTAAGGAGCATGGGTTGATTTTTATTGTGGATTCTGCACAGACAGCAGGGGTGTTTCCCATTTCTATGACAAAGATGGGAATTGATGTGTTAGCGTTTACTGGACATAAGGGATTGTTAGGACCACAGGGAATCGGTGGATTTCTTGTAAAGGATGAAGTGGCAAATAAGATGGAACCTCTTATTACGGGAGGGACAGGCAGTCTATCGGATTCAGAAGAAACACCAGATTTTTTACCAGATAAATTTGAACCGGGAACGTTAAATCTTCCAGGGATTTTTGGACTTCATGCCAGTTTAGCCTATTTAAAAGAAATTGGACTTTCTACGATTCAAGAAAAAGAGATGAGATTGTTAAAACAACTGTTAGAAGGACTTGGCACAATAAAAGGAGTTCGTATCATTGGAAAAGATGGCATAGAAAATCGTTCAGCCGTAGTATCCATTCAATGTGATTTCATGGATGAAGCAGAGCTTTCTTTTGTTCTCGATCAGGAATATGGCATTATGACTCGAGTGGGAATGCACTGTGCACCAAACGCTCACAAGGTGCTTGGAAGTTTTCCAAGAGGAACGGTACGCTTTTCTATTGGATATGGAACAGAAAAAGAGGATGTAGATGCGGTAATTCAAGCACTAAAAAAACTCCAGACAAAATCATAAGTGGTCTGGAGTATACATATAACGATGTGATTTGTTGCGTTCCTATCAATTATAGTGCATGAAAGGAATTGCGTCCATTTGATTTCACGTGATAAAGAGCTTGATCGGCTCGCTCCACTAGAGTTTCATATGTATCGCCCTCTTCTGCGATGGCGATACCAACGCTAATGGTCAAATGAAGATTATGAAGTTGTATTTCTTGGACAGCGTTCACAAGACGTTCAGCGATAGAAGAAGCGGTGGATGCACTTGGAAGGTTACCAAGCCAAAGACAAAATTCATCACCGCCAATGCGAGCGGATATATCACTAGAACGAGTGAAGTTCTTTAAAACCCTTCCAAGTTCTCGAATGGCACAGTCGCCGATATTATGTCCTAAAGTATCGTTGATGGACTTGAAGTGGTCAAGATCAATAAGAAGGAGAGCATATTTTTGATTGGAAACTTCTTGTAAGAGTAAAAGACGTTCTTCGATAATTGCTTGAGCAGAACCACGATTATAAAGTCCACTTAGAGAATCGTGCTGTGCTAGAAATCGCATATTATGTGTTTCGGTTATCAATTGTTGATTTTGTTCCCGAAGTGATTGGTTTTGTTCTGCCAGTTGTTGATTCAAAGAGGATAGTTTCTTGCATTGATTGATAGAATCACAATGATTCATTCGTTCCTTTCTGAAAAAATAATATGCTAGCAAAAAAAAAGATGCTGTGAAAAAAATATAAATACCCATAATACTCCTTAAAACGCTCCGTTGATGACAGATGCCATGCAACTAGAAAAAAATACACTTTTAAAAAAATAAATATTATTTTGTATAAGCCATGAGAAACACGCTATATGAATAAAGAAAAGAAACGATTGTAACTCCGCAAAACAAAAAGAATACATATTTAGGAAAAATTGTAATAGTAGTAGTTTGATTATACTAATAATCAAATAGTGAAACAATACCCGAGAAGGGTATAAATATGTCGACAAATTCCATTTTTAATATCCAATTTTTTATAGAATGGGACTGATACTATTTATATGCGAATTGAAAAAGAGTTATGATAAAATTTTAAAATAAAATGATAATTTTTATCAATAAAACTAAAAGTATGAGAAAAGGGATAGATTAGAAAGGGAAAAGAAGGATGAGAAACTCAAAAAGCGTGTTTCTCATCCTTTTATGCTTTTATAACAGTTGCATGAAAGAATTAATCTTCAACTAAAGCAGCAGTAATAATAGCCATAGAGTAAACTTCTTCTGCATTACATCCACGAGATAAGTCGTTGATTGGAGCGTTTAAACCTAAAAGGATAGGACCATATGCTTCGAAGTTACCAAGACGTTGTGCGATTTTATAGCCAATATTTCCAGCATTGATGTCAGGGAAGACAAATACGTTAGCATGTCCAGCAACTGGGTTACCTGGGCATTTTGTTTTAGCCACACGTGGAGAAACTGCCGCGTCGAATTGGATTTCACCTTCAATAGGGAGTTCTGGATAAGCAGCTTTTGCTTTTGTAGCAGCATTACGCATTTTATCAACATCTTCTCCTTTTCCAGAACCAAGTGTTGAGTAGCTTAAGAAAGCAACTTTAGGATCGATACCGAAGAGTTTACCACATTCTGCTGTTGCGTGTGCAATTTCAACAAGTTCGTCTTCGGATGGTTTGATGTTGATTGCACAGTCACCCATTGCTAATACTTCGTTGTCACCAGTAGCGGATGGACGAACTAAGATAAAGCAAGAAGAAACGATGCTGTATCCTGGTTTTGTTTTAATTAACTGAAGAGCAGGACGAACAGTATCCGCTGTTGAGTAAGTCGCACCACCGAGTAAAGCATCAGCAATACCCATTTTTACAAGCATAGTACCGAAGTTGTTTCCTTTGCTTAATACTTTGCGAGCTTCTTCAGGAGTTACACCTTTGCTTTTGCGAAGTTCGCAGTAAAGATCTACCATTTCATCCATTCTATCAAAGTTTTCTGGATCGATGATCTGTCCACCACGAATGTTGAAACCATATTCTTCTGCTGCCTTTTCTACTTCTTCTCTATTACCAACTAAGATAGGAGTTAAAAAGTTAGAAGCTAATAAACGAGATGCAGCCTCTAAAATTCTAGGATCGCTACCTTCTGTGAATACGATACTTTTTGGACTTTGTTTCAGTTTATTGATCATAGTACTGAATCCTGTCATGTTATTCATTGTTGTTTCCTCCTTAAATATATGATTGCAATACATTGTATTTTGTATGCAAGAATTATCTAAGTAATACTTTACCACATTTTTTAAATATTGCAATTGTTATACTAATAATTAAAAATTTAACAAGTGATTGTTTGCAAAAAAATACAAAGAAGTGATATTTTGTTATAAATTTTTTCCATTAATTCCAATAATTCCTATAAGGATTTTAGTGGAACATAAAGGATTCAATGTCACTTTTTCTTCTACATAAGAAGAAGTGGCATATCCTCACATTTTCGAACATCTCCTATGATTTTGGCAAATGGGGTGAACTCTTCCATACGAGAGAGATAGTGTTTTGCATCCTGTTCTGGCATGGATAAGAGAAGACCACCAGAAGTTTGGGGATCCATAAGGACATCTAAAAGATTTTGAGGAATATCAGTTACTTTACGGAATTTTCCTTCTAAATACTCTTGATTATGATACATTCCCTCTGGAAGAATACCCATAGAAGCAAAGGAGAGTGCCTCTTCATACATTGGGATAGAAGAAGTATGAAGAGCGATTGTTTTCTTACTTCCAGATGCCATTTCATAGCTATGTCCCATTAAACTAAAACCTGTTACATCAGTACAAGCATGAACCGTTAAACCGCTGGTACATTCTTTAGCATATTTGTTTAAGGTTGCCATAATAGAAGAAGTTTCTTTTAATTGTTTTTCTGAAAGCAGTTCTGCTTTACCAGCAGTATTCATGATGCCAACGCCAATTGGTTTTGTTAAGACAAGGACATCTCCCTCTTTTGCGTCACTATTTGTTAGGATTTCTGATGGATGGGCAAATCCAGTCACGCAAAGCCCATATTTTGGGATGGGATCAGCGATGGTATGACCGCCAGCCACAACAGCACCAGCCTCCATAACTTTAGAATACCCACCTTCTAGGATTTCTTTCATGGCCAAAAGATCGGTACAGGATGGAAAGCAGAGCAAGTTCATGGCAGTTGCTGGATTGCCCCCCATAGCATAGACATCACTCAGAGCATTGGCAGCCGCAATCTGTCCAAAGGTATATGGATCATCTACCATGGGAGGAAAGAAGTCCACTGTTTGAATGGCGACAATATCGTCACTCACTTTATAGACACAAGCGTCATCACTGGTATCAAACCCAACCAATAAATTGGGATCGTGAAATTTTGGAAGAGAACTGAGGATTCCTTGTAAAACGGAAGGGCCAATTTTTGCGGCACACCCAGATGTTTTTGTCATTGTTGTTAAGCGAATATTGCTCATGATCAATAACCTCCTATTAGCAAATTTTATTCTTGTATAAATTTTCTCATAAAGAAAGAAGAAAAGCGAGTTCCTTTTGAAAAGAACTTGGAAAACAGGTATAAAATGATATAATGAAAGAAAATAGATCAAATACGAAGTATTTGACGAGTACAATAGGAAAAGAGGTGAGAAAATGAACGTTATAGTGTTCGATATAAAAGGAGAAAAACAGCAAGGGCTTTTGCAAGCGATGGGACTTTTAAAAGAACAGCGACATTGTATTTGTGCCGTTGGAGGTGGAGGGAAGACAACGATTATAAAAGCCCTTGCTTTTGAGTTTATAAAACAACAAGATAAGGTACTTAGCCTTACAACTACAAAGATTAAAGCTCCAGATTATGGAATTCTCATAAAAGAGGAGTCCTTTGCTCTTGTTGAACAAGCCTCTGGAATTATTACGGTAGCATTACCATTCAAAGGAGAAAAGCTAACAGGTGTTAGCAAAGAATTTCAACGACAATTGTTAAAAGAATATCCGGTGGTTTTGATTGAAGCGGATGGGTCAAAAGGTCTGCCATCAAAAGCTCCCAATGAAACAGAACCAGTGATCCCAGAGGAAACAACCACAGTTATTGCCATTCAGGGAATTGATGCTTTGAATTGTCCGATTCAAGAAGTATGTCATCGACCGGAAAGGGTGTGTGAGCTTTTAGGTAAATCATCAGATCAGTTGCTCACAAAAGAAGATATGGCAGAGTTGTTTTTAAATGAACGTGGGTTAAAAAAAAGGGTGAATGGAGCAGAGTATTGGACAATCATACAAAAAGTGGATACAAAAGAGCGAGTAAAGATGGCACAATCTATCGCTAGTATTATGGAAGAAAGAGGATTTCATAATATTTTATATACGACTAGTTTGGACAGAATAAAAGCAGAGAAAGAAGAAAATATCAAGATAGATTGAAGATTGATATGGACGGGAAAGGTGGAAACAAATGAGAGTAGTCATTAAAGGTGCGGGAGATTTAGCAACAGGAATTGGATTTCGATTAAAAAAAAGCGGATTCACGGTTGTTATGACGGATTTAGAAGTGCCAACAGCGGTAAGAAGAACAGTAGCTTTTTCAAGAGCTATTTATGAGGATAGTGCTACTGTGGAAGGTGTGGTAGCAAAAAGAGCTAAGGATCAAGAAGAAATGGAAAAGATTTTAAAACAAGGCAATATTCCAGTTCTTGTGGATCCAGAAGCACAAATTGTAAAGGATTGGAAACCAGACGTGGTTGTGGATGCTATTTTAGCAAAGAAAAATCTGAATACTTCTATGGATGATGCAAAACTCGTGATCGGTGTAGGACCAGGATTTACAGCAAAAAAGGATTGCCATTTTGTTGTGGAAACAAAAAGAGGACATTATTTAGGTTCAGTCATTTCACAAGGAAGTGCCATTCCAAATACAGGTGTTCCAGGAAATATTGGAGGCTATACGGTGGAAAGAATTATTCGTTCTGCCTG
The DNA here is from genome assembly GCA_949284175.1 of uncultured Eubacteriales bacterium. Lineage (GTDB taxonomy): Bacteria > Bacillota > Clostridia > Lachnospirales > Lachnospiraceae > Scybalomonas. The sequence continues at coordinate 77,012 of CASDVE010000009.1, forward strand.
TGATGGTGTGTTCCATCCCGTTGCTCAGATTGGGGATTTCGTACAAAAAGGGGATATTGTTGCCTATTCTGGTGAAGAACCAATTTATGCACTGTTAACTGGGATTGTTCGTGGAATGCTACAAGAAGGGGTTGTTGTTACAAAAGGGATGAAATCAGGAGATATTGATCCAAGATGTGAAAAAGAGCATTGTTTTACTATTTCTGATAAAGCAAGAAGCATTGGAGGTGGTGTTTTAGAAGCCATTTTATCTTATTTTTATGGAGAAAGCGGGTTACCAGTTTAATAGACAAAAAGGAAAGTTTTGTTGTAAAACATGAAAAAAGAAAAGGAGAAAAAAATGTTAGTGATTGATGCGATGGGAAAGGCTTGTCCAATTCCTGTTATTATGGCAAAAAAAGAGATCGATGGTGGGAAATCAGAATTTATTGTCACAGTGGATAATAAGATCGCTGTGGAAAACTTAAAAAAGCTGGCCACAAGTCAAGGATTTGGAACGGAGGTCAAAGAAAAAGAAGGGACTTTTTATGTTTCTTTTGCAAAGGGATGCGAGGCGTGTGAAAAAATATTGGAAGAATATGAAACCCATGAAGAAGTGGGACAAAGTGGAAAGAAAGAAGACTACACCGTATTCATTGGAAAAGATTATATTGGAGAAGGGGATCACACACTAGGACGCTCTTTGATCCAGATGTTTCTCTATACATTGACAGAATCAGATAAACTTCCAACCAATATTCTCTTTATGAACACCGGTGTCAAACTTACGGTGGAGGATGAGCAATGTATTGAGCATTTAAAAGAGCTAGAAAAGAAAAATGTTTCAATTATTGTATGCGGAACGTGTTTAAACTACTTTGGAATTGCTGACCAATTACAAGTTGGAACGATTAGCAATATGTATGATATTGTGGAAACGATGCAAAATGCGAGTAAGGTAATCACAATATAAACAAGAAAAGATAAGGGCATGGGAAGGTGGTAGTAAGAATGGGTACGAAAGAACAATTAAAACACATTTATGAACAGATTAGAAAAGAAACAGTAATTCCCTGTGTGAGGATGGAGCTGGAAAAAAGAAAAGTTACAATCTTTGAAAGCAAAGTAGGAGGGATACCGTATCTTCCAAAAGAACAAAGCTGGCCAACTAGTCCTAAGGGGAAACAGCTCAGTTTATTAGCCCAGATCAATTGTCACGATCTTATGGGACTTGCCCATTTTCCAGAAAAAGGAATCTTGCAGTTTTATATCAATCGTTGGGATGATTTGCTTGGTATGAATATAGATGATTTGATGAAGCAGACGGAATTTTGTGTTTTATATTTTGAAATGGTGGATGAAAGTGTAACAGAAACTATGGTATTGCAAAAAATGATGGTGGAAGAAGAATGGGCAGAGGATGACTTTTATCCAGTGCATGGGGAATTTGCTCTCACCTTCACAAAAGGAGAAGAAGGAATCTCAAGAGGGGATTATCGCATGATTAAAAAACTCAAAGAACATTTAAAAGAGGTTTGTCCAGAAGAAGAAGTGGATCTATCTTTCTTATATGATCACTATGATACAGATACCGAAGAGGATTTAGGAGCAGGTCATAAGATGGGCGGTTATCCATTTTTTACTCAGATCGATCCAAGAGAAGGAAGAGAGGATTTGGAATTTCTTGATACCCTTTTATTTCAGTTGGATAGTCAGATGGCAAAAGAGGGGGATTTGGTGCTTTGGGGAGATTGCGGAGTGGGAAACTTTTTTATCAATCAAGAAGATCTAAAGAAAAAGGATTTTTCAAACGTCATGTTTACATGGGATTGTTATTAAAACTGATGGAAGTTGTTTTTTGGGATGGGGGGAAAACGAAGAAAGAAGAAGGAACATAAAAATGGAATATTATTTATTTACCTTTGTATCCACTCATGGAGCCATTGCCAGCAAGCAGTATTTAGGTGAGCAAATGGAGATTAGGATCATGCCAACGTTACGGGAGATTTCCAATTCTTGTGGTATTTCGATTCGTGTAAAGCCAGAAAACTTTGAGAAAGCCAAAGAATTGATGGAACAAGGAAGCGTACATGATTATAAGATCTACCATGTAAGTGGAAAAAAAGTGGAAGAATGGAACTAAAAATAGCTTTGCATTTGACAGTTTTTGTCTTTGCAAAGCTATTTTTTCGTTCGAGTATTACCCTTCATTTAAAGTTTTTAAATAGGCTTCGTGGATGGCAATCACTTGTTTCATGGCTTCTTGCCCTGGTGCACCAATGGTATTTCTCTTTTCAACACAAGTTTTCATGCTGATGGCATCATAAATATCTTCTTGAAAGACAGGACAGATGGTTTGATATTGTTCTAATGTCATGTCATCAAGGGAAATTTCCTTTTCAATGCAAAAGAGAACCAGTTGTCCTACGATGCTATGAGCATCCCGAAATGGAACCCCATGGTTGACAAGATAATCGGCAGCATCTGTTGCATTGGTAAAGCCATTTTTTGCACTATTTGCCATAACTTCTTTGTTCACTTTCATTGTGGAAATCATGCCAGTAAAGAGTGCTAAACATCCTTTTACAGTATCAATAGCATCAAAAGTCAGTTCTTTATCTTCTTGCATATCTTTGTTATAAGCAAGAGGAATGCCTTTCATCACAGTGAGCAAGCTCATAAGAGCACCATAAACCCTTCCTGTCTTACCACGAACTAGTTCAGCAATATCAGGGTTCTTTTTTTGTGGCATAATGGAACTTCCTGTGCTATAAGCATCATCCAGTTCAATAAAGCGATATTCATTGGAGTTCCAAATAATGATTTCCTCAGAAAAACGGCTTAAATGAATCATAATCGTGGAGCAAGCGGATAATAATTCAATCAAATAATCCCGATCAGAAACCGAGTCCATGCTATTTAATGTAGGGCCGTAAAAGTTTAATAATTTTGCGGTTAATTCTCGATCCAGCGGATAAGTCGTTCCTGCAAGAGCACCGGCTCCAAGTGGACAATAATTCATGCGTTCATAAATATCCGTTAAACGGCTATAATCCCGTCGAAACATTTCCATATAAGCACCAATATGATGAGATAATGTCACTGGTTGGGCTTTTTGTAAGTGAGTAAATCCTGGCATATAGGTGTCAATATGTTCTTTCATAAGCCGATGTAGTGTGTTCATCAATGCAAGAATTAGTTCCTTGAGTGCCACAATTTCATCACGGGTATAGAGTTTCATATCCAGTGCTACTTGATCGTTTCGGCTTCTTCCGGTATGGAGTTTCTTTCCCACATCTCCAATTCTTTTGATTAAGTTGGCTTCTACAAAGCTGTGAATATCTTCATATTCAGATGTGATTGGAAGTGTTCCGCTTTCTACATCTTGTAAAATTCCCATAAGTCCATCAATGATTTGACTTTTTTCTTCCTCTGTTAGAATCCCTGTTTTAGCTAGCATTGTCACATGGGCAATACTTCCTTCAATATCTTGATGATAAAATTTCTGATCAAATGAAATCGAAGCATTAAAATTATACACAAGTTGGTTCGTTTCTTTTGTAAAACGTCCTCCCCATAATTGAGCCATAGTTCTCTCCTCTTTTCTTTTTCTATATTGCTTGTTGTATTTTTATACATATTATACGATAAAATATGCAATTTGAACAGGAGGAAATTTGCAAAAAAATATTTAGTTTTTATAATTTTTTTGGTATAATAATACTAAAAGAATAGATGGAGCATTACGGCAAGTTAGGAGGGATTCCTATGAAGAAATGGCAAGAGATATGTGTAAGTGAACTATTAAAAAAAGATCTATTTTTATCCAGTATGCACTTGGAGCGGTTTCAGAGTATGTTTGAACTGGTAAAGGAACAGCCGTTTTGTACAAGGGGGTTATGCAAAGATTTGTTTCTTGTGGCTTGGGAACAAGAAAAAGTGGTGCAGATGCAAGAAATATTAAAAGAAATGAAAGAAAGACAAGAAGTGGATACAACCTATTTACAACAGGAGTGTAAACGCCTATTTCCGGATACGCAGTATGAGCAGGCGATGAAACAATTGTTTTTGGAATTTTTACAAAAAGAGGATGAAACTCCGGATGAGGACATTTTGCTTGGATTTTCTGTTACGAGAATTGCCATAGGGGATAATGCCCTAGAGGCCAGTCGAGTTTTGGACAATCTAGGAATGATAGAGTGATGAGAAGAAAAGAATAGCGATAATATAAAAAGGAGAGAAGCATGAGTTGGACAGAAGGAACAGAAGTGGTCATCGATCGGATTGAACAGGAGATTGCGGTGATAGAATTTGAAGATGGAAGCATGGGACAGTGTTCTATGCAAGAAATGCCAGAAGGGGTGAAAGAAGGGTATGTTCTCCGCTTTCAAAATGGAGCATGGCAAATTGATATGGAGGCTTATGAGAGGAGAAAAGCGGAAATCGAAGCGTTATTCAGTGACTTTTTTTCATGAAATTCATCGTTTTGAAGATAATAGTAAGACTGGATATCTGATAGTAAATTTGATATAATGAAACGAAAAGAGCTATTGCAGAACAAAGGAGAACTGGAACAGGGTTTGCAATAGCCTTTTTTGTGAAGAAAGGAATGAGAAAATGAGTTACGCAGATACATTATTTATTAACATGTGCAAAGATATTTTAGAAAATGGTACAAGTACAGAAGGGGAAAAGGTGCGTCCTCACTGGGAGGATGGAACGCCTGCCTATACGATAAAGCAGTTTGGAGTTGTAAACCGTTATGATTTATCCAAAGAATTTCCTGCACTTACCTTGAGAAAAACTTACATAAAATCTGCTATTGATGAGATTTTGTGGATTTGGCAAAAAAAATCAAATAATATTAAAGATTTAAAAAGCCATATTTGGGATAGCTGGGCGGATGAAACTGGCTCTATTGGTAAGGCATATGGCTATCAGCTCGGTGTAAAACACCAGTACAAAGAGGGCATGATGGATCAAGTGGATCGGGTGTTATATGATTTAAAAAATAACCCATACAGCCGAAGAATTATGACAAATATTTACACATTTGCTGATTTACATGAAATGAATCTCTATCCATGTGCATATAGCATGACGTTTAATGTAACAAAAGACAAAGAGAGTGATAAACTTGTGCTAAATGGAATTTTAAATCAACGCTCTCAAGATATTTTAGCGGCAAACAATTGGAATGTGGTGCAGTATGCCGTATTACTTCATATGTTTGCTCAAGTGTGCGATATGAAAGTAGGGCAATTGGTTCATGTGATCGCAGATGCTCATATCTATGATCGCCATATTCCAATTATTAAAGAGTTGATTGAGCGTCCGACTTATCCTGCCCCTAAGTTTTCTATGAATCCAGAAGTAAAAGATTTTTATGCCTTTACAACAGACGATTTTAAAATTGAAGAGTATCAAGCAGGGGAACAGATTAAAAATATTCCAATTGCAATTTAAAAGTAAGGCTCATCTATCTTTAAAAAGCAGGTTATGAATATAGGATGACTTTATGGGATAGGATAGATGACAGGAATAGAAGAGGAAAAGAGAAAAGGAGAAATAGGATGAATTTGATTGTGAATGTGGATAAGAACTGGGCAATTGGTCTTAACAATAAATTGCTTGTTCATATTCCAGATGATATGAAATTTTTTAGACAGATGACAACAGGAAAAGTTGTTGTGATGGGAAGAAAGACACTAGAAAGTTTTCCAAATAAAATGCCCCTTGCCAATCGTGTCAATATTGTGTTGACAACAGATAAAACATATGAAAAAAAAGGAGCGATTATCGTTCATAGCCAAGAAGAATTGATGAAGGAATTAGAAAAATATCCTTCAGAAGATATTTTCGTCATTGGTGGAGAGAGCATTTATAAAATGATGTTACCTTATTGTGATGTTGCCCATGTAACAAAAGTGGACTATGCTTATACGGCTGATACTTATTTTCCAAATCTGGATGCTATGCCAGAATGGAGCATAACAGCGGACAGTGATGAGCAGACATATTTCGATTTAGAGTATACATTTTTGAAATATGAAAGGATGAAATAATTCATTTCTTTCAGAATTTATGCTTGACTTTAAGAAGAAAAAGTACGATAATAAAAACTAAATTTATCAAATCTTTCCGTTAGCGCACTAAATTGAGAAAGAATCGGAATGGTCAAAGGTTTAGAAAGCGGAAAGTGATTAGTAAAAAGAAGAGAGAAGGAAAGCATTATGTTGAATATTAAAGTTGAGAAGACGACAAACCCTAAAAAGAAACCGGAATCAGGACAACCACTTCCTTTTGGCAAAATTTTTACAGATCATATGTTCATGATGAATTATACCGAAGGACAGGGCTGGCATGATCCACGCATTGTACCATATCAAAAAATCTGTTTGGATCCATCTGCTATGGTATTCCATTATTCTCAAACAATGTTTGAAGGTTTAAAAGCATATTATTCTGAAAAAGGAGAATATGTATTATTCCGTCCGGATATGAATGCAAAGCGTGCCAATCGAAGTAATGAAAGACTTTGTATTCCACAGATACCAGAAGAAGATTTCGTTCAAGCGGTGAAAGCGGTTGTACAAGTAGATAAAGACTGGATTCCAAAAGATCCAGGGACTTCTTTATACATTCGTCCATTTATCATGGCCACAGATGAATTTCTTGGAGTAAAACCATCAAAAACATATTTATTTATTATTATCTTATCTCCAAGCGGTGTTTATTACGCAAATGGTCTTGATCCCGTTGCCATTTGGATTGAAGATGATTATGTAAGAGCGGTTCGTGGAGGAATCGGAGAGGCAAAGACAGGCGGTAACTATGCTGCAAGTTTAATCGGTCAAGTAAAAGCCAATAAAGAAGAATATGAGCAAGTTCTTTGGCTTGATGGTGTGGAAAGAAAATATATTGAAGAAGTTGGTTCTATGAATATTTTCTTTAAGATCGACGGAAAAGTTGTAACTCCTCAGTTGAATGGAAGTATTCTTCCAGGAATCACAAGAGATTCTGTTATCACCCTTTGTAAGGAGTGGGGATATGAAGTTGTGGAGAAGAAGATTTCCATTGATGAAATCGACCAAGCCTATCAAGATGGTAAGTTAGAAGAAGTGTGGGGAACGGGAACCGCAGCAGTGATTTCTCCTGTTGGAAAGTTAAGACGTGGAGATGAAGTGATGGTAATTAATGGCGGTGGAATTGGAGAGTTAAGCCAACGTCTTTATGATACGGTAACAGGAATCCAGTTAGGAAAAATGGAAGATACTCATGGCTGGGTTCAATATATTGATCGATAAGAGAAACGAAAAAAGGAACTTAACTTTTCTTTTAGTTAAGTTCCTTTTTTATATCAAGATAATCAGTCAAACATATGAAAACGCTTATGGTTTACACCGAGAACAAGGACGGTATCCAGATTTTTCGGCTGATGATTTTGACTGAAACTTCACTTGATTTTTCTTATCTGGAAGGGCAGAACAAGTGGTTTTATGATATATCTTAGAATTTTTATTTCCAATATAAGTTACTTTTTTTGAAGTTGTTGTTCCACTGGTGTCATTTCGATTGGAAGAGGTCTTTTTAGTAGACACAGAAAGTTTTTTTCCATTGGATGTGATGATGATAGAGCCATTTAAGTCTGTTCGGTATACATCCACTTTCATTTTATTTAATAATTCTTTGATTTCTCGGTGAGGATGACCATAAGAATTATTTTTTCCCACTTCGATAACACAAATGGAAGGATTTACTGCGTTTAAAAATTCACTGCTATTGGAAGTACTGCTACCATGATGAGCCACTTTGTATACATCGGCGGATACATCATAACCGTCTTTTAAAATATCTTGTTCTGTTTCAATGGTCGCATCCCCTGTGAAAAGAAAAGAGTTTGATCCATGCGTTACTTTTAGAACAATGCTGGACGCATTAATATCGTCATAGGTTTGATTTGGAGCGACGATTTCTCCACGTAATTTTTTTGTGAAATTAATGGTTACACCAGCTTTTGCCTGTACGCGTTTGATATTTTTATTTTTAATGGTTTGGATCAATTTTCGATAGGAAACCGTTGTATGGGTACGATTGGTCAAGTACACTTGTTTTACAGGAAAATGTTCCATAAGTTTGACTGCTCCGCCCATATGATCGGTATGAGGGTGTGTTAAAAATAAATAATCAATGGTTTGTACACCTGCATTTTCCAAATAGCGAATTAAATTGTCTGCTTGATCGGACTCCCCTGTGTCAATTAAGATATTGACTCCGTTGGATTGTAAAAGTTCCGAATCTCCCTGTCCAACATCAATGTAATGAACTTTTAAATCCGAAAGTTTTGTGTTGGTGCCAGATGAGGCATAAGAATTGGATGTGGTTGTTGTTGAAAAGTCAACAGCCTCAGCACTGCACGCGGTAAAAGAAAAAATCATGCAAAGCAATAAGGCAAAGTAACGTAATTTTTTCATAGTATCCTCCTAAAGTACATATGTTCTAAAGATTGTATCTGAAATGGAAAGAAATGTCAAGGGAAAAACCATGGAAAATCTTGCAATAAAACTGCCAAGTTTTGCATTATTATAATAGACGAAATCCTGTGTAAGAGAAAGAAGATGAGGGGTACTTTTATACAGGGAACTGGTAACCCGTAAACAAGCACTCCGTAAGAACGGAACAAAAGAAAAGGTGAGTGAATGAAGAAAAAATGGTTTTCGGTACTCCTTGTATTTTGTCTTGTATTGTCCATTGTTCCAGTGCAAGCAAAAACAGGACTACCTATTCGGTACTATAAGACAAATTATACGTACACAGACAAACAATTAAAGGTGCAGTACAATGGAAAGAATATCAATATCAGTAAAACGCCAGGACTGATCATGGAAAATGATATTGGATTGTTGCCATATTATGAAGTGTTTAAAAAGGCATTGGGAGTTAGTACTGTTTATAACAAGAGCAATCGTACCATCACATTCAAAAAAGATGGCAAAGAGGTCGTCTTATATGTCAATAAGACAAAAGCCACCATTAATGGCAAAGCTGCCGTTAGTCCAATTCCCGCTCGCTTTGTTAATTTCCGAAATTATAATAAAACAAAGCTAATGGTACCATCTCGATTTGTTGCAGAGAATCTGGGGTTTGAGTATGAATATAATGCTACGAGTGGAACTATTTCCATTACGAGTGCAGAAGATGCCAGTGAAGAAGAATCCATAGAATTAATCTATGATGGAGAACAGCAAACCTATGAGGACACACAATATGATCTGTATGTGGATGGAAAAAAATTGGATTTAAGCACTGCGATTCCAGGAATTGTCATTGATGATTGTGCCTATATTCCAGCAAAGGCAACTTTTAACAAAAGCGATCAGGGGATTACGTATAGCTATAAAAATTCAACGATGACGTTGACAAAGGATGACACAACCGTCATTATGAAAAAAGATAGCGATGTTGTTTTGGTGAATGGAAAAGAAGTGCAGATGGATGCCCCTCTTCGGTTGATAAAAAAAGTATCCAATAATACAAATTATGTTATGGTGCCAGCACAGGCGATTGCTGATGCTTTTCACCTTACTTTTGTGAAAAACGATGAAAAGGGAACAATGACTTTAAATTCTCCTGTGGAACCAGAAGATCCAGTAACGCCAGAAGAGCCTGAGGAGAATGAAGAACCAGAAGAGGTTCGTGCTATGTGGGTTTCTTATATTGAATTTGGTTCTGCAAAAAAGACAGAGGCAAAATGGAAAGCCATGGTGGATGAAATTCTTGATAACTGCGTGGAATACGGAATGAATACCGTTATGTTCCAAGTACGTCCATTTGGGGATGCGATTTACGAATCCGATATTTTCCCATGGTCAAAATATATTTCTGGAACACAAGGAACCGATCCAGGATATGATCCATTTGCATATGTGGTGGAAGAAGCCCATGCAAGAGGGTTGAAAATAGAAGCATGGATCAATCCATATCGTGTTGCTAGCGGAACAACGGATGTAAAAACATTGGCGAAAAATAATCCAGCTAGAAAATTCAGAGAAACAAGCGGAAAAGAAAGATACGTTCTTTCCTATGGAGGAAACTTATATTATAATCCATCCATAAAAGAAGTTCAGCAATTGATTGTGGATGGTGTACAAGAGATTCTTGATAAGTATGATGTGGATGGCATTCATATGGATGATTATTTCTATCCTTCTTTAGGAAGCAGTTATAAGTCAAACTTTGATGCCACAGAGTATAAGAAATCCGGTTCTAAACTCTCCATTGCTGATTGGAGAAGACAAAATGTCAATACTCTTGTAAAAGCATTATATAATACGGTAAAAGCAAAAGACGAATCTCTAAAATTTGGTATTAGTCCAGCTGGAAATCCATCGAATTTGACCGATGATACGATGTATTATACGGATATTGATACATGGTTAAACAAAGAGGGATATGTGGATTATATTTGTCCACAGATCTATTGGAGTTTTGATCATAAGACAGCAGCTTATGACAAAATGGTCGATAAGTGGGTAAATTTAAATGAAGCAAATATTGTTGACTTATACATTGGAATCCCTGTCTACAAAGCCGGTGATCCAACCGTAGATAGCGGTCAGTGGAAAAATAAGACAACCATTTTACGAGATCAGATTCTTTATGCAAGAGATACGGAGGCTGTAAAAGGATTTGCATTCTTTAGTTATGGCAGTTTCCAAAGAAGTGTGGCACAAAAAGAAGTGAATAACTTACTAAAGGTATTAAAATAGTAGCGATCATTTGAGGTGTAAAGGTTCCTCTTACAGATGGTACATAACGATGAGAAAAAGGCGTGTTAGAAGAAAGATTCTAACACGCCTTTTTAGCATTCTAACGGAAAATAACATTCAAAACAAGCACCTCCACTTTCTGATGTACAATATCGAAGTTCTCCGTGATGTAGCTCCATGAGCTCTTTTGCAATGCTAAGACCAAGACCAAAATGATCCTTTTTTGTATGAGAGGCATCTGTTTGATAGAAACGATCAAAGATCAAAGGTTGTTGTTCTTTTGAGATTCCATTCCCATTATCACTGACAAAGAGTACAAGTGCAGGAGTGGAATGTTTTTTTGTATAGGATAACTTAGGAAGAGATAATGTTTCCTTTGGCATTGTGGAACGTTTGCCGGACAAGATTACGGTGGAAGATTCCGGAGTATAGGTTAAAGCGTTATCAAGTAAAATAGATAGAATTTGGGAGCATCGTATTTTGTCGCCATTTATAATAGGAAGTGGGTCTTCAGGAAGAGAAAGTATAAGGGTACGATTGTTGTTATGAAAGAGTCCTTCAAAACTGTCAAAGGTATCAATTAAAAGGCTATCTGTATCAATTCTTTCTTGTGTAAGGTTCCAAGTATGAGTATTAGAAGAAGCTAGTAGCAATAAATCATCAATGAGGCGTGCCATACGAACGGTTTCAGAATCCATAATAGAAAGGGGATGAAGACCTTCTTTTGTTACTTCTTTTCGGACTTCGGAGATGGAGGTTCGGATAACTGCTAAGGGCGATTTTAATTCATGAGAAGCTGCGGCAATAAAATCCGTCTGTTTTTTATAATTTTCTTCTAATGGCTGTAACATTTTTCCCGTAATGTGATAGCTGATCCAATAAAAGAGAGAAATTCCAATGATACCAATGCCGAGCAACAAAAATAGAAAAAATAGTTTCTGCGTTTGGAGTTTCGTTATATCTTTTAAAAGAATGACAGACTGCCAAGAATCCGTATGAAGAACCATGAAAGCACTGCCATAAAATCTTTCTCCATGTTCACCAGAAATAAAAATAGGAGCTAGAGGTTCTTCTGATTCAGAAAAAAGAGGATAGGAATGAAGCGTTAGTCCGTTTTGTTCTGCAATAGTTTCCATTTTTTTAATCAATGTGGCACGAGGTGTTTTAAAATCAGAAGTTCCTTCATAGAGCAACGGGATACCATTATCTTCAATGGATAGAATCAATCCATTTTTATGTTCAAAATTAGCAATCCATCTATGAGAAATGGAAGAGTTATCAAGTAAATAGTTTTTTACAAGATTCATTTGTGAGAGAAGTTCTTCTTTTGCTTTTGTGTTAATTTGATTGGAGAACAGAAGGAATCCCCCCAATAGTACACAGAGGAAAAAAGCTCCTGTGGTGCATACATATAGTTTTGTAAAATGAATGCGTAAGTTATGAAACATGAGTTTCCTCCTCCATGCGATAACCAATGCCATGAATTGTTATAATTTTTACGTGACTTTTTACGGTGCGAAGTCGACGTCTAAGAAAAGAGATATAATTATCAATATTTCCATCGGATACTTCATTGTCAGAACCCCAAATGCGAGCCAAAATTAACTCTCTTGTAAGCACTTGATTTTTATTGCGAAGAAACAGTTCTAATAAGGCGGATTCTTTTTTTGAAAGTTCACAATGAGAAGTGAGAGTAGAGAGAGAACGGGTCATAGGATAAAATGTTATATCGGCATAAGAAAGTTTTTCCTCCAATTCTAAAGAAACAGGTCTACGAAGTAAAGCACGTATTCTCGCAAATAGCTCTTCCATTGCAAAGGGTTTTGGCAAATAATCATCAGCACCGGAGTCAAGCCCTGTGATTTTATCCGTCAAGCCATTGAGAGCTGTTACAAGGATAATAGGAGTTGTGACTTTTTTACTCCTGATAGTTTTTAAAATGGTGATGCCGTCTACTTCAGGAAGCATGCGATCAAGAATAATTAGATCATAAGAGTATTGCAGTCCAAGATAAAGACCGTCTTCCCCAGTATAACAACCATCCACTGCGTAGCCTTGTTCTAACAATTGATTTTTCATAGAATCGTGCAGTTGTCTATCGTCCTCAATTAGTAATAATCTCATAGTAAGAGCCTCCCTTATAAAAAAGATGTATAATCTAAAACTTCATTATACAATAAAAATCTCTAAAAGATCTCTAAAAAATAATATGTTTTTTACAGGATTTTTAGAGATCTGTTTGTTATAGTAAAAAAAGAACAGATAAATCGATAGGAGGAAAGAGTATGAAAAGGCGATGGAAGCAATATGTGGCAACGGCTATGGCAGGAATCTTTATGATAAGTAGCTTAGTTGCTTGTTCTAGTAAAGGAAACGCTTTAGGAGAAGAGAATCAAGAAGAACAAAAGATGGGACGTTATGTGGAAAAAGATATGGAGCTTCCCAAGCAAATAGCCACAGAAAATGGTGTTGGTACTATGGGAATTTATACAGATGTGGATGGAACGAAGAAACTCTATTATCAATCTAGTGAAAATTGGCTGGATGTACAAAGTTATAAGATAGATGGAGAGCAGGTAGTCAAGGAAGAGATTGCTTGGAAATTGCCAAGTGAAGAAGAAATGATTGAAAACATTCAAATAGGAGGAGATGGAAAGTTGTATCTTTGCCTTTCCAATATACATACTATGAAGACGAGTTTTTATCAGGTGAAGGAAGGAGAGTTAATAGAATATCCGGTGGAACATCTCAAAGAAAAAGAAACTTATGATGATGGGATGGCATTTTATCCAACGGTCGATGACTGGGAGATGATGCCGGATGAAAGCCTTGTGGAACTTGAGTATGGTAAGGGTAGTTGGATTTCCAAAGATGGAATGGTAAAAAATGAATTACAAGGAGCTTATGGGAATGGGTGTCTTGCAAGGGTGAATGATAAAATTGCAATAATTTCTCAAGATCAAGAGAGCGTTATTCGTATATATGAAGAGGGAAAAAAAGATGCTGTTCAGATATTGGAATTTCCAAATGATGAACTTCCTATCTTACAAGGGACAGAAGATGGGAAGATACTGGCAGTGAATCAATCAGGATTTCATATTTTGCAAAAAGGAGGGAGTAAATGGGAAACTATATTTGAAAGCAATGGGATGTCTATGGGGCTTCCTTCCTACAACGTGATCAATCTAATGGAGGGGGAATCTGATGATTATTATATTCTGTATCTCAATGATAAAACATATGAATTAAAGCATTATGTGTACGATGAAACGGTTGCCCTAGAGCCAAGCAAAACGTTGACGATTTATTCTTTAGAACAATGGGATGGCATTCAACAAGCGGTGGTTTTATTTGAAAAAGAACATCCTGATGTGAAAGTGGATTATCGTGTGGCTTTAAAAAATGATTCCATTACCATATCAGATGCAGTAAAGGCATTAAATACGGAGTTATTATCAGGAAAGGGAGCGGATATTTTAATAACAGAATCTCTTCCAATCGATTCTTATATAGAAAAAGGGATTTTGCTGGAATTAAGCGATATTATCGAGCCGATGGTAGAACAGGGAAGTTTAAATAAAAACGTGATAGAGGCTTGTAAAATGGATGGAAAACTTTATCAAGTGCCACAATGGTTTATTCCATTTTTCTTCTCTGGCTCAAAAGAAACCCTTTCCCATACGGGAAGTTTAAAAGAGTTGGCGGACTACACAAAGACATTAAAAGATCCGCTATTTGGAACGATTGATTATAGCAGGTTATTCTGGGATCTGTATCATATTTATGGAGAAGAACTGTATGGAGAAGATGGAAAAGTGACAGAGGAGTCTATAAAGCAATTTCTTACTTCTATTAAGGCAATCAGTGAACAAAGCAATATGATAGAGGAATTTGATTCTAAAGATCCATATCAATCTTATCCAATGATTGCAACGTTTCATGATGTAAGACAATTAGGCATTGAATATATTTCTGATGAATGGGGATTGATGATGGCAACTCACCTGATGAAAGATGGAAAAGTAGAAGTACAAACAGCAAATGGAGTTTTTATTCCAAGCAATGCAATGGGAATTAATGCGTCTAGTAAAAATATAGAGTTAGCAAAAGAGTTTATGAAAGTTGCATTGTCAGAAAAGGTACAAAAACTGAATTTATCAGAAGGGTATCCTGTGAACGAAAAGGCAATGGATGTACTCTATGAACGGAATGAAAAAAACTTTCTCGCTTCCAGTATTCATGTTACAAAGGGAACAATTCATTTTGAGTGGCCGGATAAAAAAGAGCAGAGC
This sequence comes from uncultured Eubacteriales bacterium, assembly GCA_949284175.1. Classification (GTDB taxonomy): domain Bacteria; phylum Bacillota; class Clostridia; order Lachnospirales; family Lachnospiraceae; genus Scybalomonas. The sequence goes on from CASDVE010000009.1 coordinate 92,052, forward strand.
CAATTCCTTGATCTAGTAAGGAGTGCAAATAAAATGGAGATGACAGAAGTAGAAGAGATTGCCGAAAAATTGTTGGCAGAAGTTAAAAAGTATTTAAAAGAAGAACAAGATCTGGATAGCACAGTACAAAAGATGATAGGAATTTATCAAATGAAAGATGCCTAAAAAGAAAGAGTATGAATATGGAGTGGAAAAGAAAAAAAGTTGTCTATCATAAGAAAAAAAGGAAGTCAGAAGACTTTGTTGCATGGCAATTTTTATTACCGGGGTTTTCTGGCGTTTGTATTTTTGTGCTTGTTCCTTTTGCTGATACTATTCGTCGCTCCTTTATCAATAATGTGACAGGGAAGTGGATCGGATTTACAAGTTATCAATTGATTTTATCCAATCAAATGTTTTTATTAGCAACTAAAAATACAGTTCGTTTTTTTGTGATTTCACTTCCAATTTTAATGGTTTTATCCTTTCTGTTAACTATTGTTGTGAAAAAAAATCTTCCAAAAGAAAGTGGGATTCGAAGTATTTTTTTATTGCCGATGGCAATTCCACCAGCTTCCATGGTTCTTCTATGGAAGCTGTTTTTTCATGAACATGGATTGCTCAATAAGATAATCATGGAACATGGAGGAAGAGCTATGGACTATATGAATATGGATTGGGCATTTTGGATTTTCGTTGGGATTTATGTATTTAAAAACACAGGATATACGATGATTTTATGGATTGCAGGACTATCGAGTATATCGGAGCAATTATATGAGGCAGCAAAGGTGGATGGAGCTAGTAAGAGTCGGGTGTTTTTTTCGATTACATTGCCACTGTTGCGACCGAGTATTTCCATGATTTTCATTCTTTCTATGGTGAATACGTTTAAAGTTTCTCGAGAGGTCTATTTGATTGCAGAGAACTATCCTCATGACAGTATCTATTTCTTGCAATCTATTTTTAATACGTGGTTTTTAAAACTTGATATGGAAAAAATGTGCAGTGGAGCTGTTTTAATAGCATTTGTAGTTTCGATGATTGGAGCTTTCTTTTTATGGATAGGAAGAGATGAGAGGAAATAGGAGGCAATATGAAAGCATTTGGGAATACAAAAGCAAAAAAGAAATGGAGGAAAAGGAAGTACAATAGAGGAGTTATGAGAAGAATTTCTGTTTTGATTCAAAAACTGATGTTATTTTTTAGCGTTATTATGATTCTAGTACCAATTTTTATGTTATTGACAGGTTCTCTTCTTGGAAAACACGAGGCAGAGAGTTTGCTTTCGCCTGTTCTTTCAAAGAAGGCAACAGGATTTGCACAGTGGCAGTTATTTCCTCTCTATCCAACAATGGCAGGTTATGTAGAGTTATTGCTTGATACACCAGAATTTTTCATCATGTTTTTTAATAGTGTAAAAGAAGTCTTTCCCATTGTTGGATTTCAATTTCTCATTGCAACTACATCAGCTTGGGCGTTTGCTCGATTTCAATTTCATGGGAAACGAATTTTATTTGGTCTTTATTTATTATTGATGATATTGCCATTTCAGGTTACTATGGTTCCCAACTATTTAGTTTTAGATAAATTAAAGTTAATGAATACTCAGTGGAGCTTGATTTTACCTGCTATTTTCTCCACATTTCCAGTGTTTTTAATGACTAGATTCTTTAAAGCAATTCCCCAAACATTAATTGATGCAGGAAGGATAGATGGAGCCGGCGAATGGAGAATTTTCTTTTTTATTGGGATTCCTCTTGGGATGCCGGGAATTAGTTCCGCTTTATTACTCAGTTTTTTTGAGTATTGGAATATGATTGAACAGCCTCTTGTATTTTTAAAAGATGTGTCAAAATATCCAGTGTCCCTTTATCTTCCTAATATTACAACAGAACAAATTGGCTTATCTTTGTCCGCTTCTGTTCTCATTATGGCTCCCTCTATATTTGCATTTTTCTGGGGACAAGAGTATTTGGAGCAAGGTGTGGGAGATTCTGCAATGAAAGGATAGGAGGAAAGCAAATGGACAAAAGAAAACAATGGTTTTTTCTATTTTTAGTAGTGATGGCAGTTTGTGGAATGGCTTCAAGGGTATTGGCTTCCTTTACAACACCTCTTGTTGTGATGGGAAATGTACAGAGTAAGAAATTGCAATATGAGGTGACTGGAGAGGGGAGAATTGAGGCATCAGTTAAGGAATATCTTCCATGTCTAGCGGGGATTCGTATAGAAAGAATTTATAAAAGAGCTGGTCAGAAGGTAAAAAAAGGAGATATTATATTAAAATATCGTTTAGAGGAAATCGAAAAACAAATTGTCATATTAAAAAAAGAGCTAAAACAACAAGAAATAGCAATGGAACAAGAAGAAGTAGGGGGAAAAGAAAATCCTGAAGATCAGATAATCGATACCATCAGTTTGGATTCCGCGAAACGATCCATTCAACAATTAAATAAGCAGTTAAAACAATTAGAAAAAGAAGAACAATTATTACTTGCCAATCATACAGAAGCATTATTAAAAGAAAAGAAAAAAGAATATAATACCGCTTCCTACGCTTTGGAACAAGAAAAATTAAATCAAAAAGAAATCCTAGTAAAACAGGAAGAAGAAATACAAGATGCAGAAGAAGCAATGGAGGAACAAAGGGAGTGGGAGCAGGAATTGAAAACTTTAGTAGCTGGATATTTAGCATCAGAAAATCAAAATACAGAGCGTCAAACGTATATAAAACAAATTTATGCACTGGGATATGGTACAGAAAAAGAATGGGAAGCACACGAAAAAGAAATTCAAAGTGCAAATGTAGTGAGTATCCAAGCACAAAATGCGTTACAGATGGCACAAAATGCCTATAAAAATGCTGTGATAAAAGAGGAAACGGATGTATCTTCTTATGAAATGGCTGTCGTAAATGCACAAAATGAAGTACAGCAAGCCATGGCAAAGCTGATAGAGTTACAAGAAAAAGAAAATGAAATACAAAATAAGTTAAAGAAATATGAAGAGGCGGCGAAAAAAGATAGTGCAGAACAGACGATGCTGTATGAGCAATTAAAGATAGCCATATATGGAAAGGAGGAGTTAGAAGGGAGGCAGAAAGAGAGAGAGAAGACCATGACAGTTATAAAGCGTCTAAAAGAAGAAAAAGAACGAGCAAATCAAAAAGCGAATTTGGTCATGGAAGAAAAAGAAAAGACGGTGGATGAAATAGAAACCATAATAAAACAATTGGAGAATGGGACATACTCTTTTCAAGATGTAAAAGAAGAAATTAAGAATAAAAAAGACAGCTTAAAAAAAGAGAGGGAAGCTAAGAAGCTGGAGTATCGCCAATTACAAGCAGAGCAAAAGAAAAAGGAATATGAGAAAGAAAAAACAAAGAAGGGGGAACGATTAAAAAAAGAGTCCATGAAGTTGGACTATCAAGAGAAAAAAGCAGAATTAAAAGAATATGAGGACATAAAAAAAGCCAATGGTTATGTTAGGGCTTCCCAAAATGGAACAATTACAGCAATTACCGTAGAAGAAGGAAGAAAAGCCAGTGAAGACGATACCATTAGCATTGGTTTACAAGGATTTACAGCCATTATTATGGTTGATGAAGAAAGGGCGGATTATCTAAAAGTAGGAGATGTGGTAGAACTTTCAAAGAAAGGAGAAACCAAGAAGATTTCAGCAGAAATTTCTTCCATTCAATATGCAGTTGAAATGGAGAATCAAGGGGATGGGAGTGAAAATCAAAAAACAGAACAGGTGGAAGTGCGTTTTTTGATGCCAAAGGGGGATTATATAGAAGGACAGAGCATTTTTATGGATTATATAAAAGAAACAAAGGCATTTGATACTTGTATTCCCCTTCAAGCACTACATCAAGATGATAAAGGATATTTTGTTCTTATTTTACAAGAACGACAAACGGTTTTAGGAACAGAGCAAGAAGCGGTACGTCTTGGGGTGCAGGTGATAGAAAAAGACGAAAATACCGCTGTTTTAGATTCTTCTTTTGATGTCACAACGCCAATACTTGTATCCAGTACAAAGATGGTAAAGGAAGGAGATCGAGTGCGAGTTGAAGAATAAAAAGGGGGATGTTCTTTTTCAAATTTTTATATGGATTTTATTTGGAATCGCTGGATTATTCTTGTTGTATTCCATTGAGGAACAGAGAAGAAACATGGAAAAGATCAGCATTCGATATGAAGTTCCCAAACTAGAAGTAGCAAAAGAAGAACGGCTTATTCAACAATTAAACGAATGGAGCATAGTGCAGAAAAAAGAAGGCGAGGATAATCAGAACAAGGAGAGCATAAAAAAATTGGGACAAGAAGATATAAGAATTACCTACTGGAATCAACAAAAAGATGTGATAAATGCCCCATCTCTAAATAGGAGTGTGGAAGGAACTATTATAACATTTCATGGAAGGGCAGAAGACATTGAGGCACTTATCTATCAAACAGGAAATGGAATGTTTTTGGATGAGAGAAGAGGTTGTCTTTTAAATGAAAAGATGGCAGAAGGACTATTTGGTTCTTATCAAATTTATGGACAAAAAATCCAATGGAATGGGAAAGAATATCGGATTCGGGGTGTTGTAAAAGAAAAGGAGAGGAGATGGGAAGAAGAGGGGAGAATGTATCTATATGGAGAAGAGGAAATATATCAAAATTGCGAAATCAAAATAGAAAATTTGATTGATACAACATCGATAAAAGAAGTATTTCGATTGCAGTATGGCTCAGGATTTTCCATATGGAATGGGTATGTTTATACAAGTTTTGCACAAATGTTAATCACAGGAAGCAGTTGGATTGGATTATTTCTATCAGTGATTTCCTTTATAAAAAATGAGAAAAAACATGTTGTGGGAGTTTCTTTAAAAAAACAAAAAAGAAAGTTGCTCTTTTGGAGTGGAATAATGTTGCTCCAGCAAAAATGGATTTGGGGAACGGTTACAAGATTTTTTGTTTTGCCACAAGATTGGATACCAACAAAATGGTCTGATTTTTCATGGTATTATGAAAAATTTAAACAATTAAAAGAACAACTGTTTTTATGGCAAGAAAGCTGTGCTGGTGTAGAGTATCAAAATATACAATGGTATTATGAAAAAGTAGGACTTTATATGCTGATGATGGGAGGGATATGGATGTGGATTTTTTTGCATGATTCTTTGTCTTCTCGTAAACGATGAGAAGTTCGCATGGTTTGTTATCTTTGCGTAAATAAAAAGGTGGAAAGCAAAACATAATTTTGCTTTCCACCAATAAAGAAATGTATTAAAAATCGATAGGCTTTCCATAGTAGATATAAGTGAATAACCGTTCCATTGTTTCTGGATCAATCGGTCTAGGATTTGAGCCTGTACAAGCATCTTCCACCGCATGAACGGAAATATCAGCAATCTTTTCTTTAAATTCTTCTTCTATAATACCAAATTCTTTTAATGTATTTGGTATTTTCATATAGCGATTCATTTCCACGATTTTATCGCATAGTTTTTGAACACATTCTTCCACAGAGCCAACAATTCCAATGGAATTTGCAATGTCTGCGTACCGCTTTGCTGTTTCAGGAAGTTTTGCATTATATTGGATGACATATGGAAGATACATAGCATTAGCAAGTCCATGGGTAATATGACCTGTGCTGAATACGGCTCCTGTTTTATGTGCCATAGAGTGAACAATTCCTAGCAAAGCATTGGAAAATGCCATACCAGCTAAACATTGTCCATAGTGCATTTGATCACGAGATTCCATATCACCATCATAAGATTTGAGGAGATAATCATTTACCATCTGAATCGCTTTAATAGCGAGAGGATCGGTAAATGGGCTGTTTAATGTGGATACATACGCTTCGATTGCATGGGTAAGAGCATCCATGCCAGTATAAGCGGTTAATTGTTGAGGCATTTTTTCGGCAAGTGTTGGATCTACAATTGCTATATCCGGTGTGATATTAAAGTCAGCAAGAGGATATTTAATTCCTTTTTCATAATCTGTGATAACAGAAAAAGCAGTTACCTCTGTTGCTGTTCCTGATGTGGAGGAAATGGCTAAAAATTTTGCTTTCTGTCTTAATTCAGGAAAACTAAATGGCGTGATTAAATCTTCAAAAGAAGTGTCTGGATATTCATAAAAAACCCACATGGCTTTTGCAGCATCAATCGGAGAACCGCCTCCCATAGCAATGATCCAGTCTGGTTCAAAGTCTTGCATTGCTTTTGCACCCCGCATTACGGTTTCAACAGAAGGATCTGGTTCGACCCCTTCAAATAATGCTGTTTCAATTCCAGCTTCCTTTAAGTTATTTAGCACTTGATCCACAAAGCCAAAACGTTTCAAAGAGCCACCGCCAACAACCAAAATTGCTTTTTTCCCTTTAAGAGTTTTTAAAACATCGAGGGAATCTTTTCCATAGTAAACATCTCTTGGTAAAGTAAATCGCATAAATAGTACCTCCTCAAATAAAATATGATTTGTATGAGATATGCTTCTCATAGTTATAAAATCAAAAGATGGATAATATTCTGTCTATTTATGAGTTTTAAAAGTATTAATTATAAAAATATGTAATAAAAGATAAATAGAAAGAAAATTCCAACTAGGATTATTATACTAGGTAAATTTAAACAATGCAATAGTTTTTATTGTAAAATATTAGGTTGTTTTTGACAATAAAATGACAAATAAAAGAACTGTGATAAAAAAAAGGAATATCTTTATCACAGTTCTTTTTATCTCTATGAGATTTTTCTTCATATCACATGAAATGAAAGACTAATTCAGTTCTGCAATTCGGCTTACACCAACATAAATTTCACTTATTTTGTACCAAGTTGGATAGTCAACCACTCCTGTTTGTGGTAAATCAAAAATTTTTTGGAACTGTCTGACTGCATTTGCAGTGCCTTCTCCATAAATCCCATCTTCAGAAATAGTTGGGAGAGAAGGATAAGCCCTTGCGATTCGATTGAGTTGTTCCTGTAACTGACGAACTTTTGCTCCACTCGCTCCGATTGTCAAGTCATATCCTGGCCAAGAAGAAGGAATTCCAGAGATCTCTTCCGCAGTATTGATATACATACTATCACCGTAATAATAGCGAAGAATTTCGATAGGGGTGTAGCCTTGATCGCCTAAATATTTACTGCCCCATTGGGTCAACCAAAGCATGATAACAGAGATATAAAATCATGTAAAAAAATATAATAAAAATTAGTCGTATTCAATTGACATGGAATACAAATTGGGGATATACTATAAAGAAATAAATAATCCTATTTTGGAGTAAATTATTTTTTAATAGAATATGAGGGATATTGTAAGGAGATGGATTATGTCAAAGATACAATATAATGAGGAGTATTTTCAAACAGCAAATCCTAATATAGATGGTAATAATAATTTAAGAGAACCACAAGTGTTTGGATATTATAGAGTGTATGAGCATTTTAGTGTAAAAAATAAAAAAACACATGCAATTGTGGTTCTTCCAACAGGAGTTGGAAAGACAGGACTTATGGGATTACTCCCTTTTCATATTTGTAAAGGGAGAGCGTTAATTATTACACCTCAATTAACTATAAAAGATACTGTTATTGCTTCCCTAGATCCAGAGAACCCAGAGAGTTTTTGGTACAAGAGAAAAGTTTTTAATAAGGTTAATGACACACCTGTATTGGTAGAGTATACAAAAGGAATAAAGCGAGAAATTTTAGATTCTGCTAATATTGTAATTTTAAATATACATAAATTACAAGGCAGATTAGCAAATTCTCCATTAAACTTTTTACCTAATGATTATTTCGATATGATCATCATTGACGAAGCACATCATTCAGCAGCAAATACCTGGATAGAAACTCTTGCTTATTTTGATACAGCTAAAGTTGTCAAGGTGACTGGTACTCCTATTAGAACAGATGGAGTAGAGTTAACCGGTGATTTGGTATACAAATACAAATTAAGTCAAGCTATGTCTCAAGGATATGTCAAATCATTAAGAAATTTTGTATATATCCCAGAACAATTATACTTAACTGTTGATAAGGATGAGAGCAAACAATATACTGTGGAACAAATACTGGAAAAGGGGATTAGAACCGAAGATTGGGTTAAGAGATCCGTAGCTTTTTCGAAAGAGTGTTCTGAAAGTGTAGTAAAAGAAAGTCTAAGATTATTAGAAAATAAAAGAGAAAATTCAAAAGTACCACACAAGATTATAGCAGTTGCATGTAGCATTGAACATGCAGAGCAAATTAAAAAATTATATCAAGAATATGGATATAGAGCTGATGTTATTCATAGTGATCAAACATTAGAAGAACAAGTGAAAATAAAATCGGATATAGAGAATCATCGCTTGGATGTTGTTATAAATGTTGCTATGTTAGGAGAAGGATATGATCATCCTTATCTTAGTGTTGCAGCCATATTTAGACCATTTAAAAGTGAATTGCCATATGAGCAATTTATTGGAAGAGTATTAAGAACAATTCCAGAAAATGAAGTAACAAAAACAGATGATAATATTGCAGATGTGGTTTCTCATCATTATTTACAATTAGATGAATTATGGGAAAAATATAAAATAGAATTGCAGGAAAGTGAGATCATTAAGCATTTACAAAATGAAAGTGCTATAATTAATGACAGTATAGAAGATTCTGATTCAAGTGGTTCTAAAAAAGGAGAAATTGTTCCTTTAGGTTCTGTAAGAGAGCAGGGGAAAGGGCGCATTGAGTCGGATGTATATTTAGATACTGAGTTAATGAGAAGGCGTAGAGAAGAAGAAAAAGAACAAAAAAAAGCTATCGACGAATTGCAGAAGCTATTGCATATTGATTATGAACAAGCATTAACCATCTATAATCAAACAAGGACAAGAGAAACCGCAACATGGAAAAGACCAGATCTCTATTTTGCTAATAAAAAGAAAGACCTTGATGTTGAGATTCGTGAGATTATGGTTCCAGAGTTGATTGCAAAATATAATATTGATAAAACAGCAAAGAATTTAGCGAATTGTAGTTTGTTTAAGGGAAAATATGCATGGATAAAAAATAGAGCTTCTGATAATGGGGCTTTATTAGCAATGTATCTCAATGCGTATATGAAAAATCAGATTGGGAAAAAACGTGAAGAATGGAATGTAACAGATTATGATAATGCATTTACAAAGTTACCAATTGTAAAAGAATTTATAGAAAAAGTGTTGATGGAAGAGCTAGACACTGAATAATTTAGAAAATGGAGATGTAAAATATGGATGCTTATATAAAAAAAATATATGATATGTTATATTCACCAATAGTATCGCCATATAATTTACTAGAAAATGCAAAACTAGAGAATTATAGTTATGTAACTTATTATAAAAATGAATTTGGATTAGTAGCAGAAATGAAATGTGAAATTCCAGACGAGGGAGAACAAATTTTTTATTATCAATTTGATGACAAAGATTATCTACAAAAAATTTATCAAGAAATCAATGGAATAAAGGAAATGGTTTTTGATAGAAATGTTGCTGTTGAATCAGCTAAAGAGGAGTATTATAATAATCAAGTTGAATTTAAAAAGGTGATATGATATAAAAGAGATGTAATGGTTTATTTATCATTACGTCTCTTTTATAATATAGGTAATTAAAAAATAGATTTATAATATATTTTCAAGCTATCATTTGGCTTATCAAATACAATATGTGAGATAATAGAAGTAGCAGCATGGTTTTTCTATTCGATGGAGAAAGAATCGTTTTTTAATACATCACACAAAGAACGGAGCTGTTCCTGGAAGGAAATTTCAGGAGCTTTTTTAATAGTAGTTTTTAGAGTGGACAATGTTTTTTCTAGTGAACTTCGCTCTTTTTTCAAAATCATCTTATTTTCTTTATATTCTTCTAGCGTATCAATTCCTTCTCGATATGCTTCTTTAATACGCTTTTCTTTTATATCTAGTTCTTTTAATCTCTCTTTAATATAATATGTTTCATCAGGTTCGGGAGCTGGAATAGTTTCCATAGATTCAAATTCTAGTCCATTAAGATCGGATAGCTTCATATCTCGATGCAAAATGTCTAAAATAGCTTTTTCTAGTTTACGAGAGGATAACTTAGAGTCAATAACAGAGATATATAGTAATGCATATATAGAAAAAAGCTGTCTGCTTAGACAGCTTATCATTAATGGACTTTAGTCTGTTGAATATAGCGGAGTTTTTCAAAAGGAAAATGAAGCTATGTGAAACAAGAAACCACCTGCTATGCGCAACATCATAAACTTAAGGGGGTATGAAGGAATTTATTTATAAATAGTCAAATTTCTTCTTTTATGATAAAATATAGACAGGGATGCATATGAA
>CASDVE010000010.1 GCA_949284175.1 uncultured Eubacteriales bacterium
AACATAATGATGCCTCCTTTTGTTTTTGGTGTATATAATTAGGATAGCACATTTTTGTTAAAGTTTCTTTTTTTATTTCAATTAACTAGCACAACGCGTGAAATATATGCTATACTTATAGCTATATGATAAAAAAGGATAATGGATTTATTATCCTTATTTTAGAAAGGAAGTGACGAAACTGTGGTAAATGAAAGGCGAGTAAAGCAGATGAGCCGTTTGGCAGTGTATGAAAACCGAATGGGAAAAGAAAATTTGAAAGTCAGTGCTTATTATCGTTCGGATTATATAAGATTGCAGGAACTAAAAACAATCGTTTCTGTGACAATTGCATATGGTATTTGCCTTTTAGGTTCCATTGGGCTTCGTTTAGAATATATTTTAGATCATCTAATGGAAATTGATTATAAAAAACTTGGGATTATGGTTGGACTAGGATATGTGATTGTTTTAGCCATCTTTTTCTTTGTATCAAGGATATTAGCTGTTCGCCGATATGAAAAAGCGAAGTCGAGTTTTAACACGTATTATACCTTGTTAGAGGAACTAGAAGAGTGTTATGAAGAAGACGATGAACAGAGAGGAGAAACGAAGAACAATGACAATGTTACTGACGTTTAGAGAAAGTGTACGCAATTTTTATCAGCGATTTCAAAGAGGATTAAATCCTTTATTTCGGTTTCTTATAAGTTTTTTATTATTTTTGTCATTGAATGATATGTTCCATTATTCAGAGGAACTTTCTAGTATTTCTGTAATTGTGGGAATTGCATTCATTTGTATGTGGTTACCGCTAGGAGCTGTTTTCTTTTTATCTGTGCTTTATACCTGTGCTCAGCTTTTTGCTTCGTTACCAGAAATAGCCATTGTCTATATGGTATTATTTTTGCTAGCATATTTAATTTATATTCGGCTGGAAATACAGACGTGCTTACCGATTTTACTCATGCCAATTGGGATGTTATACCATATTCCGTATATTGTACCAATTTTAGTTGGAATTTCCATCGGTCCAGCTGGTATTATTCCAGCAGGCTTTGGACTGTTTTTATATTTCTTTTCTCTTCATGTAAAAGATACTGTGGCACTGCTTGGAACAGCATCCGCCACCAATGGAGATATTCAAGCATATCGGTATCTATTAGAGCAGATCGCCTCAGATAAAGAACTATTGCTTATGATACTCGTTTTTTCCCTTGTTATTGGAATCGTATGGGTATGTTATCGCATGAGCCGTCCAGATGCTTGGAATCAGGCAATTATCATTGGTGGAATCAGTGGAATGCTATTATTTTTAGCTGGTGGTTATATTCTTGATGTGGAGATTGACATTTTAAATGTGGTGATTGGATTTATCATTGCCGTTATCATTGGAATTATCGTCCAATTTTTTAAATGTGTGGTGGATCATGCAAGAGTGGAGTATGTTCAGTTCGAAGATGATGAATACTATTATTATGTGAAAGCGGTTCCGAAAGTGACCGTAGCCCAAAAAGAAGTTAGTATTAAGAGAATCAATACAAGAAAACATGTAAAAAATAATGATGAATCAGTTGAGGAAGTGAAATAGTGGAGACTATTCAAGCAACATTACAAGAATATTTATATTGGTTATCATTACCGAAATTGAGATGGACGGATATATTGGAGATCATTATTATTAGCTTTTTACTTTATCAGATTTTAGGATGGGTAAAGAGTACGAGAGCTTGGACACTATTTAAAGGGATCATAGTGATTTTTGTCTTTACAGTGTTTGCTATGATTTTCCAGTTAAATGCCATCTTATGGATTTTAAGTAAGACATTAAATGTAGGAATTATCGCAGTTATTATTGTATTTCAGCCAGAGCTTAGACGTGCATTGGAACAGCTTGGGCGAAAGAATTTAATTGGAACGATTATTCCATTTGACGATCAAAAGGAAGACGAACGATTTTCTGATCGAACAATTTCTGAGATCATAAAAGCGACTTCTGAACTATCAAAGACAAAAACAGGAGCTTTGATTGTTATGGAAGAAGAAGTGGCACTTGGAGAGTATGAGCGTACAGGGATTCCCATTGATGCGATTGTGAGCAGTCAGCTTTTAGTCAATATATTTGAACACAATACGCCCCTTCATGATGGTGCAATTATCATTCGTGGAGATCGGATTGTGTCCGCTACCTGTTATCTTCCATTGACGGATAGCTTAGAAGTGAATAAAGAACTTGGAACAAGACATCGTGCAGCAATCGGTATTAGTGAGGTATCCGACAGCATTACGATTGTGGTTTCAGAAGAAACCGGAAAAGTATCCATCACCCATGATGGAAAAATTATAAGAAATGTGGATGGAGATATGATCCGCAGTGTGTTAGGAAAGACGGAAGAACCACGAACGAAAAGAAAATGGCGTTTTTGGAAGGGCAGGGATCAGGTGTGAAAGATAAATTACTCAATAATTTTGGGATGAAAATTCTGTCCATTATTTTGGCAATTATTATATGGCTTCTTGTCACCAATGTTGATAATCCATACACAACAAAGACATTTACTGATATTCCTGTGTCCGTTATTAATGAAGATTCGTTGTTAAAGAAGAATAAAACATGGGATATTATAGAAGGGGATAAAGTGACCGTCACATTAAAGGCGAAAAGAAGTGTCATTGATAAGATTGGAAGATCGGACATACAAGCCACTGCCGATCTTTCCAAACTATCCATTACCAATGCGGTTCCAATCAATGTGAATGTTCTCTATTATAATGATGAGATCAAAGAAAAAAATCTGGGCAGTGTGGATACCATGAAAGTGAAGTTGGAAAACATTAAAACAGGACAATTTCCTGTAACTGTTGAAACGGTGGGAGAAGTGCAAAGTGGTTACGCCATCGGAACAAAAATACCAACACCAAATATTGTAGAAGTATCCGGCCCAGAAAGTCTTGTTAAGAGAATCAATCAAGTGAGGGTGACCGTCAATGTGCAAGGACTGGCATCTAGTCAGACATTTTCAGCCGAGCCAGCTTATTATAACTATGATGGAGATAAGTTGGATTCTTCAAGGCTTACTTGCAATGTGAAGAAAGTGGAAGTATCTGTGAATCTATTACAGACAAAGAAAGTAGAATTAAAAGTTAAGACGACAGGTGATGTGGCAAAAGGATACCAATTAGAGTCTGTATTATTAGAGCCAAAGACAATTACAGTGGCAGGAACGAAAGAACAACTTGCTGATCTATCAGAAATTCTAGTATCAAATCTTTCTGTGGAAGGATTAAAAGATGATACAGAGGAAAATATTGATATTACCAGCTATTTGCCAGAGGGAATCAAACTTGCTCAAGATAGCCCTGATGTGCGTGTTAAGATTCAAGTTGTTCCATTGGATGTGAATACGATTACAATCCCTACAAATAAAATCACAGTGAAAAATCAGGATATGTCGTTAAATCTTTCCTTTGCAGAAGAAAGTATTTCGGTAACCATTCGTGGGGAACAAGAAGCAATTCAAGATTTAAAACTAGAGGATTTGAATCCTACCATTGATTTGACAGATTTAGGAGAAGGCGATCATCAGGTACAACTGGAAGTAAAAGATTTGAAAGATGCCTATTATGAAAATATTCCGAAAATAAAAATTTCTTTAAAAGCAGAATAGGAGTGTGGTAATATGGTACAAGAATGTGTGGTAGTAAAAACAAAGGCGGGATTGCATTTGCGTCCGGCAACAGAGCTTTGTAACAAAGCCTTACAGTATCCATGTAAGATAGAACTTATTAAAGGGGTGAAAACAGCCAACGCTAAGAGTCTTCTTAGCGTATTGGCTTGCCAGATAAAAGAAGAAGAGCAGATTACCATTGTCTGTGATGGAGAAGAGGAAGAAAAAGCACTAGAGGCAATGAAAGAGCTTTTAAGAGAGGGACTTGTATAATACTAATAGTTGACTTTTCTTTAAGAATAGTCTAATATTGGCCGAGAAAAGAAGAAAAATAAGGAGAACACTATGAAACAGTATATAAACAATTTTCTAAAGTATCGGTTTCTTCTTTGGGAACTTGTCAAGAAAGATATTAAGCTAAAATATCGAAAATCCTATCTTGGAATTTTGTGGACATTGATTGAGCCATTGCTGACGATGATTGTGCTTACCATTGTATTTGGAACGCTATTTGGCAATACAGATAAACAATTCCCTGTGTATGTATTGACAGGAAGACTCATGTATTCCTTTTTTAGTACATCTACAAAAGCAGCGATGAAATCCATTCGAAGCAATAGCAGTATGATTAAAAAAGTATATGTGCCAAAATATATTTATCCTCTTTCAAGCACCTTATCAAGCTATGTGACATTTTTAATTTCGCTGATTGTGCTTGTTGGAGTATCCATTGTTTTAAGAGTAAAGCCAACTAAGTATACGTTGCTTGCTGTTGTGCCACTTTTGCTCGTTCTTATTATGAGTTATGGTGTTGGAATGCTACTTGCTACAATGGCGGTATTTTTTAGAGATCTTGAATATTTATGGAACGTAGCACTTATGATGATTATGTATACTTGTGCTATTTTCTATCCAACGGATCGTCTTGTGCATACAGGATTTAGTTGGATTTTAGAGATTAATCCTCTTTATTCGGTCATTGTTAATTTTAGAAACTGTGTCATATATGGAAGACCGTTGGATGAGAGAGCATTGTTGCTCTCTGCGGGATTTAGCTTTGCTATTTTAGCGATAGGTTTGATCGCTTTCTATAAGAAACAGGATAAATTCATTCTAAGTATTTAGTATAGCGAAACATCACAATAACTTGAGGAATCAAAGTTGATGGAGGTTTTTCATGGGAAATGTTGCAGTTGATGTCCAAGATGTGAGCATGAAATTTAATATGAGCTCGCAAAAGGTGGACAACTTAAAAGAATATTTTATTAAATTTGTAAAGAAAGAAATCATGTACAATGAATTTCATGCTTTAAATCATGTTACCTTTCAGGTTAATAAAGGAGATCGGCTTGGAATTCTTGGATTAAACGGAGCTGGAAAGAGTACGCTACTAAAAGTGATAGCAGGTGTATTAAAACCATCGGAAGGCTCAGTACAGGTAAAAGGAAAGATTGTACCACTTCTTGAATTAGGAGCGGGATTTGCACGTGAGTATACAGGAGCTGAAAATATTTTTCTCTATGGAACAGTGCTTGGATATTCAAAAGAATTTTTGAAAGAAAAATATGATGAAATTGTAGAGTTTTCAGAACTCGGTAAGTTCATCAATGTGCCAGTGAAAAATTATTCTTCTGGTATGCGTTCAAGACTTGGATTTGCCATCGCTACGGTTGTAGAACCAGATGTATTAATTCTGGATGAAGTGCTTGCGGTAGGAGATGCCAAGTTTAAGAAAAAGTGTGAGAAGAGAATTCAGAGCTTATTTGATAAAGGGGTCACTGTTCTATTTGTATCCCATTCACTTCCACAGGTAAAACGTATTTGTAATAAAGCGATTCTGCTTGAACATGGAAGAATTATCGCACAGGGCGATATTGATAAAGTAGCATCGATTTATGAACAAAAAATGGAATAAGAGAAAGGGGAACAGAAGATGAGAAAAGTGATCACATATGGAACATATGATCTTCTTCATGTGGGACACATCAATTTATTAAAAAGAGCGAAGGAATTTGGTGATTATTTAATTGTTGTGGTTTCTTCTGATGAATTTAATGCGATCAAAGGAAAGAAGGCTTTTTATTCTTTTGAAGATAGAAAGACAATCTTAGAAGCGATCAAATATGTGGATGAAGTGTTACCAGAGTATAATTGGGAGCAAAAAATCGATGATGTTGTCAATAATCAAGTTGATGTCTTTGTCATGGGTGATGACTGGAAGGGAAAATTTGACTTCTTAAAGGACTATTGTGAAGTGGTGTATCTTCCACGCACTGAAGGGATTTCTACAACACAGATCAAAGCAGAGCTGGCTGAGAAAAAAGAACATAAGTAGAAACGAAGAATGGGTCTGGTGTGGGAAACCACAGCAGACCTTTCAAGTATAATAACGAAAAGTTCTTCACGATAAGAACTGGAAAAGGAGAAGATAGTATGATGATGAACAAACGTGTAAGAAAAGCAGTAATTCCAGCCGCTGGATTGGGAACTCGTTTCCTTCCAGCAACAAAGGCTCTTCCAAAAGAAATGTTACCAATTGTAGATATTCCAACGATTCAATATATTATTGAAGAAGCAGTAAAAAGTGGAATTGAAGAAATTTTAGTTATTACCAACTCAAATAAACATTGCATGGAAAATCATTTCGATAAATCTTATGAATTAGAAGAACGTCTGACTAGCTCTGGGAAAATGGCAGAGGTGAAGATGATCAATGAAATTGCCAATTTGGCAAATATTTATTATGTGCGTCAAAAAGAGCCAAAAGGACTTGGACATGCCATTCTTTGTGCAAAATCCTTTATTGGAAATGAGCCATTTGCCATTTTGCTTGGTGATGATGTGGTTGTGAATAAAGACAGTAGACCAGCATTAAAACAGTTGATTGATGCCTATGAAGGGGTTGGAGCTTCTGTTGTTGGTGTGCAAACAGTGGCAAAAGAACAAGTTCATAAATATGGAATTGTAGAGCCGGATAAACGCCATAAAACAAAGAATGAGAGATTAGTTAAATTATCAGGAATGATAGAAAAACCAAAGGCAGAAGATGCACCAAGTAATTATGCAGTGTTAGGTCGTTACGTATTAACTCCTGAGATCTTCCCACTTCTTGAAACACAACAAACAGGAGCAGGTGGAGAGATTCAGCTTACCGATGCGATCTGTCGTCTTTTGGATACACAGGCTGTCTATGCCTATGATTTTGAAGGCGTTCGATATGATGTTGGTGATAAGTTTGGATTTATTAAGGCGACCATTGACTTTGCCCTTGATCGAGATGATTTAAAAGATGAGGTTCGTTCCTATATTGAAGAGATCGCTGGTAAAGGTCATGAGAAAAAAGAAAAGAATGAAAAGAAGAAATAAGCAAAAGAAGTGAGGCAATCGGTACATTGAAGACAAAATTAAAAAAATTTATAAAAAAATGTCTAAAGAAAATTTTGGTATCTATTTATCGTGGAATGGTAAAGGTATTGCCGGTTTCCAAAGATGTTATTTTATTTGAAAGCAACTTAGGCAGAAATTATACAGGGAATCCAAAGGCAATTTATGAGAGAATGGTAGAGCTTGGCTTGGATAAAAAATATCGAATTGTTTGGATTTTTTCCCATCCAGGAGAGAAAATTCCAGGGAATGCAAAACAAATAAAACGTGTTCGATTCCGTTATTTTTATTATTGTGCCATCGCAAAAGTTTGGATTTTAGACTGCCGGCATCCTCGCTTTTTGATCAAACGTCCTGAAAATCTGTACATCCAAACATGGCATGGAACTCCACTAAAAAAATTGGCACTTGATATGGAAGTCATTGATATGGGTGGTGTGAAGGATATTGAACATTATCGAAACGAATTTAGAAAAAATTCTTCTGTATGGGATTGTTTGATTTCTCAAAATCATTTTTCAAGTGAAACATTTCGTCGGTGTTTCGATTTTAAAAAGAAAATGCTTGAAATTGGTTATCCAAGAAATGATATTCTAATCAATGGAAATAAAAAAGAGTTTATTGATCAGTTAAAGAGAAAATATAACATTCCAATGGATAAAAAAGTCATTTTATACGCACCAACTTGGAGAGATAATGAGTATTATGATGATAAGAGATATAAGTTTGCCACAGCTCTTGATTTTAAGCAGGCAAAAGAAGCACTATCAGATGAGTATATTATGATTGTGAAATACCATTATTTAATTGCGGATCGGGTGGATTGGACAGGAATGGAAGGATTTGTGTATTCTTTCCCCGCAGAACAAGAGATCAGTGAGTTATATTTGATTTCCGATATGCTTATCACCGATTATTCTTCTGTTATGTTTGATTATAGTTTGTTAAAAAGACCAATGTTTTTCTTTGCCTATGATTTGGAAAACTATCGTGAGAACCTAAGAGGTTTTTATTTTGATATGTTAGAAGAAGTCCCAGGTCCAATCTCTATGACAACAAAACAGCTCATACAGGATATAAAACAGTATGATGCTACAAAGTGGGAAGAAAAATACAAAGCCTATTCCAATAAATTCAATCATGTGGATGATGGAAAAGCATCTCTTCATGTGATAGAGTTAATTGAAAACCATATTAAAAATGGATAAAAAAAGAAAGAAAAGGGGGGAACTGGAGTTTTAATGCTTGAATTAAAATTCCAGTTACTTTCCTTTATGGGGAAACATTATGGATAAAAAAGAAATTGGGTACCATATATTTGCTACCGTATATAAAATTTGTTGTATCTTTCCGAAGAAAAAGAATCGTGTCTTCCTTGTGATGACCCATGATGCCAGTAAAGAGGGCAATGTGGGCGTTGTGAGAAATTATTTGAATGCAGGAGAGACGGAGTGGGAGTTTTGTCCATTAAGACGGCAGGATACCGATTTTTCAAAAGGAGAATTGTTGTCAAAATTGGTTCGCTTTTTTATTCGAAAGCCTTATGAATTAGCAACTTCTTCTTATATATTTCAAGACAATATTTTTTTACCAATGGCATTTTTAAAATTTAAAAAAGAAGTTAAGGTTGTTCAGTTATGGCATGGAACGGGAACCATTAAGAAATTTGGACAGGATGTGAATACAGGACGGTTAAAAGAATTGGAGCAAAGAGCCAATGATACGATCACCCATTTAATTGTGAATGCAGAAGAATGGAAGAAGACATATAGCCATATCTTTGGTGTGGATGAAAAACGAGTGTTTGTGACAGGAATGCCAAGAACGGATATTTTGTTTCAAGAAGAGGAACAGGAGAAACGGGTGGAGCAATTTTATGAACGACATCCAGAACTGATTGGAAAAAAGATTGTATTATACGCACCAACATTTCGGGATCAAGCCTTAGGAAAACAAACGATAGCCCTTGATTTGGACAAGATGGTAAAGCGTTTGCCAAAGGAAGTCGTGATCGGTCTTCGGTTGCATCCGTTTGTAGCCAATCAGTTTCAATATGAGGGAGTAGAAAAAGAGCGAGTGGTGGATTTTTCTCATGAGGAGAACTTGAACACGTTACTTTTTGCATCCAGTGCATTGATAACGGATTATTCTTCCATCGCTTTTGAATATGTCGTTATGAATAAGCCCATTTATTTTTATGCTTATGACTTAGAAGAATTTTCGGATCATGGAAGAGGATTTTATGAAGACTATGAGTCCTATGTTCCAGGATATGTTTCAAAAACAACAGAGGTATTACTTGATCAGATGGAAGAGATGGAAAAAAATCCTGACATAGCTAGAAAATGGGAGAAGAAACGAAGAGAGTTTCAAGAGAAGAACTATGGATTTTGTGATGGAAACAGCACAAGGCGTTTGATTCGCCTGCTTGATATGGAATAGAGAAAGGAAAAAAGCTATGAAAGTAAGCATTGTAATTCCAAATTATAATGGGAAACATTTTATGGAAAAATGTGTGGAATCTTTGGAAGAACAGACATTTCAAGATTTTGAAATCATTGTGGTGGATAATGGCTCTTCTGATGGCAGTCAAGACTATATCAAAGAACAATATCCTAACATTCGTCTGATTGAAATGGGAACGAATACAGGGTTTTCAGGAGCCGTTAATGCGGGAATCCGCCTGGCGAAAGCTCCATATGTATTTTTATTGAATAATGATACAGAGTGTGACAAAGACTGTGTAAGAAAACTCTACCATGCTATAAAAAAGAGCAAGAGAATTTTTTCAGTCGGTGCTCAAATGATACAATATCACAATCGAGAACTTATCGATAGTGCAGGAGATCTGTATACGGTTTTTGGATGGGCATTTAATCGAGGAAATGGAAAACCAGTATCCCAATATGAGAAGGAGGAGCGTATTTTTACAGCTTGTGGGGGTGCTGTTATCTATCGAAAGAGTGTATTTGAAGAGATTGGATATTTTGATGATAACTTTTTTGCATATCGAGAAGATATTGATGTTGGATATCGAGGAAGAATTCATGGATTTTATAATCTCTATTGTCCAGAGGCTAAGGTGTATCACATTGGAAGTGGGACAAGTGGTTCTAAGCATAATTCTTTCAAAGTGAAATTGGGAGTGAGAAACAATATTTATTTGAATTATAAAAATATGCCTCTTCCATTTTTAGTTATCAATATGCCATTTTTAGCGGTTGGATATTTGGTAAAAGGGCTGTATTTTGCTAAGAAGAAGTTTGGGGCTGATTATGTAGCAGGTATCAAAGAGGCGTTTGAACATCTGCACGAGATCAAAAAAGAACCATTTCAGTGGAAGTATTTTGGCAATTATCTTGTGATTCAGCTAGAGTTATATATCAATACATGGAAGATATGGAAAGAGAAGATGAATAAAAACTAGAAATAAGTAAACTTGAAAAAGAGTACAAAAATCGGGTGCTCCATTGGAATAAGTAGTGATTCCACTAAAATTCTCAAAATAGGTGGTGTTGTTTTAGGTGGAAAAAAGATATTCTTATATTATAAATTATAACAAATGGGGAAAGCCGATGAATCAATTTACTACGGGAAAATTTATATCTCGAAAAAGTAAAGAGAAAAATTTAACACAAAAACAGGTGGCAGAAAAAATCGGAGTATCGAATAAAACAATTTTAAAATGGGAAACAAAAGTTTCCCAAAGTTAAAGATACAATACGAAACACAACATCACGCTTGTACAATATTTAGGAAAGAGAGGAAATAACAAATGAATCTAGAATTGAAGGGAGTTTGGGAACATATGAGAAATTTGGGTCTTTGTGCATTAGCACATGCAAATCGTCATGCAGCATATTTTGACACAGAAAATGGCGCATGGGATGAATTTGCAGTTTTGCAGGCAGCTCATGCAGCAGAAATTTTGATCAAAGCAAGAATAGCTCAAGAACATCCATTACTAATATTTGATACACTTCCTAAAGCTTCAACCAATGAATTAAATATTGAAGCTTTATTTAACAAAGGGAAGACTGTTGAATGGAGTGGTCTTCCAGATCGATTATGGGCGGCCACAGGAATGGTGTTACCTAATGTTGACATATATAAGCGATTCGGAGAGCTAAGGAATGGGATTCAACATTTCTCACCTGCACCTAATGTAGATGTTTCATACGAAACGTTAAAATTTGTTTTTAACGTTATAGACCCATTTATAAATAACTGTTGGAATCTATTTGCGGTAGATTATGATGAAGACTACGAGCCTTATATATATTTTATACCTGTTTTAATTAATCTAAAAATCCCTTTTTTGATTTCAAAAGAAGCTGCTGAGTGTTTTGATTATTGGAATGTCGATTGGAATAATATAGATGAGAATTACAAAGAGCTTATACTTCACAGAGTTGATAAAGCAAAGGTAATCCTTTAATGTTCGTTAATAATAATTGGAAAACGAGTCCATATTAGTATGAGCTCGTTTTCCAATGTATTTACATATCACTACATTTTATACCATCAGCATAGGGTCCATCATCATTTCCACGACAACGAGTACACCAACTTTGAATACCGGTTGGGTTGTTAGAAGTTACTCGTTTTTCAGTCCATCCGAACAAGATTTTGGGATAGAAAATATGTTCCTCGCTATTCTGGGAACAATGGGGGCATGATTTATAATCCCCATGTTCTAGGGCAGTTCCTAATGGCAATCCACAATGTTTACATAACATAAATCCACCTCATTTCTTAAAGATAAATAGATATTAATGTGACAAAAGCAAAAAATTGTTTTCTTTATTTTTTGAACCCATTTTCTTGTAGCCTGATAGCTATGTTGCTTTTTTATTACAATTTCTTTTAACTGGAATCTTCGAAATATCTTCGTCTTTCCTCTGTCCGGAAAATCCCAAACACTTGTCATTTGTAATTCAAAATTATCAGGTTCCAATTTGATATTATGAAATCTTACTCCTCTATTAATCCTAACATCCAATTTATCCAACCACTAATTGTAGAGGAACGTCGTACATATGTACTCATGCTTTCAACCTTATAAAGATTAGATTCCTGCATAATAGCAACAATTTTTGATGTATCAGGCATTGATCCCATTTCCATACAATAATTGAATGTTTCTTTAAAAGCACGATGTTGTAAAATGACTTTACAAAAAGCCAGTTGTCGTTGTTTATAATTCAAATTCATTATACGCTTGCCTGACGCGCTTAAGGAATATATCGGTTTATGACCATCTTCATAATGCTTGTCAAGTAATCCTAAGTATCTTGCAGCATCTGTATAATAATTTGTTTGTCGAATGTCAAAAGCATATTCTTGTGTAATTTGTTCACGGCTCAATTCCTGAGTATTTAGTAATTCACAAATATTGATAACTCGCTCAAAACTATTTGCTTGAGGAAAAGAGATATTTGGTTCAGAAACAATTTTTGTATGTAAAGCAACATCTTGTAAATCCGAAAGCTCTATTGCTGTATCTTCAATAGAATAATTTTTGTGCTTTACAAGTACTAGCGAATTATAGGAATCAGGATTTTGAAATTCATACTCATATAAGCTAAATATTCCATTTGAATAAACAAGAAAGATCGGTTTGACTTTCTTCATCACACGATTGCTCCATACTCGATACGGATAATATAACTGACGTATAAGAAAATCTTCCGACAAATCCCGTTTGGCTTCGAGCAACGAAAGACTATGAATGCCTTCAAAAGCGGCATCTATTTCAATTTGAGAATTGTTCACTGAAACTGATGTCGGAGTTTTTGTACGAGAGTTCTGAATTTTAAAATCAAATCGTCCTGATCCCATACGGCCTGATACAGTAGAATAAAGTATATCTTCTTCTAAAAAATCCGAGAGCATACCTGAAGCCAAAGCACAATTTATGGCGATGGTTTCACTTGGAATGTTATTTGCATCAAGGCTTTGAAGATTAGTCGGTAAAGAAGTCTGAGTAATAGAGTTATCTAGTACTTCAAATGGTTGATAAGCCTCAAAATGAGAAATGACGTAATCTCCACGGGAAATTGGTAGGATAGCAAGGTTGTTCTTAGAAAAAATCTGAGGCAAATTGATGTTATGATCAAACTTTGCCATTAATCGAGGTTCGCGATATTCTTTTATTTGAGACGCAGAGATAATAAATTTCCCATCTGATTCAATATGTGGCAAAATATCATACTTTTCAAACAAAGCTTCCCATGCTTTGTCATTTTTACTGTTTACGTGTTCATTCATAATTTCTTATCACCACTTCGTCAACTTGACCTCGCTTTGCAGCGTTAGAGTTAATAGAACGTTTCGCTTTTACTATGGTAATGTTATAAGCGGCATATTGTTCTTTGATAAAATCCGTTGCAGAATTTGAAAGCATAAATTTGATTCCACGCCGATTAAGTTCGTCACAGCATTGTCGCAGGCGGATTTGTTCTGAACGGTCAAAGCCACCCTTTGCATAGCCCGTAAAGTTAGCTGTATCAGAAACCGGATCATATGGTGGATCCAAATAGACAAAAGTCCCTTTTGCTACATTAGCAAGTACTTCGGCATAATCAATACTGCTAAAAGTTAATTGTGCTTTCTGAAAGTAGGCACTAACAGCTTTTAACGTAGGAGCATTTACAATATTGGGATTTTTATAGTGTCCAAAGGGAGTGTTAAATTCTCCAGAATTATTTACTCTGAAAAGACCATTATAACATGTTTTGTTCAGGTAAATAATACGTGCTGCTCTCTGCACTTTGGTTAATTGTTCATATTGTTCCTTATTCCTATCCCAATCTCGAACACTATAAAAATATTCTTCTTCATTTGAATGCTCACCTAAAGCGATAATTAGTTCATCAACATTATCTCGGATGACCTCATACATTTGAATGAGGTCAGAATTAATATCATTAACATATGCAATATTAGGTTGTAACTTAAATAAAACAGCACCTCCGCCTAAGAATGGTTCACAATAAGAGGTAACACGTTTTGGAAACAATGGTGTTAAATCATCTAAAAGTTGTCGTTTACCGCCAACCCATTTTACAACAGGCGCAACGAGACGATTTTTTCGCATAATTTGCACCCTCTCTTTCTAGGTATATTCTCACAAATACATTCTATCATAATTTTCAAACGACTTCAATTAAAAAGCCATCCGGCTTGAAATACTTTAGATATTTGCTAGTCCTACGATAATGCTATTCTGCTGATACAAGCATTCGGTAAATTCCTTTGGGCTGACTGTTCTTTTTTTTACAGACCTTTGCCTCACAGCCGATCAGTTAGGAAGGGAGTTGTTTTTTCGCCTTATTGATCTTATTGCACCAGTTCTGACATTCATTTTTGTAAAGCAGATCGTAGTTGTTTTCCCTTACTCTCTGGTCAAACTCCTGTTTATTTTGAAGCGTCTGTTTCTTCCTACACTTGTCATCACACAGCTCATATCGCTGGCTTTTTATGAGGAAGATGCGCCTGCAGACTTTACATTTTTGGAAGCATAGCCCCAAATCGTTCAGCTGGTTCAGGTAATAGGTTATCAGCGGATAGAATATGACAGGTGGCGACACACTCCACCCCGCGCCGTTTGTCTAGATATCAGAGGTCAAGCCGGGTTTCTGCTACTGGTACGGAGACGTATATCTGCAGAGGATCGCTGGTATCAAATTTTGTTTTAAGAAATTCTCCTGTGGCCTGTTTCCCTCAGTGTAGGCAGACCAAAGCGGTTTCATTGCTCGTCCTTGTCATTCTCGAACTCTGCCAGAAATCCGGTTTGCATACTATTCTATTACCTTTGCTTATGGTATTTTTATAATTTAATTCTATCTGTTACACTCATGGTATTACGAAAGTATTGTTTTGTCAAGGAGAAGGCGCTATGATGATGGTATATGGTAGTTTAGTATAACACAGTATCTTGACAAGTGCATGACCGTCCAAAAGGGATATGATGGGCAGAAGAACGGTAATAGAAAGTATTGAAGCTGATTTTAAGTATAGGAGGAACTAAATGATCAATAACAAGAGATTGAACAATTATGATGATCTTCTGCTGGTTCTGGATGTAACGAACATCCCGCGTATTATGGGGATTTTCAGAGTGGCACCTATGAGCTGGTTCACACACTCGGATTTCCGGCGTTCAGAAGTGACAGTCTGATTAAGAATAGTAAAAAGGCGTTTTTTGACTGGATGGAAAAGGGTATGGAAACCGTATCGAAAGATGACAAATGAGCGCATGGTATCTTTCTCTAAACACTACACTTGATGATGCCAAGGATGCGCAAAAAGCAGAAAAAATGATGGTATTGGAATATCATGGTATAATGAAGGCAATGAGCCTAGCACATAGTACGGCTTCCAGTTTGTATAGTAAGTGATAAATCGGAATTTGAAGGAGAAGAAAATAATGGAAGATAAAAATATACTACTTGATAATATTGATAAAATTCATACGACTGAAATGGGAATTGATAGAATTAAAAGAAACCTGAAAATAGATACAACTGATGTTGTTGAATATTGTAAAAGTAAGATTTTGGATAAAGATTGTAATATTTATAGACTAGGAAAAATTGGTATTGTGAGATTGATAATATCAAAATTACTATTAACTCATATAGTTATACGATTATTACAGCACATATTATTAAGTAAATCGAAATTTATAGAGGTGACCTTATGAGAATTACTTCATTAGTAGAAAATACTACAAAATCAGAACTCAAAGCAAAACATGGACTCTCTCTTTATATAGAAACAAAATCGCATAAAATTTTATTTGATTTAGGCTCGGACAACACATTGTTTGAGAATGCTATTAAAAGAAATATAGATATTTCAAAAGTGGATAACGTTATTATTTCTCATGGACATATGGATCATGGTGGTGCATTAAAAAGGTTTTTAGATGTTAATTCTTTAGCAAAGATTTATGTACAAAAGGAAGCTTTTGAACCTCATTATAGTAAAACTTTATTTTTAAAAATACCAGTTGGGATTGACAATAAACTTAAAGTAAATAGGCAAATTAGATTGCTAAATGGAGATTACAAAATTGATAATGAATTATTATTATAAACTAATGATATTCAAATTAGGATGATAAAAATCTATGAATAGAGGCTTATTGGACTTTGAAGTTCAATAAGCCTCTAAAATCACCACAAATCTTGACATATAAATGTCATGTTTATATGATAACTTAAGAGATAAAGGAGTGAGTGTTTATATGCAAGAAAGTAGATTATTTAGAATTATTTATCATTTAATGGAAAACGGAAAATCTACCGCTTCAGAGTTGGCAGAAAAACTTGAAGTATCGGTAAGAACAATTTATAGGGATATTGATGTTATCAGCAGTGCAGGTGTTCCTATTTATGTGACTACGGGAAGAAACGGTGGAATACAGATAGCAGATGATTTTGTTATGGACAGATTGCTTTTATCTGATAAAGAAAAGGAAGATATAATAACAGCATTAAAAAGCGTATCTATCGTAGATAATTATAACAGCGATACACTTTTAAAACTGTCGGCGATTTTTAATACAAAAAGCGAAAACTGGCTTGAAGTTGATTTTTCACGTTGGGGGATTAAATCTCAAGATAATGCCATGTTTCAAACCTTAAAGGAAGCAATTATATCGCAAAAAATGCTTTGCATTACTTATGCGAATACTCGTGGAGAACTGAATGAAAGAATTATCTGCCCACTTAAAATGGTATATAAAGCAAAAAGCTGGTATATAAAAGCTTTTTGCATGAATAAGTCTGATTTTCGTATCTTTAAATTGACACGCATTATACGAGTAGAAAAAATAGGAAAAAATTTTAGACCTATGGAATTTCCTCAAGAAGAAAAAAGGGAAATCAAAGCCAATTATGAAAATGTCATACTGCGTTTCCCTCAAAATATGGCTTATCGGATTTATGACGAATTTGAAGTTGATGAAATCAAGCAGGAGGATAATGGCGATTTTATAGTTTCTGCTACAATGCCCGTAGATAATTGGCTGATAGGTTATCTTCTTTCTTTTAGATCAAGCGTTCGTATTATAGAACCAAAGTATTTAAAAAATATTATACGGAATGAAGCAAAGAAAGTATGCGAACAGAACAAAACATGACATATGTTGTCAAGGTTACTTTGGTATAATAGAAATGAGAAAATAATTAAGGAGTGAATTAGTGATGACCAAAGTTTTTATTAACTTAACAGCTGACAATTTGGATACTGAGCATTTATGTTGTGCCATTTCTGATAAAAAACATCAAATTGGTGCGTCGGTAAAAAGGCAGTGGCTAAAGGAACGGATGAAGGAAGGACATGTTTTCCGTAAACTTGATGAAAAAGGGAAAGTGTTTATTGAGTATGCTCCATTAGAGACAGCTTGGGTGCCTGTTCATGGAGAAAATTTTTTGTATATTTATTGTCTTTGGGTATCTGGCTCTTTCAAGGGAAAAGGATATGCAAAATCTTTACTTGAGTATTGTATTCATGACGCAAAGGAAACTGGAAAATCTGGTGTATGTGTTCTTAGCTCTAAAAAGAAAAAGCCTTTTTTATCTGATAAGAAATTTTTTCTGAAATATGGTTTTGAAGTGGCAGATACGGCAGGGAATGATTATGAGCTATTATCATTGTCTTTCGATGGGAAAAGACCTTGTTTTTCTGAAAACGTAAAAAAAATGACAATAGATCAAAAGGAACTGACAATCTATTATGGATTGCAATGTCCATATATTCCTAATTGCATTGAACAAGTACAGGAATACTGTAATAAAAATAACATACCATTAAATTTAATTGTTGTAGATACTTTAGAAAAAGCTAAAAATCTTCCTTGCGTTTTCAATAATTGGGCGGTTTTTTATAACGGTGATTTTGTGACTAATCATCTTTTGAATGAAACTTTTTTGAAAAAGAAATTTCAATTATAGAGGTATAGTTTATGCACTTAAAAAAGGTGAAAGGAATTTTATCTTCATCAAATGGAATGAACTTATATCGAGGCTGTACTCACGGCTGTATATACTGTGACTCAAGAAGCAAATGTTATCATATGGAGCATGATTTTGAGGATATTGAAATTAAAGAAAATGCTATTGAGCTACTAGAAAATACTTTAAAAAGAAAACGCACTAAATGTATGATTAGTACCGGTTCTATGACAGACCCTTATATTCCTCTTGAAAATGAGCTTGGCAATGTCAGAAGGGCATTATCCTTAGCTTATCAATATGGTTTTGGATTTACTCTGATAACGAAGTCTAATCGAGTATTAAGAGATTTAGATTTATTAAAAGCTATCAATGACAAAACAAAATGCGTAGTACAAATGACATTAACGACCTATAATGAGGATTTATGCAAAAAGATTGAACTAAATGTTAGTACAACAAAAGAGAGAGTTGAAGCTCTACAAAAACTACATGATGCAGGTATTCCTACGGTTGTCTGGCTTTGCCCTATTCTTCCGTTTATCAATGACACGGAGGAGAACATCAGAGGTATTTTAAATTATTGCATTGAAGCAAAAGTTTATGGTGTAATCTGCTTTGGAATAGGGATGACGCTCCGAGAAGGAAACAGAGAATATTTTTACAGTCAGTTGGATCGTTTG
The DNA here is from genome assembly GCA_949284175.1 of uncultured Eubacteriales bacterium. Lineage (GTDB taxonomy): Bacteria > Bacillota > Clostridia > Lachnospirales > Lachnospiraceae > Scybalomonas. The sequence goes on from CASDVE010000010.1 coordinate 18,679, forward strand.
TTTCCGCACATGAAAGAAAAGTATATACAGAATTATGGTATGCAGTACCAGATAAATAGTCCGAATAATGCTATGCTGATGGAGGTTTTTCACGATTTATGCGAGAATAACGGGATAGTGCATAATAACAAAAAAATCTTTGAATACTTAAGCGAATTTGAAGAAAAAAATAAAAATATTCAGTTGAGCTTATTTGATACGTTTCTTTAGAATAGCCATTCGATAAGAATAAAAAACTCTTTGCAGAAAGTTGGTGATAACTATGAAGTCATCTTCTTTCAAAAAGGTGGTCAGATTACAATTTAATGCTCTGATGGTGGAGCGAGACTGCGAACCTCGCTAAAGCCCTCGTTATCTAACAAGGGGGCATAAGAACCAAGTTATAAAAAGGTATTCAAAAATCTATGCTCATTTTATAGATAGAAAAAGAAAAGGAGGTATCATGAAAAGAAAAAGAAGAATTTTAATATACAGTGTAGTGATTGTCATTCTTTTATATGGTGCTTTAATTTGGAATATCCAAGCCAATGCGACGGATGAGGAAACCATTGTATTAGAAACAGGAAGCAATGGAAATGACATTCAAAAGGCACTTAATCGCAATTCTACGGATCAACATATTCATTTGACCGTAAAAGTACCAGCTGGGGAATATATTCTTGATAAAACGCTTTTTATATATTCTAATACTACGTTAGAGGCAGACAAGGATGCCATATTTATCTTAAAAAGTGATAAATACAAGGTGATGCTCAGTTCCTATAATTATCAATACGATAAAGGTGGATATGACCAGATAAAACAAGTGAAGGTCATTGGTGGGCAATGGAATGGAAATAATACGAGCGGAGAAATGATGCGTTTTATTCATGGAAGTGATATTGTTGTTTCTGGTGTTACCATCTATAACGTGGGAAACAATTCTCATATGATCACCTTTGCTGGTGTAAAGGACGGTGTCATAGAACAGTGTCAACTGTATGGATACAATGGAACATCGGCAAAAGAAGCCATTCATTTGGATGTGGTGCATAATAAGAACTGGGTTCCAGGAACTGTCACCTATGATGATACGGCAAACCAAAATATTGTCATTAAGAACAATATCATTAAAGACTACACAAGAGCCATCGGTTCACATTCCTTTGTAAAGGGTGTTTATCATAAGAACATTGTGATTTCTGATAATCGATTGGAACGGATAGCCGAAGAGGGGATTAACTTATATGGCTATCAAGATACGAGAATAGAAAGAAATCAGATGAAAGAAGTTGGCACTGGCATTCGCATTTATACGCTGTTAGAGAATGGAAAACAGTATGAGCCTTTAAAGGGAACAAAGACAGAAGAACTCCCCACTTCCTATGGGATCACAGTAGGGGAGAATAAAATAACCGATGCAAAAAAATATGGAATCCAGCTCTATGGTGCAAAAGAACAGCCACTTGTGGGCGTTACGATTGTCAAAAACCATGTGGATCAGACGGGAGATAATGGAATCATGCTATATCGGTATAGTAAGAACAATTTGATAAAAGGCAATCAAATCGAGCGATCAGGAAAGCAAGGGATTGGCATTTATCTAGGTTCTAGTTATAATAAAGTGATTCAGAATAAAATTGAGCAAGCAAGCAGTCATGGCATCTATATTGGACAGTCAAAAGGAAATCTTGTGAAGAAGAATCAGATCGTAAAGAGCGAGAAACATGGCATATGGCTCGATGCTTCCTCACATAAAACAAAAGTGGTGGAAAATAGAATTTCTAATCCAAAAGAGATTGGAATTGGAATAAAATCTAGCAATCAAAGTATGATTACCAATAATACAGTGATAGGAGCGAAGAAATTCGGAGTGTATGCAGTGGACTGTAAGCAAGTAACGGTAAAAGACAATCGGTATCAGAATATTGGTGGAAAAGAAGAAAAGATAGTGAAAAAGCGATCCTCATGATCTACATGGGGATCGCTTTTTCTTATCATTTTATTGAATACCAGTGTAATTGATAATCTGATTGCTAATATTTTTTACGGTATCAGATGGGGTAAAGTTTTCTGTTCCAAATAAAAATTCATGAGCTTTTACCACATTGGATTCTAGGGTTGTTGGGATTCCATAGTAAACACCGCTTAGTTTTGTTCCCGTTGTATTGAATGGGAAACCTTGTGTTTCAACGATTTCATAGCTGAATACATCTTTAGCAAGGGCAAGCACATCAAGAGAATCAAGGCTTGTCATCGTCTGAGGAAATACTTGTTTTACGATCTTAGATAAGGTAATAGGATTGGTGTCTTTTGCTTTTTTCACAATCTGTTCAATGACCGCTCTTTGACGTTCTGTCCTTCTAAAATCGCCATTTCCCACATAACGAATACGGCAGTAGGCTACGGCTTGGTTACCATCTAGCACCTGTTTTCCACCATGTTTTAACTTTGGAGAATTTCCTCCATTGATTTTATTCATATTTCCAATATAATCATTTAAGTTACCAAGTTCTGCCTCTTGAATATCGAGTTCAATTCCACCTAAGAGATCAACGGTATCCGCAAGAGCCTTAAAATTTACCGTCACATAGTCTGTAATATTTAAGTCAAGATTTTGGTTAATGGTACTGACTGCAAGCTGTGGACCACCAAAAGCATAGGCGTGGGTCAGCTTGGTTAGCTCAGAGCCGTTAGAGCGATCCACGTTTACAAAGGTATCCCGATACAAGGAGAGCAATTTCACCTCTTTTGTTTTTTTGTTAATGCTGGCTACGATCATAGCATCAGAACGGTTGCCTTCTCCTAGATCGTTTGTTTGAGAATCCACACCAAATAGGGCAATGTTTCGATAGTTTTCTATGTTTTCATCATAGAAGTCATTGATGGTCACATTGGTCATATTAATTTTATCTTGTTGAATTTTTGAAAAGAAGAAGTGGTACACTCCAAATAAAATGGCAAGTAAAATAATGATAATTTCTAAAAATAAAAGAAATTTTAATCTACGTCTTTTTTTACGACGTTTTTTCTTTTTCCTTTGTGATGGGGTTTGTTTTTTATTGGAAGTTCTAGGACGTTCTGTTTCATAATAGGAATGTCGAGAATTTTGCTCTGGAGTGATCCGTTTTTTTCTCGGTCTTTCTTCCTCATATACAGTATGGGGTCTTTTTGTACTCATGATACTATCCTTTCTTGCTTAGTAAGCATTTTTATTCACAAATCCTTTGAAGATTGTGAGGAATAAAATTTTAATATCCAGTCCAAGCGACCAGTTTTCAATATAGTATAAATCGTGTTCAATTCTTCCTTTAATGGAAGTATCGCCTCGGTATCCATTGATTTGTGCCCATCCAGTCATTCCGGGACGAACTTGATGTTTAATCATATAACGAGGAATTTCTTCTTGAAATTTCTTAACGAATTGAGGGCGTTCTGGACGGGGGCCTACAAGGCTCATATCCCCTTTTAAAACGTTGAAAAGTTGTGGAAGTTCGTCAATGCTTGTCCTACGAATCACCTTTCCAACAGGAGTTACCCTCGGATCGTTGCTTGTTGTCCAACCTGCTTTTTCTTTGGACGGATCTTGGACACCCATAGAACGGAATTTATACATGGAAAATTCTCGGTTGCCAAGACCAACTCGTGTTTGTTTAAAAATAATTGGACCTGGTGAGCTTTTTTTCACTAAGATTGCAGTGACAATCATAACTGGTGAAAATAAAAGAATGGCCACAATAGAACCAATAATATCAATAATACGTTTTGTTGTCTTATTAAAGGTATTTGTAAGAGGAACATTTCGTATATTAATAACAGGAAGACCGTTTAAGTCTTCGGTATAAGGCTTGCTAGAAATGAAGTTATAATAATCTGGTACAAATTTGGTATGGACACCAGATTTTTCACAAATTTTCACAAGTCCTTCCAATTTGGCGTATTCTTTAATATTCAATGTAATGGCAACTTCATCGAGATTATGAGTTTCTAAATACTTTGGTAGATCAGAAATTTTTCCAATCCAATGAGAACCACGATACTCAAAGTCGTCATCCACATTGTCATCAAAAATTCCATGCAGAGTATAGCCCCATTGAGGATTTTCACGAATGCGGTCGATATAAGCTGCTGCTGCTACACTAAAACCGATGACAATAACGTGCTTTTGATTCTTTCCAAGCTGTCTTGTTTTTCGTAAAATATAGCGAACAATATTACGAAATAAAAAGTCCAAAATAACATTAAATAGAAAGAAGAAAAAGAGCATAAGACGGGAGAAATACTTTGGTTCCGTCATATAGATCAGTAAAATAAATCCGATGATTCCAATGATATTAGCCTTTAATAAATTTGTCAGTTCAAATTGTTGATTCCGAAATCTTTTTGGTGAATATAATTGACAGGCGAAATAAATAATTAAGTAAAGAGGCACTAAGTAAAGGAGTGCTTTCGCGTAATTGGATTTTATCATTAATGCCTGAAAAAAGGTTTCATTTGCTAGTACCGTGGGGAAAAATCTTCGGCTGTAACTATACGAGAAGATTGTTTCAAAGCGAACAAAGTATGCCAAGCCAAAAGAAAGGCACACGATGAGAGCATCCAATATTACATGGATAAAATTTAGATATTTTTGATTTTGTTTTATCATAGTTTTAACCTCGTATTCAAGTTGTGAAACAAGAAACAGACAGTATTTAGAGAAAGAAGGAGAGGATTTTTATAATCTGTCCGCTTTCTTAAAAACTGCCTTGTTAGTGAGTTGTAAATCCACTATTTCTTGTTAAAAAAGAGTTCATAATTCATTAACATATATCATACATGATATTATTTTATTTCTCAATAGAATTTTTCTTACGAAATCATAATTTTATAACAGTTCGGACACAAATCCTACACAATTCCTTGTTAATATATAGGAAAACAAAGAAATGAGAAAACCATTCACGAAGAGAATGGCTGAAAGGAGAATACGTATGAGGTTTGAAAATGAAAATAATGGGATGAATATAAATATAACAAATAATGAAACAGAAAAAGAGATTGTGAATCAAACAGTGGAAGAACAACAGACAGAATCTAGTTTATATCATTTTACACCAGAGGAAATGAGAGCAACCGGTAATAACACATACTATAATCATGATTATAGTAAAGACGAACAAGGAAATCAAAACCAAGATTTTGTAACTGAGCTATCCATGAATGAAAATCAAAGTTTTAATAGAGATAGTCATAACAGACAACCAGCAAATTATGGGAATTATTCCTCAATGGGAGGCGAAGATAAGATGAAACATCAATATCAAGACAATGAATATAGCTATCAATATCATGAACCAAGTGGCGATGGAATGCCACCAATAAAAGATAAGAAAAGAAAATCAAAAGATGGATTTGGCAAAAAAGCTACAAAATTTGTTGCAAGTGCCGTTGTATTTGGTCTTGTTGCAGGAGTTGTATTTCAAGGCGTTAACTATGGAGCCGATTATTTCTTTGGCGGAAATAAAAACGACATCCAACTTTCAACAACCAATGTGGCAACAGGCAATTCTGTTAGCACAAGCGGAAGTGTTGCACAAGTTGCACAAAGTACAATGCCAGCCATTGTAGCTATCACAAGTACAGTGGAATCCATTCAAAATGGTTTCTTTGGTCAGCAGTATAAGACGGAAGGAACAGGAAGTGGTTCCGGTATTATTATTTCAAAAGATAATAACAATTTATATATCGCAACTAATAATCATGTTATTGAAGATGCAACGAAAGTGCAAGTAACATTTTACCACGATCCAAAAGCAGACGGAAGTGGAGAAGTTGTCAATGCAACGATTGTTGGAACCGATCCAGATTCTGATTTAGCGGTTGTAAAAGTGGCATTAAAAGATATGAGTACAGATACATTAAATGAAATTAAAATTGCATCTTTAGGAGATTCCGATCAAGTGGAGATTGGACAGCAAGTAGTAGCCATCGGAAATGCTCTTGGATACGGGCAGTCTGTAACAAGTGGATATGTTAGTGCATTAAATCGTCAAGTGCAATTAGAGGATAAGACGATGACATTGATGCAAACAGATGCAGCCATTAACCCAGGAAATAGTGGTGGTGCTTTAATTGACATGAATGGAGATGTGATTGGTATCAACTCAGCAAAATATTCAGAAAGTGGCGTAGAAGGTATGGGATATGCAATTCCTATGGCAACTGCAAAGCCAATTCTTGAAGATATTATGAATGAATCCAGCATTCCAGAAGAAAAACAGGCTTATTTAGGAATTACAGGTTCTACGGTATCTGATCAATATAGACAGTATATGGGAAATAACAAGATTCCTTCTGGTGTTTATGTTGCAACTGTAACAGCTGATTCACCAGCAGAAAAAGGTGGAATTTATGCCAACGATATTATTGTGAAATTCAATGATAGAGAAGTTAGCACTATGGATGGATTACAGAGCTTGCTTTCCAGAAAACAAGCTGGAGATACAGTAAAAGTGGTAGTAAAACGCCAAAATCAGAATGGAGAGTATGAAGAAAAAGAACTCACTGTGACATTAGGAAAGAAAACAGAATCTATAAAAAATCAGCAAGAACAGCAAGAACAACAAAATAATTCCAATAACTCCGGAAACTATTATGGAAACTCTGGTTCTAGCCAAGAGCAGGAAGAATTTTGGTCATTCTTTAACTAAATATAGACAAGGAAATGAAATCGCCATATTCTATGAAAATAGAATGTGGCGATTTTTCATCCTTTGTAAGTGTTCTTGCAACACCTGTAAAATCATAGTACACTATATCTAATAAAAAAAGTGGAGAAAGGAGGAGGCAACTTTGACATTACAACAATTGAGATACTGCATTATGGTGGCAGAAAAGGGTTCTATCAGTGAAGCAGCCAAGACATTATTTGTGACGCAACCAAGTCTTACCAGTGCCATTCAAGAGCTGGAGTCAGAATTTCATATTACTATTTTTAATCGAACCAATCGGGGGATTGTCTTATCTTCTGAAGGGGCAGAATTTATGAGTTATGCCAGACAAGTAGTGGAACAAGCAGAGCTGATGGAAGAAAAATATCGGTATCGTGGAACTACAAAACAGCGATTCCAGATTTCCGCACAGCATTATTCTTTTGTGGCAGATGCCTTCACCAATTTAATAAAAGAGTGTGCACTAGAAGATTACGATCTCACATTGCGTGAAACAAAGACATCGGAGATCATAGATGATGTGAAAAATCTAAGAAGTGAAATTGGAGTGCTTTATTTGACAGACTTCAATCAAAAAGTGTTAAATCGCTATTTAAAAGAAAATAAGTTAGAGTTTCATGAGTTATTTCAAGCAAAGCCACATATTTTTATCGGTGAGAATCACCCACTAGCTAAGAGGGAAAGGATTCGTTTAGAAGAACTTTCAGAATATCCGTATCTGTGTTTTGAGCAAGGAGAATATAATTCCTTTTATTTTTCAGAGGAAATGTTAAGTACCATACCAAAGAAAAAAAGTATTAAGGTGAGCGATCGGGCTACCATCTTTAGTCTTATGCTCAGTTTAAATGGGTATACAGTATCCACAGGAATTATTGGTGATGATCTAAAAGCGGGAACTATTCTTGCAAAGCCAATTGATTCCAGTGAAACGGTTCGGGTTGGATTTATCACCCATAAAAAAGCAGTATTAAGTGAGATTGCCAATTTATATTTAAAAAAATTATCAGAGCTTCCGATTTTTTGTCAGATGGAGGAAAAAGAAATTATTATTATGCAAAAATAGTATGAAATATGTTTCTTAGGATTTGTAAGAAAAGGAATAAAAAAAGAAGAAAAAACAAAATATATTGTATGTATTGCAAAATAAACTTGCATTTTTTGGATCTGTTTTGTACAATGACTTTGACAATTGTATAATGAGAGAACGGAAAAGAAAAGGAGATAACATGAAAAGAGTAAAAAGCGTATATTTGCTTCTCTTTGCACTTACCCTGATACTTGTACTCGGCAGTTGCCGTGGCGAGAAGGAAGAGGGTAAAGAGTCGACTTTAAAAAATCAAAGTTCTCAAGAAACAAATGCGGAACCAACCATAGGAGGTTCCATTGTAGTAGGAATTTCACAAGATTTGGATAGTCTTGACCCACACAAATCAGTAGCGGCAGGAACAAAAGAAGTTTTGTTTAATGTTTACGAAGGTCTAGTAAAACCTGATAGTTCAGGGAATTATATAGATGCAGTGGCAAAGTCGCATACGATTTCAGAAGATGGGAAGACTTATACCTTTCAATTGCGGGAAGGTGTGAAGTTCCACAATGGAGCGGAAGTTACTGCGGAAGATGTCAAGTATTCGATTGAACGATGCGCCGGTATTACGGAGGGAGGTACTCCGTTAATATCGGCTTTTTCTATTGTAGATTGTGTGGAAATTCCAGACGAACATACCGTAGAAATTCATCTAAAAAAAGCGGATACAGAGTTCCTAGCATACTTAATTGTAGGAATTGTTCCAAAGGATGTAAAAGATTATAATAAGAATCCCGTTGGAACAGGGCCTTTTATGTATGATTCTCGTTCTCCACTAGATTATGTGAAGTTGAAGAAATTTGATGACTACTGGGATCAAGAGCATAAGGCGTATTTGGATGAAGTTACATTTAAAATTGTAGCGGATAACAGTGCCCTTGTGAATGGACTAAAAGGTGGTTTTATTCAAATGGCAGCTAGAATTAGTCCAAACGAAACAGCAGATCTTGACAAAGAAAAATTCACAATCTATGAAGGTGGTTCTAATTTAGTTCAGGCATTGTACTTAAACAATGCAGTCAAACCATTTGATGACATCAGAGTAAGACAAGCTCTTTGCTATGCTGTCGATCGGCAAGCCATTATCGATATTGCCTCAAATGGTAAGGGAACTGTCATTGGAAGTAGTATGTTTCCAGCCTTTAAAAAATACTATATGCCAGAACTTTCCACGTATTATAAGCAGGATATTCAAAAAGCAAAAGCGTTATTAAAAGAAGCAGGATATCCAAATGGATTCGATATGACCATTACAGCACCATCCAATTATCAAAAGCATGTGGATGTGGCACAAGTGCTTGTAGAACAATTAAAACAAATTGGAGTGCGAGCTAAAATCGAATTGGTGGAATGGGATAGCTGGTTAAATGACGTATATGCAAACCGAGAGTATCAATCTACGGTTGTTGGTGTGGATGCTGCATATTTAAGTGCGAGAGCATTGCTTGAACGATTCACTTCAGAGTATTCCAGAAACTTTATTAATTATTCAAATCCAAAATATGACGCCTTATATGAAAAAGCGAATCATAGCATTTCCGATGAAGAACAGATAAAGTACTATAAGGAAATGCAGACTTTGCTCACAAAAGACGCTGCTAATGTGTACATTCAAGATTTAAAAGATCAAGTGGCACTGGATAGTCGGTATGGCGGATATGAATTTTATCCTCTCTATGTTCAGGATATGGCAAAAATTTATAAAGTAACACAATAAATTATGTGAAAAGGAAAAGACAAATGAAATATTTATGGAAGAAAGTAGGAACTCTCATTATTACATTGTTAATTGTCTCTTTTTTGTCTTTCTTTGCTTTTTCGGTGATTCCGGGAGATGCAGCACAGTCAAAACTTGGTACGGAAGCAACAGAAGAACAAGTCAAAGCCTTGCGAGAAGAAATGGGGTTAGATAAGCCTGTACTCATTCGCTATGGAAAGTGGATAACACAGTTTTTACAAGGAGATTTTGGGGAATCATATAGTTATTCCCTTCCTGTGAAAGAGATTGTATTGCAAAAAATGCCCATTATGATAGCGTTAGTTCTATTGTCCTTTTTCTGGATTTTAGTTCTTTCCATACCAATTGGGATTGTATCGGCACAGCATGAAAACCGTCTGCTTGATTACATCATTCGAATTGGTAATCAAACAGTGATGGCGATACCGAGCTTTTTTATTGGAATGATCATAACCTTGATATTTGGCATTTCTTTAAAATGGTTTATGCCAGGATGTTATGTGCCAATTGAGGACAGTTTTTTTGGATTTCTTTCTTATTTAATCGCTCCAAGTGTTGCAATCGCACTTCCAAAAACAGCCATGGCAGTTAAGATTCTTCGTTCGGCAATTGTATCACAAAAAGATATGGACTATGTGCGGACGGCATATAGCAGAGGAAATACAAAAAGGCAGGTTTTATATAGACATATGTTGCGAAATGCAATGATACCAACAATGACCTTTTGGGCGATGACTCTTGTGGATTTAATCGCAAATAGCATTATTATTGAAAAAGTATTTTCTATACCAGGGCTTGGAACTATGCTGATTACATCCATTTCAAATCGAGATTATCCCGTTGTTCAGTTTATCATTGTGTTCGTTGCCACACTCGTTATCCTCATTAATTTTCTTATCGATCTCTTGTATGCCAAAATTGATCCAAGAGTTAGCATAAGAAAATAGAAAGGAAATGAAGTGAAGATGAAAAATAGAAAAAATTATAGTTTAATTATAGGAATTACCATTGTTAGCATTTTATTTCTCCTATTTTTAATGGGAATTTTTTATACACCATACGATCCAGATGCGATGAATGGAAGTGAAAAAATGTTAGCTCCTTCCATACAGCATCTGTTTGGAACGGATCAATTTGGCAGAGATATTTTTAGTCGAGTGTTAAAAGGAATAGGCACAACCTTTTTAATCGCCATTTCCACCGTTTGTTTAGGGGCAGGAATTGGCGTATTGATTGGAGTTTTGACAGGGTATTTTGGTGGCTGGTTGGATGAAGTGTTGATGCGGGTCAATGATGCCATTGTAGCATTCCCAAGCATTTTATTGGCACTTATTTTTATCAGCGTATTAGGGGCTGGTAAGAATAATGTAGTGTTAGCCCTTGCCATTGTATTCATACCTAGTTTTGCCCGTATGACAAGAAGTGAATTTTTGGCAAATCGGGATATGGATTATGTAAAGAGTGCAAAGTTAATGGGTGTGTCAAGTCTTCGTATTATGCTGGTTCATATTCTGCCAAATGCTATTCCAACCATTTTATCCATGATGGCAATTGGATTTAATAATGCCATATTAGCTGAGGCTGGCATGAGCTATTTGGGAATTGGAGTACAACCACCAGAAGCCAGTCTTGGAAGAATGTTATCAGAATCTCAGATTTATTTATCAAGAGCACCATGGATTGCCATTTTTCCGGGGCTTGCCATTGTGCTATTAGCACTGAGTTTTTCGTTGATCAGTGAAGGGCTTAGCAAGAAAGGAGAACGGTAAGATGGCGTTATTGGAAGTTAAGAACTTAGAAGTTACATTTTTTCAAGGAAATGCTTCAAAAAGTGTTGTAAAGGATCTTTCCTTTTGTACAGAACAAGGGGAAATCGTTGGGATTGTTGGAGAATCTGGCTCTGGAAAAACACAGACTTCTTTATCCATTTTACAGCTATTAAAGGACAATGCAAAGATTATAAAAGGTAGTATTTTTTTTGATGGAAAAGAGATTTCTGCTTATGATGAAAAGAAAATGCAGTCTATTCGTGGGAAAGAGATCGGTATGGTGTTCCAAGAGCCGATGACAGCACTAAATCCTCTACACACCGTTGGTAAACAAGTGGAAGAGAGTATGAAACTGCATTTGCATTTATCAAAAGAGGATAGAAAAAAAAGAGCTATTGATTTTATGAAAATGGTGGAGTTACCAAATCCAGAAGACGTATATCATAAATATCCTCATCAACTGTCTGGTGGAATGCGACAAAGGGTTATGATTGCCTCTGCCCTTTGCATGGAACCAAAACTTTTAATCGCTGACGAACCAACTACCGCTCTTGATGTCACCGTTCAAGCACAGATCCTTCGTCTATTAAAAAAGATTAACGAGGAAAAGAAGGTTTCTATCTTATTTATTTCTCACGATCTTGGAGTGGTTCATAAGCTATGTGATCGGGTGCTTGTCATGCAAAATGGCAAAAAGGTGGAGGAGGGAAGCAGTGAAGAAATCTTTCATGCTCCAAAGGAAGCCTATACAAAAGAGTTGTTATTAGCCATTCCAAACCGAACCACATCGTTGAGAAAGAGAAGAAGGGAGGGGATGGAATGAAATCCGTATTAGAGGTGAAGAATCTAGGTGTTTCTTACAAAGGAAGAGGACGTGTATTAAAAAATATTACGTTTTCAATAAAAAAAGGAGAAATCCTCGGACTTGTTGGAGAGAGTGGATGTGGAAAGTCCACCCTATCAAAGGCGATTCTTTCTTTTATTCCCATAGAAGAAGGAGAGATTATTCATGGGACGAAACGACCTCAGATGGTATTTCAAGATCCTTTTTCTTCTTTAAATCCTTCTAAAACAATTGGTTGGATTTTGGAAGAACCCCTTCGTGTTAGCAAAGTTCCAAAAGAGGAGCGGAAAAGAAGAGTGGTTGAAATGATCGAAAAAGTCGGATTGGGAAAAGAGCATTTAAAACGCTATCCAAAAGAATTAAGTGGAGGGCAAAGGCAGAGGGTTAGCATTGCCATTAGTTTAATTCAAGGGGCAGAATTTATAATAGCCGATGAGCCAGTATCCGCTCTTGATGTGACGGTACAAAAACAGATTATGGAACTGATGCTCACCTTGCAAGAAGAAAATCAACTCTCCTATCTCTTTATTTCGCATGACTTAAATGTGATCTATCAAATGTGTGATCGGGTTATCGTTATGAAGGACGGAGAAATTGTGGAAGAAGGAGAAGTGGAAGAACTTTTTGCCAATCCAAAACATGATTATACAAAAGTATTGTTAGATTCTATTATGGAATAGAAGAATAGGAGAATAGAAGAAAGGGAAAAGACGCATGAAGTCAAAACAATATTTTTTTCATCAATTGAATCTGTTAAAAGTGCTAAAAATAGCACTTGGTGCTTTAATTGCGTCTTTTCTTGCTGACTGGCTATCGATTGCTTATAGCACATCAGCAGGAGTTATCACAATTTTAAGTATACAAAATACAAAAAGAGAAACATTGCTCGTCGTAGGAAAACGAATCGGAGCATTTTTCCTTGCTTGTTTCCTTGCCTATTTTAGCTTTTCTCTGTTGGGATATAACGTTATGGCAATTGGACTTTTCTTATTGCTATTTGCACTGGTGTGCAATCTGTTTTCTTTGCAAGATGCCCTTGTTATGGACACCGTTTTAATGTTACATTTTTATGCGGAGCAATCTATGAGTTTTTCATGGATAAAAAACGAATTATTTCTCCTCTTTATTGGAACTGGGGTTGGCGTTTTGATGAATGCCTATATGCCAGGAAATGTGAAGATAATTCGGGAAAATCAAAGAGAATTAGAAGTTACGATACGAGAAATCCTACACCAAATGTCTGCCTTGATCCGCAAAAAGGATAAGGATTGTTTAGAGGGAGTGTTAGAACTTCTCAAAATGCTTGATGACAAATTAAATAAGATGACCATTTGGGCATACGAAGAACATGATAATACGTTGATGTCTGATAATCGTTATTTTATTAAATATGTAGAACTTAGGAAAAATCAAAGTTTTGTATTAAAGAAGCTGTATAAAAATATCCACTTGCTTGACACTGTGCCAACACAGGCAATTTTAGTTGCGGATTATATTGAAACAATCAGTCAGACCTTTCATGAGCATAACAATGGAGAGAAGTTAAAACGACAGCTAGAATCCATACAAGAGAAAATGAAAGGAGAACTTCTTCCTACAACAAGAACTGAATTTGAGAATCGGGCTATTTTATACCGAATACTATACGATTTGGAAGAGTTTTTGCAGTTAAAGATTCAGTTTGTAACAGCTTTGACAGAAAAAGAAATCCAGCGTTTTTGGAAATAAAATTTTAAAAATTTTAGATATTATATTGAAAATATGTATTAAAATTAATATAATATCCGCATAAAAATATTTTTGTGGAGGAAAAGGTATGGATTTATATTCAATTGTGTCAGGATCAGTGGATATTATTTTTTATGTAGTTGTTATCGCTGTCATTGCAGGTGTTGTTATCAAGAAAGTGAAAGCAAAAAAATAACAAGAAAAAGTCGCAATCTCATAATCGTTTCATTGAGATTGCGACTTTTTGTTAGAAGGAAGAACCTTCTAGCTATTTTGTAATGATGGAGAGGATCTGATTGCTTCTAGCGATGAATTTTGTCATATCCTCTGCCTTTAATGGATGATTTGCAAGCTGTGCTAAATCATATAATTGTTCACAGATAAGAGAAGTGTTTTCTCCTTCTGGATTGTTAAGAACATATTGAACCAGATTGTTATTGGCATTTAATACTAATGTTTCATTAGCACCAGCACCGAACATAGCAGGATCCATTCCCATCATGCCGTACATTTTCATCATTTCCTGCATTCTTCTTCCTTCTTCAGAAGATGTGATCATAGAGGAAATATCAGCATTTTTTAATTTCTCAACACGAACATTTAAGTTCTCTTTATTGAGAGCTTTTTTAAATAATTCGGTTAATGTATCGGTTGTTTCTTTTAACTCTTCTTCAGAAACTTCTTCTTTAAAGTTATCGGATAGATCAGCATCGATACGAAGGAATTTCACATCATTATTTCTGCTCTCTAAATGTGTGATAAATGGAGTGTCGATGTTATGTGTTAATAGCACAGCATCCATTCCTTCTTCTTTAAATAAGTTAATGTATTGAGATTGTTCTTGTTCATTTGTCACATAGAACACTTTGTTTTCGTATTTTTCTTTTCCTGCTTCTAAGTATTCAGGAAGTGTGATGTAGTTGCCTTCTAAGTTTTTAAATAAAATGTAATCTTTCATTTTATCGTTGAACTTATCGTCTTTTAAGCAACCAAATTTGATAAATGGAGCGATATCGTCCCAATATTTTTCATAGGATTCTTTGTCTGTCTTGCACATACCAGAAAGTTTGTCTGCCACTTTCTTTGTGATGTAGTCAGAAATTTTCTTAACAAATCCATCATTTTGAAGAGCGGAACGAGAAACGTTTAATGGTAAGTCTGGACAGTCGATGACACCTTTTAATAAGAGTAAGAACTCAGGAATTACTTCCTTGATATTATCAGCGATGAATACTTGGTTATTGTATAATTTAATCGTTCCTTCGATGGAATCATATTCTGTGTTAATTTTAGGGAAATATAAAATACCTTTTAAGTTGAATGGGTAGTCCATATTTAAGTGAATCCAAAAGAGTGGTTCTTTAAAGTCCATAAATACTTTGCGATAAAACTCTTTGTATTCTTCTTCTGTACAATCGTTTGGATGTTTTGTCCAAAGAGGAGTTGTATCATTGATTGGTTTTGGAGCTTCCGGTTCTTTTGTTTCTGCTTCAGCATCTTGTTCTTCTGTATCCGTAGCAGAAGAGCCGTCTTCATTTACAACTTCCACAGTTTCTTCTTTTGTATCGCCATCAAATTCTAACTCTTCTTCCACTTCGTCTGCATTGCTTAAATAGATTTCAACAGGCATGAAAGAGCAGTATTTGTTTAAAACTTCTCTTGCACGATATTCGTTGGAAAACTCTGTGCTTTCTTCATTTAAGTATAATGTGATTTCTGTACCGCGAGTTGTTTTTTCACTGTCTTCCATTGTGTATTCGGTACCGCCATCACATTCCCAGAAAACAGCTTTTGCACCGTCTTTATAAGAAAGGGTTTCGATTGTCACTTTATCAGCAACCATGAAAGCGGAGTAGAATCCAAGACCGAAGTGACCGATAATCTGATCTTCATTTGTCTTATCTTTGTATTTTGCTAGGAAGGCTTCCGCCCCAGAAAATGCGATCTGACAGATGTATTCATCCACTTCTTCAGCAGTCATACCAAGACCGTTATCAATGAACTTAATTGTTTTATTTTCAGGGCTTACAACAACATCAATGCGATAAGTTTCATCGTCAGAAGGTGTAAATTCTCCCATCATATCAAGTTTTTTCAATTTTGTTACAGCATCACAGCCGTTTGATACTAATTCACGAATGAAAATATCGTGATCAGAATATAACCATTTTTTAATAATAGGGAAAATATTTTCGCTGTTAATTGATAAGCTACCTTGTTTGTTTGCCATGTGTAACACTCCTTTTATAGTATTGCGTATATTTATTCTAAGTTAGGAGAACTGTTATTGGTCAGTTCCCACAAAGTATGCCATTTCATTTTGTATTTTCTATTGTAATACCTTTGAAAATGGATGTCAAGAAAAAATTAGCACTCACTTAGATTGAGTGCTAATAAAGTTTTTCTCCACGTTTTTCTTTATCCTCTTCTTCTTCGTTTGGAATATATTTGCGAAAGACTTTAATATACACAAAAGAAGTGATATAGCTATAAACTCCCATACCAAAAATAAGAAAAATGAGAATCCATTGTGGAAAAAGGAAGCCTATTATGAGAGATAGTCCCGTAAGAAGGACGAGAAGTAACGTATAAGGAAAGTTTAAAATGGACATAAGAAAAGCGTTTTTTAAGTTGTTTATAGTACGATTTTCAAATTTTGCTTGCACCGGAAATACATAAAGACAAGTAAAGGAAACAGGAATTAAAATCAGTGCATAGGCAATTAACATTAATTTTCTCACTTCTACTGGAAACATAAGGCAGAAGCGAAAATCTAAGATTAAAATGATAATTGCAAGGATGACAAGAAGCCATAAAATAGTTGCTTGTTTTAAATTAGAACGAAAGGAAGAATGGAAATTGTGAAAAAGCATGCCCTCATCCGTTCGAATCCGCTTCATCATGGTATAGTAAAGGGCTGTGGTGGATGCACCAATTGTTATGACGGGTAGACTGTACAAAAGCCAAAGAAAGTGCAAGATTAAAAGATCGGATAATAGACTTAAGATTCGCATAATAGGGGAATCCGTACTGAACAAATTCATAACATAACCTCCTCATAGTATGTAAGTCATTGTATATAGAATATTTTATCATATTCTAAATGAATGAGAAAGAGCAATTTATAAAACATAACCATTGGTAAATATCAATAATACATATTGTATAAAAATTACAAAAATAGAAAATTATAGTATCTAATATTGAAAAATATATAAAGATATTATAATGTTATAACAAATAGAGAAGAGGTGAAGGGAATGGAAAAAGTATATATCTTATTGGATGTGGGAGGAACGGAAATAAAATGTAGTATTTCTGATGAAAAAGGAACAATAATCCATAACGTTTGTTCCTATGAATCTTGTGCAAATAAAGGGAAGGAAGAAGTTTTAGACAATTTTACTTTGATTTTAAAAGAGTGGGTGCAAAAAGTACAAGAAGTTCCCATCGCTGGTATAGGTTTTGCTTTTCCAGGGCCTTTTGATTATGAACATGGAATTAGCCTTATGAAGGGAATTAATAAATATGACAGCATTTATGGAGTGTCCATAGAAAGAGAAATGAAAAAAAGACTTCCAGCTCTTCGAGAAGTTCCATTCAAATTTTTACATGATGTGGAGGCGTTTGCCCTTGGTGTCTGCTCCTTTGGTCAAGCTGTGGATGCAAGAAGAGTTTTTTGTCTTTGTATTGGTACAGGAGTAGGATCGGCATTTTTAGAAAACGGCATTCCATTAAAAGAAGAAAGACAAGGAGTTCCTAAAAATGGATGGATTTACTGCGTTCCCTATAAGGAATCCATCGTGGATGATTATATTTCCGTAAGAGGACTTGAAACAATCAGTAAACAGGTGATGGGGGCGTTTCGTAGTGGAAAAGAATTAGCGAAGCTCTGCCGTTTGGGAAATCAAAAAGCACAAATTGTTTGGGAGAGATTTGGCGAAGAATTAAAAGATTCTATGACTCCATTTTTGGATAGTTTTTGTCCCGATACCGTTGTCATAGGAGGGCAGATTGCGAAAAGTTTTGATTTATTTGGAGAGGGCTTTCAAAAGGAATGTGAAAAAAGAGGAATCAAACTATATATAGAGCCAGAAACATCCGTAAAAACTATGCAAGGCTTGTTTGTTTCTAGTATGAAGGAGAAAGAAGAATGTTAAATTTTGAAAAAGGTTCTGCACCCCTATATACACAGCTAGAAGTGATTTTACGTAAAAAAATTGAACATGGCGAGTACAACAAAGGAGAGTTGCTTCCAACAGAAAAGGAGCTTATGGAGCGGTATCAAGTATCACGAGTAACGGTGCGTCAAGCGATGGCATTATTAGCTCAGGCAGGGTATGTGAAAAGTCAAAGAGGCATCGGAACAGAAGTCATCTATGACAAAATAGAAGAGCAAATGAATAAGGTGATCAGTTTTACGGAGGAAATGAAAAAACATCATATTACCATGCAAACATCCTATTGTGAGATGGTGAAAGTATATCCCGATAAAATTGTGGCAAAAAATCTTGAAATACCATTAACAGAGCCATGTTATTGTCTAAAAAGGGTGAGAGATGTGGATGGAAAACCTCTTGTTTATACAATCACCTATTTAAAACCTGTGGCTTCATTTCCACTGTGTAGTGATTGCTATAAAGAATCGCTCTACCAATACTTAAATGAGGTGCATGGAATTAGAATTGAATCGGGGGAAGACACGTTAGAATCGGCACTTCCATCAAAAGAAGTGCAAAAACGTCTTCAGATACAAGAGAATATGCCTGTGTTTATTAGGACAAGGAAAACATTTATGTCCAATGGGGAGGTACTTGAATATTCCAAGTGTTATTATCCCGGAAACCGCTATAAATATACAGTAAAACTATAAGGATTAGGAATTAGGAGGGTGTCATGAGTCGTTTCAGTCAATATGGTAATTATGATTTGTATCCAGAAACAAAGATTGAAGGATTTGATACGAGTGCATGGGAAGGAAAGGAAACTATCGTTTCAGAGTTAAAACAAAAAATACAACTGCTTTTAAAAGAAAAACAGAGAATTATCGTATGTTTTGATTGTTACCCTGGAGTGGATAAAGAGGAAATCTTATCACTGGCAAAAGAATGCAATCCTGTGAAAATCTTTGATACAGAAGACTATGCAAAAAGCGAAGAAATATTAAATGAAGAGTTTCATGACTATATGACGGAGGATAGGGTATTTGGCATTATGTGCCACAAAAAATTAGAGGATTTTTTTTGTAAAGAAGCAGTAAAACAGGCAAAAAGTCAATTGGAAGACATAAAATCTGGTGTGATCCTAGTGGTAGGAGTGGGAGCAAGCCTTCTTGCCCAGTCGGATCTCTTTGTTTATTGCAATATCACAAGGTGGGAAATTCAGCTTCGGTATCGGGCAGGCATGTCAAACTGGCATTGCACCAATGAGAATGATCCTGTTCTTACAAAATATAAAAGGGGATTTTTTATTGAGTGGAGATTGGCAGATCGGTATAAAAAAGAACGTTATGCACAGTTTGATTATCTGTTGGATACGGAAAGGAAAAAACATCTTAAAATGGTTACCGGACAAGCATATCGGGAAGGATTAAAGCAAGTGAGCAAAAAGCCGTTTCGTATGGAGCCATATTTTGATCCCGGAGTATGGGGTGGAAAATGGATGCAGAAAAAGTTTGGTTTGGACGAAAAACAGCCGAATTTTGCATGGAGTTTTGATGGTGTTCCAGAAGAAAACAGTTTGAATTTGAACTATGGAAAAGTGACTATAAAAGTTCCTGCCATCGATCTTGTTTTGTATTGCCCAAGAGATCTTTTAGGAGAGCGGGTTCATGGAAGGTTTGGAGCAGAATTTCCGATTCGTTTTGACTTGTTGGATACGATGGGCGGAGGAAATCTTTCCTTACAAGTGCATCCGTTGACAGAATATATTCAAGATACATTTGGGATGCACTATACCCAAGATGAGAGCTATTATCTTTTGGATTGTGACGATACCGAAGAAACGTATGTGTACTTAGGAGTGAAAAAAGGTATCGATCCAAAGGCAATGGAGCGGGATTTACGTCTGGCACAAAAAGGAGAAATAGAGTTTCCAGCAGAAACCTATGTAAATAAAGTTGCTGTAAAACCTCACGATCATATTTTGATACCAGCAGGTACGGTTCACTGTTCTGGAAAAAATACGATGGTGTTAGAAATCAGTGCAACCCCTTATATTTTCACATTTAAATTATGGGATTGGGGAAGAGTTGGGTTAGATGGACTTCCAAGACCGATACATATTGAACATGGGATGAAGAATATTCAATGGGATCGGGATACGGATTGGATTTATGAGAATTTAGTCGGTCAGCAACAGGTGGTGGAACAAGGAATTGGATATGAAATCGAACGAACAGGACTGCATAACCGAGAATTTATTGATACGATGCGTTATACATTGACGGATTCTTATACGGTGAACATGGAAGATTCGGTTCATGTGATGAATCTTGTGGGTGGAAGTCATGCACGTATTGAAAGTGTGGATGAAAGTTTTAAACCATTTGAACTGCATTATGCAGAAACAATGATTGTGCCAGCAAGCGTAGGGCGATATAAGATTGTTTCAGAAAAGCAAGAAGAGATTAAGCTCATTGTGGCGTCTATTAGAAAATAGAGATTATGTTTATCCATATCATCAATAAAAGGAGAAGTGAACCATGAAGGAAAGAAACATCAAAAAAGTATATGTCATCCATCATTCCCATACGGATATTGGATACACAGATTTGCAAGAACGAGTGATTGACACACAAAAAGATTATATTCATACTGTACTTTCAATTATGGACAAGCCAGAGTATCAGAATTTTCGTTGGAATTGTGAAACACTTTTTTGCGTAGAAGAATTTTTTAAATCCGCAACAAAAGAAGAAAAAGAGAGATTTTGTAGCCTTGTAGCGGAAGGAAAACTGGGACTATCTGCAAATTATTTGAATTTCAATGATTTATTAGATAGTGATATTTATGATGAGCGTTTAAACGAGTGGACAGCGTATTTTGAAAAGAAAGGCATTCAGATGAAAACAGCAATGTTTGCTGATATTAATGGAATCTCTATGGGATGTCGAGATGCTATGCTAAATCATGGAGTGGAGTTTCTCTATACAAACATCCATTGTCATCATGGGATGTATCCTCTTTATCAAAACCAAAATGCTTATTGGTGGGAAAATAAAGTAGGAAAACGAATGCTAGTATGGAATGGAGAACATTATAATTTAGGAAATGTCTTAGGGATAAAACCAAATCAGATCACAAATTATATGCAAAGAACCTATCTTGGAACAGAAGGAATTCCAGACAGTCCGATTCATACGCTTTATGATAACTTGATAAAATATTTGGATAGCTGTGAAGAGCAAGGATATCCATATAATTTCATGATCACGTCTGTATCCGGAGTTTTCAGCGATAATGCACCACCATCTTTAGAAATTTTAAAGACAGTGGAAGAGTTTAATACAGTATACGGAAAAGAAGTTACACTCTGTATGGTTTCTCTTCAAGAATTGTATGAGGCGATAAGAGAGGAATTGGTGGATGCACCTGTTTATCATGGAGATTTGACAGACTGGTGGGCAAATGGAGTGGGAAGCACTCCTTATGCCGTTAAACATTATAAGGATGCAAGACATCGCTATCACTTATGTGAACGTCTGGATAAGAAGGTAAGGGAGAAGTATCAAGAATATTGGAGGATGGCACAGGATAACTTACTGTTATATGCGGAACACACATGGGGACATTCTTCTACCATTACCAATCCTTATGATACTATGGTGTTAAATCTCGATATGAGAAAGAACAGTTATGCGTCCAAAGCCCATGAGGCAACATCACATATTTTGAATCAGATTGCAAAAGAAAAGGGAGATATTCTTCGGTATTATCAGACCGATGGAAAAATAAAAGTGTGCAATGTGTCAAAAGCTGATTGTCCTCAGCTTGTTGAATTTTATATCGAAACCATGAAACTGGAAAATGCACAGATTATGGACGAAACAGGGCGAGTGATTCCTTGTCAAGTTTCTCCTCATCCAAGAGGGAGAAAAATTAGTTTTCTTGATCGATTTACCGAAGGAGAGGAAAAAGTTTATACCTATCAGGAATTGCCAGCGGTTGTAGAAACCATCAACACACGCAAATGTTATATGGGTTCTGAGCGTGTGAAAGATATTGTCAATGAGTATGAGAAAGAAAGTTATCACTTGCCATACTATTTTGAAAATCAATTTTTCCATCTGTCTTATGAACCACAAAAAGGAATCCTTTCTTTTATTGATAAACGAACAGGTAAGGAAATGCTTGGCGATGGGGTTGCACCTATCTTCACTCCACTTTATGAAGTGACAAAAGTGAAAAAGGAAAGACGAACTGGTGATAGTCCAGAACATGAAGAACGCAGGCTGATAGGACGCAATATGAGAGGATGTCATGCCAAATTATATATTGGAGAGCTGGAAGAAATCATTTGTGAAGAGCGTGGGGCAGTCTTTAGCATTCTTCGTTTCCGCTATACATTAGAAGGAACGGTGCACGCAGATGTGGTGGTAAAATTCTTTGAGGGCATTCCAAGAATCGACTTTAAATTGGAACTAGGTAAGACCATTTCTTCTGATATTGAAAGTGTATTCTTACCACTCAGTTTAAAATTTGACAAGAGCAATCTCTATATAAGAAAAGGAGAAGAAGCCTTTCGACCAGGAATGGATCAGGTTCCAGGCACTTGTATGGAGTTTTATATGTCTGATGAAGGATTGGCATATGTATCACCAGAAGGCGGTGCTATGATCGCGATTCACGATACACCACTCCTATATATGGGAGAAATGAAACATCATCCGATTCGGTTATGTGAAGGAAGAGAAGAAGATAACAAGCGACCAGTGTATTCTTGGGTGATGAATAATATATGGGAAACGAATTTTAAAATGGATCTATCCGGATTTTGTGAATATACATATAGTCTATGGTTAAGTGAAGAAAAAGATCCAGAAGAGGCTATGACACAGGTAAAAGAACGTACCTTTGATCCTTATGTACTGATTGTAGAATAAAAAGAAATGCGAAAAAGTGGTGCTATATAATAGCACCACTTTTTACGTTAGTTTCCGAAAAACCAATGGTTTTTGAATAAATGTTAAGTAACAATTTAGAGAAGTAAACTGGAAAAGTTACAGAGATTAGTTGTTAAATATATATAAAAATAGTGATTAATAAATGTATATATTGACGAAAATGAATAATAAAATGTACATATGGAAAAAAATGTGTTATTATAAATACAAAGATGTTAAGCAACAATATAGATGGAGTGAGGAGTATAATGAGTGGAAAAAAAACGGTTTCCATGCAGAATTTAGCTGATGAATTGGGTATTAGTAAAGTAACAATTTCAAAAGCACTGAATGGAAAAGATGGAGTTAGCGATGAATTGAAAAAAAAGATTTTTCAAATCGCAGACCAGTATGGATACGTATTACCGGATTATGGGAAACGAAAATCCAGAAAAGTAGGGATTATTATGAGCGAAAGATTTAATTCTGGTGACGAAGGCAAGTTCTATATGGGAATGTATGAGCGAATTGTCAGCGAGTTAAGAAAGTATTCATGCTCTAGTGTTATGGTAACACCAAATAGAACGACTTTAAATAGTGATTTACAAACATTGAGTGATAAGGGAGTTTTTGATGGTCTGATATTTCTTGGAATTTTAGATGGAGTGGTGAAGAAACGATTGGATAGGATTCCGATTCCAAAGGTATATGTGGATGTCTATGATGAAACCCATAAATCGGATTCGGTCGTAACAGAAAATCTTTACAGCACGTATGAAATTACGGATTATCTCATTACAAAAGGACATAGAGAGATTGGATTTGTAGGAACAGTAGGCAGTACTACAAGTATTACGGATCGGTATCTTGGCTATGTTAGAAGGTTGTTAGAACAGGGAATTAAGCCAAAGGATGAATGGAATATTCCAGATAGGGATGAACAAGGACGAGCCATTCGATTACAGCTTCCAAAAGAGCTTCCAACGGCATTTGTGTGTAACTGTGATGAAACGGCATTTCAGATGGTGAAGGAGTTAAAACTTCGAGGTCTTAGCGTGCCCCATGATATTTCCGTTGTAGGATTTGATAATTCCATTTATGCAGAACTTTGTGATCCGCCACTTACAACAGTCGCTGTGGACATTGAAAAAATCGGTAGGATAGCAGTTAGGTGTATAAGAAAATATATGGAACATCCTGATAAGAAAGGAGGAGAAGTTTTTCGTGTTCCGGGACAGATTGTTTGTAGGAATTCGATTAAAGAAATTAGGTAGCAAAATGTGAAAGAAAGGGAGGAATGTAATGTGAAAGAGAAAAGTAAATCTAAAAATTTAAAAGGGAAATGGACAAAAAATGATACGGAGTTGACATTACTGGCTTTGCCAACGACCATTTGGTACATTTTATTTTCATTTCTTCCAATGTTTGGTCTTATTATTGCATTTAAGAATTATAAGGTTACTCCAGGACATGGATTTATTTACAATGTGCTTCACAGTGAGTGGGCTGGGTTTAAAAACTTTGAGTTCTTAATTAAGTCCAATGATTTATTCGTAATCCTTAGAAATACCATTCTGTATAACTTAGCATTTATTGTACTAGGAATGATTCTTGCGGTGACGCTTGCAATCATGATTAACGAGCTATACAGTAAAAGAAAATCAAAAGTATACCAGACACTGATGTTTTTCCCATACTTTATGTCATGGGTAGTTGTTGCTTATTTCCTCGATGCGTTCTTAAACCAAGACAACGGTTTAATCAACGGTATGTTAAGAGATGGAGGAAATGAGCCAATCCAATGGTATATGACAGCAGGTGTATGGCCTTTTATCTTAATTTTCATGTTCTTATGGAAATCAACGGGATATAACATGGTTATCTACCTATCCAGCCTTTCAGGAATTGACACCACATTATATGAAGCGGCTTCTATTGATGGGGCGACAAAATGGCAACAGATTAGAAATATTACATTGCCTTGTCTTAAAAATGTCATTATTATGATGTTCATTTTGAATATAGGTAAGATCTTCTATTCCGACTTCGGACTATTCTATCAGCTTTCACAAGGAGCAAGTGGTTCTATCTTTAATACAACAGCAACCATTGATACTTATGTATTTAACGCATTGCGGTCAAATACTCCTGTGGGAATGACTTCGGCGGTTACATTCTTCCAGTCTGTGGCTTGTTGCATTACGATCCTTGTAGCAAATGCAATTGTTAAGAAGATAGATTCTGATAGTGCAATTATATAGGAATAGGAGGGGTACAGATGCAAAAAAAGAAAAAAGGATTTGAATTTCGGGAGTCAACTTCTAAGTTGAATCGGATCTCAAAGACAACCAATATAATTTTTAATATTATTTTTATCATACTCGCATTAGTATGTATCATACCCGTTGTGTTTATCTTTATGATTTCTATTTCAGCAGAGGAATCCATTAAGTTAAATGGGTATCGTTTTATTCCAGAAACTTTTTCATTGGATGCCTATAAGTTCTTATTTGATGAAGCACAGATGATTTTCCAAGCATTAGGAATTTCCATTCTTGTAACCGTTGTTGGTACGGTTATCGGTGTTATGCTTACAACGCTTATGGGATATGTAATATCAAGAAGAACGTATAAGTTAAATGACTTTTTTACGATGATCGTATTCATTCCTATGATTTTTAATGGTGGTATGATTGCATCCTATGTAGTAAATACTCAGCTTTTAGGTTTAAAAGATAGCGTTTGGGCATTGATTTGGCCACTTTGCGTTTCATCCTTTAATGTTGTTATTTGTAAGACGTTTTTTAAAACAAATATTCCAGAATCCATCGTAGAATCCGCACAGATTGATGGGGCATCACAGATGCAGATCTTTTGGAAGATCGCATTGCCACTTGCAAAACCGATGTTAGCAACCATTGCGTTATTCTTGACATTCGGATACTGGAACGACTGGTTCCAATCTTCTTTATACATTACAGACTCAAACTTATATTCATTACAAGCACTGCTTGATCATGTGCAAAGAAATATCGAAGTGATGGCAAATAACCCTGCTGCTGGTGTTTCTATGGTTGAATATATGAATGCGATGCCAAGAGAAGGCGCGAGAATGGCAATGGCAATGATTATTATTATTCCAATCGCATGTTGTTATCCATTTTTTCAGAAATACTTTATTTCAGGACTGACAGTTGGTGCTGTAAAAGGTTGATGGATAATTGCGCATAAACTAATTAAGAGGAGGAAGTTGTAATGAGAAAAATGAGAAAAGTAGTTGCTTTAGCGATGTCAGCCGTTATGGCAATGGGAGTGTTAGCAGGATGTGGGGGAAGCAGTGGCACCTCTTCATCAAAAGATGGTGTTGTCACTTTGAAATGGATTCAAGTGGGAAACGGAATGCCAAAAAACTATAATAAGTGGTTAGAGCAAGTGAATCCTTACTTAGAAGAAAAGATCGGTGTCAATGTTGATATGGAGATTGTACCTTGGGGTGACTGGGATAACCGTAGAAGTGTTATCGCAAATTCTGGTGAATATTTCGATATTCTGTTCACAGACCAAACTCGTTATAATGGCGAAGTTTCTAGCGGAGTTTTCTTAGACATCTCTGATAAGGTAAAAGAA
This sequence comes from uncultured Eubacteriales bacterium, assembly GCA_949284175.1. Lineage (GTDB taxonomy): Bacteria > Bacillota > Clostridia > Lachnospirales > Lachnospiraceae > Scybalomonas. The sequence continues at coordinate 45,264 of CASDVE010000010.1, forward strand.
GTAACTCCAGATCTTTATAAAATGATTCCAGAAGATTATTGGGAAGCAGTTTCTTTAAATGACAAAGTTTATGGTGTACCAACATACAAAGATAGTTCATTTTCTGAGTACTTTATCTGGGATAAAGATGTTGCGGATAAATATGGAATTGATATCAATTCTATTCATGATTTTGAGTCTTTATATCCAGCATTGAAAAAAATCAAAGAAGGCGAAGGTACGGCGCCATTTTATATGTCTAAATCAGGTGCAAAAGTCATGATTGACATGAACTTTGATAATTTGAGCTCAGGCTCTCAAGTTATCGGTGTAAACTATGATGATGATACAAAAACAGTGGTAAATCCACTGGAAAATGAAGATATTTTATCAAATCTGGATATTATTCATAACATGTATAAAGAAGGAATCATCAATGGTGATGCACCGACTGCCGATGATACACCTAAATATCACACATTCTTTATGGCTCAGGGCTGGAGCGGCGCAGCCAAAACATCATGGGGACCAAATTATGGTATTAAAAACTGCGAAGCTGTTCAGTTTGGAGAAACTGTTGTTTCTAACAAAACAGTACAAGGTTCTATCAATGCTATTTACTCTGGAAGTAAACATCCAGATGAAGCATTAAAATTATTAGAATTAATCAATACAGATACAAAATTACGTGACTGGTTCTACTATGGAGTAGAAGGAGAAGACTGGCAATACACAGAAGACAATAAAGTAGAAAGGCTCACATCTGATTGGGGAATGGCTGGTTATACACAGGGAAGTTACTTTACAGTATCTCAGCAAGTGACAGAAGAGTTTAACCAATGGGATGAAGTAAAACAATTAAATGAAAATGCAAAACCATCTCCTATGCTTGGTTTTAGCTTAGATACAAGCAATATTCAAACAGAACTTGCAAACTGTAATGCAGTATTTGAAAAATATTATCCTGAGTTCTTTACAGGTGCGCAAGAACCAAGAAAATTGCTTGAAACAATCAAGAAAGAATTGGACACCGCTGGATGGGAGAAGATACGTGCAGAAGCTCAAAAGCAAGTGGATGCTTTTAGCGGAAAATAAAGTGGTAAAAGAACAAGGGCATTTCAGAGAAAGAGATGCCCTTGATCTAGTAAGGAGGAAACTATGACAAAAATTATTGGACAATCATTAAAAAACATTCCTTGGGAAGAGAAGCCAGAAGGCTATACCATGCCTATATGGAGATACAGCCAAAATCCAATTATAAAACGAGATGCGATTCCAAGTTCAAACAGTATTTTTAATAGTGCAGTGGTACCATTTAAAGATGGATATGCAGGTGTCTTTCGATGCGACAGCAAATGTGTGAGTATGGACATTTTTGCTGGATTTTCAAAAGATGGCATTCATTGGGAGATCAATCACGATCCAATCGTATTTGAAGGGGACGAAGAAATCACAAAACGGGAATACCGATACGATCCAAGAATCTGTTTTTTAGAAGATCGCTATTATATTACATGGTGTAACGGATACCATGGACCAACCATTGGGATCGCTTATACTTTTGATTTTAAAACCTTTCATCAGCTTGAAAATGCGTTTCTTCCATATAACCGTAACGGAGTTATGTTTCCAAAAAAAATCAATGGAAAATATGCAATGCTCAGCAGACCAAGCGATACAGGACATACACCATTTGGGGATATTTTTTACAGCCAAAGCCCAGACTTGGAGTATTGGGGACATCATAGACATGTTATGTCCACCTTTAAAGATGATGCTTCTGCATGGCAGTCCACAAAAATTGGTCCAGGGCCAGTGCCAATTGAAACAGAAGAAGGCTGGTTATTGATCTACCATGGAGTTATCAACACTTGTAATGGATATGTATACCGAATGGGTGCTGCCTTACTGGATTTAGAACAACCTTGGAAAGTGATTGCTCGCTCCAAAGCCTATGTATTAGCACCATATGAGCCATACGAATGTATGGGCGATGTGCCAAACGTGGTGTTCCCATGTGCGACACTGGCGGATGCGGATACAGGAAGAATTGCCATTTATTATGGTTGTGCTGATACGGTAACAGGTCTTGCCTTTACAACAGTGGATGAAATGCTCAAATACATTAAAGAAAATGCCTTTTGATCCTAACATTATTTTAAAATCTATTATATTAGGAGAGTATGATATGAAATTTATTGAGAATCGAATTGCTGTGATTTGTGAGGAATTAAAAAAACTTATCTTTGTAAAAAAAGTTCCAGTACAAGGGATTGTTTATAAAAAAGGATTGTACTTTACTCCAGAAGAAGCGGAGAAAGCAGAGGGGTCTTGGGAAGGATTTGATAGCCAGACCATGCACTGGTATGGAAAAGATCAGCATTACTGGTTTCGTGCTACCATCACAATACCAGAAGAGATGGACAAAAAGCCAGTTTATTTAAAAGTGGCAACACAGGTAGATCACTGGGATGATGCAAAAAATCCTCAATTTTTAGCGTTTGTCAATGGTGAGGTGACACAGGGGCTTGATATCAATCATCAAGTTGTATTATTGGACTCCTGTGCAAAAGCAGGAGAAAACTATGTCATTGATTTGCAAGCGTATACAGGAATTATGTTTGCAGAACTAACGCTTACGTTGGAATTTGCACAGGTGGACGAAAGGATTAGCCGTTTGTATTATGATATTGTCGTTCCTCAGCGAGCATTTTCTCGTATGCAAGAAGACGATAAAGTTAGAAAAGATTTAGTTACGGTATTAAATGAAACGATTAATCTTGTGGATCTGCGTACGCCGTATTCCGATGATTTTTATAGAACCGTAGAAGAAGCCATTGCTTATATTGAAAAAGCCCTCTATGAAGATATGACTGGTTATGATGATGTGGTTGCTACTTGTATTGGACATACCCATATCGACGTGGCATGGTGGTGGACAGTGGCACAGACAAGAGAAAAAACAGCCAGAAGCTTTTCCACTGTTTTGAAATTTATGGATGAATATCCAAACTATAAATTTATGTCCAGCCAGCCAATTTTATATCAGTTCCTAAAAGAGCGGTATCCAGAAGTCTATGCCAAAGTAAAAGAGAGAATTAAAGAAGGTCGTTGGGAACCAGAAGGAGGAATGTGGGTAGAGGCAGATTGCAACCTCACAAGCGGAGAATCCTTAGTGCGTCAGTTCTATTATGGAAAGAAATTCTTTAAAGACGAGTTTGGAATCGACAGTAAAATTTTGTGGTTACCAGATGTATTTGGATATTCTGGAGCCCTTCCTCAGATTATGAAACGAAGTGGAATTCAGTATTTTATGACAACAAAATTGGCATGGAATCAGATCAATAAAGTTCCATATGATACGATGATGTGGAGAGGAATTGATGGAAGTGAAATTCTAACACACTTAATTACAACATTAGGTGTAGGACAGGATGAGGAAAACTTCTTTACGACTTACAATGGAATGTTGCATCCAGACGCTATTATGGGAGGATGGAAACGGTACCAGAATAAGGAGATCAACAACGATATTTTGATCGCCTATGGCTATGGAGATGGTGGCGGTGGTCCGACAAGAGATATGTTGGAAACTTCCAAACGTATGGAAAAAGGAATTAAGGGCATTCCGAAAGTTCGTCAGGAATTTGCAGGAAAGTATTTTGAAGAATTAGAAGAAAGAGTGGCTCATAATAAACGTCTTCCAGTATGGGAAGGAGAACTTTATTTTGAATATCACAGGGGAACTTATACTTCCATGGGAAGAAACAAACGTTCCAACCGTAAATGTGAGCAACTGTTGATGGATACTGAACTTTTACAAGTGTTAACAGGCACCAGTGAAAAGGAAGAGATGGAATCCATTTGGAAAACTGTACTTATGAACCAGTTCCACGATATTTTACCAGGGTCTTCCATTCATGAAGTGTATGAGGTGACAAAAGAGGAGTATGAACAGGTAGAAAGCCGTTTAGCACAGTTGATTGACGAAAAATTACATATGCTTGTAAAAGAGAAAGAAAACGCTATTAGCGTATTCAATACATTAGGATTTGAAAGAAATGATGTGATTACGTTAAAAGATTGTAAGGGAAGCGTTTTAGTGGATGAAGATGGAAACACATATCCAATGCAAAAAACGGCAGAGGGAGCTATCGCTTATGTGAAGGGACTTCCTTCTAAGGGCGGAAAAACTTTCATGGTAGCTGATACAAAAGAAGAGGAAATTAGCACAATGCAGATCACAGATGGAAGCATTGATACGCCATTTTATCATATTACCTTTGATGAAAATGGATTGTTTACCTCTATTTATGACAAAGAATGTGAACGTGAAGTGTTAAAAGATGGAATGCAAGGAAATTTGTTCTGTATGTATGAAGATAAACCAATGCACTATGATTGTTGGGATATTGATATGTACTATTCAGAAAAATTTTGGGAGATGAAAAAGGCGGATCGCATCGAGTGGACAGAAAAAGGTTTCGTGCGGGCTACTTTGGAAATCGACCGCAGTATGAGCAACTCTGTTATAAAACAAAAAATTCATTTCTATGCAAATAGCAGAAGAATTGATTTTGAAACATGGGTTGACTGGAAAGAGCATCAAACTCTTTTAAAAGTGCATTTCCCTGTCAATGTTCATACAGATGAGGCAACATTTGATATTCAGTTTGGTAATGTAAAGAGAAAAACTCATACCAATACAAGTTGGGATGAAGCAAGATTTGAAAGCTGTGGACAAAAATGGATGGATCTATCAGAAGGTCACTATGGTGTCAGCTTATTGAATGATTGCAAATATGGATATTCTGTAAAAGACAGCAACATGGCACTGACTTTGATCAAATCTGGTATTGAACCAAATGAAACTGCCGATCAAGAAGAGCATATCTTCACCTATTCACTGTATCCACATAAAGGTACATGGAGTGCAGGAGGAACCGTAGAAGAGGCTTATAAATTAAACCAGAAAGCCTACGCTGTAACAGGTGCTTTAAAAGCCAATGAAACATCTTTTGTATCAACGGATAAAGAAAATATCATCATTGAAACTGTAAAACGGGCAGAAGCAGAAGATGGAATCATCATCCGTTTCTATGAATGCCAAAACAGCTTAACAAAAACAACCCTTACATTTGGTGAGAAGGAACTTGTTGAAGTGATCGAGTGTAATCTCATGGAAGAAGAGGAACAAAACATTGCTATTGAAAATCATAGCTTCACTGTAACAGTAAAACCATATGAAGTTAAAACATATAAGGTGAAAATAAAAGAATGAATCATATAAGAGAAGGAAAAACGGCAAGAGAAAGAGCCGTAGCATTGTTAGAGAAAATGACACTGACAGAAAAGGTAGGGCAATTAAATCAAAAGCTCTATGGATTCCAAATCTATGAAAGAACAGATGATGGTGTTATTTTTCACGATGAGTTCAAAGAAGAAGTGCAAAAATATGGAGGACTTGGGATTGTATATGGTCTTTACCGAGCCGATCCGTGGTCTAACAGAGATTATCATAATGGGCTATATGGAACATGGGCAGTGAAAGCATATAATCAAATGCAGGCATATGTGCTAGGGCATTCTAGGCTAAAAATTCCAGTGATGTTAAGTAGTGAATGTCCCCATGGACATCAGGCACTAGATAGCTACTTGCTACCAGTCAATCTTGCCATGGGAGCGACCTTTCATCCGGAATTGATTTATGATGCGTATACGGTTTGTGGAAACCAGTTAAAAGATATGGGTGTGGATTTAGCACTCATATCTTTGCTGGACGTTGCAAGAGATCCCCGTTGGGGGCGGACAGAGGAGTGCTTTTCCGAAGACCCTTGGCTTTGTAGCCAAATGGCAAGACAAGTTGTAACGGCAGTGCAAGAACAAGGAGTGGCAGTGGTTGCAAAGCATTTTGCAGCACAAGGAGAGGGAACCGGCGGAATCAATGCCAGTCCTGCACGAATTGGCGAACGGGAATTAAGGGAAATCCATTTGCCAGCCATGAAAGCCTGCTGTGATGCTAAGGTAAAAGGAGTTATGGCAGCTTATAATGAGATCGATGGTATCTATTGCCATGCCAACAAACATTTGCTTACGGATATTTTAAGAGAAGAGATGGGATTTAGAGGGATTGTCATGGCGGATGGCTGTGCTCTTGATCGATTGGATACGATGACAGGGGATAATACCCGATCTGGTGCAGTGGCGTTAAAAGCAGGTGTGGATGTTGGACTTTGGGATACCGCTTATGGGAAATTAGAAGATGCGGTGCAAAAGGGCTATATTACAGAACAGGAAGTGGATCAAGCGGTTCTTCGTGTGTTGGAAATGAAGTTTGAAAGAGGGCTATTTGAACATCCGTTTCTTACAGAGGAGAGCCAACCAAAGATCTATTCTATTCAGCAGTATCCACAAGCACTGTCCATTGCACGGGAATCTGTTGTGTTACTAGAAAATAAAAATAAAATTCTTCCTCTCTCTTCTCCTATGGGGCAGGTTGCAGTGATTGGTTCTCATGCAAATGACATCTATCATCAACTGGGAGATTACACTCCACCAGTAAAAGAAGAGGATAGTATTACCATTCTAAAAGGCGTAAAAGACTGTGCAAAAAGTATGAACTGCAAAGTCGTTTATGCCAAAGGATGTGATACGACAACAGGAAGTACAGAGGAGATAAAAGAGGCAGTTAAGATAGCCAAAGAATCTGATGTAACAGTGTTAGTATTAGGAGGAAGTTCCAGTCGTTTTGGAAAGGCGAGTTTTGATACAAATGGAGCAGTTATTTCCGATTGTGGTGTGTCTATGGACTGTGGAGAGGGAGTGGATGCTTCCAATATAGAACTTCCATCCATTCAAAGAGAATTGGCAGATGCTATTTTTGAAGTAGGAAATAAGGTCATTGTGGTGATAATGGGAGGGCGTTCCTATGCACTAGGAACGATACCAGAAAAAGCAGATGCTCTTTTATATGCCTTTTATCCAGGATTGCAAGGCGGACAAGCCATTGCAGAGATTTTGTTTGGCAAAGTAAATCCATCGGGAAGAATGCCAATTTCAGTTCCAAGAAGTAGTGGACAGCTTCCAGCCTATTATAATTATAAAAATTCTTATCAAGGACTGCATTATTATGATCAGCCAGAAGGAAGTGCGTATTCCTTTGGTGATGGAATGGGATACAGTGAATTTCTCTATGAAAATATTTCTGTCAATGCAAACAATATGACATTAGAAAAACTGAGAGAATCTGGAATTACCATAAAAATGACGATAAAAAATATGAGCCATAGAGGTGGGTATGCCGTACCTCTTTTGTATATTGCAGGTTTGCAAGGCAGTGTGGTTCGCAGAGTAAAAGAATTAAAAAATATGCAAAAAGTATGGATAGAATGTGGACAAGCAAAAACCATTACCATGGATTTGCCATATGAGGTCTTTTCCGTATGGAATCAAGAAATGCAATATGTGACAGAGGCAGGAAAGGTCAAATTGATATTGGAAGAAATGGGAAAGACAATGTGGAGTGAAATCATTGAATTACGACCATAGGAAGGAAAGGACAAGAAGAGATGAGTATGAAAAAAACATTGCCAGAATCAATGGAGCGACTGTTGGATAAAGTAGGAGAAGTGTTTCAAGATGAGCCAAAAATTGTGGATATGTTCAAACGGTGCTATACAAACACATTGGATACCACAGTAAAAAGAATGGAAGATGGCAGTACCTATGTGATCACAGGGGATATTCCAGCCATGTGGCTAAGAGATTCTGTGGCTCAAATTCGACCATACTTATTATTAGCAAAAGAGGATAAAGAGATTAGCGATCTGATTGCAGGTTTAGTAAAACGCCAATTTTTCTATATTAATCTCGACCCTTATGCAAATGCTTTTAACGAGGAAGCAAACGGAAACTGCTGGGAAAAGGATGAAACGGATATGGGACCATGGATATGGGAGAGAAAGTATGAAATCGATTCTCTTTGTTATCCTGTTCAATTGGCCTATTTACTGTGGAAGAACACAGGAAGAACAGATCACTTTGATCAAGGGTTCATACAAGGGGTTCATCGCATTTTAGAAGTGTTTGAAACGGAAATGTATCATGAGGAAAAATCTCCTTATCGTTTTATTCGTAGAAACAGTTTTTATACCGATACGTTATCAAGAGATGGAATGGGTGCCCTTGTAAAATCTGGAACAGGACTCATTTGGTCAGGGTTTAGACCAAGTGATGATGCTTGTACCTATGGATATTTAATTCCTTCTAATATGTTTGCCGTTGTTATTTTGGAATACATTCATGAAATTTCAAAGATCATTCCTTCTATGGAAGAAATCGGACAAAAGGCTATGAAAATGGCGGATACCGTCCGGACTGCCATTGAAACCTATGGTGTTACAAAAGTGGAAGGAATTGGCGATACCTATGCCTATGAAGTGGATGGATTTGGACAATTTCATCTGATGGATGATGCCAATGTGCCAAGCCTATTGTCCATGCGATATTTAGGGTATAAACCATCCTCTCCTGAATTGGAGCAACAGACTCGTGCTGTTATTTTAAGCGAAAGAAATCCTTATTATTACGAAGGAAGTAAGGCAAAAGGAATTGGAAGTCCTCATACGCCTGTTCGTTATATTTGGCATATTTCCATGGCGATGGAAGGGCTAACTGCTCGTTCTAAGGAAGAAAAATATGAAGTGATCAAACGGATGGTTGCTACCGATGGAGGAAAAGGTTTGATGCACGAAGGGTTCCATGTAGATCATCCAGAAGACTATACAAGAGAATGGTTTTCATGGGCGAATGCCATGTTCTGTGAATTGGTATTGCAGTATTGTGGATATGAGGTTTTAAAATAGTCATCAATGAGTATAAGCCTCTAGTTTTACTGGTAAAATAATAAATACCAGTAAAACTAGGGGTATTTTTGTTCCGTTCTATGCTCGGTGGTAATTTTTTAATGGGTACTTCTTGTCATTCCCATAGGACTGGTATAAAATAAAATAGAAAAGATTTTCTTATTTTGTGATAAACTCTTTCTTTATCGGCTTGCGAAGAAAATGTTTTTAGGTTACTGTTAGGATCTCGCAAAATTTGAAAGAGAAAGGATGAAGCAATGCAAATTAAAATACCAGAAAATGCAAATAAAATTATTCATACATTAATGGAACATGGACATGAGGCATATGTAGTGGGTGGCTGTGTAAGAGATTCCATTTTAAATAAAGTTCCAATGGATTGGGACATTACAACCTCAGCTTCTCCAATGGAAGTAAAGAACCTGTTTGGAAGAACCATTGATACAGGCATTCAGCATGGAACGGTGACTGTTATGATGGGGAAAGAAGCGTATGAAGTCACAACCTATCGGGTGGATGGCGAATATGAAGATCATCGAAGACCAAAGGAGGTGCTGTTTACAAAAAGTTTGAAAGAAGATTTAAAGCGAAGAGATTTTACGATTAATGCTATGGCATATAATGAAGTAGAGGGCTTACAAGATCTGTTTGATGGAATAGGAGATTTAGAGCGAGGTGTGATACGCTGTGTCGGTGTGCCAGAAGAGCGATTTGATGAAGATGCTCTTCGTATTCTGCGGGCAGTGCGATTTTCCGCTCAATTGGATTTTATCATTGACGAAGGAACAAAGCAGGCGATTAAAACAAGATACCAACATTTAAAGGATATTAGTGCAGAGCGTATTCAAGTGGAACTCACGAAGCTATTGACATCCGATCATCCAGAAAAGTTATTAGAGGCGAAAGAACTTGGAATTACAAGTGTTGTGCTTCCTGAGTTTGATGCTATGGTGGAAACCGAGCAAAATAATCCTCATCACTGTTATAATGTAGGCGTTCATACCATTCATGCCATAAAAGCCATTGAGCCAGAGCCAATTTTGCGTTGGACAATGCTCCTTCATGATGTGGCAAAGCCATTAAAGAGAGAAACGGATGAGAAGGGAATCGATCATTTTCATGGACATGATACCGAAGGTGCCGATATGGCAAAAAAGATTTTAAGACGTATGAAATTGGACAACCATACGATTCATACGGTATCCCATCTTGTTTTGTGGCATGATTATCATTTTCAGGCTCCTGTCACCTTAAAAAAAGTGAGAAGAACCATGAGTAAAGTTGGAACAGAACTGTTTCCTGTGTTGTTGAAAGTACAGCGGGCGGATGCAACGGCACAAAGCGACTTTAGGAGAGAAGAAAAGTTTAGGGTGATTGAAGAAGCAGAAGAAAGATACTATGAAGTGCTTGCAAAGAAACAATGTGTATCTATGAAAGAATTAGCCATTAATGGAAGAGATCTGATAGAAAATGGAGTAGAACCAGGCGTTATGATGGGGGCTATTTTAAACTCCTTATTAGAGCAAGTCATAGAAGATCCAACCTTGAATGAAAAAGATATATTACTTTCTTTGGTTGCAAAACAACAGAAAATAAAATAAAGAAAAAAGTCATAGGAACAATCCCTCCTTCATACGATAGAAAGAAGAAACTCGCAGAGCGTGTTTTACACAAATGTCGATTTCGTAAGGAGGGGTATTGTGGACGAGAAATTATTAGAGATTCTTGATCAATTTGATCTTCATGTGAAAAATACATACCGGGGTCGCGGTGGAACTATCTGCGTGACAGAGAATGGAACAACCATTTTAAAAGAATTTCATTCAAGTGCAGGAAAGCTGGCCGATGAGTATGAATTGAAGAAAAACCTGAGAGCAGAGGGCTTTTGTCTTGTGGATCAGTACGTGAGGAATAAGCAAGGAACATTCTTTGCAGAGGATCGGTATCACACAGTCTATATTATGAAAGAGTTCTATGAAGGCAGGGAATGCGAAATACGAAATGTTTCGGATGTAAGAATCGCTGGGAGAAATCTAGCATTATTCCATAAAACGGCTAGGAAGATTCCAGTGAGTGTTCGAGCGAAGAAACAGTATAGCCCCCTGCCTTTTCTTTTGGAAAAACGTACAAGAGAATTAAAACGAGCGAAAACTTATATGGAAAGCACCATGAAAAAAGGAGAGTTTGAACATCTTTATATTAAGAGTTTTCAGACCTTTTTTGAACAAGCAAAAGAGGCGTTATCCATTTGTGATCGCATTGGAGAAAAAGGAGAAGAAAGTGCTCTTGGCATCTGTCATGGAGAATATAATCAGCACAACATTATAAAAACAGAAAAAGGAATTGCTACCATTAATTTAGAGCATTTTTGTTATCAAAACCAGTTATTAGATCTGCATCACTTTTTAAGAAAAGCGATGGAGAAAAACGGATATCATAAAGAGTTTGCTCAAAAAATATTGATGGGATATAGTGGAATTAAGCCATTGGATGAAAAGGACTATCAATTTTTGTATTTACTGTTATTATATCCCGATAAATATTTTAAAATTGCCAATCATTATAATAGCAGAAGGAAGGCATTTATTTCTCCAAAAGATATGGAAAAACTTGTGGATACCATCGAACAAAATAAAAAGAAAGAGGAGTTTTTAGAATGGTATCAAGCTGAATATTTGCATGGTATATCATAAAAATACATAGTGTAAGTAGTTGTATTCTATATTTATAAATGATAAAATAATAACGTAAAAGACTTGTTACCATTACATAAGTCAAAAGCAGTTAGTATACGATATAAGGAGGATCAAGAAATGGGCTATATGGAAATTTATCAGGAATGGCTTTCCAATCCATATTTTGATGAAGCTACAAAAGAAGAGCTTCGCAAAATTGGGAATGATGAAAAGGAAATCAAAGAGCGTTTTTATACAGACTTAGAGTTTGGTACAGCTGGACTGCGTGGAATTATTGGAGCTGGTATTAATCGTATGAACATTTATGTTGTAAGAAGAGCAACACAGGGGTTAGCAAACTATATTATAAGCCAAAATGGGAAAGAAAAAGGGGTTGCAATTGCCTTTGATTCTCGTCGGATGTCACCAGAGTTTGCTGAGGAATCCGCCCTTACGTTGGCTGCAAATGGAATAAAAGCGTACATTTTTGATTCCCTTAGACCGACACCAGAACTTTCTTTTGCGGTGAGAGAGTTAGGTTGTATTGCAGGAATTAACATAACAGCAAGCCATAACCCACCAGAATACAATGGATATAAAGTGTATTGGGAAGATGGTGCACAATTTACGCCTCCACATGATAAAGGGGTGACAAAAGAAGTTCTTGCAATTACAGATCTTTCCACTGTGAAGACCATGACAAAAGAAGAGGCAATCAAAGCGGGGCTTTATGAAGTGATCGGAAAAGAGATTGATGACAAATTCATCGGTCATGTAAAGGCTCAGGTTGTGAACCAAGACTGTATTGATGCGATGCAAGACCAGATTAAAATTGTGTATACACCACTTCATGGAACAGGAAATCTTCCAGTAAGACGGGCACTTCATGAACTTGGGTTCAAACATGTTTATGTAGTTCCAGAACAGGAATGGCCGGATGGAGAATTTCCAACTGTGAGTTATCCAAATCCAGAGGCAGAAGAGGCATTTGCTCTTGGGATTGAGCTAGCGAGAAAAATCGATGCGGATTTAGTGCTTGCCACAGATCCAGATGCAGATCGACTTGGTGTTTATGTAAAAGACACAAAATCTGGAGAGTACATCCCATTAACTGGCAATATGTCAGGTTCTCTTCTTTGTGATTATGTTTTAAGCCAGAAAAAGGCAAACCATCAGATTCCAGATGATGGAGTTGTTGTAAAATCCATCGTATCCACCAATCTTATGAATGCTGTGGCAAAAGGATATGGCGTTGGTTTAATCGAAGTTTTGACAGGCTTTAAATATATTGGACAACAGATTCTCAATATGGAAATGACCAAAAAGGGTACGTATCTCTTTGGAATGGAAGAGAGTTATGGTTGCTTAATTGGAACATATGCAAGGGATAAAGATGCCATTTCTGCAACGGTGGCTCTTTGTGAATCCGCTTGTTATTATAAAGCACAAGGAAAGACTCTTTGGGATGCCATGATCGAATTATATGAACGCTATGGATATTATTTGGATTCCGTAAAATCCATCACCTTAGCCGGAATTGAAGGCATTGCTAAGATAAAAGAAATTCTTGAAACACTGAGAAAGAACGCTCCAACAGAAATCGGTGGGTATCGAGTTCTTAGTGCAAGAGATTATCAAGCCGATACCATTAAAAATATGGAAACAAACGAAGTGACAAAGACTGGTCTTCCAACTTCTAATGTTCTTTATTATGACTTAAGTGACGACGCTTGGCTTTGTGTTCGTCCATCTGGTACAGAACCAAAAGTTAAGTTCTACTATGGCGTAAAAGGCACATCCTTAGAAGATGCAAAAGAAAAGTCTGTTGCATTGGGAGAAGAAGTACTTTCTTTAGTGAATAAAATGTTATAATGGTGAAACTCTCATTTTTGAAAGAAAAATGAGTAAAGCAATAAAAACACCCGAAATTTTTAAATTTCGGGTGTTTTTTATGCACATAAATGGATAAAGAAACCGTTAAAAATTTTATAAAAAAGAGAAATTTTCATAGTTTTATGCTGAAATTAAGGGAAAAAGGTCGAAAATATAGGTAGTTTTATATAAGAATAAAATAATAGGATTTCAAATGTTCAAAAAACGTGTATAATACCTTTGTGAGAACTCGGACAAGAGTGAATACAAGGAGGAAATTTTACTATGAATTTTTTTGAGCGTGTGTTTCATCTAAAAGAGCATGGAACAGATGTAAAGACAGAGGTCATGGCGGGAATTACGACATTTATGGCGATGGCGTATATTTTAGCCGTTAACCCAAGTATTTTGGGGGATTCAGGAATGGATTCTGGTGCTGTTTTTACAGCCACAGCGTTGGCAGCAGTGATCGGAACAATGCTTATGGTCGTATTTGCCAATTATCCATTTGTATTGGCTCCGGGAATGGGGCTTAACGCCTACTTTACTTATACGGTATGTGGAAGCATGGGATATTCATGGGAAGTCGCATTGGCTGCCGTATTCATTGAAGGTATTGTATTCGTTATCCTTTCTTTAACGAATGTTCGTGAAGCCATTTTTAATGCCATTCCTGTGACATTAAAGTATGCGGTCACTGTGGGAATTGGACTTTTTATTGCATTTTTAGGGCTAAAAAATGCAAATCTTATTGTTGCAGATAACAGCACCTATGTAGCAGTTTTTCCTTTTAAAGACGCCATTGATAGTGGTGCCATCTATTCACAAGGAGTTGGAGCTGTCTTAGCACTCATTGGAATTTTAATTACAGGAATTATGATGGTTCGTAAAGTGAAAGGAAATATGCTTTGGGGTATTTTAATCACTTGGGGACTTGGAATTGTTTTGCAGATTATGGGAATTTATGTTCCAAATCCAGAGCTCGGTATGGGAAGTTTGTTACCTGACTTTTCAAAAGGCATTCATATTCCAAGTCTTGCACCAACCTTTGCAAAACTACATTTTGGATCTGGAATTTTTTCCTTAGAATTTATTGTAGTTGTATTTGCTTTCCTGTTTGTTGATTTATTTGATACATTAGGAACATTAATTGGTGTTGCGTCAAAAGCGGATATGTTGGATAAGGATGGGAAACTTCCTAAGATTCGTGGAGCTTTGCTTGCGGATGCCATTGGAACATCCGTTGGTGCCGTTCTTGGTACTTCTACAACCACAACGTTTGTGGAGAGTGCGGCCGGTGTTGCAGAAGGTGGTAGAACAGGTTTAACAGGGGTGGTAGCCTCAATCTTATTCGCCCTTTCCTTATTCTTATCACCAATTTTCTTAGCCATTCCATCGTTTGCTACGGCTCCAGCTCTTGTTGTCGTTGGATTTATGATGATGAGTTCTGTGCTAAAAATTAATTTTGATGATGTAACAGAGGCATTACCAGCATTTATTTGTATTTTGGCCATGCCTTTAATGTCCAGTATTTCAGAAGGAATCGCATTTGGGGTTATCTCTTATGTTGTTTTAAATCTGTTAGCTGGTAAAGCAAAAGCGAAGAAAATTAATGTTTTGATGTATATTTTAGCTATTTTATTCATAGCAAAATATATATTGATTTAAATGTATTATATCTCACAAGGCGGATACGGTTTTCGTATCCGCCTATTTTATGTACATTGCCCACTTTGTTTCTGTATAAATTTTCCCAATCTAGCATATAATACCAGTAAGGAATAGAATGGTATCTTTATACCAAAGGAGAAGTGCATGCACAAAACAGTTATAAACTATCTGATCCTGCTATGCCTAGTTCCAATCCTGATAACAGGATGTGGTGGAACGAAAGAAATAAGTGAAGTTCCAAAAAAAGAAATTGATTTTACTGTTTGTCACGATGAAAATTTGCCAAAAGAGTTAAAAGAGTTAGTGGAACAAAAAAAGGAGAAACCCTTTAAGCTCTCATATAGCACAAAGGAATATACTTATATTACCGTTGGCTATGGAGAGCAGACTATGGGCGGTTATAGCATTCAAGTAAAAGCATTGTATGAAACGGATAACATGGTAGTAATTGAAACCAGTCTAAAAGGTCCTAATCCATCAGAGGAAAAACGTGGAGTATCCTATCCTTATATTGTGGTGAAAATTCAAAATATGGATAAAACGATTTCCTTTCGGTAGGGGGAAAATGGAGATGGTTTGACAAAATTTTACTACTGTGCTATACTTGTATACAGTGTACAATCGAGGTGATAAAATGACACAAGCAGATCTTATAAAAATCAGGCAGTCCGTAAACCACCATATTGGGAGCAGAGTTCGAATTAGTGCTAATAAAGGCAGACATAAATTCGTTGTGACCGAAGGTATTATTAAGGAAGCGTATCCAAATCTTTTTATTGTAGAAGTAATTTCTAAAAAGACACAGGATACGACGGCAAAAACGATTAGCTTTAGCTATCAAGATGTAATTACAAAAGATGTGAGAATGGTGCTTTGTTCTTAAGGTTTCTTAATAGAGCCATAAGAATCAAATAAGCAGGAATAAATCTCTTCTGACCCGAATACAATAGTAAAAAGGTCAGGAGGGATTTTTTTATGGAATTTAATCAAAATCAAATGAACGTCAGTGTGACAAAATCATTAAAGACCGTTCAAAATACACTGGAAACCGATTTGAATGTTCCTGATACCAAGCAGGATGTGGATAAATTAATTGAAACGAGAGGAGAAATTATCTTATCTGAGGCAGAGCCTATGGTGGATAAAATTCGTCTATCAGGGGAACTCATCACCCATGTACTATATGCGATGCAAGGTGGCGGGATGTCCTGTTTTTTGCATTCTTATCCATTTGAAGAAGAGATTTATATGGAAGGTGTTCTTCCAGAAGACACCATTAAGGCAGAAGGAGAACTGGATGATCTGAATGTATCCATTATTAATTCAAGAAAATTAGCGGTAAAATCTCTGCTTGCCTTTCATATCCGTTCCATTGATGTAGATTTAATTGAAGGGGCAGAAGAAGTGACAGGAGAAGATGGGGTGCAAGTGCTAAGGACGCCTCAACGAATGACTGGGCTTGTTGTCAATAAAAAAGATATGGTTCGCTTAAAAGAAGAGGTGACAATTCCCGCTAATAAACCAAATGTGGCAGAAGTGTTATGGGAAAGGCTTTCTCTTAGAAATCCTGAGGTACGACTTGGGAGAGAGAAAATCAGCATTAAAGGAGAACTTTTATTTTTTGCACTGTATAAAGGAGAAGAGGAAAATATCCCGTATCAAAATATGGAATGGGAACTTCCCTTTGAAACAGAACTTCCTTGTAGAGAATGTGATGCTGGCATGATTGATAACATCAAAATGAAACTTGGTGGAAGTCAAATTGATGTGAAGCCAGATGCGGATGGAGAGCAAAGAATTGTAGCGGTGGAATGCAGTCTTGACTTGGATATTCGCATTTATGAAGAAAAGGAAATGAATTTTATTGTGGATCTTTATTCTCCGATGAAAAAATGGGAGTTAGTGGAACGTGCATTTACTTTTGAGAATTTATTGATTCGAAATAATTCCAGAACAAGAATCAATCGAACGATTCAAATTCAAGGAAAAGGGGCTTCCCTTCTTCAAATTTGCCATGCGGATGGAACAGTAAAAATTGATGAAACAGAATATACAGAAAATGGTATTCAAGCAGAAGGCGTACTTGCCATTACCGTTTTATACATATCAGGCGACGATCGCTATCCAATTAATAGTTTTACAACTATGGTGCCATTTTCTCACCTTGTAGAAACGCCAGGGCTAAAAAAAGAAGATATTTATGAGTTGTCAGGCAGTGTAGAACAATTGAATGCGGTGATGTTAGATGCCAATGAAATTGAGATCAAAGCTGAGATCAGTCTTGATACGATCGCCTTTAAAAAGCAGACAGGAAAAGCAGTTATTGATGCGAAAGAACTGCCATTTGATGAAGAAGAGTTTGCAAAACTTCCTGGCATGGTTGTTTACATTGTAAAAAATGGAGATACTCTTTGGAACATTGCCAAAAAGTATGATACCACAATGCAACATTTGATGGAAATGAATGACTTGGATTCGGAAGATCTAAAAACAGGTGAAAGAATTTTTATTGCAAAAGAATCAAGAGTATTATTATAACGATAAAAAAGTGATATGGCATACAGAGTATAGCTCTTTTAAAGAGCGAAATCAATGTTTGCTTATATCGCTTTTTCGTTTATGGGAGGTTATAAAAGAAACAAAAAATAGTTTTGTTGCTTTTTTTATAAAAAATATATATAATATAATGTATACAAGATACATACTAAAATACAATGATGCAGGACATAGAAGAACGATAGAATAAAAATCCTGCGGAAAGGATTTCAGAAAGAGCATATGGATCAGATTCAGTTAAAAGCATACGGCAAAGTGAACTTGGGATTAGATGTCATAGGAAAACGTCCCAATGGATACCATGATGTTCGGATGATTATGCAGACAGTACAGTTATTCGATCGTCTTTATATGAAGAAAATCAAAGAAGATGAAATTCGACTAACAACGAATTTAAGTTACGTTCCATGCAATGAGCAAAATCTTGTCTATAAGGCAATTGCTCTGCTTAGGAAAGAATTTCAAATAAAAGAAGGTGTTGAAGTATTTCTTGAAAAGCACATTCCTGTTTCAGCGGGAATGGCAGGAGGAAGTACGGACTGTGGTGCCACATTATATGGATTAAACCGCATATTTTCTCTCGGCTTGAATACAAAACAATTGATGGAATATGGTGTCAAACTAGGGGCGGATGTTCCTTATTGTATTTTGAGAGGAACGGCTCTTTCGGAAGGAATTGGAGAAGTTTTGACAAGACTGCCTTCCATGCCAAAATGCTATATTTTGATTGCAAAGCCATCCATTAGTGTTTCCACCAAATTTGTATATGAACACTTGGATTTGGAACGAATTGAAGAGCATCCAGATATTGATGGTATGGTTCAGGCTTTAAAAGAACAAGATTTAGAAGGAATTACAAGTCGAATGGCAAATGTCTTAGAAACAGTGACCATTCCACATCATCCAAGCATTGCACAGATCAAGGAGCAAATGTTAAGAACAGGGGCGATGAACGCTTTAATGAGTGGTAGTGGCCCAACAGTGTTTGGTATTTATAACGATTTAGAAAAGGCAAAAAATGCACTCTATCATATTAGAAAAATACGCATTGCGAAGCAGTCTTATCTGGTAGAACCATTCAATATACAAAAAAATAAAAAAGAGAAAAGACAATGAGAAAAGATAAGAGGAAAAGGGTATGAACGATAAATTAAAAGTGAATATAAATGAATATCTTCCCCTTAGGGATGTTGTTTTTAACACTTTACGTCAGGCGATTTTAACAGGAGAATTTACACCAGGAGAGCGTTTGATGGAAATTGCTTTAGCAGAGCGACTTGGGGTAAGTCGTACTCCTGTTAGAGAGGCAATTAGAAAATTGGAATTGGAAGGTCTTGTTGTTATGATTCCAAGAAAGGGAGCAGAAGTTGCACGTATTACAGAAAAAGATCTGAGAAATGTATTGGAAGTTCGATGTGCATTGGAAGAGCTTTCTGCTTCTTTAGCTTGTGAACGCATTACGGAGGAAGAAAAAGAAGCATTAAAGCAGGCATTGGATGAATTTGAAAAAGCGGTGGAAAGTCGGGATGTTTCTACGATTGTAGATAAAGACGTAGAATTTCATGATGTGATTTTCAGCACCACGAAAAATGAACGATTGATTCAAATTTTAAATAATTTAAGAGAGCAGATCTATCGCTATCGTATTGAATACGCAAAGGATGAAGATTATCACGATGTGTTATTAAGAGAACATCGAGAGATCTACAATGCCATTGTGCATAACGATAAAGAAACTGCCATGGATATGGTGAAAACACATATTTATAATCAAGAGTTGATTGTGATTCGCAATATCCATGAACAAGAGGATATGGAAGCCTCTCAGCAAAAGTAAAGTCTTATATTTAAGGTATCAAAGAGTAAAAAAGGATTGTTTGAGTGTGACTCAAACAATCCTTTTTCTCATGTTTTGTGTTTCCAGAAACGTATTTCTAGATGATATAAAATTCGTTCTATCACAACTGCAATGGCGGATAATCCCATGCCAATGAAGAACGTTCTTGTGTCCACTTTGGAAAGATGTAAAATAGGATATAAAAATCCAACAGCAATGACAAAGCCTCCCACCATCATGGTACAGATAGCAACACGCAATTTTGTGAATGGGATGCAGGAGCGAATCACTGCGATCATGGATACGGTAATTAAAACAAGATACATAGTCGTTACCATATTCACCTGTAAAGCAGGATAGCATAACATGATAAGGATAAACATGATAACAATGCTCACCGCATTGGGAATGGCATTTTGAAATACGGTAGGCAAAAATTTTCCTTGTATTTTTCTTGTATCGGATTCAAAAATAGTGAGGAAAGAAGGCATAGCTTCGATCAATAAATCAATTAATGTGATTTGAAGTGGAATAAACGGAAACGGTGTGTTCATTAAGACACAAAATAGGGATAATAAAACGGTATATACGGTTTTAATAAAGAAAACACCGGCAACACGAGTCACATTATTGACAACTTTTCGACCTTCCAATAATACATCTGGAAGACAGGTGAAATCACTGTTTAATAAGACCACTTGGGAAATTTGTTTGGAAGCATCACTTCCATCAGCGATGGCAATGGAGCAATCAGCTTCTCTTAATGCCAATAAGTCATTGACACCATCTCCTGTCATAGCTACATGATGCCCATCTGCTTTTAATGCGTCTACAATCTGTTTTTTCTGAATTGGAGTTACCCGTCCAAATACAGTATAACGATTTACCACATCTTTCATTTCGCTGCCTTTTACCGTTGACATATCAATGGCACGTTCTGCGTGAAGAACCCCTGCCTTTTTTGCGATGGCAGAAACGGTTGCAACATTATCTCCAGAAATAATCTTTGTTTCAATTCCCTGCTCATGAAAATATTCCAATGTCTGTTTTGTATTGGTTCGAATGGTATCAGAAAGAAGAATGATGAGCAATGGTTTTACATCATAAGAAGATAAGGAAGTTGCCTGTTCATCAAGAGAATGGGAGCTGATTCCCATAGCAATGGCACGCATTCCATCGTTCATCTGTGTGTGAATTTCATCTGGTAAAGGGGATGAAATAATTTTTTCAACAGCTCCAACAACAATTGTGCCAAGTCCCTCAAATTCGATGGCACTCCATTTTCGCAAAGAAGAGAATGGAATTTTTTTCTTTGCATGATATTGTGTATTTTTATCAAAATACTCATCCATCGCTTGAAACGTTGCATTGTTATCATCGCTGGCATTGAGATAAGATCCCATAATGAGGGAAATATCATAGTCTTCATTCAGAGGAACAACCTGTTCCACTTTCATTTTTCCATCGGTAATCGTACCAGTTTTATCAAGACATAATACATCCACATGGGAAAGTGTTTCTAGGGAGTATAAATCTTGCACTAATACTTGTTTTTTAGCAAGGCGTGTAACGCCGTTGGCAAGAGATACACTGGTGAGTAAAACAAGCCCTTTTGGAAGCATTCCAAGCAGACCAGCGGCACTGGATACAACCGCATCGAATAAGATATCTTGTCGCAATATTAATGCTTCAAAGAAAAGAAGAGCTCCAAGAGGGATGATGAAAAAAGTTGTCACTTTTGTCACCTTTTTCATAGAATTCATGAGTTCAGAGTTTTGTTCTTTTACTTTTTGTGCCTCTTTAACGAGAGAGGTAGCATAGTTATCATTTCCGACTTTGGTAACACGAGCATAACATTTTCCAGAAATAACGCTACTCCCTGATAGAAGAGAGTCACCAATGCTTTTAGAAATTGGATCCGATTCTCCAGTTAATAAAGATTCGTTAGCGTCCATAGCACCAGAGATAACAATAGAGTCATTACATACTTGTTGTCCACTTGTTAAGACGAGGACATCATCCATGACAATGTTATTAATATCCACAATTTGTTCTTTGCCATTCCTTATCACCGTAATGGTTGGTTTAGTTAGAATGGAAAGTTGATCCACAAGATGCTTTGCATAGACTTCTTGGATAATTCCAATGACCGCGTTGGTAATGATGATAGCGATGAATACGAGATTTGACCACGCTTGTACAGCGATTAAAGCTAAAGCGATTAAAAAATTTAAAAGATTGAATAGGGTAAATACATTATCCTTTATAATTTGACCATAGGTTTTCGTGGCGGGTTTGCTTATACCATTGACGGCACCTTGTTCAATTCTCTTTTGTACTTCTTGGTCGGAAAGCCCCAATAGAGTATAATCCGATAGTTCTTCCATGAAAATTACCTCCAATTATAATAATATCTATGTGAAAAAACGGAAGATAAGATCAATGTAATTCCGTTTCAAGCAAGAGAGTAGCAAGAAGGATGGAAAATGGCTCCATATCATATTCCGTTCTTGCAATGTGTAATGCGGATTCATAATTTTTTTGATTTTCTTTAGAAATGCTGATCATAGGATAGCCATAGTGAAGAAGAATAACATTCATCATGAGATGAGCGATTCTTTTATTGCCTTCCATGAAAGGGTGAATATCCAAGACACGTTTTGACATCATAGCAGAAAGTTCCACTGGATGCAGGGTTGTCTTAGAAGAGCGGAACTGATCCCCAAGATGAGGCATAACATGGGAGAGATCCTCCGGAGAAGGAGAGCGGTATCCTGTGTTTTCATCAAAAAAATGGATGGTGCGATATGCGTCACTAGGAGCATTTTCAAAATCTGAAAATAATAAATGATGGAAGTGCTTCATCACATCTTCTGTTATTTCTAATGGTTGTTGTTTGGAAAGCAGAACCATAAAATCAAAGGCCTTTGCGTATCCAGTAACAGTATGAAAAATTTCTTGTGTCTGCTCTTTGAATAAAGAGGAGTCACTGGAAGAAAGGATTTCTTTTATCTGTTCTTTGGATACAAAAAGATTAGAAAAAGCTAGACTATCGGAAAGAAAGCGACATTTCTCATTGAATGTTGGCTGTATAATTCCAGTAGCCCCTTCCATCGTAGTATTTATTGTTTTGAGTTGTTCTTTCTGTGCATCAACTCTTTGTAATAATTGTTGTAAGTGTGACATGAAAGCCTCCTAAAATTCAAAAATAGTAATATGTAAGAAGTATAACATACTTTAGTATAAATGCAACAATACTTCCTTGTCCACTGTTGAAAATATTTGTGAATAAAAAAAAGGCATTCCAAATGGAATACCTTTTTTCTTATAGGAATATATTTAGGATAATCAGTATGAATTAGCCAAAGTATCTTTTAAGTAATCCTTCAAATGCTTTTCCGTGACGAGCTTCATCTCTAGCCATTTCATGAACTGTGTCATGGATAGCGTCTAAGTTAGCAGCTTTTGCACGTTTTGCTAAGTCAAATTTACCAGCAGTAGCACCGTTTTCAGCTTCTACACGCATTTCAAGGTTTTTCTTTGTAGAGTCTGTTACTACTTCACCGAGTAATTCAGCGAATTTAGCAGCATGTTCCGCTTCTTCTAAAGCAGCTTTTTCCCAGTATAATCCGATTTCTGGATATCCTTCTCTATGAGCTACTCTTGACATAGCTAAGTACATACCAACTTCTCTACATTCTCCTTCGTAGTTAGCTCTTAAATCTTCCATGATGTCTTCGCTAGCACCTTGTGCAACACCTACAACGTGTTCAGCAGCCCAAGTCATATCAGCTGATTGTTCTTGGAATTTAGAAGCTGGTGCCTGACATACAGGACATTTTTCTGGAGCTGTTTCTCCTTCATGAACATAACCACATACCATACATACAAATTTTTTCATCTTTAAATTCTCCTTTTCTATAAATCTACTTTTTATACTTTACTACTATACAAAACAGTAATCATTACTGTTATTGACTAAATCATATCACTTATTTCAGTGTTTGTCAATAGGTTTTTTCTTTTTATTTTTTCTATCTTTTCTATATTGAAGGAAAAGCAAAAGCCTTTCCCTCAACATAGAAATAGACTTGTGCAAGCATAGTTTATAACTCGTTGTCTTCGTGTAACTGATCCAGACATTTTTCACAGGTTCCGTGGAAAAATACGGTATATCTGGAAATCTGTCCAGCAAAATTCTCTGATGCGATATCCTTTATGAAATCAATAGGATCCATCTCCAGATCGATAACACTTCCACATTTATCACAAACAAAGTGATTATGAGGAGCTATCCTAGCATCATAGCGATCAATTTTGTCATCACAGGGAAGCTTGATAATCTGTCCGAGTTCACAGAGTAGACCAAGATTACGATAGACAGTACCAAGGCTGATATTTGGCATAATTTCTCGCATATGCGTATAAATAACATCAGCAGAAGGATGATCTGTACAAGATTCTAAAAAAGCCATAATCGCATCACGCTGTTTACTCTTTTTTAAAACCGGGCTCATAGGCATTCTCCTTTAATAATGATAATTATTACTGTTTTAGTATAATCTCTTTTTTGAAAAATGTCAAGCATATTCTAATTTTTTTTTACATAGGATTAGCAAAGAGACAAACCTTCCATATAAAAAGAGTTTGTATAAGAGAAAGGAGTGGGAGCTATGCACGAGATGAAAAGCAAAAGAGAATTATTGATGGAATATCAAGCCGACGAGAGAAATGGGCTTACGGAGGAAGAGGCGAACAAAAGACAGAGAAAATATGGGGAAAATGAGTTAAAACATAAAGAGCCGAAAAAATGGTATGAAATGTTTTTGGAACAATTAAATGAGCCACTTATTTTTATTTTATTTATAGCGGCAGCGATTTCCATGCTTTTAGGGGAGATCAGTGATACCGCTATTATTTTAGTTGTTATTTTAGTCAATGCAGTTGTTGGGGTCGTGCAAGAAGGAAAGGCATTAAAAGCATTAGAGGCGTTAAAGCAATTGACAAGCCCGTTAGCTCTTGTGAAAAGGGAAGGAAGAACGTATGAGATCGAGGCAAAGAAGTTGGTGCCTGGTGACCTTGTTCTATTAGAAGCAGGAAGACAAGTTCCCGCTGATATTCGCCTTATGATGGCACAAAGTCTTCGAGTGGAGGAGTCCGCCTTAACGGGAGAATCCATTCCTTCTAATAAAGATGCGGATTATGTGGCAAAAAAAGAAGTTGCTTTGGGGGACAGAAAAAATATGGTATTCACCTCTACCAATGTATTAAATGGAAGAGGGGAAGGCATTGTGGTTGCCACAGGAATGAATACAGAAATTGGAAAGATTGCTGGAATGTTAAATGAAGCAGAAGAAGAAAGTACGCCGTTGCAAAAAAAATTGGCGGAGCTTGGAACGTTATTAAGTGCAGTTGCCGTTGTTTTATGTGTTCTATTGTTCTTATTAGCCATTTTGCAAAAGCGTCCTCTTTTTGAAATGTTGATTACAGCCATTTCTTTAGCTGTGGCAGCAGTGCCAGAGGGACTACCAGCTGTTGTGACCATTGTATTGGCTCTTAGCGTTTCTCGTATGGTTAAAGTGAATACCATTGTGAGAAGATTGCCCTCTGTGGAAACACTAGGTTGTGTGAATGTGGTTTGCTCTGATAAGACAGGTACTTTGACACAAAATAAAATGACCGTACTTTATGGATATTATGATGGCACGATCTACCCAGTAAAAGAGTTTCCTAAGAAAATAAGTTCTGATTACATAAGGGGATTTATTCTTTGCAATGATGGTGTTATTGATGGGAAGAGGGAAATTGGCGATCCGACAGAAACTGCTCTTTTAGAATTTGGGCTCAAATTTGGATACAAAAAAGAAAGTTTGGAATATCAATTTCCTAGGAAAGGAGAAATTCCATTTGATTCAGAGCGAAAAATGATGACAACCCTCCATAAAAATGGGGCTAGTACCATTAGTTATACAAAGGGATCTACGGATGAAATTTTAAAACGCTGTACCAAAATTGAGGAGAGAGGACACGTGCGAACCATTTCTGCTTCTGATAAAAAAGCCATTGGACAGGCGATGGAATGGATGTCAGAAAAGGCTCTTCGGGTGCTTGCAGTAGCAAAGAGGGAACAGGATCAAACCCCTATGGAACAGGATTTGACTTTTTTGGGACTTGTTGGCATGGTGGATCCTGCAAGACCGGAGGCACAAGGTGCCATTGCAACATTTAAAAGAGCGGGAGTGCGTACAGTGATGATTACAGGGGATCATGTGGATACTGCCTTTGCCATTGCAAAAGAATTGGGGATTGCTACCAAAAAAGAAGAGTGTGTAAGCGGGAATGAGCTAGATAGAATGAGTGATGGAGAACTGACAAGACGTCTGGAAATATTGCGGGTGTTTGCAAGAGTATCACCAGCCCATAAGGTGAGGATTGTCAATGGGTTTAAAAGCAGAGGGGATATTGTTGCTATGACAGGAGATGGTGTCAACGATGCCCCTTCCTTAAAGTCTGCCGATATAGGAATTGCCATGGGACTGCATGGAACGGATGTGGCAAAAGAAGCATCGGATCTGATCTTAGTGGATGATAATTTTGCCACCATTGAAAAAGCCATTGAAGAAGGGCGAGGGATTTATGCTAATATAAAAAAAGCCATTGTATTTTTGCTCTCTTCCAATTTCGGGGAGATCATCACCATGTTTATTGCTGTTTTGCTTGGAATGCCATCTCCTCTTCGGGCGAGCCATATTCTATGGATCAATTTGATTACTGACTCTTTTCCTGCACTGGCACTAGGTGTGGATATTAATAATAGTGCCTTATTGATGGAGAAGCCACCTCGTAAAGCAAAAGAGAGTTTGTTTGCCCATGGAGGTTTGTTCTACACTCTTTTTTATGGAGCATTGATTGGAGGGCTTAGTTTACTCGCCTTTTTCACCGTACCCTATGTAAAGAGCATGGCAATGGGACAGGAGTTTCACCTTTCTAACTTACTTCTTTTATTAAAACAAGAGGATATTTTACGACGCTCCCAAACCTATGCGTTTACGGTGCTTGGCATATCACAACTTTTTCATGCCATTGGGATGAGAGATGTGGAATTGTCCATTTTTCGAATGAAGCACTTAGAAAATAAATGGATGCTTGGAGCTTTTGCATTTGGGATTTTTCTTCAGCTATTGGTGACAGAAATTCCTTATTTTGTAAGCGTTTTTGGAACGGCACAGCTTTCTTTAAAAGAATGGGAAATGTTGATCTTTTTATCTGCCATGCCGTTATTAGCCCATGAAATACTGGCTCTTAGATGGGGAGAACGGGTAGAAAAACAATAAACATCAGAAAAAGCGTTCCACAATAGCAAGACAAATCAGTAAAAATCCACCGATCCAAGAAAAGTCTAAGGTTGTTTTTGTCGTTAGTTTATTTCCAAAAGAACTGCCTAAAATAACGGCTAGCATGCCTAAGAAAAAGGAAGAAAACACAGTGAGAAAGGGATGGGATGTAAGATTGCTTGCACCAAGCCCGGCTGCTGCACTATCTAAAGAAAGGGCAATGGCTAGAGAAATCGCCTCTTCAGGAGAAAGATCTTGCCCTTTATCCGCATTGGCTTTTTCTGGATCTCCATAGATCGTGATAATAAAGGAAAGACTTAAAAAGTGAAAGTGTATTTTGTGTTTCTTAATATGCCCTTCGTTGATGAGATGGCGAATATGGCTGTCAAAAAATTTAATCAGTCCAATACTAAATAATAAAAAGAAACTGATATTGTTAGAAACGGACAAAGGAATGAGAGAGAGAAACCCTTGCCCAGCTAGCAAAGAGACAAATAAAATACCACTACAAATACCGCTGATGGTGAAAACCGATGTCAGCGGTATTTTTATTTTACTAGCTCCATAGGCAAAAGAAGCTCCAAAACTATCTATGGAAAGTGCAAAAGTGAACACAAGAATTTCCATCAAGAGTGAAAACACCACAGATACCACCTAACGTTCGATTTATTTCTAGTGTATTCAACTAAAAAAGAAAGAGTGATAAAGAAGGTAATTAACGATTCCCATATTGCCCAGGAGAGGTGTGGAAAATTCTTTTAAACGCTCGTGAGAAGGTGGAGTAATCTTGAAATCCACAGGAAAAACAAACCTCTGTTGCAGACATTCCCTCTTTTAGACGAGAGCCTGCCAGTTGGATTCGTTTTCTGGTAATATACTGATGAAGGCTCATGCCTGTTTCCTGACGAAATAGGTGCATCAAATAAGAAGGGCTGACATAGATGAGTTCTGCCAGATCTGGAATGGATAATGGCTGATCTAAATGCTCTCTTATATATTGAATCAGCAGTTGGATTCGTTCATCGCTATGATAAGAGGCAATTGCATGATTTTTAGAAATCAATTCCCGATTCAGTTGAATTAAAATTTGAAATAACAAAGTATCCGCCATAAGTTCATTTCCAAAATCTTTATGATGAAGCTCTTCATGTAACGCTTTTAAGTGGCTCAAAAAGATAGAACGAATGGGATCTTCTAATCGGAGAAGATGGAGGCGATTTTTGGAAGCTGTTTGAAAACAGGAAAGCAATTCTGCACTATTTTGGTTGTAGGAGTGCAAAAATGCAGGATTTACCCATAAAATATATCGCTCATACGGGAGGGAGAGATCGATCTTTGGTCGGTGAATGTCATTTTGATGAATGAGAAGAACATCCATTGGTTCTAGTTCATAGTTACAGCCTTCAATAAGATAAGATGCCTTTCCAGACAAAAATACGACAATTTTAGGAAATTCATGGTAGTGTTCCTCGATTTCCTTTGTCGTTTGATCTTTTAAATAAAATAATTGATAGTTTTTATGCAAATACCCACGCTTTTGATTCATGATCCTATCCTTTCAATTTTTTCCAGAAGTTGATAGACAGTTGTGCCAAGCTGGTGAGGCCATGTTTCATTTGGATTATGTAAGAATTTTGCCCGTTTTATGGCGTGTTGTATGTTTTCTTTATTATAATGCTGTTTCTGCACATGTTTTTGTGATTGTAAAGGAGCATTTAAGACGGCAAGTCTTTGTTTAAAATGATTTGTGGGTTCATAAGAATGGAAGTCAGTAATAGCAAATGCCTTGTCTTCTTCTGTGATATCCGAATGGTGCAATAATAGCCATACTTCAAAAAATGGATTGCTAATGGCGTAATTATATCCTTTTTCTTGGCAGGTTTGTAGAGCTAAATTCCATTTTTCAATATTTTCAGGAGAGGTGTGATGATCCACATCAGAGATAACCCAAAACTCGTCATCGGGGTGTTTGGAAAATTCATATAAAGATTCCTGTTCCTCTTTAAATTGCTCGATTCTTTCAATGAGCTGATAAGGCTGATTTTTAGATAGAATCTTATATTGTTCATCAGAGCGAAATTTTGGTGGAATTTTTAGCATATCCTCTACAACAGATATGAGTTGAACTTTACTTTTCACATGATCAAAAATTTGTTTTACGATATCAAAATATTCCTCTTCAGTCACCGTTCCCTCACAGGAGATGAAAATGATTTTGCTCGTTGTTGGGCGACGAGTGCGGTGAGGAGAAAAGAAAGGAGTTCTATTTGTCAAATTCATAGAGAATCTCCTTTCTGAACAGAATGTATTTGAATGACAGGAACTGCTCCGAATCTGCCATTTAAATAATCTTTGATCGTATTGTGTTCTGCGTGTATTGTAAAGTCCGAAAAAGGTTTTAATGTTGTTTCACCGAGTTGATTTTTTTCAACAAACCAAATTTCTTCCTGTGTTAATTCCGTTAAATCAATTAAATTTGTGTCATGAGCGGTGAATACAAGCTGTTTGCATGTGTCTTGAGAATTTTCAATAAAAGTTTTGAGAAAATATTTTGATAATTTGCTGTGCAAACTTCGATCCAGTTCATCTACAAAATAAATAGTGTTGGATTTTTTCTGTAATTGGAACAGAATTGGGAGTAAGTCCAGAAGTCTTTGTGTTCCATCGGATTCGTCATCAATGTTAAAACGGATTACTTTGTTGTTTAAATGATGCTCGAATTTTACTTGAATGAAAGTAGTATGATTTTTGTTTTCAGCAAAAAGGAAATATTTTCCATTTAAATTAACGATGCCGTTTTTCATTTCTTCAATCTCAGCAATGAGTTCTTGTGGAAGATCCATTTTTTCCACTAGTTCTTTGAAATCAATTTCATCGGTGGATGCTGTAATTTGAAACACACCAGTGTCTAAGGAATTTAGAGATTGGGATAAAAATTCCCGAAATTGTTCATCTTCTTTTATTTTCAGAGGTAAGCCTTGTAATTTCGTATTAGGAAAAATAATTTGAATTTTTTCAAACCATTCCATAATAGTTTCTATTTTTTTGATCCCATTGTCATAGAGTTTATAAAGGAAGAGTTGATTTTTTTGTATGCTATTTTGCAATATTTCAGCTAGTGTGCGTTCATTTTCTTGTTCACTGATAAGGCTTGCTTCCATTTCTATATCTGTTTTTTCATTTTGATTTGTTGTGCGTGTGAAGATAGGCACAAAATTTTCTTCTGTTAAGACCATGAGCCATTCTTCGTGGACTTGTCTTTGGTCAAGAGAAAATCCATAGTCATAAATTTCTCCATCCAAATAAAACATGAATTGAAATGTGGATACTCCGTTTAAATCTTCAAAATCACCTTTAAATTGTGGAATAAATGTGGATTTTCCATTTTTTTGTCCATTTGTAATATAATGTTTTGCAAATCTTATGGATTCTATAAAGGAAGATTTTCCAGAGGCATTTGGACCAAAAAGTGCGCCTCTGCGTAAAATTTGCCATTTTCCCATTTTAGTTTCAATGGTTGTTAAAAAGCTATCGTCAGAAGAAGGCTCCGTTGGAAACATACTAAATTCTATATGATGTCCAATTGATTTATAATTACTTACAATATATCTGAGAAGCATAAGTTTTCCTCCATAATGTGTATGTATAAAAGTATGATATAAAATTTGCATTTTATTCATTTAAAATTCTCAGTTGCCATATAATGAGTTCCTGTATAGGATTAAGTCCATTTCATTATATGGGAATTAGCCGTAAAATACAATCGTTCTTTTCAAGCAAAATGTTTTATGTTACAATAAGACAATTCTTTTGTATGACTATCATAAAAGGAGAGGAGAGAGTGCTTTGATTCGTTATTTGGTAAAAATTTTTATTAAGGACTATGAAAATGTGCAGGATGCAAACGTGAGGCAGTCTTATGGAATGCTCGGTGGAGCCGTTGGAATCGCTTGTAACATTTTTTTGTTTTTCGCAAAACTGATAGCTGGAGTTATGTCTGGAGCGATTTCTATTATGGCGGATGCGTTTAACAATTTATCCGATGCCGGAAGTTCTGTTGTCACATTAATTGGATTTAAGATGGCAGGAAAACCGGCGGATAAGGAGCATCCTTTTGGTCATGGAAGAATGGAGTATTTGGCAGGACTTTTTATATCCACCGCCATTATACTTGTTGGATGGCAACTGGGGGTATCTTCCATTGATAAGATTCGTCATCCACAAGAGCTTTCTTATAATATGACTTCTGTGGGCATTTTAATTCTATCCATTTTGGTAAAACTGTGGATGGCGTCCTATAATCGTTTTCTTGGCAATCGGATTCAATCCGCTACCATGAAGGCAACAGCTACGGATAGTTTGAGCGATTGTATTGCCACATCTGCGGTGTTACTTAGCATGGGAATTGGATATTTTACCCATTGGAATGTGGATGGATTCGCAGGACTTATCGTATCCCTTTTTATTTTTATGGCAGGCATTAATTCCATGAAGGATACAATACAGCCTCTTCTTGGGCAAGCACCAGATCCAAAGTTTGTTCAAGAAATTGAAGAGATTGTGATGTCCCATAAAGAGATTATAGGTATTCATGATATGATCGTTCATGATTATGGTCCAGCAAGAGTTATGGTATCTCTTCATGCGGAAATTCCATATGACATGGATATTATGAAAGCCCATGATATTATTGATGATATTGAAATGGATATAAAAAAAGAATTTCATTGTGATATTACGATTCATATGGATCCTGTTGTTTTGGATGATGAAGCCACCAATGAAACAAAAAAACAAGTGCTTTCCATTATAAAATCTGTGGATGAAGAGCTTACGATGCACGATTTTCGCATGACAGCAGGACCTCTTAGAACGAACTTAATTTTTGATGTTGTTGTGCCTTATGATTGTGAAAAAAATATAGGAGAGATAAAAAGAGAGATTGGAGAACAAGTGGCACAGATGGATGGAAACTTCTATGCCAGAGTTCAGATTGATAAAGGGTATATGGAACATTCATAAAATAAAAGAGTGTAACAAGAAAAAGAGATAGAAGACTTAGTAAAAAGGTCTTTTATCTCTTTTTTACTTTACGCAAAGCGTGCCTCTTACTGTTTAAGATTTTATAAAAATATGAAAAGAGGATTGACAATGCCTTTTTTTTGATGTACTATTGTATTAATCACTTAGTACAACAATACAGTAATACAATCAATATAAAAGAAAGGAGATTTGCGATGACTTGGGACATTCGATCAGACAGACCTGTCTATTCACAGCTCATTGAGCAGATCCAGCAGAGAATTATTTGTGGAGAATACCCTTTAGGAAGTCGACTTCCTTCTGTGCGGGATATGGCAACAGAAGCAGGGGTGAATCCAAATACGATGCAAAAAGCATTATCGGAGCTGGAAAGAACAGGACTATTATATTCACAAAGAACAAGTGGACGATTTATCACAGAGGATAGGGAGTTGATGATGACAATGAGAGAATCACTTGCAAAAGAACAGATTAAAGAGTTTGTGGAACAGATGGAGAAGTTAGGATTTACATTGCAAGAAATCTATGCCATGTTACAAAAGGTGGAGAAGGAGATGGAACAATGAATGTATTAGAATGTAAGAACTTAAGTAAATATTATTCTAAAAAATGTGCCCTTGATCACATAGATTTAACGGTGGAAAGCGGAAGAATTGTTGGGTTACTCGGACCAAATGGGAGTGGGAAAAGCACATTAATTAAATTGATTAGCGGGTTATTAACCCAATCGGATGGAGAAATTTCTGTGTTAGGAAAAACCATTGGAATCGAAACAAAGAAAGTCATCTCGTATCTTCCAGATCACGATTATTTGAATGATTGGATGAAGGTTGGAGATATTGTAACGATGTTTGAAGATTTTTATGAAGATTTTGATCGAACACGGGCGATGGATATGTTATCAAAACTCCATATTGATACAGAGGCTCGCTTAAAGAATCTCTCAAAAGGAAATAAAGAAAAAGTGCAGTTGATTCTTGTTATGAGTCGACATGCCAAACTATATTTGCTGGATGAGCCGATTGGAGGGGTCGATCCTGCCGCAAGAGATTATATTTTAAATACCATTATTAGCAATTATGAACCAGATGCAACTGTGATGATTGCTACTCATTTAATTGCTGATATTGAGCAGGTGCTTGATGAAGTAATTTTTATTCATGAGGGAAAGATCGCCTTACAGTCTACGGTGGATGAAATTCGTGAAAATGAGGGCAAATCTGTGGATAGTTTATTTAGGGAGGTATACAAATGTTAGGAAAATTGATGAAATATGAATGGAAAGCGACAAGAAGAACGTTTCTCCCTTTATATGGGGCAATTTTAGTTGTTGCCATTGTGAATGGAATCTTTTTTCGATTTGATAACTTAGGAGCAGGAATGATTCCATGGATAAAAGGAATTGCTTTACTTGCTTATGTCGGAGTCATCGTTGGTACGATGGTGTTGACAGCCGTTGTCATGTTGCAAAGATACTATAAAAATATTTTAGGGTCAGAAGGATACTTAATGCACACGCTACCAGTGAAAGGCTGGGAACATATTATTTCCAAAGGAACGCTTGCTTCTCTTTGGATGGTGGGAAGTGTAGCCGTTATTATTATCAGCATACCCCTTATTATGATGGTGACAGAGCCACATTTAATCGGTGATATGTTCTCCGTATTTTTTGATAAAAATACTTGGAAAATTATCAATGGAACCATCGGGACAGGGAATTTGATCGGCTATGGAGTGGAATTACTCATCTTATCTCTTGCTACAAGTTTTATGTTTTGTATGAAAACATATAGTGCCATGTCATTAGGGCATTTAGTTGGAAAACATCGTTTGCTTGCATCGGTTGCCTTTTATTTGGGACTTGATATTGTAGAAAGAATGATTTTTGCGATATGTATGTCTATTGGCGGAAAAATTTTTTCTAATCAATTGGAATCCTTTTTCCATATATTGGAACGGAAAAATGGAGTAGGTTATCTTCATTTGTTGTTCCTAGGTGGCATTGTAATCGTGGCGATTGTGGCAACCGTTTATTTCTTTATTGCAAAATATATCCTTGATCGTAAGCTCAATCTGGAATAAAAACAGTGGCAAAACAATAGAACAAAAATCCATATACAGCAAAAAAATAATTTTTATTTTGAAACTTTTTGTCCATCTGATGCGTCTATATAATATAACAACAAAAAAGTTCTTTATTTTCGCGGAAGCAACGAGTCATATAAGAGCATGTATGCTCTTATATGACGACTGCTCGCCAATGTGAGAAAGGTGGTAATATTATGAGAAAACAAGAAGTAGTACGCAATAAAATGGGACAAAAAAAGGTAAGAAAAGCGATTGGGGTGAGTGCAGTTGCTATGATGCTTGCATTTTCAACGGTTGCAGTTTCAACGCCACAGACTACATATGCTATGACAAAAGCAGTTAAGACAACAAAGGAAAGTAAAACTTATAAAGTGGTGACAGCAGAGCAATATAAGGATAAAGATGGCACTATGAGAGCCAATTTAAAAACTCCAAAAGTAGAAGGAGAAACAAAAGGGATTCAGACGTTTAACAAAGAGATAGAACGTTATATATTAGGTATTAAAAATGAGTATCTTAATGCAAAGAAAAAAGTAAAAGATACAAAAGATGGTTATTTAGACATTACAACAACATATGAAACGATGTGCAACAATAATAACTATCTCTCCATTCAGATCATAACAGCAAGCGGGTATGGAAGTGGAAGTCAGAAGTCAAAAGCATTTACATTGGATAAAAGCACAGGAAAGATAGTAACTTTAAAAGATCTTTTTAAAAAGGGAGCCGATTATCAGGATATTATTAGCAAGAATATTATCTCACAAATGAAGGCACAGATGAAAGAGGATAAAAATAAAGTATATTTTGTAAAAGGAACTGAGTTGGAAAATATGGGAGCTTTTACAAAAATTGAAAAAAATCAAAACTTTTATATTGACAAAAATGGAAAGTTAGTGATTGTATTTGATGAATATGAAGTAGCTCCAGGATCTATGGGAATTTGCACCTTTACGATGGGAAAGACAGCTTTAAAGAGCATTGTTCCAACCAATTCAAAATTGAAATAAGAAGTTATTTTCAATGATAAAAAATGTTTCTTATGTGAAGTTAATATGGTAATACAAAAGACTTAGAACGACCATTTCTAAGTCTTTTTTCTTTTCTCCCTTCGATGGAGGAAAGATTTTTCTAAAGTTGGAGATAATGGATAAAAATAAGTATGTCAAGAAAAAATAAATGGCACTTCCGATAGTTGTAATCAAGGGGGAGTTTTGCTATGATAAAAAGGATTGAACATGAAAGAAGGAAAGACGTATGAAATGGCAAAAATTAGACAATACAGCTAAAATATTTCCAGTCATTGCGAGCAAAAATCTTACAAATGTCTATCGTATTTCAGCGGTTTTAAAGGAAGAGGTCAATGCTGAAGTGTTGCAACAGGCATTATTAAATATACTTCCATGGTTTCAGACGTTTCATGTAAGGCTTCGACATGGATTTTTTTGGTATTATTTTGAACTGAATAAAAAAAAGCCAAAAGTTTTAGAGGAAGTGACATATCCATGTCGATACCTTGACCCCTATGAAAATAATCAATATTTATTTCGTGTTACTTATTATAAAAAACGAATTAACCTAGAAGTTTTTCATGCAATAACGGATGGATTTGGTGCTATCAACTTTTTAAAAGAGTTACTCTATTGTTACTTTGATTTGTTGGATGGAAAAAATACAAATAAGTCTGAGTCCACTCCAAGTGAGGATGCTCTGTTAAATCATGAAGATAGCTATTTAAAGCACTATAAAAAACAAGAAGTAAAAGGCTATGGAACCACAAAAGCCCTCCAACTAAAGGGAGAGCATTTAAAAGGCGGGGCTGTTGGTGTGGTGCATGGGATCATGCCGATTGAGGAGTTAAAGGCGGTGAGTAAATCCTATGATGCCAGCATTACGCAATATTTGACAGCGGTTTTAATTGATACGATTCATGAAGAGTATGGAAAAAGAAAGCAGAGCAAAGATCCAATTAAAATTAATGTTCCAGTGAATCTGCGGAAATATTTTGAATCCACAACCACCAAGAATTTCTTTGCGGTTGTATCCGCAGGGATGGCATTTGAAGAACGAGAATATGAGTTCCAAGAGATTTTAGAGCAAGTAAAGGAAGACTTTAAGAGTCAGCTTACAAAAGATAGCCTTGAAAAGTTGATCTCTTATAATGTATCCAATGAGAAAAAATGGGTCGTCCGTTTGATCCCTCTTTTTATTAAAAATTTGGGGATTCGATGGATCTATCGCAGTTCTATCAAGGCATTTACAACAACTCTCTCCAACATTGGAGCGATTCAGTTAAAAGAGGAATACACAAATCGTGTGGAAAACTTCCATTTGATTATGGGAGCATCAAAAAAGCAGGAAGTCAAGTGTGGAGCTTGTTCTTATCAAGATCAGATGACAGTCACATTTAGTTCGGTGTTAAAAGATAGTTCCATACAAAAGAAGTTTTATCAACGACTTTCAAAAGACGGCATTCCGATTCGAATTGAAACCAATGGAATTTATTATGAGCGTGAGGAAACACAGGTGGTTAAAAAAACAAAGAAAGGGTGAAAGGAATGGCATATTGCAAGCATTGTGAACTTGAGATTTCTGATAATACAAAGATATGCCCATTTTGTCAAAATGTTTTAAAAAATCAAGAGGAAAAAGGAGAAGACTGGTATCCAGATATTCGAATGAAGAAAAAAACGTATCGCTTTATTTTACAAATCTTTTTCTTTTTATCCATTGTGGTATGTGCTTGTATGATCATGATTAATTGGATCTATTATCCAGAAGTTCTTTGGAGTGTTTTACCAACGGGAATTACTTGCTATTCATGGTTTGCCATTCGATATTGTATTTTTAACAATGTCAATGCAGGAGCAAAGATTATGATTGAAATGCTTTTAACCCAAGTATTGCTGGTTTTTATTGACTGGTGGATTGGATATACCGGCTGGTCATTAAACTATGCCCTTCCAGCGTTAATTTTGATCGCAGATGGGGCGATTTTAATTTTAATGGTAGTAAATTTTATGAATTGGCAAAGTTATTTGCTCTATCAAATTCAACTGTTATTACTGAGCTTGCTTCCGGGTATTTTATATTTAGAACAGTTCATTGTAAAACCGATACCAACATTTCTTGCAATGGGTATTTCTTTGATTATTTTATTAGGAACGATGATTTTTGGAAACACTGAGGCAAAGGATGAATTATTACGGAGATTTCATATATGAAGAAATATTGGAAAGAAGGCAGTATTCGAGGGCAGTTAATACGAAAATTAATGGTGGATGTAACAGGGACAGAGCATCTTGGAAAAAAAATTAAAACGGGAGAATTAAGAGCCCATCCAGCAGAGCCAGAATGGCGTTGTCCAAGAAAGTATATATGGAAAAAAATAGAGCGTGAACATTATACGATGGAGATTCACGTTCCAAAGAAGGAAAAAAATGATCTTTGGATTTTGCAACTGCATGGCGGTGGCTATATTGGACCAATGAAAAATGCGTATCGAAATTTTGCTATCAAATACAGTGAAAAAAATGGAGGGTGTACGGTGGTAACGCCAGATTATCGAGTGGCACCAGAACATCCTTACCCATGTGCTCTTTTGGACTGCATTGATGCGTATGAATGGATTTTAGCACAAGGTGTGACAGAAGAAAAAATTGTATTTGCTGGGGATTCCGCAGGTGGCGGGTTGGTTTTTGCCTTAGGACTATGGTTAAAGGAGCAAAAAAGACCTATGCCAAAGGCGATGATCACCATGTCTGCGTGGACGGATGTGACATGCAGTGGAAGTTCTTATGAAACGAATTTTGATAAAGATCCTCTCTTTGGAAATACAGATGAGAGTATGTTAAATCGAAGAGATTATATGGGTGATTATGATTTAAAGACTCCTTATATTTCCCCACTTTTTGGAGATTTAAAAGGGTTTCCAGAACTTCATATGCAGGCAGGAAGTTATGAGATGTTATTAAGCGATACAGAAGACTTTGCAAAAAAGGCATCCGAGCAAGGAGTCTCTGTGGAAGTTGTGATTTTTGAAGGGATGTTCCATGTGTTTCCTATGGCAGGAGCACTTGTTCCGGAAACAAAAGAGGCGTGGAAAGCCATTGAAAAATTTTTAGATCGAATTTACAACAGAAAAAAAGACGTTCTTCTTGATGGAAAGCTGTCCTAATGGACAGCAGTCGAAGGGATCAGTGAAGAAAGAAAATAAGAGAAAGTAAGAAAACTTGAATGATAAAAATTGCAGGAAGTCCAAGGCTAAATTTCTTATGTAGAGTTTTATGATGAAAAACGTACATACCCAAAAGAGAGCCGATACTTCCGCCTAAAATAGCGATAAGCAATAATGTTTTTTCAGGGATTCGATACTTTCTCTTTTTTGCTTTTTGTTTATCAATTCCCATGCTACAAAAGCCAAGAGTGGAAAAAATTAAAATATATAAAACAAAATAATACATAATGCCCTCCTTATAGGCAATTGTAAAATATTTTTCTAAAAAGAGCAAATAGAAAATATTATCAAAGAATTATATTGATTAAATTCACAAAATATAGTATATATATAAAGAAATAAGCACAATATTGTGTGGGCGATAGTGCTTTTTTAAAGTTTCCTTATTATTCGAAATGTGAAAAAATTAAAAAAACATGACGAATAGAATCTTTTGATAACAATTTTTAAAATAGAAATATTTTGAATATAAAATAAAAATAGAAAAAGAGTATACACAAAATAATGTTTTATGATATACTGAAAGCAATGTGCCAAGCGTGAAATATTTGGCGAATGCAACAGGAGCATGAGCTATGCTCATGATATAATGAGTGGAAATAGGCAAGCCCATTTATCACAAGTCGTGATCATAAGGTATGCTTGTATGATAAAATGATTTTTTAATCAATAGGAGGATTTTAAATATGTTTAGTTTTGATGAAGTGAAAAATTTTGATCCAGAAATTGCAACAGCTATGGAACAAGAGTTGACAAGACAACGCCAAAATCTTGAATTGATCGCATCTGAGAATCTTGTGAGTAAAGCTGTTATGTCCGCTATGGGCAGTCCTTTGACAAATAAATATGCAGAAGGGTATCCAGGAAAACGTTATTATGGCGGATGTGAATATGTGGATATTGTAGAAAATCTCGCAATTGAACGTGCAAAACAATTATTTGGATGCGACTATGCTAACGTGCAACCTCATTCAGGAGCACAGGCAAACATGGCAGTATTCTTCGCTGTTTTAAATACGGGAGATACTTACATGGGAATGAGCCTTGATCATGGTGGACATTTAACACATGGAAGCCCTGTGAATATGTCTGGTAAAAACTATCATTGTGTTCCATATGGTGTCAATGAACATGGGGTCATTGACTATGATGAGGTGGAGAGAATTGCTCTTTCTTGCAAGCCAAAATTAATCGTATGCGGAGCCAGTGCTTATGCAAGAGAGATTGATTTTAAACGGTTCCGTCAAATTGCGGATAAAGTAGGGGCTGTTCTTATGGCAGATATTGCACATATCGCTGGTCTGGTAGCAACAGGACTTCATCAAAATCCATTTCCACACGTGGATATTGTGACAACCACAACACATAAAACACTTCGTGGACCAAGAGGTGGAATGATTCTTTGCAATCAAGAAGTTGCGGATAAATATAATTTTAATAAAGCAATTTTCCCAGGAATCCAAGGTGGACCATTGATGCACGTAATTGCAGCAAAGGCAGTGTGCTTTAAAGAGGCATTAGAGCCATCCTTTAAAGTATATATGAAGCAAGTAAAAGATAATGCAAGTGCTCTTTGTAAAGCATTACAGGAGAGAGGATTTGACATTGTGTCTGGTGGAACGGATAATCACTTAATGCTGGTGGATTTCCAAAAATTTGGTATGACAGGAAAAGAAGTGGAAAAACTGTTAGATAAAGTTCATATTACAGCTAATAAAAATACAGTGCCAAATGATCCACAATCTCCATTTGTAACGAGTGGAATTCGTTTAGGAACACCAGCCGTTACATCAAGAGGATTAAAAGAAGAGGATATGGATGTGATAGCAGAGGCCATTAAGGCAGTGGTTCTTGATAAAGATGAAGAAAGAGCCATAGAACTTGTAAAGGGATTGACAGACAAATATCCAATTTATGAATAAAGAAAAATAATGGTTAGAGAAAAATAGGTATCTTTTTAAGATGCCTATTTTTTATGTTATAGGAAATTCCTCGCAAAGACTATGTAATCCCCACTTTGTTCTAGGAAAGCAAGCAGTCTTATCGTTTGATTTTTTTGTCGAATTCTGATAAAGTTAGTTGAGAACACCTATAAAAACTAGAGTAAAAAATGCCGATAAAAGAAGTGATACTCAAAGAGTTAGAAGGAGAAAAAGAACAAAAGATAGGAGTTAAAGTGAATGAAGCGATATTTTAAATGTCTGACGGTATTTGTATTATGTCTTGTTTTGGCTGTTGGGAACTTTGTGACAGTCAAAGCGTCGACGCTTTCTATCACATTTAATGGAAAGACATACGATTATGAAGGAAAACAATTGAGTGCAGAATGTGGAGGAGAGAAATTTAATTTAAAGAAATCTCCGGGGATTTTAGAAGAAGGATATGCACTGTTACCATATAATGTATTTGGACATTCGTCACTTGGGGTAAAAACTTCTTACAATCAGTCTAAGAAAACTATCACATTTCAATATGCCAAACAAAAGGTAGTTGTTACTTTAAATAGTGATAAGATGACTGTAAATGGGAAAACAAAAAAACTTCCAATTGTTCCAAGAAGTATTCGATATAATGCAACAAAGGTAACGAAATTGCTCGTTCCAAGCAGAAGCATTGCAGAGGAGTTGGGGCTTGATTATTCTTATAACAGCAAAAAAGCATTGGTTTCCATCAAACAAAAAAAGGGAATGAATGTTACAGTGCCAGAAGGAACACAAACGACAGGTAAGACACTATCGTTAACATACAATGGAAAGACATATGAGTATGACAATAAACAGTTAAGTGCCATATGTGGAGGAGAAACGTTTAATTTAACGAAATGTCCGGGAATCTTAGAGGATGGATATGGACTGTTACCATATAACGTGTTTGGGCATTCTTCACTGGGCGTCACCACCTCTTACAATAAAACAAAAAAGACAATCACTTTTACCTATGGCAAACAAAAAGTTGTTGTAACCTTGAATAGTAAAACCATGCTTGTCAATAATAAAAAAGTGACATTACCAGTCGAACCAAAACAGGTGCGGTATAACAATACAAAAGTCACAAAACTTCTTGTTCCAAGTAGAAGTGTGGCAGAAAATCTTGGGCTGTATTATTACTATGATAGCAAAAATGCTACCATCTCTATCAGCCAAAAGGAAGTGAATGATTCAGATAACTCTCAAAAAGAAGAAAATAGTTCCTCTTCTAGTGTTGGTAGAAAAGTAGAGTATAATGGGCAAGTCGTTGTAATTACAAAAAAAGATGTTACGGTAAAAACAGAGGGTGTAAAAGTGAAGACTGCTATGCCTGGCGTTATTCTTAACAATGTAGCAATGCTTCCAGCCTATAATACCTTTTATAACAATTCTCATATAGGAACAACCTATCAATACAATTCGAGTAAAAAGCAAGCCGTTATTACAGGAAATGGTAATAAACTTATATTGACTATGGGTAAAAAGCAGGCGTTGCTAAATGGAAAAAGCATTTCATTGGCTGAGCCAGCTTGGCTTATGAAAAATTTTGAAAATAATAAAACGTACTGTATGGTTCCGGGACAATCGGTGGCAGAGGCTCTTGGATATCAATATACTTGGGATAATGCAGGGGTGGTATCCATGATTACAATCAAAGACGATGACTCTTCAAATACAACAGAAGAGCCAACGACAGATACAGAAAAGCCATCTACGGATACGGAAGCACCGTCTACCGATAGTGATAGTACGGAAGATTCCGATGACAATGAGGGTGATTTCTCAAATTATGAAGTGCTGATACCAAGACCATCTACTAGCATTGCATGGAAAGATTGTGAGGTACTTGATGATTACCAAAATCGTCAGTTCGTAATTACAATTCCGGGAGATTATACAAGTTTTTATAATAAGAACAAAATCTCATATAACACAGTTGCAGTAGAAGAAATAAGCGTTAGCGAAAATGAATTAGGGGATACAGAAATTGTAATTAAAACCCCAAGTATTCAAGGAATATCTTGCAAGGAAACAAAAGATAGTTGGCAAATAGCGATTAAAGATCCAACAGAAATTTATGATCAAATCCTTGTATTGGATGCTGGACATGGAGGAAGTGACAGCGGTAGTTTATCAACGAAATATGGCGTCATTGAAAAGAATGTTGCACTGGATATTATAGAGAGAACACAGAAGTATTTTGAAGATGATTCCAATATTAAAGTGTATTATACGAGATTAACGGATGCTCAATCTGGTATCACTTATGGAAGTGGAGTTAGTTCTACAACGGTTTCTGTTGTAAATCGTGCCAACTTTGCCAATGAGATCGGAGCAGATTTGTTTATTTCTGTTCATTGTAATTCCGCCACCAATACATCAGCAAGGGGAACAGAGGTGCTTTATTCTAGCAAAAATACCAATACTTCTGCAAGTGGACTCACATCAAAACAATTTGCAGATATGGCATTTCCACATTTATTGGATGCTGTTGGTAGTTTAAAGCGTTCTGTAAAAGATTCACCAAATCTTATTGTGTGTAAAAATACGAATATGCCAGCAATTTTATTAGAAACTGCTTTTTTATCCAATAAAGAAGATGCTGACTTGTTAAAAGATACGGATGTTTTAGAACAGATTGCCAAGGCAATTTACGATACAGTACAAGAAGTTTTTGAGGAATATCCAACCTTACGCTAAGAATGATAGAAAAAGGACATGTTTTCTGCTTTTCAATTGAGAAGGAATGTGGTATAGTATATAGTAATCAAAACTAGGTTATATTATAGTTGATACTAGGAGGAAAACATGAGTTATAAAATTGTTGGTGACAGCTGCTGCGATTACACAACGGTCGAAAAAGAAAATAGTGCTTTTATACAGATTCCACTTACATTGGATGTAGATGGATTTCAGATAAGGGATGATGATACATTTGAACAAGCAGATTTTTTAAAACGTGTTGCACAGAGTAAGGAATGTCCACGCTCTGCTTGTCCAACACCAGAGGAATATATGAAGGCATATGAACAGGCAGATGACATCTATGTTGTAACTCTGTCTTCAGAATTAAGTGGTTCTTACAATAGTGCAGAACTTGCTAAAAATTTATATGAGGAAGAATATGGGAAGAAAAATATTCATGTGTTCAATTCAAAGTCTGCATCTTCTGGTCAACTTTTAATTTGTCGTAAGATTGAACAGTTGGCAAAGTCAGGGAAAACATTCCAAGAAGTAGTGGAGCAAGTGGAACAATATATTGAAGGATTGCATACGTACTTTGTGTTGGAAACACTTGACTTTTTAAGAAAAAATGGGCGACTTTCAAGAGTGCAAGCAATTTTAGCAGGAGCTTTAAACATTAAGCCTGTTATGGGCTCTGAAAACGGAACAATCATTAAATTAGGGCAAGTAAGAGGAATGAAAAAAGCAGTAAGTGCTATGATTGATCATGCCATTGCGGATTGCAATGCTCTAGAAACAAAAGATCTTGTTATTGCACACTGTAATTGCTATGAAAGAGCTGAGAAAGCCAAAGAAGAAATTATGAAAAAAGCGAATTTTAAAAGTATAACAATTGTAGAAACAAGAGGTGTCAGCAGTTTATACGCAGGGGATGGAGGAATCATCATCGCTTGCTAGAAAGAGGATATAAAAAAGGTGCTTTCGGAGTGTAAGAAAGTACCTTTTTTATTTACGCGGAAGGCAACGAGTCAGAAACTATGCTTGCATAAGTTTATGACGACTGCTCGCGAATGTGGGGAGTTCGCAAAGCGTACTTCTCATCATTTACGTGAAAGGCAACGAGTCATAATTCAAAGGAAAATAGAAAAAAAGAAAGGAAGAATGGTATGGAAATAAGAGAATCCTCACAAACACAAGGAGCCAAAAAAGAAATCCAAAAAATTGTGGAAAAGCAGAGAAGATTTTATCAAACAGAAAAAACAAGAAGTTTGGAATTTCGACTGAAAGCATTAACAAGGTTAGAACGCTATATCAAACAATATCGGTTGCGTTTAGAAAGGGCTTTATACGATGATTTAAAGAAGTCATCTTCTGAGGCATATATGACAGAGATTGGCATGGTACTATCAGAACTGCATGATATGAAGAAGAATCTGCCTTTATGGGATAAGAAAAAAAGAGTTTCTTCTCCGCTATCCCAATTTCCAGCCAAGAGTTATTGCATAAGAGAGCCAAGAGGATGTGTGCTCATTATCGCACCGTGGAATTATCCAGTTTTGCTCAGTTTACAACCTTTAATTGGTGCCATTGCAGGTGGAAATTGTGCCATCATTAAGCCATCAGAATATGCTAGTAACACATCTGCTATTTTAAAAGAAATGCTTTCTGTGGCATTTCAAGAACATTACATTGCAGTGGTGGAGGGAGATGCAAAGGAGAGTCAACAGTTGTTGGAACATAAGTTTGACTATATTTTTTATACTGGCGGGGAACGTGTAGGAAAAATTGTACTGGAAAAAGCCGTTCCTCATTTGACTCCTGTCACCTTAGAATTAGGTGGGAAAAGTCCATGTATTGTTATGGAGTCTGCCAATCTAGCATTGAGTGCAAAAAGAATTATGTTTGGAAAATTGTTGAATGCTGGACAGACTTGTGTTGCACCAGATTATGTTCTTGTGGATGAGAAAGTAAAGGATGCCCTAATAGAAGAAATGAAAGTAGCTATTAGTGAAATGTATGGGAAGAATCCTCTTACTTCCAAAGATTACCCTGCTATTATTA
The DNA here is from genome assembly GCA_949284175.1 of uncultured Eubacteriales bacterium. Lineage (GTDB taxonomy): Bacteria > Bacillota > Clostridia > Lachnospirales > Lachnospiraceae > Scybalomonas. The sequence goes on from CASDVE010000010.1 coordinate 90,133, forward strand.
ATAAAAAGCATTATGAACGGCTAAAGGGCTTAATAAAAGAAGTGGATCTTTTGGATCAATATAGGGATTGCTTTTTGGAAGACACCTTGCAAATTGCACCAATCCTATTGGATGCACCATCCTTAAAAGCAAAGGTGATGACAGAAGAAATATTTGGACCAATTCTTCCAATTGTATCCTATTCTACACTAAACGAGGCAAAAGAGTTTGTTGCTGCTAAAGAAAAACCATTGGCACTCTATGTATTTACAGAAAAGAAAGAAGAAGGGCGTAGTCTTATGGAGGGACTTTCTTTTGGGGGAGGATGTCTGAATGATGTTGTGATGCACCTAGCCACATCAAAACTTCCCTTTGGAGGTGTTGGGAATAGTGGCATGGGAAGCTATCATGGAAAATATAGTTATGAAACTTTCACACATAAAAAAGGAATTATGGAAAAAGCTACATGGCTTGATTTAAAAATACGTTATGCCCCTTATACAGATAAGAAAAAGAAATTAGTAGAACGATTTTTAGGTTAATGGTTAGCAAAGATAGAAAAAGAAAATTTTGTTGGAATGAAACGATAAAATAGGATAAAAATTCCTGTTTTTTGTGAGAAAGGAAAAAGTTTCAAAAGTAGATTGCATTTTTGAATCATATATTATAAGATAGGTAGCGTGGAGAAAAGTCTGGATATAATAGCTCTTTGGCGATTGTTTGTGAATAAGAAAATTTATATGCTATTGATAGCCAAAGGAAGTGCAGTAAACATTTCCTTTGGCTTTTTTTATATTATAGGAAATACAATGTTAGCGTCGCTCACAAACGTGAAAAACTTTTCATCGTTGGATTGCAGTAGTAATATTATTAGAGAGGAAGGAAAATTCATGGATGAACAGATCATTCAAAAAAGGATTTTGAAAGTGACAATTGGAACAGCCAGTATTATAATTCTCCTTATTCTTTGTTCTTTGGTCTTAATTATATCAATTAATGAAGCAGATAAAGATTCTTATAATGCACAATTAAAATCTTTGGTTAATGAATATAAAATTAATTTTGAACGTCAAATCGATTCCGATATTCAATCATTGAAAACATTAGCCTCCTTTGTAGAGCATAGCCAAGCCGTAAGTTTTAGAAATTTTACAAAGGGGCTTGATAGGGCTTCAGGAGAAGGGCAATTTCAAAAAATCGGATATTATAGTAAAAGTGGAAAAAACGTTCGGGTTGTGTTATCAAAGGGAATAGAAGAAAAGGTCGATCTTAAAGATGTTAACGTAGAAGCTCAAAAAGTGATTAAAAAGTCATGGGAAGGGGAAGTGGAAATTTCTGAGGTATATTGGGATCAGCAATTGAAAGAAAAGGTGATTGTTTATGCGGTTCCCATTCAAGACGATACCAAGCAAAAGGTGATTGGCTCTTTGGTAGGTGTAAAGGGGCTTGATATATTTTCAGAAATCTTAAATGGAGAAACCATCACGAAAGTTAATTTGGATGTGGATTGGATTAATGCAAAAGGAAAATTTGTTACGTGGTCGGATCATAGTATTATAAAAGAAAAAATGGAAACTATCCATGAAGGGGATTATATTTCTAAAAGGAATAAAAGCATAATTAAGCAGAAGATGAAAGAAAGAAAAAGTTACTTTTCTGAATTTCAAGTGGGGAATACAAGCTATCCCATTTGTTTTCAACCCCTTGAATTGAACGGATGGTATCTCGTTGGAATCGATACATCAAAAAGTGTGAAAAGTCCTGTTTATTTTATGCTTATTACCATAGCAGGAATTTTTATTCTTGTTATCACTCTTTGTGCGGGGGCTATTTTTTCAGGATATAAAATTTTACATAAAAACAATGAAGAATTGATTCAGTTGGCTTACTATGATCAGCTCACCGGAGCATTTAATTTTGAAAAGTTTCGTGATGAAATACAAAAAGCCTTAACATATAATACAAATTATAGTTTAGTTGTTACGAATATACGCCATTTTCAATATATCAATGAGCTATTCGGTGTCAAAAAGGCGGATGAATTGCTTGAAATGGTGATAAAAACAGTAAAACAGTATGTGATAGAGGGAGAAAAATATTGCCGATATCAAGGAGATCAGTTCTATTTATTGTTACGTGGTAACAATCGAGAAAAAATTAGACAACGACTATTTTATATATTGAATGCGATTAGCAAAAATATTAGTGAAAGTAAAGCAGAGTATGAGCTCAATCTTTATGCAGGGATTGCAACAAGTCAAGAAGGAGATAAGGCGTGTTCTGACAATTTAATTCATAAAGCAGAATTTGCTTTAAAACAGGCAAAAGAAGGACATGGAAATACGATAAAATTTTATAATGAAAGAATGCACGAAATTGAGAGTTTGCAAAATTTTATTGAGAGCAATATGAATCAGGCGTTAGAGCAAGAGGAATTTAAAGTCTATTTGCAACCTAAGATTGCACTTGGTTCAGAAAAAATAGCAGGAGCCGAAGCCCTTGTACGGTGGATTCGAGGGGATGGAACGATGGTATTTCCCGATCAATTCATACCTCTGTTTGAAAAAAATGGTTTTTGTGCAGAATTAGATCTCTATATGGTAGAGCAGACTTGTAAGTGGTTAAGAAAATGGATGGATGAAGGAAAAGAAGTCGTTCCTATCTCAATCAATCAATCGAAAATTCTTTTTTATAAATCTGACTATGTGGAAAGGCTCTGTGCAATTACGGAAAAATATCATATTCCGAATCGACTGATTACATTAGAAATATTAGAAGGTCTTATGGCAAGAGATGTGGATAAGTTAAATCAGACCATTCAACAACTTCATAAAAAAGGTTTTCGTATTTCGTTGGATGATTTTGGAACAGGGTATTCTTCATTAAATATTTTGTCAAAATTAGACATTGATGAAGTGAAGTTGGATCGCTCCTTTTTATCCGATGATTTGATGAAAAATGAAACACAAAAAGTCATATTAAAAAATGTCGTTAATTTGGCAAAAGATCTGCATATCGAAACGGTCATTGAAGGCGTGGAAACAAAAGAGCATCATACGTTTGTTGAGCAAATCGGTTGTTATTATGGGCAGGGATACTTTTATAGCAAACCAATTCCTTGTAAAGAATTTGAAGAAAAATTCATGGAGAGTAAAAGAGAAAGTACAAAGCAATAAGAGCAAACCCTTTTTTATTTAAGGCATATAATATAGAAAAGTCTAAAATATAAAAGGATGATAGGACATGAAAAATTTTATAACATTTTCAATAGAAACACATTTATTTTTTGCTAGAATCATGAAGGAACATGCACTATTTTTAGAAGCAGGATTTCCATGCAAAGACAAGGATTGGATAGAAAAAGCAGATTATTTTAGAGAAGAATTTGAGAAACTTCTTAAAAAAGTTGTAAAAATTAGTGATGGTATGGTGGAAGAGAATGTCTTAAAATCAGGAGAATTGGTGACGGAATTTACCATACCAGCAGAAAAAAGAACACAACATTTAACAGGCATTCCCATTGATAGCAGTATTTCAGAGAAGGAATTAAAGTTGGCTATGGGATGTCCTATGGAAAATAATCGACAATTGGTTCAGATGGTACATCAGTTGAATGAAAAAGCCATTTGTCTTCTCAACGGGTTGATAGAATTTAAGGAAAGTATTTTAAAAGAAGTATCCAATGGGTGTTTATTTAATGCCAACTACCCACTTTTAATTAAGCATATTATTAGGGAGGCGGAACTATATCGCTCCACTTTAATTGGTATTCGACAAAATAGAAGAAATTCTTGTAGAGTTTTAATGGGAAAAGAAGAGTTTTGGAACCGTATTATGATGGAGCACGCTTTATTTATTCGAGGTTTACTCGATCCATCAGAAGAGCAGCTGATCGGGGATGCCAATGAATTTGCAATGGAATATAAGGAACTATTAGAAATGGGAAATATGCTGGATTGTCGAGCATTAGAGAAGTTAACAAAAAAATCACTAAAAGAAACGTTGAAATATCGTGAATTTAAAGAAGCAGGAGCAAAAGGAATCTTAGAGTGTGAGATCGCCTCTATTATTCTACCATTGCTGGCTGACCATGTATTGCGAGAAGCGAATCATTATATACGCCTATTGGAATCTGGATACATGGAAACGTTGTAAACAGAAACATTGTAAAAAAGAAATTAAGTATAGGATACAAAAGACTGTCGCATAAGATATAATAAAAAGTGATACTAGGATAATAAGAATCCATACAATGTTATGAGTTTTGTGCGACAGTTTACATAGAAGTTAAGTCTTTATCCATATTTTTCATGTAAAAATAATGCAAGGAAATAGCTATCCATGTTGAATTTATATCATTGTTTATGGTAAAATGACCAAGCGGTCTTTACTCCGAAATAAATAAAATGATATAAAGTAGGAAAGATAGGAATAGAGTACGAAAGGAGAAAGTATGGAGAAATTAAAGACAAGACAGATTATATCTGTTACATTGACACTGTTTGCAGTGTTTTTTGGGGCAGGTAATATGATTTTTCCACCAGCTATGGGACAACTTGCTGGCACCAATTATTTAAGTGCCTTAGTTGGATTTATTTTAACAGATGCAGGAATCGCATTGTTAGGAATTATTTCCGTCGTGTTGGTTGGAACAGAAATAAGTGATTTAGGTAATTTGGTGAGCAGGAGATTTGCCCTATTTCTTTCGGTTGGGATTTATTTGCTAATCGGGCCATTATTTGCCATACCAAGAACAGGAAGTGTTTCTTTTGAATTGGCAGTAATGCCTTATGTATCAAAACAATATGCTTGGATATTTTCTTTGGTGATTACAGCAATATTTTTCTCTTTAACTTATTATCTTAGCAGTAATCCAAATAAGATTATTGATGTGATTGGAAAATATTTAACACCTATTTTATTGTTATGTATTATCACAATCTTTGTTGTTTGTCTGTTAAAAGGAGAATCAACAGAAGGGGCAATTCAGTATGGAAAAATGTCAGCTCCAAAAGGGGCATATGCTTCCATTCCTTTATTTCAGGGAATGTTAGAAGGATATAATGCCTTAGATGGTCCGGCAGGACTTGTATTTGCCATTGTTATTATCAATGCTGTTAGTGCATATGGAGTAAAAGAAAAGAAAAATATTGTAAAATATACGATTATTTGTGGAATCGGTGCTGCTACTATTTTATCAATTGTATATTATATGTTAACCTATGTTGGAGCGGTAACCATTACACAGTTTGAAAATGGAGGAGCTTTGTTACATGCAGTGACAAGTGATTTGCTCGGCAGTATGGGTGGAATCATATTAGGAATAGCGGTTTTCTTTGCCTGCATGACAACTTCCATTGGACTTACAACATCCTTTGCAGATTATTTTCATGAATTATTGCCATCCATTTCCTATAAAAAAATAACAGCCATTGTCTGTGGATTCAGTTTTATTATCAGTAATGTTGGTGTAACACAGTTGGTAAAGATTTCCATGCCGATTTTGATGATGGTGTATCCCGTTACCGTTGTCTTAATTTTACTGTCCTTTTTAAAAAAATATATTGGAAATCGAAGACAAATATATGTGCTAGCTATGTTGTTTGCTTTTTGTATTGCCTTTATTGATGGACTAGAAAAAGCGGGCATTTCATTTGGCATGATTACAAGTCTGTGTCATTATATTCCATTTTATGAGTTAGGACTTGGATGGATTGTACCAGCCATTTTAGGAGCAGTTTTAGGATTATTACCATTTTGGCCCATGAATAAAGAGTGTGCGGATGATAGTGGGAAAGAAAATGGAACATATTTAAAAGAACAAATAGAAGAAGTTGGAAATTAAATTCTAAAAGAAAAAGAGTTCATCGATCAACCTTAGGTTTTATAGTTGATCCATGGACTCTTTTCTTTCTTATCCTAAAAGTCATGAAAATTAGCTTAATTCAATAGCACCAACAGGACAACCTGCACAGGCTTCCTTTGTTGCTTCTTCAAATTCAACAGGAACTTCACCAATTGCTTGTGCAACACCACTGTCTGTCATTGTAAATACCTGTTCACAGATGGCATTACAAGCTCCACAACCGATACAATCTTCATTTACATATGCTTTCATAAAAATTACCTCCAAGCCTTTTATTTATTTCTCGTTTTAAAAGTTGATATTATGATTCTTGTGTTTTGAATGCCACAACCAATATCATTTTAAATGTTTCTTTTGCATACACTGCATGCGGATGGTTTGCTGGCATTATAATGGATTCTCCTTCTTTTATTTCATATTTTTGTCCATCGATTGTGATTTCACCAATTCCATCAAGACAGGTAACAAAAGCATCACCTTTGGATTCGTGAGTGCTAATCTCTTCTCCTTTATCAAAGGCAAATAAGGTGATACTAAGAGCTTCATTTTGAATCAATGTCTTACTTACAATTTGTCCTGCTTGATAGGAAACTTCATCTTTCAATACTAAGATTTCTGATTTTTTTATATTTTTCATAATATCGCTCATCATTTTCTCCTTTCAAATTCCAATAACTATGCTGTTACTATATCATAGGAGTGGAGGAAGTTCGGTAACATATGTTACAAAAAGGTTATAATATAAAGATTAAAAATATTTTTTAGAGTTTTCACTATAATAAATAAGATTCCAGTTTTTCTTGGTTTTTAATTATAATATTGCGACCATGAAGGGATAGAATTCCTTCTTTTTGCATTAAGCTCAGTTCTCTTGAAAGGGAAGGTCTAGCAATATTCATATAGTCTGCCATATATTCTCTTTTAAAATTTCCTTCTAATGTGCCATCTTTTTTTTGATGTTCCACGAGATACCATGCAATTTTTTCGCGAATACTGGAAGCACTGAGCATTTGAACTTTTCGGCTTAAGAGGTAGGCTTTATTAGCAAAAATACGAAGAAGATTATTGCGAAGAGTTTCGTATAACTGAGGAGATGTTTGAGAAGATTTCATAAAAATGTGATTAGAAAGCTCTAAAACAACAGAATCTTCCATCGCTTCTGCACTCATTTCATATTGCTCTTTATGAATAAAGAGATACACCTCTCCAAAGATGTCACCCGCAGTGTCTACGGTTGTCATTAAAATACGCTTTCCATTTAATGTATTTCTTAAAATATTAACTTTTCCATCAATCAAAATAAAAAATCGAGTTGGTTGCTCAGTTTCTGTAAAAATACAACTGCCCTTTTTATAATTTTTAATAATTCCTTGATTTTCTTGTAAAAGTTGTTGTAGTTGATGACAAGTCAATCCATGACAAATGAAACAGTGAGTGATGAGTTTTTCTATATTATGATTCATAGGCGATATGATTTCCTTTCTTAAAAATGACTCTATGAAAATTATATAAGAAATAAAAAAAGAGTAAATCTTTTCACATAAACTTAACAAAAAATAGATTTTACATTTAACATAAAAAGGATATATTGTAAAAACAAAGGAAATATTATTTTCAATGTGTATGGAATAAAAAATTGAAGATGATAATTGTCTTATGAAAAAAAGGAGAAATGAATATGAGAACATGGAAAAGACTAACAGCAATCTTAATCGCAGGTGTTATGACAATGAGTTTTGTGGCTTGTGGAAATAGTGATACCAATGCCGATAGTTCCGGTGCATCAGGAACAATTACAGGATCTGGCTCATCTGCACTTCTTCCTTTGGCACAAGATGCAGCAGAGGCATTTAAAGAGAAAAATCCAGATGTTTCTATCACATTGAATGCAGGTGGTTCTGGTACAGGACTAAAACAAGTATCCGATGGTACTGTGGATATAGGAAATTCTGATGTGGCAGCAGAAGAGAAATTAGAGCCAGATAAAGCGGCAGAACTTGTGGATCATAAGGTGTGCGTTGTTACCATGGCACCAGTAATTAATCATGACTTGGCAGCAGATATAAAAAGTTTAACAAAACAACAACTAATTGATATTTTCACTGGAAAAGTGACCAATTGGAAAGAGGTTGGAGGACCAGATGAAGAGATTCTTTTAATCACCCGTCCTGAAACATCAGGTACAAGAGCGTTATTTCAAGAATATGCTTTAGATGGAAATGAAGAGGCAACCAACTCTTCTTTGGAAACAGACGATTCTGGAACTTTAATTCAAAGTGTAGCAGATAATAAAGGTGCCATTGGTTATGTTGCGTTATCTTATTTAACAAATAATGATAAAGTAAGTACCGTAGCCATTGATGGCGTAGAGCCTTCCTTAGAAAATACATACAATGGAACTTATCCAGTATGGGGATATGAACATATGTATACAAAAGGAGAGGCAACAGGTGCAGTAAAAGCCTATATTGACTATATTATGTCAGATGAATATAGTGCAAAATTAGAAGAGCAAGGATATGGTGTTACTTCTAAAATGACCGTAGAAAGATAGAAAAAACGTGCTTATTTGTTCGCCAGAATAAATAATAGTTAGAGTCAATAGATCAGCCTTAGGCTTCATGGTTGGTCAGTTGGCTCTTTTTTTTTGCATCTAACCAACCATGTAACAAATTCAAACATTATCATGTGTTGCCACCATTCCAGAGATGGCTTAAGAAAATATAATAAAGCATTGTGTGCAAACGATGGGTAGTCTACAAGGGGATTTATGAAGTGCTAAGCAAACAGAACTTTATATATTGGGGTATTTATCGAAATGAAAATCATCATGAATCAATGATCGTGGAAAGATAATATGTCTTCGATTACTTTTTTTATATCTCCTTGCACAGGAATTGTCTGTTTTTCAATTTTTCTTGGAACAGCAGTTTCTTGAGAATTGATACAAGCATAAACCGCTTTTTGGTTTGTTGCTGTCATCTGCCAGAATGGATATTTGATAATGATAGGGGTATTATAGCCTACCCCTAATTCCAGATACAAAATGTGCATATTGCTATGTTTGTTGATAAAATTCTTATATCTGGAAGAAGCAATATGCCAGCCCTTATCCTCTACAAAAGTATTATCAATACGCAAATTCATTGTCATAGGAGAACCACAATGGGGACAGTGGGGAATAAGTGAGGTAGGGATCTTCATATCTTTTTGCTGACGAACCATCTTCAGCACTTCTTCTTGATTGTCATATGTTTCTTGACAGCATGGTTTGGAACACTGCCATAATCCATAGTCCCCTTGGGTATAAAATAACTTCTGTTTATCAAAGCCTGCTTTTTGGAAACAGTGGTCTACATTGGTGGTAATAACAAAGTAGTTTTTATCCTGTACCAATTTTAGCAGGTCTGTATAAGGCTTTCCTGCTTCTGGCTGATAACGGTTCAAATCGATATGTCGGCTCCAATATGCCCAATATTCTTCCAGTGTTTTATAAGGATAAAATCCTGCTGAATACATATCTTGTAATCCATATGTTTCGGCATAGTCAGAAAAATGATCATAAAATCTCTGTCCACCATATTCTAGTCCCGCCGAAGTGGATAAACCGGCTCCTGCTCCAATTAAAATGGCATCAGCACCATCAATTTCTGTTTTCAATTTTTTAATTTGTTCCCAATAATCGCTGGTAGATTTCAAAGTCTTTGTTCTGAAAAACATTAAAGACCACCTCCATTTCTGAATGGGTTTGATTCAAATAATCGGTTACGGTATCAACAGCAATCTGCCCCGCTCTTTCATTTGGAAAATGAAATTCTCCTGTTGAGATACAGCAAAAAGCAATGGACTTTAGGTGATGTTGTTCTGCCAGTTCTAAGCAGGAAAGATAACAGGATTTCAACATAGATTCATGTGCTTTTGTTAAAGCTCCATGTACGATGGGACCGACAGTATGAAGAACATATTTTGCTGGGAGATTATAACCTTTTGTTATTTTTGCCCTGCCTGTGGGTTCGGGTATTCCTTGCTTTTCCATGATACGTTGACAGGCTAATCTCAACTGTATTCCTGCAAAGGAATGAATGGCATTGTCAATACAGCCGTGACAGGGAACAAAACAGCCTAGCAATGCACTGTTTCCAGCATTTACGATGGCATCTATTTTCAATGTAGTGATATCCCCTTGCCAGAGGTAGATATTTTTTCTTAAAGGCTTTAATTGTTCCAGTGTGGTTATCTTTTTACAGGCTAATTCCTGTTGTAAATAGTCATCCTGAATGTCCAAAAATTTCTGGCTGATGGAAACAGGTGGGCGGATATTCATAAGAGAACGCAATAGTCTTTTTTTATCTTCTATCCGCTTTGGAATAGAAAAAGGCGGCTCTTCGTTCTGTTCTTTTAGTAAATAGGCAATCAAATAATCAAGGCGTTCTGTCTGGTTCATGTTATTACCTCCATTCTATGGCTTTGGTTGGACAGATTGTATAACAGTTTCCACAATGAAGACAGTTTTCCTGCTGGATATGGGCAGTGATAGAGGAATGAGAGATGCAGTTCTGTGGACATTTGGAATCGCATAGTTTACAGTTGATACAATTAGCATTGATAAAATATCCATGTTGTTCCTGTTTCACATCTCCAAAAGAAAAGCTATATCTTTCAATTGGTTTTTTTGATAAATCAAACCATTCGCCTGTTCCTTTATATATCTGAAATACAGTCAGTGCATTTCTTGATTGTGGCGTTGGATAGATGTTTTCCATATAAGGATTTTTTTGAAAAAGGAGGGATAATCGGCTAGAACCGATTTCCTTTACTTCACCCTGGATGGAAATAGCTATACTAGAAAGGGTATCTTGTCCTTTCATACCTGTAAACGCTATATGAGGATTATTTTTCAATCGATGATAGAAATTTTTACCTTTTGCGGTTAAAAAATACAGGCTGTTATCATCAAAATCCATGATGTCAATGGCACAAGTAATAGGATGCCCTTTTTCATTGGTCGTTGCAAAAATAGTCGTATGTATTTCCTTATATATATAGTTTAAATATTCTGATACAGTCATTTTTTTATATCACCTCGTATTCAAAAGCTCACTTCATGCTTGTAAACAGACTTATGAATCCATGCTTAGCTCACTTTTTTCATTTTCGTAAAGACAATGAGCCATGCGAGAGCATGTATGCTCACATATGGCGACTATCTGCGAGTCAGAGAAGTTCGGAAAGTGCGATTCTCATCGTTTAACCTTATTTGACAATAAGAATTCTTAGTGATATTATACGCCATAGAGATAAATAGTAAAGTAAGCACTTTTTAGTACCATAGTCACCTAAAAGATACTATTAAAAAGTCCAGCTAATAAATGTCAATAAGAAATTTAAAAAATATTGATTATATTTTAGGACTAAAAAAGGGTGCACTTATCCCTTGGTGAAAATATCTTG
>CASDVE010000011.1 GCA_949284175.1 uncultured Eubacteriales bacterium
ATTGGAGTAATTCATCCTTTAAGGATTTTCCCTCCATGGTAAGCATAAATTTTATCGTTTCAGCAAAAGACCATTTCTTTTTGCGTGAGAAATCTTTTCCTGGATTTTTTGTAAAAAGCCAATGGTAAGAATCCATTTCGTCAATGAGAGTAAAGAGTTTTTGTTTTACTTCAGTTGAAAAGCTCATAGTCTATATACCTCCTATAAGTACATATTAAACGATATGTCAAGTTTCCTTTTGAATTTTTACAAAAAAAGAGCAGGGTATGTATTTCTACATACTCCACTCTCTGATGGCATTTTTTATCTAAATGACATTGGTTTATGGCTCTGCCTTTTCTAATGCGTTTTTTATTGCCTGTGTTAAGATCGTATGTGTGTACTGGTTATCCGCTGTAAAATCCACTTGTTCAATGGAATCGGCTGTTTCTAATTTCTCATTGATTTCTGTTATGGCAGGTTCCAAAAGAGGATACATTGTTTCAATCGTATCGTCAAGATTTGCTAAGTTTACATTGGTAATGTGGTTGCGATCAACAGTCACCTCTACGTTTAAAGATGAACTGCCTAGGGTGATAGAAGAAGTATAAACACCCGGTATGTAGGTTTTAGCTGAAACAAACGTCTCTTCGGTTTTTCCTTGGGTGAACATAAATATAAGAACCAGAATCAGTATAATCCCAAGTATAAGAAAAATACCAGTATAAATAAGTTCTTTCGCACGTAATACAACAATTTTTGTCTTCGATTCCATAAGGTCCTCCTCAATTTAAGATTAATATTAGTTTATGATGGAGGAACCAAATTTATGAAAGATTTTTAGATAAAAGAGGAAATTCTTCATATGCGGTTAAAAATTTCTCCGCCATTTCTTCTTCTTCCATCAAACTTGCTACTTCTGCCGTCTTTTGATACAGAGTATGAGGGAGTTCATGGAAAGCAAGAAGAAGGTATGGTTTTAAGAAATTCCAAAGGGCTTTCATTTCCTCTGTTTTTAATGTGAAGAGGTGAAGGATCAGATCGACACCATAAAGAAGGGAAAATCGTCCAAGACCAACCTTATACCATTCCGTAGCCTTTTCATCACAACTATGTAACAAATGCGGTTTCATTTCCAAAAATAATTTATATCCGTCTTCAAATCGACCCAATTCGATTAATTCTTTAATATAAGTTTCATAAGCACTTGTAATATCCCATTCATTCTTCGCCTGTTTCTTCTCTTCAAAAATTTCTTTTGCCGTTTCTAGCTGTTTATCCACATCGTGAAGAGATTTTGACCAAGTATGTAAATTGTATATATCAGAAGGGTTCCATTGCTTAATATCTCTTTGCCAATGAATGATGAGTTCTTTTGCAATATCTGGATACCCAAGTTCGATGGCGTCATAAATTTGAGATTCTTTGGACTCTGCACTGAGATCTCTTGATAGACTAGCGTATCGCTTGGCATCGTAACCACAGGCACAGTCAAAGTTAGCATTTAAAGCACTCTCAAAAAGAGCCGTATCACAATCACGGTGATACTGATATAAAAGAGCGGTTAAAAGTTCCAGATTCATACCGATTCCTTGAAAAGAGTTGTTTTCTCGATCTTTTAATTCTTCAAGAAATAGAGTGCGAATTAATGATTCACAGCGTTCTTTTGGAAAATGGTTTGGAGAGTAAAAAAGTCCAAACACAAGACGAAATCGATTGTCATAACTGGCATCATACGTTCCAAATTCCTCACTAGAATGTTCTTTGTAAATATAGGGCTCTAGATTGCCATTTAGTGCATCCATTACACAAAAACGACAAGAGGAGAGCAAAAGTTCTAACAAATCTTCCCTTGTTAATTGCATAAAAATCCTCCCTTGTACGGTATAAATAAAATCCATAATGTAAAGCTATGTTCATTATAGCAAACTTATGGTAAAGTGGGGAAAGAAAATTTATTGTTTTCCTCATGGAACAAAAAAAGGTCGAACATTTGTTTGTAATAGTGAGAGAGATATGATATAATAAAGGCAATGAGTCAAGCAATGTATTTGACCAATGCAACAGGAGCATGAGCTTATGGGCTGTGATGATACAAGAAAAGGAGAAAAACTATGGCATTACAATTGATTGCTGGAAAAAGTGGAGCGGGAAAATCCCATTTTCTTTATGAGAAAATTATAAAAGAATCCATAAAAAATCCTACGAAACAGTATTATATTATCGTGCCAGAGCAGTTTACAATGCAGGTACAAAAAAAGGTAATTGGAATGCACCCAAATCATGGGACGATGAATATTGATATTTTGAGCTTTCCAAGACTGGCTCATCGTGTTTTTGATGAGGTGAATGAAAAGCAAAAGGCCATATTGGAGGACGTTGGAAAGAGCATGGTTTTGAGAAAAGTTGCGGAAGAAAAAAAAGATCAACTGACCATTTTTAAAAGAAGTTTGAATAAGACAGGGTTCATTGAAGAGTTAAAATCGTTGTTGTCCGAGTTTTATCAATATCGAATTGGAAAAGAAACACTGGAAAGTCTGATAGGAGAACTCGACAATGGAACCATGCTTCGGGGGAAACTTCTTGATATGAAAACAATTTTTGATGGATTTTCTGAGTATTTAAAAGAATATACCGTTGCAGAGCAGTTGCTAGAAGTGTTGGCAGGAAGAGTCAAAGATTCTAAACAGTTAAAGGATAGTGTGGTTTGCCTTGATGGATTTACAGGATTTACTCCCATTCAGTTTGCCCTAATTGAGAAGTTATTGCATCAGGTGGAATGGTTGTTAGTCACAGTCACCATCGATCCAAAGGAATTAAAAGCAGTTCTTCAAAATCCATGGCAGATTGAAGACTATGAGTTATTCGCTCTAAGTAAAAAAACAATAGAAAAACTCTATGAGATTGCAACAAAAGCACAGACTACCATTGCTAATCCATTTTTAATAGAAGGCGTTCCCTATCGTTTTAAAGAGAATCAGGAATTACAAGCATTAGAAAAACATCTATTCCGCTATCCTATGGGGCAATACGAAGGAAAATGTGAGAGGATACAACTAACCCTTTGTCAAAATCCAAGGGAAGAAACGGCATATGTTGTTCGAACCATTAGAAAACTGGTCGTTGATGGTGTTTGTCGTTATCGGGATATTGGAATTGTCACAGGTTCTAATGAGGTGTATGAGCAAGAATTGAGAGAGGCGATGGAACGATTATGTGTTCCATACTTTATGGATCAGAATCGGAGTATTTTAAATAATCCTTGTATGGAGAGCATTCGAAGTGTCCTCGCTATGATAAAGGATGATTTTAGTTATGAAAGCGTTTTTCGCTATTTAAAAGCAGGGATGAGCCGATTATCTGGAGAAGAGATAGAACAGCTAGAGAATTATGTCATTGCTTGTGGGATTCGGGGATATGCTTGGTTTAAAAAGCCTTTTGTAAGAAGGCTTAGAAAGATGGAAGAAGAAGAACTGGAACAATTAAATAAAATTCGCCTGTATTTTTTAGAAGAAGTGGAAGAATTCCGTGAGGCGGTACAGAAAAAACAAGTGACAGTGAAAGAAATCATAGAAGCACTTTGTCTTTTCATGGAACGACTTTCTTATCAAGAAAAATTAAAACAATATGAGTCTTATTTTGAGCATCAAGGAGATTTGGCATCTGCAAAAACATATCAGCAGATCTATGGAAATATTTGTGAAATTCTCGATAAAATGGCAACCATTCTTGGGGAAGACGTGATGGATTTAGAAGAATTTATCTATATTTTAGATGCAGGATTGTCTGAAACAAAGGTGGGAGTGATTCCACCAGGTCTTGATCAAGTGCTCATTGGAGATATGGAGCGAAGTCGTTTTCCCGATCTAAAAGTGATGTTTGTCATGGGATTAAACGATGGATTAATTCCAAAAAACGAAATGAGTGGTGGACTTTTAAACGATAGAGAACGTGAAATTTTGATGGAGAAAAAATTAGAATTAGCACCCACTGCAAAGCAAAACGCTATGATGGAGTCTTTTTATATTTATATGAATGTTACAAGACCTTCTGATTTCTTATATTTATCCTATACAAAGGTGGATAGCAATGGAAAGACGATGCACCCATCTTATCTCATTGGACGATTGCATAAACTGTTCCCCAATATGATAGAACAAGAAGGAGAACAGCAAAAGGAAGGCAGTATTTTTACGAGAGAGGACAGTGTGGAGTTTCTCATAGAAGGATTTCATAATTTCTTGGAAGGAAAGGAAGAGGAACTTTGGAAAGAATTGTTTTGTTGTTTTAAAGAAAGTGAAAAAGGAAAGAAAATCGTACAACTGCTTTTTGATGGAGCGTTTTATAAAAATGAGGAGAGTGCTTTAAGTCAAGCCGTTTCAAAGGCTCTTTATGGAGAAAAATTATCTGGTAGTGTGACAAGGCTAGAGCAATACGCATCCTGTGCGTTTGCCCATTTCTTAAAATATGGATTGAAGTTAAGAGAAAGAGAAGAACACAAGATTCGCTCTATGGATTTAGGAAATGTATTTCATAAGACATTAGAGTTATTTTCAAAAGCATTGGATGAGAGAAAAGATACATTTCGCACCATTGAGGATGAAGAAAGGGATCGGCTTGTGGAACAGTGTGTGACAGAAGCAGTATCCGAATATCAAGGAGATTTATTTTATAGCAGTAAACGAAATCAATATATGATAACAAGGATGATCAGAATTTCAAAGCGAACCATCTGGGCACTTCAAGAGCATATTAAGAGAGGACATTTTGAGCCGACGGATTTTGAGCTATCCTTTCAAAATTATCGGAATTTACAGTCAGCAGGACTTGTGCTTACAGAAGGGACAACTATGGAGTTACAAGGAAAAATTGACCGCATTGACACCTATGAAGATGAAGAAAACCTCTATGTAAAAATTATTGACTATAAATCTGGAAATACAGAGTTTGATGTGGTGGATCTTTACTATGGATTGCAAATACAGCTTGTTGTGTATATGAATGCTGCCTTAGAGGTGCTTGAAAAGCGGGTGAATAAAAAAGTCATTCCAGCAGGGATTTTCTATTATAACATCAAAGATCCTTTTGTTGGACAGGAAGAAGAAGACGCAGAATTGGCGGTTTTAAAGAAGTTAAAAATGAACGGACTTGCCAATGGAGATAGAGAAATTATGGATCAGCTAGAAGAAGAAACCGAGGACGGCTATGTAACAATGCCGGTTTCCAGACTAAAAAGCGGGGCTTATAGCAAAGCATCCAAGGTGGCAACGACGGATCAGCTTATGGCGGTTGGACGCTATGTGGCGGAACGCATGAAGAAGATGGGAAATGAGATGGTTCATGGAGAGATTGGAATTATGCCATATAAATTAGGAGAAAAAACAGCCTGTGATTATTGTGAATTTAAAGGCGTATGTGGATTTGATACGAAACTAGGAAGTGAATATCGCCGTCTATCCTATGGAAGTCGAGAACAAATTTTAGAGGAGATGGAAGGGAAAGGAGAATAGGCTATGGCTTGGACAAAAGATCAAGAGGCGGTTATTGCATCAAGAGGTGGAGATCTGCTTGTATCTGCGGCAGCAGGATCGGGAAAGACGGCAGTTCTTGTAGAACGAATTTTAACGATGATTTCAGAAGAAGAACATCCTGTGGATATTGATACGATGTTGATTGTAACCTTTACAAAAGCGGCAGCATCTGAAATGAAAGAAAGAATCGGAAAAGCGATTGAAAAAAAGTTGCAAACCGATCCAGAAAATACCCATTTAAGACGGCAGTCCGCTTATTTACAAAAGGCTCAAATCAGTACCATTCATAGTTTTTGTTTACAGCTAATTCGAGATCACTTTAATATGCTTGGAATCGATCCAGAATTTCGCATGATGGATGAGGGAGAAAGAAAACTGCTTCGCTCCGATGTGATGAAACAGGTATTAGAACAATTTTATGAAGAAGGACATGAGAATTTTCACTTGCTTGTGGAAGGATACACCAATGGAAAAGACGATAAAGCCTTAGAAGAATTGATCGAACGATTATATGAATTTGCTATGAGTAATCCCGATCCAGAAGAATGGTTAGTGCGAGCAAAGGAACGGTTCTTTATGGAGAGTGAAGAAGAACTATATCAAAGTTCTTATATGGCGGAATTGCTACATAGTACACAACAGTTGATAGAAGAATTGCTGGAAAAGAACCAGTTAGCATTAGAGATTGCAAAAAAGCCACAAGGTCCGATTGCCTATGAAAAAACGTTGGAACTCGATCAAGCCTACCTTCAAAGTTTGGTTGGAATGGAAAGCTATGAAAGGTATAAACAAGCTATGGAAGAGGGAGGGTTTACAAGGCTTAACGGTAGACCTACAAAAGAAACAGATGAAAATTTAAAGGAAATGGTAAAGCAGTTACGAGATGAAGTAAAAGAGCAGTTGATAGCATGGCAAGAACAATTTTTTTCAAAAACAGGAGAAGAGATGCTGTCTGAAATTCAGCTCGTAAGAGGTCCAATGGAGGCACTAATTGATCTTGTTTTAGCGTTTAAGGAGCAATTTGCAAAGGCAAAAGAAAAAAAGAATGTATTAGACTTTGGGGATTTAGAGCATTACGCTTTAGAATTGTTAGTGGAGCGTTATGAAGATGGAGTAGCATTTCCATCGGAGATCGCAAAGGAATTAAGACAGTCTTATGAAGAGATTTTTATTGATGAATATCAAGATAGCAATTTAATTCAAGAAGCGATTCTTAGTAGTATTTCTGGAATGTATGAAGGAGAACATAATCGTTTTATGGTTGGAGATGTGAAGCAGAGCATTTATCGTTTCCGCTTGGCAAGACCAGAGCTTTTTATGGAGAAATATGACCGTTATGGAAAAGGAAATCAACAGGAAAAGAAAATTGAACTCCATAAAAATTTCCGCAGTCGTTCTTCTGTATTAGAAGCCACCAATTATGTATTTCGTCAATTGATGGGGAGAGATTTAGGCGGAGTTGAATATGATAAAGATGCCTTTTTAGTGGCGGGAAAACCATTTCCAAAGCGTGATAAAAGTTTTGGGGTTAAAGAATGGTGGCTAGAAGAAAAGGAAGTAACGTTATCGCCGTTAGAAGAAATAGAAGAGGAAGATAAAACAGAACTTTTGATTGTGGAATCGGGGGAATCCGATTATACAAAAAAAGAACTAGAGGCACATGCCATTGCACAAAAGATTCATCAATTGATGGATGAGGAAAATCCGTACTGTGTGTATGATGAAGAGATCGGAAGATATCGTCCTGTTCAGTATCGGGATATGGTTATTCTACTTCGAACGGTGAGCGGATGGGGAGAAATCTTAGAAGAAGTGCTGTTAGAAGAAGGGATTCCTGCTCATGGGGATAGTCAAAAAGGCTACTTTTCTACTATTGAAGTACAACATATGCTCAATTTGCTCATGGTTGTGGATAATCGGTATCAGGACATTCCAATGACGGCTGTTTTGCGTTCCCCAATGGTAGGATTGCATGGAGAAGAACTTGCATGGCTAAAAGCAGTATATGGTACAATAAATGGTAAAGAGCAAAGGATGTATGATTGTTTAAGTCTTTTTGTGGAGGAAGAATTTATACAAGATGCTATGGAAGAAGAGAGCGAACAAAGGCAGTATTTGCTTGGAAAAACCGTAACATGGTGTGTAGCATTGCAAAAGAAAGTATCCCATTTTTTGCAGTTATTAGAAGATTTAGAATACGCAAAAACCTGTTTATCCATTCATGATTTGATTTGGCAAGCGATGAATCGCACTGGATATTTTCATTATGCAGGCTCTATGCCACAGGGAAAAAAAAGACAAGCCAATTTACTCATGCTGATAGAAAGAGCCAATCAGTATGAAAACACCAGTTATAAAGGGCTGTTTCATTTTATTCGTTATATGAACCAATTACAGGAATACGAAGTGGATTTTGGAGAAGCCAGCGTGTTAGGTGAGCATGAAAACGTAGTTCGGATTATGAGTATTCACAAAAGTAAGGGACTTGAATTTCCTGTCGTTTTTGTAGGGGAATTAAATAAACCGTTTAACTTTTCAGACTTAAGACAAAAGTTATTGATCCATGCGGATGATTATTTGGGCCCTGACTGCATGGATGTGGAAACGAGAAGAAGTGGTTCTACTTGGATGAAAAATCTCATGCAAAAGAAATTAAAAGAAGAAACACTTGGAGAGGAATTGCGAGTGTTCTATGTAGCCATGACAAGAGCAAAGGAAAAGCTCATTTTAGTTGGAACGGTGGATGATTATGAAAAAAAACAAAAGCAATTTTCCTATGTTCGGTATCAGTGGGAAAAAAGTGACGGGGAGCATTTTCGATTGGCACGCTCTATGAGGGCAAGAGCAACTTGCTATTTGGATTGGATGCTATCTGCATTAGTTGTGCCACAGCCATTCATTGATGTGCATATAATAGAAGAGAGTGAACTAGTCTTTCGAGAAGTGGGTAAAGAGTTGTTGTTAGAAGAGAAGAAAGAGGCGTTATTGAATCTTCAATCCAAAGAGGAGAATAAAGAACAAGCAGAGTTTATAAGACAGCAGTTTGAATGGAAATATCCATTTGAACAAGAGGTGGAAGAGAAAGGAAAATATTCCGTATCCGAGTTGAAAAAAAGGGGACAATTAGAAGAAGGAGAAGAATATTTTGTGCCATCTGTAAAAGAGGAATCCAAAGAAATGGAACGCATTCGTCCTGCCTTTATGGAAGATGTGAAGGAAGAGAATGGAGCTAGTAGAGGAACTCTTGTTCATAAAGTGATGGAACTGCTTGATTTTTCGTTATGTGATTCCAAAGAACAAATCGAAATGCAGTTGGATCGATTGCAACAGGAAAATTATATTACAAAAGAGCAAAGACAGTATTTGCCAGTTAGAGGAATTGTTAGCTTGTTTCAAACTTCATTTGGAAAACGGTTAGTTCGTTCGAAAAACAATGGGACTTTGCATAAGGAGTCCCAATATATGATGGCGATTCCAGCAAGAGAAGTGAACCATAAGATGGAAAGTGAAGAACTTGTTTTAATTCAAGGAGTGATTGATGTCTGGTTTGAAGAGGAGGATGGTCTTGTGATTCTTGACTATAAAACCGATCGAATTGGGCAATTAGAGGAGTTACAAAAGCGGTATCATGTTCAGATGGAATTTTATAAAAAAGCACTGGAACAAATGACAGGAAAGAGAGTAAAAGAGGCCTATTTTTATTCCTTTGCTCTTTCTAAGTTATCACCATATGTGGATGCAGATATTCTATCATAACGTATGTTTTCTTGTAAAATCTAGGCGGATGAGAAACAATTTGCATTTTTCAACAAGATTATTTATAATATCTTATAACAAACGTAGGAATAGAGTAGAAAACAGAGAGAAAAGTGGTGTTGCATATGGAAATGAATCGGTTAAAAAAAGAATTAAGTCATCCTCAAGATTTTACAGAACCAGATGTTCTTTATGAAAAATTAGTCAATACAATTAAAAGTTATCATCCGTCAGCAGATATGACGATGATAAGAAAGGCGTATGAGTTGGCAGATAACGCCCATAAAGATCAACGTAGGAAATCAGGGGAGCCTTATATTATTCATCCTCTTTGTGTAGCGATTATTTTAGCAGAGTTGGAACTTGACAAAGAAACGATTGTAGCAGGGTTATTGCATGATGTAGTAGAGGATACTGTGTATACAAGTGAGCAGATTGCAGAGATGTTCAATGAAGAAGTAGCTGTGCTTGTCAATGGTGTTACGAAACTTGGAGAGCTTTCCTATTCTGCCGATAAGGTGGAAGTGCAAGCTGAAAATCTTCGAAAGATGTTTCTTGCTATGGCAAAGGACATTCGAGTTATCCTTGTAAAACTTGCAGACCGTTTGCACAATATGAGAACCATGCAATATATGCCTCCTCATAAACAGCAAGAAAAGTCAAGAGAAACCATAGATATCTATTCTCCAATTGCCAATCGACTTGGTATTTCTAAGATTAAGACGGAACTTGATGATTTAGCACTCCGTTATTTAGAGCCTGAAAAATACGCAGAACTAACACGTCAGTTGGATGAGAGAAAGACAGAACGAGATGCTTTTATTCAAAGTATTGTAGAAGATGTAAAACAACATATTGATAATTCAGGGATTGAAGCGGAGATCGATGGTCGGGTGAAACATTATTTTAGTATTTACAAAAAAATGGTGAACCAAAATAAAACGCTAGATCAGATCTATGATTTATTTGCTGTCCGCATTAAAGTGGAAACCGTAAAAGACTGTTATGCTGCTTTAGGAATTATTCATGAGATGTATAAGCCAATACCAGGGCGTTTTAAAGATTATATCGCTATGCCAAAGCAGAATATGTATCAATCGTTGCATACGACGCTGATTGGACCAGAAGGTCAGCCATTTGAAATCCAGATTCGTACTTATGAAATGCACAAAGTAGCAGAGTATGGTATTGCTGCCCATTGGAAATATAAAGAAGGAGCAACAACGAGAAAAAGTGGCAATGAAGAAGCGAAACTTTCTTGGCTTCGTCAAATTTTGGAATGGCAACAAGATTTTACGGATAATCGGGAATTTTTGACTTTGTTAAAGACCGATTTGAACTTGTTTAACGAGGATGTGTATTGTTTTACACCATCTGGTGATGTGAAGAACTTACCAGCAGGGTCAACGCCAATTGACTTTGCATATAGCATTCACAGTGCTGTTGGAAATAAAATGGTTGGGGCTAGAGTAAACGGCAGACAGGTGACCATTGATTATAAAATTCAAAATGGGGATCGCATTGAGATTCTCACTTCTCAAAATTCAAGAGGTCCAAGTAGAGATTGGCTTTCTATCGTAAAAAGTACACAGGCAAAGAG
Source organism: uncultured Eubacteriales bacterium (assembly GCA_949284175.1). Taxonomy (GTDB): domain Bacteria; phylum Bacillota; class Clostridia; order Lachnospirales; family Lachnospiraceae; genus Scybalomonas. Next base: position 10,867 of record CASDVE010000011.1, read on the forward strand.
TAAGATCAACGCTTGGTATAAGAGTCAATTTAAGGAAGAAAATATCACAAAGGGAAAAGAATTATTGGAAAAGTATTGCAAACAAAAAGGCATTGTATTTTCCAAGATTAATAAACCGGAGTATGTGAATAAAGTCATGTTAAAATATGGCTTTAAAGATTGGGATTCCATTTGTGCTTCCGTTGGACATGGAGGATTAAAGGAAGGTCAAGTTATCAATAAAATGGTGGAAGAGTATAAAAAAGATCACATGGCAAAAATCACAGATCAAGAAGTGATTGATGCCATCGGAGATCAAGCTCTTCAGGATACGAAAGATGCACCAAAGAAAAAACGTTCCAAAGGCGGTATTGTTGTAAAAGGGATTCATGATGTAGCGGTTCGTTTTTCTAAATGTTGTAGTCCAGTTCCAGGGGATGAAATTGTTGGATACGTAACAAGAGGACGTGGAGTTTCCATCCACCGGACGGATTGTGTCAATATTGTCAGCATGACAGAAGATGATAGAAAGCGTTTAATTGATGCGGAATGGCAACAACAAGAAAATGAAAAAGATGGTAGACTGTATACAACAGAAATCCTAATTTATGCCAATAACCGCATGGGAATCTTTGTGGATATTTCTAAAGTATTCAATGAAATGAAAATTAATATTGAATCCATGAATGCCAAGACAAACAAACAAGGAAAGGCGACCATTAGCTTGAGTTTTGACACCAGTGGAACGGAGCAGTTGAATCGTATTATTGCAAAACTTCGCAATGTGGAAAGCGTTATTGATATTGAAAGAACTGCTGGTTAAGTCATAAAAAGAGCGTTTGATGCAAAAAGAAAAACGAGGAAAGAGTATGAAACAGTTAAAAGTATATAGTATGCCAGTGGGAAACATTGGAGCAAATTGTTATTTTGGAGTGAATGAAGAAACGAAGGAAGCCTTTTGTGTGGACACAGGGGCACAAGGAGAGCGAATCTGTGCCATGTTAAAAGAGCATGGATGGACACTTCGTGGCATTTTATTAACTCATGGTCATGCAGATCATATTACAGCCACAGAGTATGTAAAACAGCATACAGGGAATGTTATGGTCTATGCGGGGAAAGACGAAGAACAGGTGTTGAAAAGACCAGAACTGAATTTGACAACCATGTTTGGTGAAACTGTCATATTAAAAGCGGATCAGTTATTAGCAGATGGGGAAAAAATTGAGTTAGCGGGATTTACCATCACCTGTATCGCAACCCCTGGACATACAGAAGGTGGAGTGTGTTACTATTTAGAAGATCAGAACGTTTTATTCACAGGAGATACTCTGTTTTGTCAGTCCATTGGAAGAACAGATTTTCCAACTGGGGATTTAAAAACACTGGAACATTCTATCAAAGAAAAACTCTATGTTCTTCCAGAGGATACAACGGTATATCCTGGACACGATTCTTCAACAACCATCGGTTATGAAAAAGAACATAATATGTTTGTAAGAGGGTAAGCGGATGATAGGATATATACAAAAGATATATGATGATGTGGAAAGAGAAAAAGCGGGCAAATCTTATCAATATGAGATTTGCTCCTTACTTACTGCTTTTTTTGGAAATCAAAAGATTCGAGAAACCGAAGAAGATGTAGAACTAGTTTTGAAGCTAGAAGTCGATAAAAATAGTGCTAAAATCATCATTGAAAAAGAAAAAAAGGAAGAAAGATGTTCCAAATTCGTTTGTGACGATGAAGAAATATCCAAACGACGAAACCATATTAAGCGTCAAGTGTATGAAATGCTTTGTGATTATACAGGAAAAACACTTCCGTGGGGAACGCTAACAGGAATCCGCCCTACAAAAATTGCAATGGAATTTATAGAACAAGGAAAAACGGAACAAGAAATTCTTGCGTATTATGAACAGGAATATTTGACAACAAACCAAAAGGCTCAAATGTGTACAAAAATTGCGTTTCGGGAACAAGAGCTTTTAAGTGAATTTCCATACGAAGAGCAATACAGTCTATATGTTGGGATTCCGTTTTGTCCTAGCACCTGCTTATATTGTTCTTTCACATCCTATCCTATTCATCAGTATGAGAAAAAGACGTGGGAATATTTAGAAGCACTGAAAAAGGAAATTGCTTATATTAAAGAGGCGATGGAAGAACAGGGGAAAAAACCAAGTACGATTTATATTGGTGGTGGAACGCCCACCTCTCTTTCAGCAGAGCAACTCGATCATTTGCTTCATTTTATTCGTGAGGAATTTCGTTTGGATGATGAGGAAACAAACCTTTTAGAATTTACAGTGGAAGCGGGAAGACCGGATAGTATTACAAGAGAAAAATTACAGGCAATTAAGAAAAACAAAGTGGATCGCATTAGTATTAACCCACAGACCATGAAGGATGATACATTAAAATTAATTGGACGAGCTCATTTAGTGGAAGATACAAAGAGAGCCTTTTTAATGGCGAGGGAGGAAGGCATTGATAATATCAATATGGATATTATTGTCGGACTTCCAGGAGAAGATCTAACGGATGTAAAGCATACATTAGAAGAAATCAAAAAAATGCAGCCAGAGAGTTTGACTGTACATTCTCTAGCCATTAAACGTGCAGCGAATTTGAACATACAGATGGAAAAATATAGGAGTATGGTAAAAGGCAGTACAAACGAGATGTTAATGCTTGTGGATGAATGTGCAAGTCAATTACAGCTCGTACCATATTATTTATACCGTCAGAAAAATATTCCGGGTAATTTGGAAAATGTAGGATATGCAAAAAAAGGTTTGGAATGTCTTTATAATATTTTGATCATGGAAGAAAAACAGACGATCATGGCAGCAGGAGCCGGTGCTACGAGCAAATATGTCTGTCATGGAGAAAACCGCATAGAGAGAGCGGAAAATGTAAAAAATGTGGATCAATATATTGAAAGAATTGATGAAATGATTGAACGAAAGCGAGTTCTGCTTCAAAAAGGCTGAGAAGGAGGCTTTGTGAGTTGGAACAAGTACAGAAAATAAAAGATTATTGCAAGTGGAACTTCCCTGTGATTGAAACCGATTTTATGGAAAATGTGATCCATGGGATGATGGTCAGTAAGCTCGCCTATGCTCTTGCACAGGAACTTGGATATGAAGAAAAACGTTGTTATGAATGGGCGGTTGCAGGAATGGTTCATGACATTGGTAAGTTAAAGCTCAATCCTTATGTCAATGAAAACAATAAGGATATTATGCGAGTGGATGAAATGCGTTATGTGAGAACCCATTCCACCATTGGATATGCAATTTTGCGACAACAAGGTTATGAAGAGCCTATATTACGGGCGGTTCTGTATCATCATGAAAATTACGATGGAACAGGGTATCCAAGCAACTTAGAAGGCGAGAGGATACCAGAAGGAGCGAGAATTTTACGAATTTGTGATGCCTTTGCTGCCTTAATTTCCAATCGTCCCTATCGCAGTGCTTTTGATAAAGATACCGCAGTGGAGCTGATGATAGAGGATATTAAATATTTTGACTTAAAAATGTTTTTGGCATTTCAAAAAGTGTTACAATCCGAGGAACTAATGAAAGCACTTGACAATATGTGTCTATGTGACTAACATAACTATGGGAGTTTGAACTCCCATAGTGGAATTTTTATATAAAAAGGAGAAAACAATGGCTGAATCAATGAGAGGTCTGCACAGAACTCACCGTTGTGCAGAAGTAAGCAATAAAAATATCGGTGAAACAGTGACCCTAATGGGATGGGTACAGAAAAGCCGTAATAAAGGGAGTCTTATTTTTGTAGATTTAAGAGATCGCTCTGGTATTATACAGATTATCTTTGAAGAAGGTACAACAGAACAAGCATATTTTGAAAAAGCGGGCAAATTAAGAAGTGAATTTGTAATCGCTGTTGTTGGAAAAGTTGCAAAGCGTTCTGGAGCGGTCAATGAAAATCTAAAAACAGGAGATATTGAAATTCTTGCGAGTGAACTTCGTATTTTATCAGAAGCAGAAGTTCCTCCATTTCCAGTGGAAGAAAATAGCAAAACAAAAGAAGAACTTCGTTTAAAATATCGTTATCTTGATTTAAGAAGACCAGATCTTCAAAGAAATTTGATGATGAGAAGTAAAGTGGCAACACTGACACGTCAGTTTTTAGCAGAAGAAGGGTTTTTAGAAATTGAAACACCGATGCTCACAAAGAGCACACCAGAAGGTGCTAGAGATTATTTAGTTCCAAGTCGTGTGCATCCAGGAAACTTTTATGCCCTTCCACAATCTCCACAGATCTTTAAACAGTTATTAATGTGTTCTGGATATGATCGGTATTTCCAGATCGTAAAATGTTTCCGTGATGAAGACCTCCGTGCCGATCGTCAGCCAGAATTTACTCAGATCGATATGGAATTATCTTTTGTGGATGTTGAAGATGTTCTTGATGTCAATGAAAGATTGCTCGCTAAATTATTTAAAGAAGTATTGGATGTGGAAATTTCTCTTCCAATTCAAAGAATGACATGGCAAGAAGCGATGGATCGCTTTGGTTCTGATAAACCGGATACTCGTTTTGGAATGGAACTTGTCGATGTATCAGAGGTAGTAAAGGACTGTGAATTTGTCGTATTTAAGTCCGCACTTGAAAATGGAGGAAGTGTTCGTGGTATCAATGCCACAGGACAGGGAAATATGCCTCGTAAAAAAATTGATGCTCTTGTTGAGTTTGCAAAAACATATGGTGCAAAAGGACTTGCTTACATCGCAATTCAAGAAGATGGTACAGTAAAATCTTCTTTTGCAAAATTTATGAAAGAAGAAGAAATGGACGCTTTAATCAGTGCCATGGATGGAAAAGCAGGAGATTTACTGCTCTTTGCAGCGGATAAAAATAAAGTTGTTTGGGACGTGCTTGGAGCACTTCGTCTTGAAATTGCAAGACAGCTTGATATTCTTGATAAAAATCAATATAACTTCTTATGGGTGACAGAATTCCCACTTCTTGAGTGGTCAGAAGAACAAAATCGTTACACAGCAATGCACCATCCATTTACAATGCCAATGGAAGAAGATTTAGAATATCTGGAAACAGAACCGGGCAGAGTGCGTGCAAAAGCCTATGATATTGTGTTAAATGGAACAGAAATTGGTGGCGGTAGCGTGCGTATTTTCCAAGATGATGTGCAAGAAAGAATGTTTGAAGCACTTGGATTTACGAAAGAAGAAGCCTATGAAAGATTTGGATTCTTACTCGATGCGTTTAAATATGGTGTGCCACCACACGCAGGACTTGCTTATGGATTAGATCGTCTTGTAATGCTAATGGCAAAAGAAGATAGTATTCGTGATGTAATCGCCTTCCCTAAAGTAAAAGATGCTTCTTGTCTTATGACAGATGCACCAAATGTTGTGGACGAAAAACAATTAGAGGAATTAGCTCTTTCTATCGATCAAGCCATCATAAACAAAGAGAAAGAAGAAAAAGATTGCTAAAAGAGAATACAATGACTTGGTTATAAAAGCGTAACTGAAAAGAGAGAAAAAACTGTTATGAATAGAGAAATCTACTCATAGCAGTTTTTTATCGTTTACGTAAAGCATATTTTGTTTTTTTATTTGAATAGAGAGTGGTAACAATGGATAACATAATTAAATATTACAAAATACAGAACAAAATATTAAAGTTTTATATTTTATTATAAAATAATGGATAAAAAGATAATCCTATGATAAAATATAGTCACAAATAACTATGATACTATTTATTTTAATATGATATTGTGGAGTAGTTAAGGAGGAATAGGATATGAGAAAAATAAAAAAATTAGGAGCTATTTTGCTTACAGGAGCTCTTATGTTCTCTGCAACAGCGTGTGGAGGCAGTACAGCCAATACAAGTGTTGAACAAGAAAAAAAACTTTCTGCACAGGAACGTGTTGTTGAATCACAAAAGAAGATGCAAGATGTGAAAAGTGTGGAAGTTTTAATGAGCATGGACATGGGCATGAAAGCATCTCAGGGAAGTGAATCCCAAGAATTTACTATGAAAATGACAGGTGTTACATCCATGATCCAAGATCCAATGAAAGCAAAAGTGGAAATGACCATGGATATGGGTGAGCTTGGCACACAGACAACACAAAGCTATATGGAAGAAAAAGATGGAAAATATATTATGTATTCTGGAATTGAGGGAACTTGGACTAGTTATGAAATTCCAGCAGATTTAGCTTCTCAATACAGTGCAGAAGAAAGCGTTGATGTGTATTTAAAAGGTTTTGAAAATGCCAAAGAAGTTGGAACAGAAGAAATCGATGGAAAACAGACAACAAAGATTGAAGGAGAACTTTCTGGAAAAGCCATGGAAGAAATGATACAGTCTACTGGAATTCTCGATTCTTTAGGAACATTAAGTACTTCTGATCAAGACACATTGAAAAAGCTCTTTTCTGAAATGGGAAGTTTAAAATTAACATTATGGTTAACGGATGATAATGAAGTTGTAAAGATTGAAGAAGATATGACAGATATGATCAATCAAATGATCAAAAAAATTCTGGCAGAAGGTTCAGAAGGATTGGAAATGGAAATTACAAATGCTGTAATGACAGCTTCTTACGATAAAATCAATGCGGTGGAAGATTTTGAGATTCCAGAAGAAGCTAAAAATGCAACACCAATTGAATCATAAATTATAAAAGAGAAAAAACGCCCTCTTATGAATGCAAAAGAGCATTCGTAAGGGGGCATTTTTTATTTACGAAAAGACAACGAGTCATATATACGAGAGCATGTATCTCACATATGGTCACTGTCTGCGAATATGAGAAGTTTGCAAAGCGTGCTTCTCATCATTTATGTGGTGTTTGTTATGTGTAAAATTCTTTGCTAAAATAATAATATGAGATTCAAGAGTTCTCCAAAAATCTCTGATAGATAGGACATGGAGATGGGAAAGGTGACCTCATCATCCAGTGTTTCAATGGTAAAAGCAGGCTTTTGAAATGTTTCAGAAAAATATTGAACCGTATTTCCACCAGAATCATTGGGGTTGGTTTCTTGATCTGGTGGATAGATCGTATATCCAAGAAAAGAAGAAATTTTATCAGCAAGTTTTAATTGATTTTCGTTATAGTTAGATGGCATGGAAGAACGGTAGTAGTAAACGCCTTTACCACGAGAGTGAATATCAAAATAGAGATCAGGTTGTATTTGATGAAAGAAGTCTACAAGAAGTTTTGTTTCAGGCTCGCTCATAGGAGTATCAGAGTTCCATTTCTTTTTCCATAGGTTGGAAGGAAAATTTCGATTTAAGTCCACATCTCTTCCGTTGTTTTTCCAATGTGGATCAGAAAGAGAAAGCAAATATCCGTCAGGATTTAGCATGGGAATCATATAAAGAGAGTGAGAAGAAAACCAATCCCCATAGCAGGCAAAATGAGAGGCGTAATGTCGTAACATGGAAAGAAGAGCAAAAGAATTGATGGACTCACGCCCATGAACACCGCCTGTCATAAGAAGTTTTGATGTACCAGTTCCAAGTCGATACCCATAGATGGGATGCTTCATAAAACTTTGCCCCAGTAAGAAACGTTGAAAGGATCCTGTGGGCAATTCTTGAGCAGAAATTTTTGATTCGCATTGTATTCGATAAGTTTCAAAAGCGGTGGACGCATAATGGTAGTTCATAAAAGACCTCAGATTTCTTTCTATAAAGTATGGGTATAAAGAAAAATTTATGACTGATTAGACAGTTTATTTTCTTAGAGCGTTGACGAAAGCTGTTCCATTTGCTAGAATATTTTATAAGTGGTAGTATGCAAAGAATTACAACGAAATAAACAAAGGTGGTAAAAAAAATGGACAAAATGCAACTTCAGATCACTGCCAACAAAATCCGTAAAGGGATTATTGAAGGGGTACACAGTGCAAAAGCCGGACATCCAGGTGGATCTTTATCTTCAGCAGATATTTTTGCATATCTGTATTTTGAAGAGATGAATATTGATCCACAAAATCCTAAAAAAGCGGATAGAGATAGATTCGTTTTATCCAAAGGTCATGTGGCTCCAGGATATTATGCAACATTGGCAAACAGAGGATTTTTCCCAGTAGAAGATTTAAAAACACTTCGTCATATTGGTTCTTACTTACAAGGACATCCTGATATGAAACATATTCCAGGAGTTGATATGTCAAGTGGTTCTTTAGGTCAGGGTGTATCAGCAGCAGTTGGTATGGCACTTTGTGCAAAACTTGATAATGCGGATTATCGTGTTTATACATTACTTGGAGATGGAGAGATTCAGGAAGGTCAAGTTTGGGAAGCAGCTATGTTTGCCGGTGCTAAAAAACTTGATAATATGGTTTGGATCGTGGATAACAATGGACTTCAAATCGATGGAAATATCGAAGATGTGTGTTCTCCATATCCAATTGATGAGAAATTTAAGGCATTTAATTTCAATGTAATCAACATTGATGCTCATGATTTTGATCAGATCGACTCCGCATTCAAAGCTGCAAGAGAATGCAAAGGAATGCCAACAGTGATCGTTGCAAAGAGCATTAAAGGAAAAGGTGTTTCTTATATGGAAAACAAAGCGTCATGGCATGGAGTTGCTCCAAATGACGAAGAATACGCAATTGCAATGGAAGAATTAGAAAAGGAAGGTACAGCTTTATGTCAGAAGTAAAGAGAATCGCTACAAGAGAAAGTTATGGAAACGCTCTTGCTGAATTAGGCAAAAAATACGACAATCTTGTTGTTCTCGATGCTGACCTTGCAGGAGCAACAAAAACAGGAATCTTCAAAAAGGCATTTCCAGAACGCCATATTGATTGTGGAATTGCAGAGGCAAATATGGTTGGAATCGGTGCAGGATTAGCAGCATCAGGAAAAGTTCCTTTTGTTAGCAGTTTTGCAATGTTTGCCGCAGGACGTGCATTTGAACAGATTCGTAACTCCGTAGGATACCCACATTTAAATGTGAAAATTGGTGCGACTCATGCCGGAATCTCCGTAGGAGAAGATGGAGCAACTCATCAGTGTAATGAAGATATTGCATTAATGAGAACGATTCCAGGAATGGTTGTTATCAACCCATCCGATGATATTGAAGCAAAGGCAGCAGTAGAAGCGGCATATCTTCACGATGGTCCTGTATACTTACGTTTTGGACGTCTTGCAGCTCCTGTAATTAATACAAATGAAGATTATCAATTCCAACTTGGTAAAGGGATTGTATTAAGAGAAGGAAAAGATTTAACAATTGTGGCAACAGGCTTGATGGTTTCTGAAGCATTACAAGCAGCTGAGAAACTTGCAGAAGATGGAATTGATGCGAAAGTTATTAATATCCATACAATTAAACCAATTGATGAAGAATTACTGATCGCTTCAGCAAAAGAAACAGGAAAAGTGGTAACAGTGGAAGAGCATTCTGTTATTGGTGGACTTGGAAGTGCTGTTTGTGACGTATTATCTGAAAAAGCTCCTACACCTGTGAAAAAGATTGGTGTATACGATAGATTTGGTGAATCCGGTCCAGCAGTAAAACTTCTTGAAAAATATGGTTTAACAGCTGACGGAATCTACACTCAAATTAAAGAATTTTTAAAATAAAAAGAATGATGGTCTTTAGAAACTTCTTACCGTTAAAAGTTAAAGGTGAAAACAATGAAAAAAATAATTGTCGCATGTGGAAGTGGAATTGCAGTTTCACAAATGATTGCATTTAAAGTGCGAAAACTTTTGGCAAAAAGACAAATAGAAGTAGAAATAGAAACTATTGGGATTCGAGAGTTAGAACAACATTTAGATTCTAGTGTAGCGTATATTTCTGTTATAAAAACAGAAAAGGACTACGAGATTCCAGTGATTGATGGAGTAGCATTTTTGACTGGTAAAGGAGAAGAAGAAGAACTGAATAAATTGATTCAAGCAATTGAACAAGACGTTTGATGAATTGCTTGCTCATATGGGAAAACTCCTTTTGATGGAATACAAATGGTATATCTGTGAAAAGGAGTTTTTTTATATGGATTGTGCAAAGCGTACTTTGTTGTGGATGTTTATGATAAAAGGAATAGAATAACAGGAAGTGCGAATAAGATCGCAGAAAATGCCTAGTGGAAAAAATAGCTATGGGATATGATAAAAAAAGAGTTATAATGGAACCAGCATGATATAATAAAAGAAACGAGCCAAGCATAAAATATTCGGCAAGTGGAATAAGAGCATGAGCTTTGCTCATGATATAAAAATAGTATAATAGAAATATAATGGAATATGATATTTGAAATGGAATTGGAATGATAAGGAGAAATAAGTATGCAGTTAAAGCAATTATTGGTTCAAGTTCCCTATACATGTGTGAAAGGAACGGACACAGAAGAGATAGAGCATTTAATTTATGATTCGAGAAAAGTGGAACAAGGCGATGTTTTTGTTTGCTTAACTGGTGCAGTTGTAGATGGACATGACTTTATTCCAGATGTGATTAAAAAAGGTGCAAAGGCGATTATTGTAGAAAAAGAAGTGGACGTGACAGCGGATGTGACCGTTATTCGTGTAGAAAATACACGATATGCTCTTGCTTGTATGTCAGCTGAGTATTTTGGTCGTCCTTATGAGAAAATGACAACCATTGGAATCACAGGAACAAAAGGAAAAACAACCACATCTTATATGATCCAAAAAATCTTAGAAAAGGCAGGAAAAAAGGTTGGTGTCATTGGAACGATCGGTGTTGTGATTGGAGAAGAACATTATAAAACTGCCAATACCACACCAGAATCTTATGATATTCAATATTATTTCCATAAGATGGTAGAAGCTGGATGTGAATATGCCGTTATGGAAGTTTCTTCTCAGGGATTAAAATTTAATCGAGTGGCAGGATTCCAATTTGATTATGGAATTTTTACGAACTTAACACCAGATCATATTGGACCTGCTGAGCATGACAGCTTAGAAGATTATATTCATTGCAAGAGTTTACTTTTTAACAGATGTAAAAAAGGAATCTTCAATGGCGATGATCCGCATATGAAAGATATGTTAATTGGGCATACTTGTGAAGTGGAAACTTTTGGATTTAAAGAAAACGATGATTACCGCAGTTCTGATATGCAGTTACTATCTGCACCAGGATTTTTAGGAGTTTCTTTCAACGTATCTGGAAAAATGAATGGAGAAGTGAAAGTAAATATTCCAGGACGTTTTAGTGTGTATAACGCTTTATCTGCATTGGCTACTTGCCATAACTTAGGAATCTCTGAGGAAGCGATTTTGGATGGGTTACGAGAAATTCGTGTGCGTGGTCGTGTAGAAATTGTTCCATATTCTGATGATTTTACCGTATTAGTGGATTATGCCCACAACGCAATGAGTACAGAAAGTTTGCTTACTACATTAAGAGAATATAATCCAAAACGTCTGATTACATTGTTTGGTGCTGGTGGAAATCGGGATAAACATAGAAGATATGATATGGGAGAAATCTCTGGTAAGATGGCGGATCTTTCCATTTTAACATCAGATAATCCACGCTTTGAAGAAGTGGAAGATATTATTGAAGATATTAAGATCGGAGTTGCTCGCTCTCATGGAAAGTATATTTCCATTCCAGATAGAAGAGAAGCCATTCACTATGCCCTTGATCATGGACAAAAGGGTGATATTATCGCTCTCTTAGGAAAAGGTCATGAAGATTATATCGAAATTAAAGGTGTGCGCTATCATTTTAATGAAGTAGAAGAAATCGAGCGCTACAAAAAAGAAAAAGAAAATCAAAATTCGTAGCGTTGGAGGATAAAAAAGAATGAGAGCAGTGACGGTAAAAGATATTGTTGCGGTAACAGGAGGAAAACTCCTTTGTGGAGAGGAAACGTATCCTATCACAAATTTTTCTACGGATTCTCGTAAGATGGGAGAAGGAGATTTGTTTGTTCCCATCATAGGAGAGCGTGTAGACGGTCATGATTTTATAGAGAGTGCGTTAAAAAATGGAGGTGCTACTCTAACACAAAAGCATGAAAAGATGGAAGATTCTCACCCATGGATCTTTGTCAAAGATACGATGAAAGCGATGCAAAAAATTGCTGGCTGGTATCGAGGAAACATGCAGTTTCCAATCATAGCAGTAACAGGAAGTGTTGGGAAGACAACGACAAGAGAAATGATCACAAGAGCATTGGAAAGCGATTTTGCTGTTTTTCATACAGAAGGAAATTATAATAGTCAAATCGGAGTTCCTCTTACCATAGCCAGAATGACAGGGGAAGAACAGGTAGCTGTGTTAGAAGCAGGAATGAGCCAGTTTGGTGAAATGGCACAGTTAGAGAAAATGATTCGCCCAAATGTTGTTGTATTTACGAATATTGGGGTTGCTCATATCGAAAATCTTGGGACGCAGGAGAACATCTGCAAAGAAAAGATGGAGTTAGCAAAACACGTTGATGATACTGGTGCCATTTTCATCAATGGAGATGATGAAGTTTTGATGGCTCATAAAAAAGAGTTTTGTGGAACTGTGATCACATATGGAACAAGTGAGCGTTGCGATTATCAAGCCAAAGATATTCGGATGGAAGATGGCAAGATGAAATTTACTTGTAAACGAAGAGGAGAAGAATTTGAGGTTGTGATGGATGTGCTTGGTCAGCATAATGTTTTAAATGCACTGGCTGCCTTTGGAGTGTCCGAATTTTTAGGTCTTTCTTTAGACAAAGTGAAACATCAATTTGAGCAATTCAAAGGAACAAGACAGCAGGTGCATACATTGCCAAAATATACGGTGATTGATGATACATACAATGCCAGCCCAGATTCCATGAAAGCGAGTATTCTTGTGCTTTCTGAAATGCCTTGCAAAGGAAGAAGAGTAGCAGTCCTTGCTGATATGTTGGAGTTAGGAGAAAAAAGTGAAGAATATCATAGAGAAGTAGGAAGTTTTTTAGGAAAAAAACAAATTGATTCGCTCTATGTATTTGGTTCCATGTCAAAGCACCTATTAGAAGGTGCAAAAAAGGTGAATGAACATTTAGATGGAAAACATTTTACTTCAAGAGAAGAATTGCTGACATTTTTAAAAAGCAATATAGCCACAGGAGATTGCGTGTTATTCAAAGGCTCTAATGGAATGAAACTTTCTGAAATAGTGAGAGAGTTTTTAAAATAATATATGAAAAAAGAGAAGTTCAAAAACCAATGTCATTTAGATAATGATTAGGATGACAAGTGCTTTAAGAGGTCAATAGATAAAATATTCTATTTATTCTATTGACCTCTCTTTTTTTATTGAGAGAAAATAGCATAACTAAAACCTATCAATAAGTATTTAATATAAGTATTTGATATTTTATAAAACTAGAGCTAAAATTTTAATCAAAGAAATAGGAAAAGACAAGAAACAAAGAAAGGGGGAGAAGATCGGATTCTATTTGAAAAGTTGGCAGAATTTTTCAATACGAATATGCAAAAGTTAAAAGGAGAGATTGCCATGAAAAAAAGCAGACTATTCTTTTTGTTTCTTGTGATAGTGTTGCTAGTATATCCGGTGAAACAGAGCTATGCGGTAGAAAAAGTGGCACTAAGCAACACAAAATTGACTATGATAGAAGGAACATCCAAACAGTTAAAATTGAAGAACAATAAGAAAAAGGTAGTATGGAGTGTTCTATCAGGAAAAAACTATATTGCCCTTCAAGATAAGAGTAGAACAGGAGTGCGGATTGCTGCAAAAAAGAAAGGAACCGCAAAAGTCCAAGCGACGATTGGAAAAAAGAAATATGTATGTACAATAGCGGTAAAAAGTCCAGAAGTAAAGAAGTTGAAGCTGACAGTAAATGGGCAAGAGTTTTTTGCAAACTTATATGAGAATGCTACAACGAAAGAGCTAGTAAAAGCACTACCGATGACTATAACGATGAAGGAATTAAATGGAAATGAAAAATATTATTATTTGCCATCCAAATTACCAGTGAATGCAACCGTACCATCAAATATAAATACAGGTGATATTATGCTTTATGGAAATGATTGCTTAGTATTTTTTTATAAGAGTTTTAATACCTCTTATCGGTATACATCAATTGGAAAAGTCACAAATCCAGATGCTTTTGCAAAAGCATTAGGAGCGGGAAACGTGAAAATGACAATCGAAGGCATTATGGAATAAACAATAGGAGAACTTATGAATACAGAAGAATTTTTAAAAATTATGGACTCAGGAGAAGTCGTTGTTGCAGGTTCCGAAGTCCAGCAATATATGACAAAATTGAGTTTTGAGTCGATGAAGATCACGTCCATTATGAATCAAGGATATCATGAACAAGAAGAATTAAGACAACTTTTTTCAGAATTAATAGGACAAGAGATTGACGAAGGATTTAGACTATTTCCACCATTTTATACAGACTGTGGCAAAAACATTCATATTGGAAAAAATGTTTTTATCAATTCGTGTTGTCAATTTCAAGATCAAGGTGGAATTACCATAGGCGATGGAACTTTTATTGGTCATTCTGTTGTGTTGGCAACATTGAATCACGATCCGAATCCTGAAAAGCGGAAGAATATGTATGGTAAACCGATTGTGATTGGAAAGAATGTATGGATTGGTGCTAATGCTACGATTACACAAGGCGTGACTATAGGAGATGGTGCCATTGTAGCAGCAGGTGCCGTTGTTACAAAAGATGTTCCAGCGGGGATGGTTGTCGGCGGTGTTCCAGCAAAAATTTTAAAGAAGTGTATGGAGTGAGGAAGCCATAGAAAACGGAGGAAGAGCAAAAGCTTTTTCTCCGTTTTTTTAAATCCTTTCTCTTAAATTCTTTCTCATTACTATCTACTGATTCTCTAAGGAAAAAGACTCCCTAAGAGAGGATAGAAATTTTTCGGCAGGTTTTGGGAAAATTTGATATTTTTTCCAAATGATACTCATTTCTGTTGTTAATTCTGGGGCGAGAGGGCGAAAACAGAGTTTACTATTTTCAGAGGTATTGATAATGTTATCAAAACAAATTGCATAGCCTAAGCCTTCTTCCACAAGAAGAGA
Organism: uncultured Eubacteriales bacterium; assembly: GCA_949284175.1. Classification (GTDB taxonomy): domain Bacteria; phylum Bacillota; class Clostridia; order Lachnospirales; family Lachnospiraceae; genus Scybalomonas. Next base: position 25,914 of record CASDVE010000011.1, read on the forward strand.
AGCGTTAAATAGTAGATTATAAGTGGATACGATATTTAAATGAGAAGGTTTCTTTTTCATCCATTGCATTACTTCACCACCATTTGCTTCTTGATGAGATAGAATGAGAGGTTTATCCCATAGATCTTCTGGTGAAATGGTATCCTTGTCCGCTAAAGGAGAATCTTTTAGCATGAGTACACCCCAAATATCTTTTGATGGAAGTTTTAAAGCATCATATTTTTTCAAGTCGGGCTTCCCGAATACAATCCCAAAGTCAATAAGCCCTTTATCCAATTGCTCCATGACAAAGATAGCATTTCCGCTAGTGATATGATAATGGATCTGAGGGTAGGTTTTTTGAAGGTTTTTCGCTACTTTTGCTAGTAGGCGGATACCATCGGTTTCCCCAGTACCAATGTAGACATCCCCCATAATAATACTATCAGAAAGTGTGATCTCATTTTCTGTCTTTTTTACAAGTTCTAAGATTTCTTCGGCACGTTTTCGAAGAATCATTCCTTCTTCTGTCAAGGTGACTTTGCGAGAACCTTTTGTTCCTCGAATGAGGAGTTGTTTTCCAAGTTCCTCTTCCAAATTTTTGATCTGAGTAGAGAGAGTCGGTTGAGAAAGATTGAGAGATTCGGCTGCCCTTATAATGCTTTGTTCTCTTGCAATGGCAAGAAAGTATTGAAGTACACGTATTTCCATCTTGATTCCTCCTAGTTTTTTAAATATTAAGATTGGATATTAAATTTATAGGATACATAAAATAGATTTTATGGTGTTTCTCACTGTTTAAGTGTATGTTATCATGAATTTGTATAGGATTCAACTATAAAGAAGTATTATATATAAGTATTTGTTATTTTTGGTATGCTAGATTATACTGAAAAGGAAGAAAAAGGAATACCAAGAATAGAAAGGATGCGGATAGAATGATAAAAATGAAATCAAGAGAAGCCATCGTTCAGAATTTAAAGGATGCGGGATGTGGCAGAGAAATGATTAACAGTTTTTTAATCTATTTTGATAAAGATAGAAAAGAAAAACAGTTGGAACTGTTAGAAAATCAAAGAAAGGAGTTATTGAGTCGAGTACATAGAGAAGAAAAGAGAATTTCTTGCTTAGATTATCTTATTCATGAAATTGAGAGTGATATTGCATAAAAATATATTAAATTGAGAAAAAAGTATTGACCTAAACTTCACTTCAGGGTTTATAGTAATGACAGAATGATTCTATAACCAAGGAGGAAAGAAAATCGTAACGAAACAAAGAAAGAAAAATCATAAGAACATGGAAGGAGAAAAGCAAGTATGTTAGGAAATTTTGTATTTTCAAACCCAACAAAATTATATTTTGGAGAAAATTCATTGGAGTATTTAAATGAGGAGTTACCAAAATACGGTAAAAATGTACAGCTTATATATGGAGGTGGTTCCATTAAGAAAAATGGAATCTACGATAAAGTTGTTGCAATCTTAAAATCAAATGGGAAAACCATTATTGAGGATGGTGGGGTTATGCCAAATCCTACTGTGGAAAAACTGTATGAAGGTTGTAACATCGCACGAGAAGGAAAGGTAGATTTTATTTTAGCAGTAGGAGGCGGTTCTTGCTGTGACTATGCAAAAGCCGTATCGATCTCCGCTTATTGTAAAGAAGATCCTTGGGAAAAATATTATTTAAAATATGAAGATGTAGATGCCGATACAAAAATTATTCCTGTTGGGTGTGTGCTTACCATGGTTGGAACTGGTTCTGAAATGAATGGAGGTGCAGTTATTACCAATCATGAAAGCAAACTAAAAATTGGTCATATTTTTGGAGAACGAGTTTTTCCTAAGTTTGCAATTCTAGATCCAACATTTACTTATTCCTTACCAAAGTATCAGATGGTGGCTGGATTTTATGATATTATGAACCATATTACAGAACAATATTTTTCAGGAGAAGATGATAATACTTCGGATTATATTATGGAAGGATTAATGCGTTCTTTAATTCATAGTTCTAAAATTGCCATCAAAGATCCAGAAAACTATGAAGCGAGAAGTAACATTATGTGGACGGCTACATGGGCATTGAATACACTGGTTGCCATGGGAAAATCAACCGACTGGATGGTACATATGCTTGGGCAAGCGGTAGGGGCTTACACCGATGCTACTCATGGAATGACACTTTCTGCGGTTTCTTTACCTTACTATCGCTATATTATGCCTTATGGTCTTGCGAAATTCAAACGGTTTGCAGAAAATGTATGGAACGTGAATCCGAATGGAAAAACGGACGAAGAAATAGCCAAAGAAGGCTTAAATGCTATGGAAGCATGGATGAAAGAAATTGGCGTTGTTATGAACATTAAGGAACTTGGTGTGACAGAAGACATGTTAGATGGACTTGTAAAAGCCACACTAGTAATGGAAGGGGGATATAAAGTTTTAACACCAGATGAAATCCGTTACATATTCAAAGAGAGTATGTAAAAAGGGAGCCTAGTAAAAAGGACGTGTGATATATGACAATAAAAGAAGTATCGGAGCGAACAGGCATATCCATCGATAATCTACGCTATTATGAAAGAATAGGTCTTATTCCACCGATTCCTAGAAATAAATCGGGGATTCGAGATTATGACGAAATTGCCATTCATTGGATTACATTTGTTTTGAAGTTTAAAAAAGCGGGTGCTTCTTTAGAAGCGATTATCGAATATATCAAATTAGCAACCTCTGAGCAGGATTCAAAAGAAGCAAGGAGAGCTATTTTATTTGAAATACAAGAGGATCTTCATAATCGTATCGATAAATTAACGGCTTGTTTGGAAATGATCGATTATAAAATTGAAAATTTTGATAATCTATGTGATCCGATTACACAAAAAATGATTGAAGAGTGGAAATCTAAGAAAGAAGGGAATAGCATGAAAAAAGATTTAGGATCTGTGTTGGGGCTATATCCAACGCCTTTAGTTGTAGTAGGAGCTATGGTAAATGGAAAAGCAAACTGGTTGCTTGTAGGACATTTAGGAATTATGGGGCATGATCATATTATGGTAAGCCTTTCAAAATCCCATTATACAAACCAAGGGATTAAGGAAACAAAGGCTTTGTCAGTGAATATTGTTGATGAGAGTTGGTTAGACAAAGCGGATTATGTAGGATGTGTTAGTGGAAATAAAACGGATAAATCCAATGTGTTCCGTTTTTATATCGGAGAAACAGGTGCTCCAATGATAGAGGAAGCAAAACTTAGCATGGAATGTACCGTAACCGATAATTATGAAACAAATGGATTCGATAATTTCATTTTGGAAATTAGTCATACATTTGCAGAAGAGAGTATATTAAATGAAGTTGGAAAAATTGACTATGAGAAATTAAAACCAATTCTATTTGAAATGCCAAATTATACGTATTTAAAAACAGGCGAAACCATTGCAAAATGTATGGCTCTAGGAAAAAATATAGAATAATAAGCCATAACAAGCCCGTACAAGCACTACGCTTTGGATGGGCTTGTTTTATAATGGAGTTTTTTCATTTTTTTATGTAGATGATAAACATAACATTGTGATGGCAGGTAAGATATTTCATAGTTTATATCTATTCAAAGTTATAATATATAAGTATTTGATATTGGAATATTCGTTTGATAAGATCAAGATAGAAAGAGAAATAAGAGTCAAAAACAATGGATAGAAGGAATCGTAAAAGGAGGAAAATCAAATGAAAGCAATGAAAGAAGTCAATCAGGAATATTTAACAGGAGAACGTCCACTTTTTCATGGGGAAAATCTAAGAATTAACGATACGATTTTTACTAATGGAGAATCTCCATTAAAAGAAAGTAACAACATTGAATTAAATGGGAGTATGTTTCAATGGAAATATCCATTGTGGTACAGTAAAAATATTGTGGCAAACAATTGCACATGGTTTGAGATGGCTCGTGCTGGTGTGTGGTATACCGATCATCTAGTTGTAAAAGATGCAGTAATTGAAGCACCAAAGAATTTTCGACGCTGTCATGAAATTTCTCTTATCAATACCACTCTTCCAAATGCAGCGGAAACATTGTGGCACTGTGATGGTGTTATTCTAGAACAAGTATCTGCCAAAGGAGATTATTTTGCTATGAATAGCAAGAATATGAAGATTAAAGATTTTCAACTTGTAGGAAATTACTCTTTTGACGGAGCTAGTAATGTAGAAATCCATAACGCAAAACTTTTATCAAAGGACGCCTTTTGGAATAGTGAAAATGTAACGGTTTATGATTCGTTTATCTCAGGAGAATATTTAGGATGGAATGCAAAAAACTTGACGCTGATCAATTGTACTATCGAAAGTCTTCAAGGAATGTGTTATATCGAAAATCTCGTTATGAGAAATTGTAAACTATTAAATACGACGTTAGCCTTTGAATATTCTACGGTAGATGTTGAAGTTTGTGGAAAGATTGACAGTGTTATGAATCCTTCTTCTGGTATTATTCGAGCAGATGCCATAAAAGAGCTTATTATGGAAAAAGATAAGATCGATCCAAAGAAGACACAAATTATATGCCAAAAAATTGGGAACGAAAAAGATCATATATGTGCATAACAACTTCTCTTTGATAAAATTAGATAAAATATTTGGCTCTGTCTTGTTTTTATTTGGTGCAGTAGTTTTAGCAGAAGTTTTAATGTAGGCAGTCGTTATAAGAGGTGGTTATTTCATGAAAAAAACAATATTTATGCTGTTAGCAAGTCTTCTATTATTGGTAGGATGCGGTACAACAGCAGAAGAAAGTGGACAATCTTCTTCTGAACAAGAAACTAATTCTACAATACAAGAAATTGATTCTACGATACAAGAAAATAATTCTACAATCGTAGAATCTGTGGGAAATAAGGAAGAAGACATGCAGATTCGAATAGTAGATAAGCAAGGGAATGAAATCCTTTTTCAGCTCAATGATAGTTCTGCATCTAAGACATTATATGAACAACTTCCACTTTCAGTAGAGATAGAAAATTATAGTGACAATGAGAAAATATTTTATCCTCCAGAACCATTAGATACGAGTGATACGCCTTTGGCAAAAGGGCCAAAAGGAATCCTGACATACTATGAACCATGGGAAGATGTTGCTATTTTTTATGACGAATGTACTGGAGCCAGCGGGCTTTATATGCTTGGAGAGACCATATCAGGAGAAGAACAAATTGAAAGCCTGAGTGGTGAAGTAGAAATTGAGCAGGTAAAGAAAGAAGTTGAGGGACAATGAGCATAAACAGAAATCTATAGTTTTTGGTGTTTATAGTTCATTCGGAAAGGAGAAGAAATAAAGATGAAAGAAACCTTTGATAAGCAAGTGAATCGGAGAAATACAGGTTCTCTGAAATGGGAAGTTTCAGAAGGAGAACTACCAATGTGGGTAGCAGATATGGACTTTGAAACAGCACAAAATATTATAGAGGCTATTCAAAAGAGAGCAAAACAGGGGGTGTTTGGTTATACTGTGATAACAGGGGAATGGTATCAGGCTTATCAAAAATGGTGGAGAGAACGTCACAATTTTGAGATTCAGAAGGAATGGCTATTGTTTTGTACGGGAGTAGTTCCTGCTATTTCAAGCATTGTAAGAAAAATGACGACTGTGGGAGAAAATATTGTAGTTATGACACCTGTCTACAATATCTTTTTTAACTCCATTTTAAACAATGGAAGAAACGTATTAGAAAATAAGTTAAAATATGAAAAAGGGATCTATTCTATTGATTTTGAAGATTTGGAAGAAAAATTAGCAAATCCACAAACTTCTATGTTAATTCTTTGCAATCCTCATAATCCGATAGGAAAAATATGGGACAAAGAGGAATTAGAAAAAATTGGAAGTCTATGCAATCAATATCATGTCCTTGTGCTATCAGATGAAATCCATTGTGATATTACAAAACCGGATTGTGAGTATATTCCGTTTGCCTCAATATCCAAAGAATGTCGGGACAATAGTATTACTTGCGTTGCCCCTAAAAAGGCATTTAACCTTGCTGGTATCCAAACATCTGCGGTTGTTGTGCCCAATGAATTCCTGAGAAATAAGGTGAATCGAGGGTTGAATACGGATGAGGTGGCAGAACCAAATGTATTTGCCACAATTGCTTCCATCGAAGCATTTGAGCATGGAGAAGAATGGCTAGAGGAACTACAAGAATATGTATGGGAAAATAGAAAGTATGCAGAACAATTCATAGAAAAAGAAATAAAAGGGATTCATGCGGTACCTGCAAAAGCAACCTATCTGTTATGGATTGACTGTCGGGAACTAATCGGAGATTCTTCTGAATTATGCGATTTTATAAGAAGTTATAGTGGACTTTATTTATCCGATGGCAGAGAATATCGAAATGGGGATGGATTTCTTCGAATGAATTTAGCGTGTCCAAAAGAACGGGTAAAAGATGGATTAGAACGATTGAAAAAAAGTATTGTAGCATATGAAGAATGGGTGTGTAAAAGATGTTGACGCCCCTCGCAAACGTGAGAAACTCGCATAGCGTGTTTCTCATCGTTTATGTTAACTCAAAATTGTTTTGAATATCTTGTATTCGGTTAACAAATTTTTGTACATCTTCTGGTGGATCCAGTGCATATAGCAAACCGTAAGGAATGCTGTAATCCCAGTTTACTGGAATTGTGACAAGGGCAGGATGCACTTCTTTCCAACATTCTAATGTGAGCAACACATTTTTTGTTTCGGCACAACGGTTAAAAACAGATATATCATAAAAATGTGGGGTATCTTCAATTTGGATTGCAGGATGGTTTCTTTTTAGATCATTTCGTATAAAATCATTTACACCGGAATCGCCTTCTGCTACCATCATCAGAGTTTCTCCGTATAAATCAGAAATTTCAAGTCGGTCTTTTTTTGCAAGATGATGTTCTCTGGATACAGCACACATTTTTTTATAACGCCCAAGAGGAAGCATATGGCATTTATTTAGCCACATTTTAGAATCGCAAACTCCAACTAAAAAGTCAAATTTTTTTCCAAGTTGTGCAATCTCGGAAAGGATTCCTTCATGGTTGTCCTCAAAGGGAACTAAGTGGAGTTTATAATTTGGAAAATCTCGACTGGTCTGATACCACAGATCCATAAAAGGTTTTGCAGGATTTAGCATAGAAGTGCCAACACAGAAGATACGATCATTATTTTCCATGGCTTGTTTTGCATTTTCAATGGAGCGTTTGGAATATTCAAATAAAAACTTTGCATCTTTGTAAATGACTTCTCCAGCTGGTGTGGGACGAACGCCATGGGAAGTCCGTTCTAAAAGTTTCAGATCAAGATGTTTTTCCAATGCGTTGATTTGTTTCATAACAGCTGTGGGAGAAATAAATAGAATTTCTGCTGCTTTTGTAAAACTGCCACAGTCTATGACACAGACAAAAGATGTAAGTTGATAGTTAAACACAGTGCATCACCTCGTATAAACTTTAAGTTAATACTAAAATAACATATAGGAGATTCCATGTCAAGAAAAGCAGGTCTATAATAAGGATAGGAACTAAGAAAGGAGGAGTATATATGGCGGAGCTGATTGCCTATTTTTCCAGAAGACATGAAAATTATGTGAATGGAGTTATTCGCGATTTAAAAACGGGCAATACAGAGGTGGTTGCCAGTATGATCCAACAGTTGACAGGAGCTGATATATTTCGGATTGAACCGATTCAGGAATATTCCAGAAATTATAATGAGTGTATTGCACAGGCACAGGCGGATCAGCGTCGAGGTGCCAGACCACAGTTAAAGCAGTATCCAGAAAGTTTGGAAAACTACAACACGATTTATCTTGGATATCCTAATTATTGGAGCACTATGCCAATGGCAGTATTTACTTTTTTAGAACATTTTGATTTTACAGGAAAAACGATCAGACCTTTTTGTACCCATGAGGGAAGCGGATTAGGAGCAAGTGAAAAAGATATTAGGCGAATCTGTATTGGTGCAAAGATCGAGAAGGGGTTGGCAATTTATGGAGGTAGTGTAAGTAGCTCTGAAACGATCATTCGGGAATGGCTTAAAGAATAACAGATAAAATTAACATAGAGGAGGTTAAAGAACATGATTTTTGAAGAAACATATACTCTTTCAAATGGAGTAAAAATTCCGAAACTAGGATTAGGAACATGGTTTATTGCTGATGATCAAGTGGCAGCAGCGATAGGGAGTGCTGTAAAGCTAGGCTATCGTCACATTGACACAGCACAGGCTTATGAAAACGAGAGGGGTGTGGGTGAAGGAATCCGCAGTTGTGGCGTGTCTAGGAAAGAACTGTTTATCACTACAAAGCTGGCAGCAGAGATAAAAACATATGAGGAAGCGATAAAAGCAATTGATGGCTCTTTAGAAAAGTTGGGGATCGACTACATTGACTTGATGTTAATTCACAGTCCACAGCCTTGGAATGATTTTCGGGGCGGGGATTACGCGGAAGGAAATCGGGAAGCATGGAGGGCATTGGAGGATGCTTATAAGGTAGGAAAACTTAGAGCAATCGGTGTTTCTAATTTCAAAGAACAGGATATTGAAAATATTCTTTCCTCCTGCACCGTTGCACCGATGGTGAATCAGCTTTTAGTCCATATCGGAAATACACCTATAAAATTGATGGAATATTGTCGCCAGAAAGATATTTTGGTTGAGGCATATTCTCCTGTGGCTCATGGAGAAATTTTAAAAAGTCCAGAAGTTGCTACAATAGCTGAAAAATATCAGGTGACAGTTCCACAGCTTTGTATTCGTTATGATTTACAGCTTGGCACAGTGCCTCTTCCAAAGACTTCCAATCCAAAGCATATGAGTGATAATACAAAAGTTGATTTTATGATTTCCGATGAAGACATGGAAATACTCAAGCAGATGAAACCACTAAAGAATTATGGAGAATTTAGCAAATTTCCAGTATTCAGCGGAAAATAAGATATCGGAGGATATGAAAATGAATAGACCTTATATTTTCTGCCATATGATGACTTCTCTTGATGGAAAAATCATGGGCGATTATATGGGAATCTTAGAAGGAGAGCAAGCAGGTAACGTATTTTATGACATTGCATTTGGAAAGAACTCTTACTATAAACATCAGGGGTGGCTTTCTGGTAGAGTGACAACAGATGATAATTTTACGTTTTATGAAAAACCAGATCTTGATGAACATGCACTGCCTGTCCCAGAAGGTGATTTTGTCGTGAAATTAGATAAGGCAATGTATTATGTATCTGTTGATCCATCAGGAAAGCTAGGTTGGAAAAGCAATACCATCACTTATGTGGATACAACCGCTCATGTGTTGGAAATTTTGACAGAACAAGCGAGCAATGCTTATAAAGCTTTTTTGAGAAAACTTGGTATTTCTTATATTATTGCAGGTAAAAACAGTCTGGACTATACACTTGCCATGGAAAAACTGAAAACTCTGTTTGGCATTGAAACTTTGATGTTGGGAGGAGGCGGTGTACTGAATTGGTCATTGATTCAAGCAGGTATGTGTGATGAGATTAGTATAGTTATCGCAGCCGCCGCGGATGGTTCTATGGATACACCTTCCCTGTTTTCAGCAAAAGGAAACTTCGCACCTGCAAAGGCAGTTGGTTTTTTGCTGGAAAATGTGGAAGTAAAAGATGGAGGCAGTGTATGGCTACGTTATAAAGTAAAATAGGAGGAGATTAGAATGAAACCAGAAGAAGTAAGTATTTTCCCAGTTGGGGAAGAGAATGTGGCATTTGGAAAATATTTTGTGGGACAGAGTTATTTGAATATGCTCACCACAGAAGGAGTGGCGATTGGCAATGTTACTTTTGAGCCAGGATGTCGGAACAATTGGCATATCCACCATGCGAAATCAGGAGGTGGACAGATTCTGTTATGTACAGCAGGACGTGGCTACTATCAGGAATGGGGAAAAGAAGCACAGGAGCTTCACCCTGGTGATGTGGTTATAATTCCCGCAGAAGTGAAACATTGGCATGGAGCAGCTTCTGATAGCTGGTTTGCACATCTTGCAGTAGAAGTTCCTGGTGAGGAAACGTCCAACGAATGGTGTGAAGCTGTTTCAGAGGAAGATTATGGAAAATTAAAATAAAGTTTTGGATATATAAGGAGATGGATTCCATTGGATGAAAGCACTGTATGGCTAGATTCCAATAGAAAATTGCTCTATGTTACTTTTCCGTTTGATACAACAAAAAGAAAGGAAGATTCATATGAAGAAAGTAACAGCAGGAAAAGATATTTTAGGTGATTTTGCACCAAAATTTGCAGAACTAAACGATGATGTTTTGTTTGGTCAGGTGTGGTCAAGAGAGGAACAGCTTTCTCCACGTGATAGAAGTATTGTTACAGTTGCTGCATTGGTGGCATCTGGAGTCTTGGACAGTTCTTTGAAAGGACATATGCAAAGAGCAAAGGAGAATGGAGTGACAAAAGAGGAAATGGTAGAGATTTTGACTCAACTAGCCTTTTATGGAGGATGGCCAAAAGCATGGGCAGCTTTTTATATGGCAAAGGAAGTGTACACAGAATAAACAGGCGGTGAGAACATGAAAACATTAATTCTTTATTATTCCTATGGTGGGAATACCAAAAAAGTTGCAGAAATGATTCAGAAAGAAATTGGAGGCGATATGGAAGAAATCCATACAGTAAAGCCCTACATAGGAAGTTATAATTCTGTGGTTGAACAGGGAAAACGAGAAGTGGACAGTGGTTTTATGCCAGAAATAAAAGCAATTCAATCCGACCTTTCTAATTATGATAAGGTGATCCTCGGAACTCCTGTATGGTGGTATACCTTTGCCCCAGCGATGAAAACCTTTCTTGCACAATACAGTCTGTCTGGAAAAGAAGTCTATCCTTATGCTACAAATGGTGGTTGGATCGGACATACCTTTGAAGATGTGAAAGTAGCCTGCAAAGATGCCGATGTGAAGAAAGGATTGAATATTGTTTTTGATGGCAATAGCATGAGAACTTCAGAAGAAGAGATTAAATCTTGGATTTTATATCAAAAGAAAGTCAAAAACGATTAGAAAGAATAAACGATTAGGATTAAAATATATTTTTTTGGAAGCTATATAGAACTTATTTGGGGTATCGCTCAATCATTGATTTCGATGATTTTGCGACACCCCTTCTTTTTATGAAAAATGAGCTATCTATTGGAGAAAATTATGGAAAGATTTATGGGATCATTCGATATCCACAAAAGGTAGAGATGGAATGGCTATTAAAGATTGCAAATATTTCATCCAGTATTGTGAGCATTGGGGTTGATAAAAAAGTAAAGAAGAAAGGAAATGCAAGGAATTTCTTTAGTATTGATAGGAAGTTGTTTTGCTGTTGGATTTTACTGTCATTTGAAATGGTGATAAAAACAAAGGTTGTCTATAGGCTTGGATTTTAACGATAAAAAATCAAGAAAAATAAAATAGAAAGATAAAAACATTATTAAAATTATAATTATCTGTCAATATCTGGACTTGGAGTGTGATATGAGATATAATGGAAAGACTACAAATAAAAATAATAATAGTAATAAAAACAAAGGAAAAAGCCAGCCATATAATGGACAGATCAAAGATGATATGATTTATGTGGAAGGCTTTGGTTGGGTAAAATATAGCGGTGGCGGTTCTATTGTGCATGATTTACCAGAGACAGGAACTGAGGAAATTGTTGCAGATATGTAAGAGAGAAAGGTTTATGAGTGGAGTGAAAAATAAGTTTTAATTTGTGAAGAGGTTTGATAAATGAAAAAATGGTTAAATGAAATAAGAATGCCAGATACAAATATGAAGTTGTCTGTTAAAATAATATATAGTATGTTGATTTTATTTTTAGGAATTTTTTTAGGCATATTTTCTAAGTGGCTTGATAATATGGTAATAGATGGAACAATATGGCGTCAATATTTATTGGAAACACTAGACCTAGGGAATGTATTTTCGTCATTGCCTATTTGGCTTTTAATAGCACTTGCTATTTCAGTTTATAGTGTATCATCATTAAGAGCAGGTTTGAATGTATTTCTATTTTTTATAGGAATGTGTGCTAGTTATCATTGGTATAGCGTTATGTTTAGTGGATTTAATCCTCAAAGATATATGATGATATGGTATGGACTTACCTTATTATCTTCAATATTGGCGTTCATTTGTTGGTATGGAAAGGGAAAAACAATTATATCTTTAATAATAGATATATTGATATTAGCAATGATGATAAATTTTTGTTTTCATATTGGTATTTGGTATTTTTCTTTTCACAGTGCAATAGATACTTTGATATTTATTATTTCAGTAATAATTTTATATAATACGCCCAAATATACGGTGATTAGTTTATTTGGAGCTATTATGATAGCATTTGGTATTAATATTTAATATTTCTTAAATGAAAAAGTAGAATAGTATGGACAGGCACTGCTTGATATTCCAGAATATCAGATGCAAGTGCTGGGAAAAGGTAGTGGTTGTTAATGATAAATCCAGTAACGGCTAAAATAATAGCACAACTAACAGCAAAAGCGATAACGGATGAGCAGGCGAGAAAACGCCTGCTTATTATTGTTGGGCTTTAGTCTGTTTCTTGTATTTACAATGCTTTTTCTGTATAATACAAGGTAGAAAAGGAGAAGAAAAATGAGCGATAAAACGAAGGCAGATATCATTTTCAAAGATTTTTGGAGAGTGAATGAAAGATTTGCTGATCTTTTCAATACGGTAGTATTTAAAGGAAAAGAAGTGATACGGCCAGAAGTGTTACAAGAAATGGATACGGATGTATCTGGCGTAATTGAATTTAAATAGTATAAAGAAACCATTGCTAGAACAAGAGATGTTGTAAAAAAGAGTCCTATGGAATTGAATTCGTTATGTTAGGCATTGAATCACAAAAAAATATTCACTATGCAATGCCACTTAGAACCATGATTTATGATGCACTTGGATATTTAAAAGAGTATCAAGATATTACGAGAAAACGAAAGAAAGAGAAAAAAGAAACACAAGAGGAATTTCTATCAAATATGAAAAAAGACGATCGGTTGCATCCGATTATCACAATTGTGATTTATTATGGCGAAACATTATGGGATGGACCATTTTCTCTTGGAGATATGATGATAGAAATGCCGCAGGAGATAAAAGATATTTTTATTGATTATCGAATGAACTTATTGCAAGTAAGAGATAGTAGTCAATATATCTTTCAAAATGGAGATGTACAAACTGTATTTGAAATTTCAAGAGCAGTATAGAAATCGGGATATTAAATCAGAGCTATTAACTGTGATTGGTAAAATTGCTGATTCAAAATCAATTATAAAACAAGGATTGGAAAATAAGGAAGGTGTTAATATGTGTAAGGCATTAGAAAATTTAGAAAATCAAGGTAAACAAAAAGGGTTAGAAATTGGAAGAGAAGAAGGGAAACTAGAAGCAGCAAAAGTGATGATAGAAAATGGAATGGACTTAGAATTCGTAGCAGAAAAACTGAATTTAAAGAAAGAGCTAGTAGAAAATTTTATAAAAGATAGGAAAAAATAATATGTATACTAGCTTAATTAAATATGTAAGTGAATGAAAAATGGCGTATAAAATATATTTAGAATAATATGATAAATAAGACTTAGTTAGAAAACCTTGATATTATAAGGGTTTACACATTGGCTAAGTCTTAATTTTTTTGTAAAAATAGTAAATTTAGTAGTAAATGAAACTCATGTTAAAAACGGTAAATTTATATTGTATATTTATTTGTTAAAACTGAATATAAATAGAAAGGGGTCCTAGAATGAAAGTGATAGCGATTATGAATGAAAAGGGTGGTGTTGAAAAAACAATTACAGCCACTTCACTTTCTTATCTATTGCCAATGTGAGGTAAGAGAGTTTGTTTGATTGATTTTGATGGACAAGGTCATTCCAGTATTATCTTTGGTGTGAAAAATAAAAATCAATGGAAGATTCCAGTTAGAACTTTGATAAGAAAGATAATGGAATAAGAAGTGGAGCTTTGGCAAGGGGAGTATGAGTAAGATTTTACTAAAGAAACAGAATTTGAGGTTGGGAGATAAGTTAAAATTAAAGTAGTCCTTCAAAAAAATTTGAAATATCTGCATGGAAAATCTTACTCAGTGCTACTAATTCACTCGCTTTGATATTCATTCTATTCGTTTCAAGTTTTGCATGTTTATATGGAAATAGGAATACGAGTAGGAATGTTATTGATACAGGATATTTTTATGATATAATGTAGACAAATAAATTGGAATTTTTGAATATGAAGAGCAATTTAATTTGATAATGAATATATGGAGGAACTATGATACTTATTAAGCAAATAGAGGATGTAAATGAAAAGAAAATGATAACAAGAAAGATATTAGAGTCTCTTCCAGAGTGGTTTGGTATTTCAGAAGTAAGGGAAGAGTATATTGAAAAAAGTGCTGACAATTTATTTTTAACAGCTTATGATAAAGATAATCCTGTAGGATTTTTATATTTGTATGAGACAGGAAAAGATACAGTAGAGCTATATGTGATGGGAATACTAAAAGCATATCACCGAAAAGGAATTGGAAAGTCTCTTTTTGAAAGTGTGAAGGAAAAAGCAATAGCTAAGGGATATTCCTTTATTCAAGTTAAAACTGTTCAAATGGGAAAATATGATGAATATGATAAAACGAATCAATTTTATCAGTCATTAGGGTTTAAGGAATTTGAAGTGTTTCCTACATTATGGGATAAATGGAATCCGTGTCAGATATATGTCATGTCATTAAAGGCTTAGTGCTGTAATAGATAACTTCCAGTTTTCTGAATTGGAAAAATTTTAGTTTTATTAGTAAGTGTTTCAAATGTTTCTATATTTGCAAGTGATTGCTCCTTATATTCCATCAAGTAAATAGATGAGACAAGGCTCTAAATATATAACTCCTATCGATGAAATAAAGAAACTTGCCTTTAGTTCATTAGGGAAAAACAATTATTAAAGGCACTTAAGTAAATTGGATGAAATTGATGAAATTACTAAACTTGCAAAGAACTACATATTAATAATTTCATGTTTTAATAATCATATTTTCGCAAATCATGGATGTTAGGAGGAAGAACCTACATTTGAATCAGAGAGAATTAATTGTGTTGATGAAATATTTTTGATAAAATTGATACATTTATATTGGTTAAGAAAGGGGTAGAGTGTATGAAGGTGGCAATTTGCGATGATGACTTAAATCATTGTGGAATTTTGGAAAGGTATCTTTTGAATATCTCGAAAAAGTATATCAATCTTATAGTGGATATAGATGTGTATCAATCTGGAGAAGAATTATTGCAGATAATAGAAACTGAAAAGGTGAGACCACAGATTCTGTTTTTAGATATGGAGATGGAACAGATGAATGGAATAGAAACAGCCCGAAAACTTAGGAGTAAAGATCGTAGTATGTTGATTATATATGTGACCAGTTATGATAAATATACGTTGAGTAGTTTTGAAGTATCACCGTTTCGATATCTCTTAAAGCCGGTTGATTTTGAAAAGATTGAGCAGGTATTTTCAGCAGCGGTGGATGATATTTTAAATAATCATGCTAGCTTGTTCTTTAAACACAACCATGAACAGATTCAGATAAATTGTGAAGAAGTAATTTCTATTGTATCTGAAAATGGTCGTATGCTCAGGATAATTACCAAAGAAGAGAGACCACAAAATTTATTTTATGCAAAGATAAAGGATATTGAAAAACAACTGAATCCTTTTGTCTTTGTGAAAGTAAATCAGGGAACTATCATTAATTTAAACTTTGTCCATATTATTTCCAGTGATGAGGTTCATATGACTACTGGAGAAATTATTTCAATCAGTCGTGGAAGAAAAAAAGCAGTAAAGGAGGCGTATAGCCTTTATGTGAAAAGGAAGATTGGTATATGTCTATAATTGAAATTAGTTTATTTTGTTTTTTGATTATTTTAATAACTGTATTACAGAGCGCTATCGTGTATATATATTTCGGGGAATTTTTCAGTTTTCGGTTCGAGAAGAGACTTTTTCTTATTATTACTTTTTTCTACATGCTTGTAATCAAGTTTGTAAATGGAAAGATTTTGATTCGATTAGTATTGTTGCTTCTTTTTCTTTTTTTATTGACAGCATTTGCTTTACTGGGTTCTATTGAAAAGAAAATTTATCATGTTTTATCCTTTACATTCAGCTTGACTTTGTGTGAACTTACATTTTCTACACTCAGTGGTGAAAATGGAATAGATATACAGACGGAGTATTTAAAATGGATTTCAATTTATTTTTTGATTAATATCATTTTTTTTCTTCTTCTTATCATAATTATAAAGATCTTAATGTATTTTCGAGAAAAAAATGGCGAAGGTTTAACAAACAAGGAATACTTATTGTTATCTATTATTCCATTGGCATCACTTATTATTATATATGTTTCAACAAATACGCTTTACCTATCTAAAAGCATTATTTGTGTTTGCCTTATTTTTATTAATTTGAGTTATATTATTATATATGATAGAATTGCAAAGAAAAATTATGAGATACATAGATTTTCAGTTATTGAAGAGCAAAATCATTATTATCAAGAGCGAATTAAGAATCAGCAGGAATTAGCAAGAATGAGACATGATTTGAAAAATATTCTGATTACCATTGATTCCTTTATTTTAAAGAATGATATTCAGGCAATAAAAAAACAACTACAAGTATTGTTGGAAATCAAGACACTTTGCTATGATGAATTCACTGGATGTGTAGCCATAGATTCGATATTAAGTGTTAAAATACAGAAAATGAAAGAGAATAGTATTATTTGTAATCATAACCTTCAAATTCCTAGTGATTTAAAGATTGAGGATAACAGTATTTTGGATATCAGTGCGATCTTAGGGAATCTGTTGGATAATGCCATTGAAGCTGTGCTTCGGTTAGAAAAAGATAGAGAAAGGAAAATTGATATTGTGATACAATACAATAATGGTAAATTGATATTTAATATTCAGAATACATCGAATCAAGTATTGACTGATTTTTCTCAGGTCTTAATCAGGTCCGAAAAGGGAAGAGAAAGATATGGTATAGGGATTAGCAGTATTAAGGAACGTGTTGATCGACTGAAAGGATATTATGATTTTTGTTATGAGAATGGTCAGTATACTGCACTAGTTGTACTTCCAATTGAAAATAGTTAGTTTTAAGGAGCTGTCGCTTTAACGATTATAAAAATCGTGAAGCGGCAGTTTTTATATACTAGGAAATCTAATTTCCTAGTATATAAAAATGCACCACATGGGAAACGATGCATAGCACACTATATTCTAGTTGTAGAATATAGTGCAGTCAAATCTATAAATAATTTTGTTCTAAATGATAATGTTTTTGTAAATATATAATTTTTGCAAAATACTACATTTTCTTTTGCAGAATACTACAATTTCAGGCATAGTAGCATATTTTAGTATATACTACAAACAACTTAAGAGAGGAGGAAAAGCCGAAATAATGGATGATTCATGGCAAAGAAAATATGCATTGCTAATTGCAATCGCTATCTCAGTGTTTTCTGCATTTATGCTTCTCTTCCTGATGATATGCTTTGGATTTCTTCCTGTTAGGACGATAGAAGGAAGCATGTTTATAGGATTGACGTTGCCAACAATAGTATCACTGTATCTGTTTCCTAAGTTATGTCAGAGTGTATTGATGTCTGAAAGCAATAAATTTCTTAAAGAGATGAATAAAAAATGGAAATCAATTCTATACCTAGTTGTTTTCTCTATTTTATATGGAGTAATGTATAGGAGGGAATTTGAATCCATTCCCATGATTTGTATAGTTATATTTCATTATACAATAGTTAGTCTAGGTGAAGAATTTACATATAGAAAACTTATTTTAAGACTTTTAAATATAAGATATAAAACATGGGTTGCGATCATTATAAGTGCAATTATGTTCTCTTTTATTCTACATATAAATGAGAATCTGATTTTAAATTTACTAATACGTTTTCCGATGGGGATAGTTTTTGGATGCGTTGCAGTAAAAACAAATTCTATTGCATATACTGTAGTGTTGCATACAATTTATAATCTGATAGTATTGATTTTGTAGACAAGGAGAAATGAAATGAAGAGGATTACTAGGAGTGCATTAATTGTTTCAGCTATTTTATTGGCAGCAGATGTTGTAT
Organism: uncultured Eubacteriales bacterium; assembly: GCA_949284175.1. Classification (GTDB taxonomy): domain Bacteria; phylum Bacillota; class Clostridia; order Lachnospirales; family Lachnospiraceae; genus Scybalomonas. The sequence continues at coordinate 44,175 of CASDVE010000011.1, forward strand.
ATGTGATAAAACATTTAAATACGATGAATATTCTACAGTTTTTAGGAGCAGTAATTCTGTTACCCTGTGTACTGATTTCTTTAATAATAGCAAGTTTAATTGTAGAAACTCCTTTTAGAGAAATGAAGCAGCAAGGAATAATAGCTGGTATATCGGGAGCTGTGATAGCTGTTCTTTCGTATATAGTAACAAGACAGAATCAAAGTTATATTGAGAATATCGTAGAAAATTCCAAGAAGATGACAAAACCTTCAAATTTATCGGTATCCGATATTAGAATCAGCAACGGTGTTACTTCTTATGTTTTTATTTTTCTTATGATTTTTATATTTAGCATGAGTTTTATTGCTTTATTTAATATTTGGCGAGAGAGGAGGAAACAAAATGTTTCTAAATAAAAATAATGTTGTATGTGACATCATGGGAATACATATGATTATCAATACAGAAAATGGAGCAGTAGTCGGAGTGGATGATGAAGGTCTAAAACAGTATCAATCTCTATCAGAAGTGTCAGAAAAGGTATCAATGAATCAGGATTTATATCAATTTCTTGTGGAAAATGAATTTATTTCTGATGCTCCATTTGACAAGAAAAAAATGACTATAATGACAGCATATATTCATGTTAATAATAAGTGTAATTTACATTGCTTGGGATGTTATTCAGATAATGCAGCAAGAAATAAAGAGGGTGATCTTCAAAGTAAAGATATGATGAATATTTTAGATGAATTGGAAGCTGCTGGTGTAGAAAATCTCATCATATCTGGAGGAGAACCGCTATTTAGAAAAGATATTGTAGATTTGGTGAAATATGCAAAAAAAAGTTGTGGAATAGAAAATATTACACTGATTACGAATGGGACTGTTGGTAATAAGGATACTTATATCGGTCTTGCTCCCTATTTAGATACAATAGCAGTTTCCTTGGATACATACTCTTCAAAATGCCCTGCCTATTTAAGGGATGAAGGGATCTTTAATAAGATTATGGTTCAAATTAAACAAATGCAAGAATCAGGATTGAAGGTATCTATACTTCCAACTTTGCATCATAAAAATACAGAACGAATGTTGGATTACATAGAATTATCCAAACAGTTAGGTACAGAAATTAGTTTTAGTATTTTTACAACTAGACAGGAGAAAATGTATGAAGAATATACACTTTCTATAAAGGATTTGAAGTATATATCAGATCATTTTTCAAACTATAATATAGATGATATACCTATCAATAATACATTGGAAGGGAAAAGACATTGTGGAACTGGATGCACTATGCTTTCTGTTGGAGCAGATGGGAGTGTTTATCCTTGTCATATGCTGATGGAAGAACAATTTAAAATGGGAAACCTTACTGAAAAAGGGCTTGTAGAAATATTAGAGGAAAGTAAGTGTCAAAAAAGATGTTGGGAAAGTGATGTAAAAGATATTGAAGGGTGTAAAGAATGTGATTTTAAATATCTTTGTGGCGGTGGATGTCGTGCAAGAGCATATCTTGTAACTGGTTGTATTCAGTCGCCAGATCCATTTTGTAGTATGTACAAGGAATTTTATAAGGAAACTTTTTCTACAATGATGCAGAAAATTAGGGAGTAATAAAAATGAATACATTTTATGCGGGGACAAAGTTTGAAATAGAGAATTGTACTAGAAAAGGAATGCAACGTTTTCACTTGAAATATTTACTTTTGCATCATGGAAAATTCTATATTTTGCTAGACGGGATTATGTTGGGAGATTGGCGAACTATAAGCTGGGATATGATACGAGATATCATTTTGGGTGATGATGAAATTCTTTCAGCAAAAATGTTTGCCATACAAACACGCTTATTTTTTTTAAAATCTGCTAAACCAATAAAATTATTATTAACAGATGGGGATGTTATTTATCTGTATGTTAATTGGAACTTTGGAACAGGACTTAGTGCAAATTATAAAGTTTATGAAAAAATAAAAAAGAATATAAAATAAAAAATAGGTTTATGGATTTATCCTTGCATTTGCTAAAAAATTCAAATATAAAAAAGGAGGTAATACATATGTTATTTTTTTCAAAAAAAGTGAGAAAAGCTGGATGTGCATCCGTAGGTGCTGTTGTATGTGGAAGTGTTGGATACAGCGGAAAGAAATGGAGTGCATAAGTAAAATAAGCGTGGATGGCCATGATTAATGTCATGGGTTTCCTGCTTTTTAGGAGATTTTTATAATGAGAAAATATATATTAAAACAAAAATATTTATTGATAGGATCCGTTTTGATTGCTCTACTCCATAGTTTATTAAGTATCTTACTTATTTATACTGTACAGAATCTAGTTGATTCTATAACGACAGGAAAAATCCAACTTTTACAAAGGATGATTGTTTTGTTGATAGGGCTTTTAATTGTTACTTTTATTTTAGGGTATTTTTCTGCTATGTTAGAGGCTAGAATATCACAGAAATTGAATTTCGATTTGAAAAAAGATCTGTTTCAAGCAATTCTGAATCAGAAATATAAAGAATTTAAGAGTACAACTATTGGAGCAAAGCTCAGTCTTTTTGAGAATGACATCAATTTTATTGAAGAATATTATTTTAATAATATATTTATTTTAATACGAAATACTATTGTATTGGTAGTAGCAGTTGTTTATCTTTTTATGTTAAATATTCCAATGGGAGCGTTATTACTTACTTGTACCATAATTATTTTGTTTGTACCATTATTGTTAGGAAAAGGTATCGATCCTATTAGTGAGGAGTATTCCAATAATAAAGGAAGATTTATTAGCCGGATGAAAGATTATTGTGAAGGAATGGATGTTATTCATGCCTACAATATTGAAAAGTATGTGAATAATAATTATCTTACAATTTTAAAAGAATTAGAAGATAAATTATTTCTACTAAGAAAAAAACTAGGACTCTATAATCAGACAATGATCACGGGAAACTATCTTATTATTGCCATAAGTTTTTCAGTTGGTGGCTTTTTAGTAATAAAAAATTATATTTCTATTGGGGAGTTAATTGCAATCACACAGGTAATGAATATTATTATGCAACCAATTGGAGAGGTGGCATCTGCATTAGTTGAGATAAATGCAAGTATGGCAGTTAGGCAAAAGATGGAACATATGGTTGGAAAGAATGAGCAGGAAAGTTGTCAAAAAGTTAATTGTTCTCATTTTGAATTTTCAGGTATTGAGTGTAGAGATATATCTTATATCACAGATGATGGGAAATTTTCTTTAGATAGAATTTCAATAAAACTGGAGCCTAAAAAGAAATATGTAATTATGGGGCCAAGTGGATGTGGAAAAACAACACTGCTTAAAATTATTGCAAATGTACTTGATGTTTCGGCAGGAGAAATATATATAAATGGTTTAAATTATATGGAAAGTGAGGAATTAGTGACAAGAATAGTATCTTTCGTTCATCAGGATACATTTATATTTAATGATACAATTGAACATAATATTCAACTTTATCAGGATTGTTCACCAGAAGCATTTGATAATGCAATATCGGTTGCTGTATTAAAAGAAAAATTAAAAAATCGCAACCAATCAATATGTCTAGAGAGTGGTAGTAGTTTATCAGGAGGTGAAAAACAAAGAATAGCAATTACAAGGGCAGTTCTTAGGGATTCCACGGTTCTTTTATTAGATGAAATAACGTCAGCATTAGATCGGGTTACATCAAAAAGAATAGTAGAAAATCTGTTTGAAATGGAGAATAAGACAATTGTATTTGTCACACATAAAATGGAGACAGAGTTTCTTAGAAAAGCAGATTGTATTATTTGTATGAATCAAGGAAGGATTATTGAAACTGGATCATGGAATCAATTAATGGACGAAAGAAGTTACTTTTATAAATTATATGGAGCAGATCAGGAGATAGAGAAAAAATGAGTTGTTTATTAGAAGTGAAAAATATTAATAAAAAGTTCGGTGAGCATACTGTGTTGGAAAATGTGTCTTTCCAGATTAAATCAGGTGAGATTATTGGATTAGTTGGAAGAAATGGGATGGGGAAAACAACATTGATGAAGTGTATTTTAGGGCTTGTAAAAATAGACTCTGGTAAAATTACTTTTAGAGATAAAACGGAGTATTTTACAAATAAAGATATGATGGATGAGATTGGTTATTTGTTGGACTGTAAACTGTTTGAGAACCTGAATGCATATGAAAATATTAAAATACAGGAATGGTATAAAGGTAAACATTATAATAAAAAAGAAGAAAAAAGAGTGATAGAGAATATCTTAAATCTTGTAGATTTAAAAAATGATAAGAAAAAGGTAAAACAGTATTCTTTTGGAATGAAACAGCGACTAGGTCTTGCTTTAGCTTTAATGGGAGATACGAAACTTCTTATTTTAGATGAACCTTTTGTTGGCTTAGATCCTATAGGGATTAAAACAATACGTGAGTTTATTCTCAAGGTGAGTAAAGAGAAGGAAATGGCAATTCTTATTTCATCTCATCAGCTGTCAGAAATAGAGGGGATCTGTGATAGATATTTATTTATTTCAGATAGACAGCTTACAAATTATAAAAATGATGAGCGAAAAAAAATTATGATTTATATAAATGAACAATTTCCAGAAGAACTGGAGGGGATTCTTCAAGATAAAGACAGTAAGTTGGAAAATAATAGGTTAAGTTTTTGGTTTGATGAGAAAGTCTTTAATTCTGTCATGGAATGTCTTGTAAGAAACAAGGTGACGATAAAAGATATTGAATTACAAAAGAGGACATTAGATATATTGTTTAAGGAGGAAGAGGTATGAAAGAATTGATTCAAGTGGAATTATATAAGATGAGAAAAAAGTATTGTTTTCTAATAATTCTTGCCTTTAATGCTATTTCGATATTGTATGGATTAGGGATTTTGTTAAACTGGAGTTGGGTATCTTTTAATGGAAATTTTGATCTTATACAGTATATGGGAGCAATTTGGCAACTGTTGTTTTTGATAGGTTTACCACTTATCTTCTTTATGTATATAGGTGCGAGTATTCTTGGTGGTGAGAAATCAGAAGGACAGATATTGTTGGAGATTACCAAAGTAGCTGACCGTAAGAAACTGGTTATGTCAAAAATTTTGGCAACTTTGTTTTTGATTTTATTTTATTTTATAACAAATATTATCGTATCAAGTATCAGTTATATTTTTTTAGTACGGCAGACGACATATATTACCGTCGAATGGGTAGTTATGGACAAGGATAATATTAACTTGTTAATTACATGCTTGTTTGGTTGTGTATATATTATTATTTCAGTCTTTGCCACAATGTATATGTCAATAAAATATGGTGCAGTTATAGCAACAATTACAGGAATTGCAATTTATGCTGGAATGTCATTAGTATCAAGAGTACCTAATATCCGTATGTGTGTACCTGGATACTTTGCACTAACTACAGAGGCGAATATTAATTTAGTCACTATTATACAACAAATTGTTTGGTGTAGTGTGATTCTATTTATCCTTTTGTATTTGACCAGAGAAAAAATTTGTAAAATAGATTTATAGGTAACAGGGTGAGAATAAGTATGTATATGAAAATGAATTAAACTATTATTAAGTAGAAAGAGAGGAAATTATGAAACAAGAATTCAATTTTCTTCTAAGTAGGTTTCCAATGCAGGGTTTGTGTATTGGACTCCAAGATCGCTATACAATAGAATTCACTTTGTATTCTTTACATTCAAACAGACATTTCTTATTGCTTTAATTGCTAGTTCCGTTATCATAGATACATCATAAACATAACCAATGCTCTGTTTACTGTGTAAATCCATTACAGATGCAAGATAGATCCATCCATCTTTTTTGTATCAATATAAGTGATATCCGTACACCACTTTTGATGAATCGCAGTCGTTGTAAAATCTGGATTTATAGGAAAAAATAGCATCAGAATAACTTACTTGTTTTCTGAGTGATTTTGATTTCCATTAAAATACGAGTTACTTTGAGAGTAACCATATATTGAGCATTCCTAGAATAAAAAATACTTCGTGCTATGTGTAGAATGTTTTACAAGTCATTTATAATAAAAACTTGAAACCTTGTTCTATTATCATTTGTTTGACTATGTGCATATAAATAAAGTATACTATAAATATGTAGGTGAATGAAAAATGGCGTATAGAATATATTTAGATCCAGGTCATGGTGGATACGATAATGGGGCACAATATAATGGAAGAAAAGAAAAAGATGATGCTTTACAGCTTGCTCTTGCTGTCGGACAGATATTGTCACAAGAGGGATTTGATGTGCAATATACAAGAACAACGGATGTTTACCAAAGTCCAACAGAAAAAGCCCAAATAGCCAATCGAAATGATGCAGATCTTTTTGTATCCTTTCATAGAAATGCCAGTGCCATTCCAGGTACGTATTCTGGAGTGCAAACATTGCTTTATGATGATAGTGGAATGAAAGCGTACATGGCTAGGAATATCAATCAGGAATTAGAAGGGGTTGGTTTTACTAATTTAGGAGTCAGTGTTCGTCCTAATCTGGCTGTTTTACGACAGACCAAAATGCCAGCATTGTTATTAGAGGTAGGCTTTATTGACAATGATAATGACAATGCTATTTTTGATCAGGAGTTCAACGAAGTTGCACAGGCAATTGCAAGAGGAATTATAGAAACATTACGAGAATTTCAGCCAAGAACTGGATATTCGGTGCAAACAGGATTGTTTAGAAATTATGCCAATGCACAGTATGAATTAGAGCGATTGGAGCAAAAAGGATATGAGGCAAATATTGTTCCATGGAGAGATTATTTTGCAGTAAGAGTTGGAATTGTGGATACATTAGAAGATGCAAGGATTCTTGAAAGGGAGTTAAATAGTCAAGGATATGATACATTAATTGTAAAAGAGTTGGAAGCACCGAATCAAAGTGCAACACAGAATCCATAAAAATATAAAAAAATTAAAGATAATAGAGATAAAATAGGAAAAGAAGGAGAAGAAACGAATGAGAGAAAAAATAAGTAAAAATGCTAAAATTGCACAAGGAGCAGTCGTATATGGGGATGTACAGATCGAAGATGGGGCTTCCATTTGGTATCATGCGGTTCTTAGAGCGGATTCTGGTTCTATTGTTATAGGAAAGGATTCTAATATTCAAGATTGCTGTGTTGTGCATCAAAATATAGGAGAAAAGACAGTGGTAGGAGAAGGGGTAACCGTAGGGCATGGAGCGATTCTTCATGGATGCACCATAGGCGATCACAGTTTAATTGGAATGGGATCTATTATTTTAGATGGGGCGATGATTGGAAAACATTGTATTATTGGTGCAGGAAGTCTTGTGACTGGCGGAAAAGTAATTCCAGATGGAAGTCTTGCATTTGGGAATCCAGCAAGAGTGATTCGGGAGTTAACGAAAGAAGAAATAAAAGGGATTTATAAAGCGATGGAAGAATATGTAAAAGTTAGAGAAAACCTTTAGTAATGGAAATAATTGCAATTTTTTGATGGAATTTTTGTTAAATGAAGAGATTAGCAAGAAAAAAAGTCGGGAATTTCTTTCAAAAATCGAAAGAAATCCCGATAATCTACTTGAAATCTTTCAAAATTCGATATATAATTGCAATACCCTCAATAGACAAGGACATAAAAGAAAGATAGTTTCTCTTGTGTCCTTGTCTATTGAGGGCAGAAATTCATTGAAGAGGTGTAACATGGAACTTTTAAAAGAAAGAATCCGAAAAGACGGAATTATCAAGCCAGGAAATGTTCTGAAAGTAGATAGTTTTTTGAATCATCAAATGGATATAGATTTATTTGAGGAGATTGGAAAAGAGTTTAAAAGATTATTTTCCGATTGTCCAATTAATAAGATCTTGACGATTGAGGCATCTGGTATTGGTATTGCTTGTATTGTGGCAAGACATTTCCACGTTCCAGTGGTATTTGCGAAAAAGACACAATCAAAAAATATCGAAGGAGAAGTATATTCTACTAAGGTACAGTCTTTTACTCATAAAAAAACATATGATGTGATGGTTGCTAAGAAATTTTTAAATCCAGAAGATAATGTGTTAATCATTGATGATTTTCTTGCAAATGGATGTGCACTTCTTGGATTATCACAACTTGTATTTGATTCAGGAGCAACTCTATGTGGTGCTGGTATCTGTGTTGAAAAGGGATTCCAAGTTGGTGGAGAGCTCATTCGCTCCGCAGGAGTTCGTGTAGAATCTCTGGCAATTATTGAGAGTATGGATGCTGAGAAAGGAACGATTGTGTTCCGCGAAGACGAAAAATAAAAGTGATTGCTTTTATATAGTAGCCATTTATACGTAAACCATGAGAAGCACGCTTTGCGAACTTCTCACGTTCGTGGGCGGCGTCACCATGATAAATGTTCGCGGGCAGTCGTCATAAACTTATGCAAGCATAGTTTCTGACTCGTTGCTTTCGCGTAAAATAGAAATGCAAGCATTTCCGCTTGCCTTATGCCTTCCACGCAAATAAAAAAGGAAATGAACTTGACTAAATCGAGTTCATTTCCTTTTTTGTGTGGGAAGTGGAAGAGAAATAAAATAGTTACATCTCTAAAGAAACGTCTTCGGAATAGTCCACATTTTTAAAACCAAATCCAAAGATATGATAGAAGTCTTCCCAATATCCATCAATGTCGGCTAATTCTTTTACATTTTCTGTTGTAACTTTGTCCCAGCGTTTCATAATCTCTTCTTGAATGTCAGATTCTAATTCCCAGTCATCCAATCGGATTCTGCCGTCCTTATCTAAGACTGGTGTTCCATTTAATTTCTCATGAAATAGTCGATTGATTTGTTCAATACATCCCTCATGAACACCTTTTTCTTTCATCACTTTATAAAGAAGTGCCATATAAAGAGGTACAATTGGAATAGCAGCACTGGACTGTGTGACAAGGGCTTTGTTTACAGAAACATAAGCAGTCAGTCCTTTTTCTTTAAACATATGGTTTAAATCCACTGCCGTTTGATATAAATGTTTTTTTGCAGTTCCAATGGTTCCTTCATAATAAACAGGGTATGTAAGTTTTGGTCCGATATAGGAATAAGCGATGGTGAGAGCATTTTCTGCCATTACATCTCCATCATAAAGTGCTTGTACCCAATCTTGCCAATCTTCACCCCCCATGACTTTAACTGTGGAACTGATTTCTTCTTCCGTTGCAGGAGGAATGGAGGCCATGACAACTTCATTATTTCTAAGATTTAGAGATTTATTAGAAAATGGTTGTCCAATAGTTTTTAAAGCGGAGGAAAATGTGGTACCATCGTCCATCTTTCTTCTAGGAGCGGCTAAGCTGTAAATAACCATATCCACTTTTCCGAAATCTTTGCGTATTTTCTCAATGGTTTCTTGTTTGACTTCTCTAGAAAATGCGTCGCCATTGATGGTTTCTGCAAAAAAGCCATCTTCTCGTGCTTGATTTTCAAAAGCCTTTGTATTATAGTAGCCTGCTGTTGCAGTACGACGACCGTTAGATGGTTTTTCAAACATAACACCAAGAGTATCAGCACCATAAGTATAGGTAGCAGCGATGCGAGAAGAAAGACCGTAGCCAGAAGAACAGCCAATGATTAAAACTTTTTTAGGACCTTTTAGTGTTCCTTGCTGTTTTGTATATTCGATCTGTTCTTTTACATTTTCGGTACACCCAATTGGATGGGCAGTTGTACAGATAAAATCCCGTATTTTTGGCTCAATAATCATAGTATACATTCTCCTTATACAGTTTAAAATTCCTTTTAAAGTATTTTTTCTAAAAGATATAATAATCTCATTTATTATAACATAAAAAAGTTTGATATTCAAAACAAATAGTATCATAGATTTCCATAGGTGGCAAGCAAAAATCCATGTTATTGTATGGACAAATAAGTTTGTTTTCTGTTATAATGACCCGTATAGGAGAAAATTTTAGACCAAAGTCTTAGGCTTTTGATGCACAAGGTAGAAAGGTTGGAATAGAAAAATGAAAACAGATATTCAGATTGCACAGGAGGCAACGATGCTTCCAATTAAAGAAGTAGCAGAAAAGATAGGGATTACAGAAGATGATTTGGAGCTATATGGTAAGTATAAAGCGAAATTATCAGCTGAATTGATGAGTAAATTAAAGGGCAAAAAAGACGGAAAGCTCGTTCTTGTAACCGCTATTAATCCAACTCCAGCAGGAGAAGGTAAGACTACAATCAGCGTTGGTCTTGGTCAGGCACTTTGTCGTCTTGGGAAAAAAGCGGTGATTGCACTTCGAGAACCATCCTTAGGACCTTGCTTTGGAATCAAAGGTGGAGCAGCTGGTGGTGGATATGCACAGATTGTTCCGATGGAAGATTTGAACTTACATTTTACTGGCGATTTTCATGCAATTACTTCTGCTAATAATCTGTTGGCAGCTATGCTTGATAATCATTTACAACAAGGAAATACTTTACATATTGATCCAAAACAGATTGTTTGGAAACGTTGTGTTGATATGAATGATAGAGCCCTTCGGAACATTGTCATTGGAATGGGCAATAAAATGGACGGAGTGGTACGACAGGATGGATTTGTTATTACCGTTGCCTCAGAAATTATGGCAATTCTCTGTCTTGCTAATGATATGGAAGACTTAAAGGAACGTCTTGGCAATATTATTGTGGCTTATACTTATGAAGGTGAACCTGTAACTGCAAGAGATTTAAAAGCGGTGGGGGCAATGGCTACTCTTTTAAAAGATGCACTAAAACCTAACTTAATTCAGACATTGGAAAATACGCCAGCTCTTGTGCATGGAGGGCCATTTGCTAATATTGCCCATGGATGCAATAGTGTACAAGCAACGAAGATGGGATTAAAACTTGCGGATATTTTAGTAACTGAGGCAGGATTTGGAGCGGATCTAGGAGCGGAGAAATTCTTTGATATTAAGTGTAGAAAAGCAGGACTTACTCCAGATGCCGTTGTGCTTGTAGCAACGGTGAAAGCCTTAAAATATAATGGCGGTGTTTCAAAAGATCAACTTTCTGTTGAGAATTTAGAAGCCCTTTCCAAAGGAATTGTAAACTTGGAAAAGCATATTGAAAATGTACAAAAATATGGAGTTCCTGTTGTGGTAACTTTGAATCAGTTTGTGACAGATACACAAAAGGAACTGGCATATATAGAAGAATTTTGTAAACAAAAAGGCTGTGAATTTGCTCTTGCTAAAGTGTGGGAAAAAGGTGGAGAAGGTGGAGAAGACCTTGCAAAGGCTGTCATCCATACACTAGAAACAAAAGAGAGTCATTTTAAACCTCTTTATGAAGATAGTTTGACTATTTATGAAAAAATTGAAACTATCGCAAGAGAGATTTATGGAGCGGATGGTGTGACTTATTCTCCAATGGCAAAAAAAGCGATTGATAAAATTGAAAGTCTTTCTATGGGACATTTCCCTGTTTGTATGGCAAAAAATCAATATTCTCTGTCTGATGATGCAAAAAAACTTGGGCGTCCGACTGGTTTTACCATTAATATTCGAGAAGCCTATGTATCAGCTGGTGCAGGATTTGTCGTTGCGATCACTGGTGCTATTATGACGATGCCAGGACTGCCAAAAAAACCAGCAGCTGAGAGCATTGATGTGGATCAAAATGGAAAAATTGTAGGACTTTTTTAAAAAATATAAATATATTTGTTATGACTAAGGAGTGGCGAGGAAACAAATTAAATTGTTTCCTTGCCTTTTTTTCGTGTGAAGTGTAAGATAGAGAGGGGAGAAACTCATATAAGATGTTTCCCAACATTTTGTGACATCTTTAGGAAAGGAATTTTCACTATGGCTAAAATTATTGATGGAAAAAAAATATCAACTGAAATCAAAGAGGAATGTAAAACTGTTGTTACACAGTTAAAAGAAAAGGGCAAAGAGGTTTGTTTGGCTGTTGTACAAGTGGGGGCAGACCCAGCATCTTCTGTTTATGTTCGAAATAAAACAAGAGCTTGCGAATATGTAGGAATGTTGTCAAGAACGTATGAACTTCCAGAGGAAACAACACAGGAAGAACTTTTAACATTGGTCAATGAATTAAATTATGATGATGGTGTGGATGGAATTTTAGTTCAGCTTCCGTTGCCAAAACATATCAATGAAGATGTGATTACACAATCCATTTTGCCTGAAAAAGATGTAGATGGTTTTCATAACCAAAATGTGGGAGCACTTGTAACAGGACAAGAAGGTTTTATTTCTTGTACACCAGCAGGAATTATTGAACTTTTAAAGAGATCAAATATTGAAATCGAAGGAAAGCACTGTGTTGTAGTTGGAAGAAGTAACATTGTTGGAAAGCCAATGGCATTATTGCTTTTAAAAGAGAATGGAACGGTTACGATTTGCCATTCAAAAACTAAGAATTTGAAAGAAATAACAAAGCAAGCGGATATTTTAATCGCAGCAATTGGAAAGCCCAAATTTTTTGATGACAGCTACATAAGAGAAGGTGCTGTTGTTATTGATGTAGGAATTCACAGAAGTGGCAATAATAAATTATGTGGGGACGTTGATTTTGAAAAAGTAGAATCAAAGGTAAGTGCTATTACACCAGTTCCCGGTGGAGTGGGGCCAATGACAATTGCAATGCTTATGTATAATTGTATAAAGGCAGTGCAAAGAAGAGTACAATAACAAAAAGAATAAAGGAGATGTATATGAAATTATTGTTTATTTCTCTCGGATGCGATAAGAATCTTGTAGATAGTGAGGTAATGCTTGGACTTTTAAAAGAAAGAGGATATGAAGTAACAAATGAAGAACAAGAAGCAGATGTTATTGTTATTAACACTTGTTGCTTTATTCATGATGCAAAACAAGAGAGTATTGAAACAATTCTTGAGATGTCAGAGTTGAAAAAGACAGGAAAGTTAAAAGCACTTGTAGTGGCTGGATGCTTATCAGAACGATACAAAGAAGAATTTAGAAGAGAATTAACAGAAGTAGATGCGGTTCTTGGAACAACAAGTTTTGATAAAATTGTAGAAGCTGTTGATGAAGCATTAAGAGGTAATGGAGAAGATCTTTTTGAAAGTATTGATTATCTTCCAGATACTTCAAATGTGGAACGTGTTGTGACAACAGGAAGTTATATGGCATATTTAAAAATCGCAGAAGGTTGTGACAAACATTGCACATACTGTATTATTCCTAGCATTCGTGGGCGTTTCCGCAGTGTTCCAATGGAACGTTTAGTGGAAGAAGCAACACAACTTGCAAACAATGGAGTAAAAGAACTTGTGTTAGTTGCTCAAGAAACAACACTCTATGGAAAAGATTTATATGGAGAGAAAAAATTACCAGAGTTGCTCCATCGTTTAGGAGAGATTGAAGGAATTGAATGGATTCGTCTTTTATATAGCTATCCAGAGGAAATTACAGATGAATTAATTGAAACAATGGCAAGAGAACCAAAAGTATGCCATTATATTGATATGCCTATTCAACATTCTGAGGATAACATCTTAAAAAGAATGGGAAGAAGAACCAGCAGAGCACAGCTTGTAGAAGTGATTGGAAAACTTAGAAAAGCGATGCCAGATATTGCAATTCGTACGACTTTAATCACAGGATTCCCAGGAGAAACGGAAGAAGATCATGAAGGCATGCTTGCATTTGTGGATGAAATAGAATTTGATCGACTTGGTGTATTTACTTACTCACAAGAAGAAGATACTCCAGCAGCCACATTTGAGAATCAAGTGGACGAGGAAGTAAAACAAAGAAGAAGAGATGAGATTATGGCTCTTCAGCAAGAGATTTCTTATGAACGCGATCAAGAAATGATTGGAAAACAAGTAAAAGTACTGATAGAAGGATATTTGTATGACGAAGATGTCTATGTGGGAAGAACATATAAAGATGCTCCAAAAGTGGATGGATGTATCTTTGTAAAATCAGAAGAAGAGATTATATCTGGTGATTTCGTCGATGTTCTCATCACTGGTGCATCAGAATATGATTTGATTGGAGAGGTGATCTATCGTGAACTTACCGAATAAACTCACGCTTTTGAGAACCATCATGATACCATTTTTTCTTATATTTCTCTATTTAGGTGGAGAGATTTCTTATGGAAAATGGATAGCATTTGTATTATTTGCAGGTGCTAGTTTTACGGATTATCTTGATGGGCATTTGGCTAGAAAGTGGAATTTAATTACAAACTTTGGAAAATTTATGGATCCACTTGCCGATAAGTTGCTCGTATGTTCTGCACTTATTGCTTTTGTTGATCTAGGAAAACTTCCAGGATGGATTGTAATTATTATTATTGCACGTGAGTTCATCATTAGCGGATTTCGACTTGTAGCATCTGATAATGGTGTGGTAATTGCAGCGAGTTACTGGGGAAAATTTAAGACAGTATCACAAATGATTTTGATCTTGTTATTAATTGTGGATTTAGGTGGTATTTTTACAGTTCTTGAGATGATTTTTACTTATATCGCATTGATACTTACCGTAGTGTCTTTAATTGATTACTTATACAAAAACAGGGCTGTTATGATGGAAGGAAGCGAAAAGAAATGATAGTAGAATTAATTTCTGTTGGAACAGAAATTTTAATGGGGAACATTGTCAATACAAATTCTGCATATTTAGCAGAAAAATGTGCGTCTTTGGGATTTTCTATTTATTATATGACAACCGTTGGAGATAATGAAGAGCGGTTATCAGAAGCAATAAAAACAGCAATACAAAGAGCGGATATTGTCTTATTATCTGGAGGCTTAGGGCCAACCATGGACGATATTACAAAAGAAACTGTTGCAAAAGTATGTGATTTAGAATTGGTTGAAGATTTGCGTTCTAGAGAACATATTCAAGAATACTTTGCAAAACGTCAATTGACCAACATTACTCATAATAACTGGAAGCAAGCGTTTATACCAAAAGGGGCTACGGTTATTGACAATCCAAATGGAACAGCAAATGGTATGATCGTAAAAACAGGCGAATGCCATATTATTTTACTTCCAGGACCTCCAAATGAGTTAAAAGCTATGGTGGAACAATCTGTTCTTCCTTATTTAACAACATTACAAGATGCCGTTTTTTATACTTCTATGGTAAAAATTAGCGGACTTGGAGAAAGTTTTGTGGAAGATAAATTATCAGATCTCATCGCAAAGCAGACCAATCCTACTATTGCACCTTATGCAAAGGAAGGAGAAGTCCATATTCGGGTTACCGCAAAAGGAAAAGATGAAAAAGAAGCAAAAGAACTTGTAAAGCCTGTTGTTCATGAAATTCATAAACGTCTTGGGAATTTTATTTTTACAGACGATGAAAATGTGACATTAGAGCAAAATGTTATTGAGTTACTGGAAAAGCATGAATTGAAAATATGTACCGTAGAATCATGTACAGGAGGGTTACTGGCAGGACGTCTTGTCAATGTAGCAGGAGCATCCGAAGTGTTTAAGCAAGGGTTTATCACGTATTCGAATAAAGCAAAAAGGAAACTTGTGGATGTGAAAAAGGCCACACTGAAAGAATATGGAGCAGTATCACCTCAGACCGCAAAAGAGATGGCAAAAGGAGCAGCTTTGCTTTATAATGCGGATGTGGCTTTGTCTATTACAGGAATTGCTGGTCCGGATGGCGGAAGCGAAGAAAAGCCAGTAGGTCTTGTATATATTGGTTGCTATATTAATAATCATGTTTTTGCAAAAGAATTTCATTTTACAGGAGAACGAAGTAAAGTGAGAGAAAGTTCTGTGGCAAATGCTCTTAGTTTATTGCGTCACTCTATCATAGAATATTATGAAGGTGGTTTTAAGCAAGAGATATAAATGATAAATAACATAAGAAAAGACTATTGTATCGAATAGAGTAAGATCGAAGGAAATGTCGATTTTTAAAGAAACTATTTTTACAATAGTCTTTTTTATTTGACGCCGCCTACGAACGTGAGAAGTTCGCAAAGCGTGCTTCTCATCGTTTACGCAAAGACAATGAGTTTGTCGTTTAGGAAATTGCATTTCCTAATATATAAAAAAGTACTTCATACAAATAATGATAAACTTACACATAAAAAGTCTACTGCAAGAAAAAGAATGTTTAAATTAAAAATAATTGAAATAATAATTTTAATATGATATTATAAAAGAAATAATGAGAAAGAGAAGAAATTCTATTGACAAAAATGAAGTGGTATATTACAATAGACACATAAACAAACATTTGTTCGAGTATCGAAAAAGGAGATAAAGGTATGTTAAAAGAAGAAAAGTTAAAAGCATTGGATGCAGCACTTTCACAGATAGAAAAGCAGTATGGAAAAGGTTCTGTTATGAAACTTGGTGACTCTGCCACTAATATGAATATTGAAACAGTACCAACAGGTTCTTTGAGTTTGGATTTAGCTCTTGGCTTAGGGGGGATTCCAAAGGGTCGTATTATCGAAGTCTATGGGCCAGAATCTAGTGGTAAGACCACAGTTACTCTTCACATGATAGCAGAAGTACAAAAAAGAGGAGGAATCGCAGGATTTATTGATGCTGAACATGCACTTGATCCAGTTTATGCAAAAAATATCGGTGTGGATATTGACAATCTCTATATTTCTCAGCCAGATAATGGAGAGCAGGCTCTTGAAATTACAGAAACGATGGTGCGTTCTGGAGCCGTTGATATTGTTATTGTTGACTCTGTGGCAGCCCTTGTTCCAAAAGCAGAAATTGATGGTGATATGGGAGATTCTCATGTGGGACTTCATGCACGTTTGATGTCACAAGCACTTCGTAAGCTGACAGCAGTTATTAGCAAGTCAAATTGTACAGTTATTTTCATTAACCAGCTTCGTGAAAAAGTTGGGGTTATGTTTGGTAATCCAGAAACAACAACAGGTGGACGAGCTCTTAAGTTCTATTCTTCTATTCGTATGGATGTAAGAAGAATTGAGGCTCTAAAACAAGGTGGAGAGATAGTAGGAAACCGCACAAGAATCAAAGTTGTAAAAAATAAGATCGCACCACCATTTAAAGAAGCAGAATTTGATATTATGTTTGGTAAGGGTATTTCAAGAGAAGGTGATATTCTTGATTTAGCGGCTAATGTTGGCATTGTGAACAAATCAGGTGCTTGGTATGCTTATAATGAAGATAAGATCGGTCAAGGTCGCGAGAATGCAAAACAATACTTAAGAGAACATACAGAGGTTATGGAAGAAATTGAAGGTCTTGTACGAGCTCACTTTAATATTGGAAGTGAACAAGAAGAAACAAAAGTCGATGCGACTGACGTAACAGAAGAATAAGTAAAATGTTAGTAACAAGAATAGAATTGGTAAAGAAAGATCTTTATCGGATTGATTTAGATTATGAATTTGCTTTCGCTCTTTATGCTAGGGAGATTAGACAATATGGTCTTAAGGAAGGAATGGAAATAAGCGAAGAACTGAAAACAACACTTGAAAAAGAAATTGTTCTTAAAAGAGCGAGAAAAAAAGCGATGATGCTATTAAAATATAGCGATCGCACAAAAGAAGAATTACGAAAGAGGCTGATAGAAGCCTCTTTCAGCATAACTATGGCAGAGGAAGCCATTGCATATGTAGAATCCTATGGTTATGTAAATGATGAACGCTATATAGAAAATTATGTAATATTTAAAAAGGATTCGAAAAGTCGCAAACAAATAGAAATGGAACTTGTGAAAAAAGGGATTAGCAAACAACAAGTAACGCAATATCTGGAAGAAAACGATTGGGATGAAACAGAAATTTTACAAGGTCTTGTAGAAAAGCGATTGGCAGGTAAAAAGATACAGGATGAAAAAGAAATGCAAAAGCATTATGGGTATTTTATGCGGAAAGGATACTCTTATTATGCAGTAAAAAAGGCGATACAAGAGTATATGGATGTATTAGAAGCAGAAGAAAATGGATAAGATTCTTTGTTAAAAATCAGACAGTTCTGACAAAATGGAGCACCTTTCACTTGACATAGTGGTAAAAACAGTATAAAATTTAAGTGTTGTATGTTTATCCAAAAAATGTTTTTTAGAGGATGAAAATACAACAAAAAGTGAATAAGGAGGTGCTCCTGTGGATACTGTAATTGCTGTCATAATTGCTGTGGTGATTTCAGCGGCTATATCTTGGTTTGGGGCTACAACGTATCGCAAAAAGATTGTTGAAGCCAAGATTGGAAGCGCAGAAGAAAAAGCCAGAGAGATTATAGATGAAGGCGTAAAAATAGCAGAAGCGAAGAAACGCGAAGCTCTTTTAGAAGCAAAAGAAGAGTCCATTAAGGCTAAAAATGACTTCGAAAAAGAAACAAGAGAACGCCGTACAGAGTTACAACGTTACGAAAAGCGTGTGATTAACAAAGAAGAAATTGTTGATCGGAAAGCAGAAATGCTTGAAAGAAAGGAATCCAGTCTTACTGCGAAGGAAACAAGTCTTGAAAAACAGAAGATTGCTGTTGCAGAACTGGAAGAGAAACGCTTACAGGAACTAGAAAGAATTTCTGGATTGACCTCTGAACAAGCAAAAGAATATCTTTTAAAAACGGTTGAAGACGAAGTAAAACATGAAACTGCGGTGATGATCAAAGAGATGGAGACCAGAGCCAAAGAAGAAGCCAACAAAAAGGCGAAGGAATATGTCGTAACTGCGATTCAAAAATGTGCAGCAGATCATGTTGCTGAAACGACAATTTCCTTAGTACAACTTCCGAATGATGAGATGAAAGGTCGTATCATTGGACGTGAAGGACGTAATATTCGTACTTTAGAAACAATGACTGGGGTGGATTTAATTATTGATGATACTCCAGAGGCTGTTATTTTATCAAGTTTTGATCCGATTCGTAGAGAAGTTGCAAGAATTGCTCTTGAAAAACTGATCGTAGATGGACGTATCCATCCAGCAAGAATCGAAGAAATGGTAGAAAAGGCACAAAAAGAAGTAGAAGTGATGATGCGTGAGGAAGGTGAAGCTGCCGCTCTTGAAGTGGGCGTTCATGGCATTCATCCAGAATTAATTCGTCTACTTGGTAAGATGAAGTTTAGAACAAGCTATGGTCAGAACGCTTTGAAACACTCTATGGAAGTTGCACTTTTAAGCGGTTTACTTGCTGCTGAAATTGGTGTTGACGTAAGAATGGCAAAACGTGCAGGCTTACTACATGACATTGGTAAATCAGTGGACCATGAGATGGAAGGTTCTCATATTGAAATTGGTGTTGATTTATGTAGAAAATACAAAGAATCACCAATTGTAATTAATGCAGTAGAATCCCATCATGGTGATGTGGAACCAACTTCTCTTATTTCTTGTATTGTACAAGCTGCGGATACAATCTCAGCAGCTAGACCTGGTGCAAGAAGAGAAACTTTGGATTCCTATACAACCAGATTGAAACAACTTGAAGATATAGGTAATGGATTCAAGGGTGTTGATAAAACTTTTGCGATTCAAGCGGGTCGTGAGATTCGTGTTATGGTAGTTCCAGAACAGGTAAGCGATTCCGATATGATTTTATTAGCAAGAGATATCTCCAAACAAATTGAAAGTGAATTGGAATATCCTGGTCAGATAAAGGTTAACGTTATTCGCGAGTCAAGGGCAACCGACTACGCAAAATAGCGAGTATAATATCGAATCGAAACAATAATCCCATTAATCCCTGTATGCTTATGCAGGGGTTGTGGGATTTTTCTTTTGTGCGGAAGTAATGAGTTACAAACTACGCTTGTATGAGTCTATGGTAAATGCTGGGAGCGTGAGTTTGCATTGTTTGATAGAGAATAATTGTATAACAATAGAAAGGAAAGGATAGAATGAAAGGATATAAAAAAATTAGACAAGAATTGGTGTACAAAGGTCATATTGTTGATGTATACAAAGATATCTTAGAACTTCCAAATGGAAAGGAAGTGGAGTGGGATTTTGTAAAACATAAAGGGGCTTCCGCAGTGATTGCAGTGGATGATGATGGAAAGATCATCATGGTACACCAGTATAGAAATTCCGTTGATAGAATGAGTTTAGAGATTCCAGCAGGAGGAATTAATGAAGGAGAAGATCCAAAGACAGCAGCGATTCGTGAGCTAGAAGAAGAAACGGGATACCGAGCAGGTAAAGTGGAACATTTAGTGGATGCGGTGACGGCTATTGGATTTAGCAATGAAATTATTTATATTTATCTTGCAACAGAATTGACGAAGACACAACAAAATTTGGATGAGGATGAATTTGTAGAGATTAAAAAGTATAGTGTGGAAGAAATTGTCCAAATGATATTGGATGGAGCGTTAAAGGATTCTAAAACGATTACGGGAGTGCTTACATATCGGGCAAAATTTTTACAAAAATAAAAATTATGAGAATCCAGAATGAAGATTCCTATAAAAAGATAACATAATTTCCATAATAAAATCATATAGTTACAGATAGAGAAAATGCAAGAAAAGGAAAGGTTGATAAAAAATAAAAACGATTAAAACAGTGAAAATCTATGCTGACTTCTTATGAAACTTGTATTTCTCATAATTTAGAGGAGATTTTATATGGAACAAAATCAAAAAACATATTATATTTGGAATATTTTATTTGTCATAGGCTTGCTTTTAGGAACATTTCTTACAAATATTTTTTTCAAAAATCAAGCTGAAATATCAAATCTATGGAGTTTAGATCAATATAGTGTGATTGCAACAGGAGATTTGCCTCAAAAACAATACTTTGTATTCTTATTGCTTAGAAGAGGAAAACAATTATTGGCGATTTTATGTTTACTTTTTCTTACAAATCGTATGGTAGGAATTGGAGTTCCTTTATTTCTCTTTGCATTTTCAACGAGTTCGTTATTTGCATTGGAAACAATGCGAATGGGGATTGCAGGAGTATTTCTTGGGATTTTATATTTAATTCCCCATTATTTTTTCTATGGAATGGGGGTATATGGTCTTGCAATCTTAGGCAAAGCCCAAAGTGAAACTTATAAAAAATTAATAGGATTAGCAAGTATTATGGGAATTTGGTTGATTGGATGTTACATAGAGGCATTTTGGAATCCAGAATTGGTAAAGATGTTTACCGTTTTGTTGACAAAGAGTTCATAAATTTGAATATAATATTTGGCTGGATAAAAATAGGAAAAGGAGGAGTGATTCAAGTTGGAAGAAAGTATTCAAGACTTTATTGAGTATATGAAAGAAGAAAAGAAAGTATCTTATAATACACAAATTTCTTATGAACGTGATTTAAAAAAGGCGATTCAATATTTTGTAGAATCTGGAATTCAATATTTAGAAGAAGTTACGCTGACAGATTTAACAGCATATATGTTTTATATGGAAAGAAAAGGCTTTTCCACAGCATCTATTTCAAGAAGTGTTGCATCATTAAAAAAATTTTTTCAGTATATGAATAAAAGAAATATTTTAAAAGTGGATCCAGCTGAGGGGTTAAAAGCACCAAAAGTGGAAAAAAAAGTACCCAACACGTTATCTGTGGATGAAGTGGAATTTCTCTTACAACAGCCAGAAGTTCATAGTCCAAAGGGAATTAGAGATAGAGCGATGCTTGAGTTGTTATATGCCACAGGAATTCGTGCCAGTGAAATGATCGGACTCAAATGTTCTAACTTGAATTTGGAATTAGGATATATCTTATGTGAAGGTGAAAAAAGTAATCGTGCAATTCCTTTTGGAAAACAGGTAGGAGAAGTGTTAAGTCTGTATTTAGAGCAAGGAAGAAGCCAGTTATTAAAGGAAGAAAATGATATTTTGTTTTTAAATCGAAATGGGAATGGGTTAACAAGACAAGGATTTTGGAAAATTATTAAAGGCTATGCAAAAAAAGCTGGAATCGAAAAAGAGATAACGCCTCATATGATTCGACATTCTTTTGCACTTCATTTATTGCAAAATGGATCGAATATACAAAGAGTAAAAGAAAGACTTGGACATGCAGAACTTTCGGTTACAGAATCATACATAAAAACACTAGGAAAAGAATAATAAAATTCGCTATGCTTAAAAAATAGAGAGGGATGAAAACATCGCCTCTCTATTTTTTCTATTAAATTAAATCTGCGATTTCATAAAGCAATTTTTCTGTTTTTTCCCATCCTAAACAAGGATCTGTGATGGATTTTCCATAGCAACCGCCACCCACAGGTTGATTTCCGTCTTCTATATAACTTTCAATCATCACACCCTTTACAAGAGAACGAAGATCTGGGTTAAATCTACGGCTATGTAAAACTTCTTTGACGATACGAGGTTGCTGTTCCCAATGTTTTGCAGAATTAGCATGGTTTGCGTCAACGATACAAGCAGGATTTTCAAGTTCTAAATGTTCATACATCTGTTGAACGTGCATTAAATCCTCATAATGATAGTTGGAGATATTCTGACCATGTTTATCAACAGCACCACGAAGAATGGTATGTGCAAGAGGATTACCGTCTGTTGTCACTTCCCAGCCGCCATAAAGAAATGTGTGTTTTGCATGAGCAGCGATGACAGAGTTCATCATAACTGTAAGATCTCCACCAGTTGGATTCTTCATTCCAACTGGAACATCCATACCGCTTACGGTAAGACGATGTTGTTGGTTTTCAACAGAGCGTGCACCAATTGCTACATAGGATAAAAGATCATCTAAATACTGCCAGTTCTCAGGATAGAGCATTTCATCAGCTGCTGTGAATCCGGTTTCTTTGATAGAACGAATATGCAAATGTCGAATTGCCATAACGCCTTCTAACATATCGGGTTCTTTTTCAGGATCCGGTTGATGGAACATTCCTTTATAACCTTCTCCCGTTGTGCGAGGTTTATTTGTATAAATTCTTGGCACAATAAGCAGACGGTCTTTTACTTTATCATATACGTTAGCAAGACGGTGCATATAGTCCATAACCGCATTTTCGTTGTCTGCGGAACATGGTCCGATAATGACAACAAATCGATCGGACTTACCTGTAAATACATCTTTTAGTTCCTCATCTCTTTTGGACTTGATAGCAAAAAGCTCATCGGTCATTGGAATGCGAGATTTTAATTCTTCTGGTGATAACATTTCTTTGATTTTCTTGTAGCCCATAATTAGTTGTCTCCTTTGCATATTTAATGTGTTAATGAAGATTACTTCCTTTAAAAATGTATTTTACCATAAAAAAAGAAGAAAAACCATCAAAATTTGAAAAAATTGGTAAGTAATACTTCAAAAAGATTATAAAGTTAAAGTGATAGTGTAATAAAATAACAATGGGAACGATAAAAGAAAAACAAAGTGTAGCATAGGATTTCGCATAAAAATATGATACAATACGAAAAGAAAACAAAAAGTATGATGAAATTTTAAGATAGAGAGGAAATAACATGGCAACAAAAAAGTATTATGCAGTAAAAAAAGGAAGAGTACCAGGGATTTATTTTTCATGGGAAGACTGTAAAAAACAGATCGACAAGTTTTCCGGTCCTGTATATAAAAGTTTTCCAAATATTCAAGATGCTGAAAATTTTATAAAAGATCTGAATGAACAGATAAGCGTTGATAAAAAAACGGAAGAGGCAATGGAAAGTAAGGAAGAAAAAGGATTTGAGGAAATGGTTGCGTATGTAGATGGTAGTTATAACAATGCAACAAAAGAATTTTCTTATGGAATGGTTATTCTTTATAAAGGAGAAGAGCTAACATTTGCAAGTAAAGTGGAGAATCCTTCTCTAGCTTCTATGCGGAATGTAGCAGGAGAGATTAAAGGAGCAGAGATGGCGATGCGGTATGCAATCCAGCAAGGATGTAAAAGTCTTGTTATTTATCATGATTATGAAGGCATTGCTCGCTGGTGTTTAGGAGATTGGAAGACGAACAAAGAAGGAACAAAAGCGTATAAGGCGTATTATGATAGCATAAAAGAACAGTTAAAAGTAAGATTTCAAAAAGTAAAAGGGCATTCAGGGGATAAATATAATGACATGGCGGATGAATTGGCAAAATCGGCTATTTTTTAAGTCATTAAGATAGAAGTGTTATTTTATTATAGGGAAAATTAAAAAATCAGTATGTATCGACAGCGGTGAAAAGAAATATGGCGATCCTATTTTTCTTCATCGCTTTTTTTAATACCATGGATCAATGTGAGAAAAATTATCATATATAAAAAAGAATTTGAAAGAGAGTTGACAATGAGTGAACAAGTGATATAATGAATATATGAATAGATGTTCATATATTAAAACATAAGAAAGGAGAAATAGAATGGAAAAAGAGAAGGTAGAATGTTGTGATTTTATCTGCATTCATGAAGATATTGTAAATGAAGTCAAGAAGAACATGCCAGATGAAGAAGTCATATATGATCTAGCTGAACTTTATAAGGTCTTTGGCGATAGTACAAGAATGAAGATTATGTATGTGCTTTTCGAATCGCCAATGTGTGTATGTGATATAGCACAGCTTCTTAATATGAGCCAATCTGCTATATCACACCAGTTAAGGGTGTTAAAGCAAGCTCAGTTAGTAAAGGCGAGAAGAGAAGGACGAACCGTATTTTATTCGTTGGCAGATGATCATGTTCGTACCATTGTGAATCAAGGAATGGAACATATATTGGAAGATAGAAATTGAAAGTGAGGAAATGAATTATGAAAAAAGTATTTAGAATGGAAAATGTAGATTGTGCAAACTGTGCAGCAAAAATGGAACATGCAATTAGTAAAATTGATGGTGTGGAAAAAGCTACAATTAGTTTTATGACACAGCGATTGACATTAGAGTTTGATGAAACAAGATTAGATGAAATTTTGGATAAAGCTGAAAAAGCCTGTCAAAAAGTAGACGAAGACTGCTGCATTATTCGTTAAAGAAATTGTTCTTCTGAAAAAACGGGAATATTGAGTATCAATAGAATGATGATATTAAAAAACTCCCTTGTTATTCAAAGGTTACCAGCCAATCATAAAATAACAAAGGAGCTATATCATAATGATTATGAACATTTTATCATAATTTTATTGAATTAGCAAATGGGTTATACGATATAAAAAATATATGAGAGTTTATCACATAAATAAAAGATAGGAGGGCGATTCTATGACGAAAAAGCAAAAAAAGATGTTAAAGCGTTTAATAGCCAGTGGATGCTTTTATATTGCTGGAATCATCTTTAGAAATTTTACAACCATAGAAATTGCAGAAGTGCTTACATTATTTATTGCTTATTTTCTTGCAGGGTATGACGTATTGCTTCGTGCAATCAAGAATATTAAAAAAGGGCAAGTTTTTGATGAGAATTTTTTAATGGCATTGGCAACGATTGGAGCCATTGCAACAAAGGAATATCCAGAGGCAGCGGCCGTTATGCTGTTTTATCAAGTGGGAGAATTATTCCAAAGTGTTGCAGTGGAACGTTCTAGAAAATCTATTAGTTCTTTAATGGCACTCTATCCAGAAGAGGCAAATCTCCTTGTGGATGGGGAAGTAAAAGTCGTTATGCCAGAAGAAGTATCCATTGGGGATAAAATTCTTGTGCGTCCAGGAGAAAAAGTACCTCTTGATGGAACTGTATTAGAAGGAGAGTCCATGCTTGATACTTCTATGCTCACAGGAGAACCAGTTCCTAGAAAAATTAAAGCAGGAGAGATGGCACTTAGTGGATGTGTGAATCAATCTGGAACAATTACCATTGAGGTTACAAAAGAATTTCAAGATTCTACGGTATCAAAGATTTTAGAGCTTGTAGAAAATGCTAGTAGCAAAAAAGCAAAAAGTGAAAATTTTATTACGAGATTTGCACGTTATTATACACCAGCTGTTGTAATTGCTGCATTGATTCTCGCTTTTATTCCACCAATTCTTCTTCAAACATTTGATTTCTCAGAATGGATTCATAGAGCTTTGATTTTCTTAGTTGTTTCTTGCCCTTGTGCCCTTGTAATTTCGGTACCTCTTAGCTTTTTTGGAGGAATTGGAGCGGCGTCCAGACAAGGTGTTCTAGTAAAGGGAAGCAACTATTTGGAGCTATTAGCTCATACAGATATTGTGATGTTTGACAAAACAGGAACACTTACAAAAGGAAGTTTTCGGGTTATTTCTATGATGCCAGAAGCTAAGGTGAGCCAAGAAGACCTGTTAAAATATGCTGCTTATGGAGAGATAGATAGTAGTCATCCAATTGGTATTTCCATTAAAGATTCCTATAAGAAAGAACTCAATCGAGAGCATGTTACAGAGTATAAAGACATTGCTGGATTTGGTACACAATCCATTGTATATGGAAAGCGTGTTCTTGTTGGAAATCGCAAATTAATGGAACAAAATCAAATACCATATGTGGAACAAAAAGAAATAGGAACTATTGTTTATGTAGCTGTGGATGGACAATATTATGGCTCTATTGTTATTGGAGATGAGTTAAAAGATGATGCCAAAGAAACAATAACAGCTTTAAAATCACAAAATTGTACCACAGTCATGCTGACTGGAGATTTAAAGGAAACAGGTGAGGCAATCGCGAAAGAACTTGGAATCCATCATGTATATACAGAATTACTGCCAGCTGACAAGGCAGAATATGTGGAACAGTGGATGAAAAAGGTTGATTTTAAGAAGAAAGTAGCCTTTGTGGGTGATGGAATGAACGATGCCCCTGTTCTTGCAAGAGCTGATGTAGGAATCGCCATGGGTGGACTTGGTTCCGATGCGGCTATCGAAGCGGCGGATATTGTTATTATGGATGATAAGCCATCAAAATTAGTGATAGCGAGAAGAATTGCCAATAAGACAATTCGAATTGTAAAACAAAATATTATTATTGCCTTAGGAGTGAAAGCGTTGGTATTAATACTGGCAGCCTTTGGTGATGCTAATATGTGGGAGGCAGTGTTTGCTGATGTAGGAGTTGCAGTACTAGCTATTTTAAATGCGATGAGATTGCTTCGTACAAAATAATAAGATATAAAAGATAAAAGCCATATGAGAATATAAACATTCTTATATGGTTTTTTATCATTTACGCGGAAGCAACGAGTCATGCAAGAGAATGTATGCTCTTATATGACGACTGCTCGCGAACGTGAGAAACTCGCATAGCGTGCTTCTCATCGTTTATGCGAAAGTAATCAGTCATGCAAGAGCATTTATGCTCTTATAGAATGACTGCCCGTCAATGTGGGAGATTGGCATAGAATGTTTCTATGCAACTGAATGGAACCAATATAGATTTTTTATATTGAAGAAGAGAGAATTGTATAATAAAATATAAAAACGGGAGATATAGTAATAGAAGGTAGCATAAAGAAAAGCGAGGTTGAGCATGATGGAAGACTTGAGTTTAAGAAAATGGAGTGGTAGTACATTAAAGATTATTGCAGTTATTACAATGTTGATTGACCATATAGGAGCGATTTTGTTAGAGCCTTATATAATGTCACAACCTACCATTCCACCAGCATTATTAGGGGTGGATATGATACTTCGTTTTATTGGACGAGTGGCATTTCCAATTTTTATCTTTTTATTAATAGAAGGTTTTGTACATACGCATGATAGAAAAAAATATGGGATTCATTTATTTATTTTTGCACTATTATCGGAGATACCATTTAATATGGCATTAAATGGTACATGGAGGGCTCCGTTTTATCAGAATGTAATTTTTACTTTACTTTTAGGATACTTTGCTATTTGGATTTATGAAAGATACTCTATGAATTGGAAAACAGTTGTAGGAGTTATTTTGTGTATTGTACTTGGTGCTGTATTAAAGACTGACTATGGTGCTTTTGGTGTATTAGCTATTTTTCTTCTTTATTATACGAAAAAACGGAATAAACATTTTTATTTGGTTGGTGTACTATTATTTATTTGGGAAATTACAGCTCCATTGGCTTTTCTCATCATCCGGCAGTACAATGGAAAACGTGGATTAAAATTAAAGTATTTCTTCTATTTCTTTTATCCAGTTCATTTATTGATTTTAGGTCTTATTCGAGTATTTGTTTTAAAATGTTAAATTTACTAAAATATACTAGTGTATGAATGAAAAGTCTGCACATAATAATCGTGTAGTCAGAACAAAACCACTTTGAACGAAAGAAACAAAATGGCTTTGCACTGTACTACGGAAACTATTAATATTTCTATAAAGAAATAAATTTAATAATAGGAGGTATTATTATGAGCAGAAGTTCAAACAGAGTGGAAGTACCACAGGCAAAAGGTGCATTAGAACGTTTTAAAATGGAAGTAGCAAATGAAATCGGAGTTCCTTTAAAACAGGGATACAACGGAGATTTAACTTCTTATCAAAATGGTAGTGTTGGCGGCTATATGGTAAAAGAAATGATTAGACGTCAAGAAGAAGCAATGGCTCGAGGCGAAGAATAATTTATAAAAAATAAAGTTGCTTTCATCTAAATAAAGAAATGGCTTTGTGAATCAAAATTGATAAACAAAGCCATTTTTTTGTATGCTGTATGGATAATTTTTACAAATGTCATATGAGATTTGAAATTTACAAAATTTTAGAGTATAATTTTAGGGTATGATAATAAAATCTCTGGAATGGTTTATATTTCATATAAATTCAAACATAAAACAATGGGACTTAAAATATAAGATATGACAGCAGAACTAAGTATGAATACACTTAAGGAGAAAGTTTAAGGGGATATATTGAATATTCAATTAAAATTTAAGGAGAAGTTGAAGGAGGTTAACGGAGCTGTACAATTTATTGTAATAGGCCTAAAAGAATTGTAATATGTTAAGAGAAATACAAGATTTATTAATATCAGAGTTAGTAGCCAGTGTGGATGCCGGACTTCTATTTTGTAAAAATGATCCACATTCTACAATTTTATATGCAAATGATTATTTTTTTACGATGATTGGATATACAAGAGAAGAAGTCCAACAACTTTTTCGCAATCGTTTTGCTGAGATGGTTGTGGATGATGTCCCAGAAATTCTAGAAAAAATTGCTGTAACAATAAATCAGGGAAAAAATTTGGATTATGAATTTCGTATGAGAAAAAAAGATGGAAGTATCATATGGATTCATGATACAGCTGCTTATGATAAAAAAAGAGATGCTTTTTATGTTGTATTAATGGATATTACAGAAAAAAAGACAATTCAATATCAGATGCAGAAATTATTATCTATTTTAGAATACATTCCGAATAAAATTATCATTGCAGATTTAGATAAAAAAGTGGAGTATATTAATGCAGAATTGTCCAAATACCCTCATATGGATGAAAAAGAGATGGGGAGTAAGGACTTAAGTGAAATAATGTGTCAATATATCATTGGGCATTCTTTTAATGAACTTTGGGAACGCGTTATTTGTGGCATGATTGTCAGCTTTGAAACACGATATAAAAATAATAACCAAATTATTGCTCATGACAAGAATTATTTAGTACCAGTTATGGATAATAATTCGAAAATTATAAGTGTTATGCAAGTCAGCGAGGATTTGATGAAGCAAAATGATGCTTTAACCGGACTTCCAAACCGTGGAATGTTTGAGAATTACTTTGAAGAGCAAAGAAGACTTACCAATGAAATGTTTTATATGACATTGTTTGTAATTGACATTGATGATTTTAAAACCATTAATGATGTCTATGGGCATACAGCCGGAGATTTAGCGATTCAAAAAACAGCATGTCATTTAATTGAGTTAATAGAGGAAGAAGACTATGTATCAAGATATGGTGGCGATGAATTTGTTCTTTTGCTTAAGACAAAAGATACCAGTCGAGTTCAATATTGCATTAATAAATTAACGGAATTTACAAAGGAACCAATCGAGATTAATGGAGAATCTTTTTTTATTACATATAGTTTTGGAGTAGCCTCAACAAATGGAATTCATTTAGAATATCCTACATTATTTGAGTATGCAGATCTTGCTTTATATGAGGCAAAACATAATGGAAAACAAGGTTATGTCATTTATGAAGGATATATGGCAAACCAACAATTGTTTAAACAACAGTATTCAAAACAAATGAAGCAATACATTGAGAAGATTCCATCAATGATTCGCTTTAAAAAATATAATAATTTAAATAATAAAAATAATGAAATAATGGAAGCAGTTTATGATATTCGAGGGTTATCAGATAATTTAAGAGAATTTCTGATACAAAATGAAGAATACTATGATAAGTATTTGAATGCAGAAGTGTTTGAAGTAGCCTTTATCAATATCTTAAACAAATTTGAACCGATTGTAAAAGAGAATCCAGAACGAGCTGTTTGTATTAGTTTACCGGCAGGATTCTTATTAAAACCGGATTCTTTAGGATTTTTAAATGGTGCAATTGAGAAGTTTGCAGGAACAGTATATAATATTATTTTAAAAATTATAGATCCTAGTACATTTTTTGAGTTAAAAACAGTATACCATAATTTCTTGAAATTAAGAAAATTAGGTTATCGTATTATATTAGGGGATTTTGGAAGAGAAATGGATTCTTTTCAATTTTTATTGGATTTCCCAACAGAGTTTATTTCTGTGAGTGCAGAATTTTTTAATATCTGTAAAACAGATAAAAAATATAATGCAGTTTTGAAAATGATCTTAGAACTTGCAAAACTAAATCAATCAAAAGTGATTTTAAGTGGAAAAGGTGCAATGGAATTAGTCAAAGAGGAGAATCCATTTGATTATGTAAATGAAAGTGGAAAAGTAATTGTATAACATAAGAAATAGAAAAATATTATAGTTATACTTAAAAATGGTGCTGAATTAAAGTTCAGCACCATTTTTGTTTGCATGGAAGGCAAGGCATTTGTTATTTTTTATCCAATCAAAAACATTTCTCCTAGTCGCATAATATGGTATCGCTTATTTGGAGCGATTCGTTCCATGTAGTCCGCAAAGATCAAAGGATTTTCCTCATTCCCATACACCATGTCATAATGAAGAGGAATTGTCAATTTAGCATCCAATTGGGATGTTAAAAGAACAGCATCTTTCGCATTCATATTTCCGATAATATTTTTACTATCTCTTATAATATCACTTCCATTAATCGGGAGCATGAGGGTGTGAATCGGAGAATAGGATTGAAGGGACTCCAGTAATTCGTTTGTCAACATCGTGTCACCGGAATGAAAGAGTTTTAGTCCAGCAAAGTTGAATACATATCCAAGTGTAAAACTGTGGTTATGTTCATCATACCGATAAGTATCGTGTGCTGTTTCAATGCCTGTTACACGTATTTGTTTGTCCAAAGAAATGCTCTCATTTTGATGTAATGGTAAAATTTGTTCTTCCTTAATCCCCCATGAAAGTAAGATGTTTTTTAATGGAGCTGGGATAACAATGAGCGCTTTTGGGTTTGCTTTTAACATCCCAAGTATGGTTTTTTGATTCATATGATCTCGGTGATCATGGGTACAGAAAATATAATCCACTTGTGTGTTTGTAGGTTCATAAGGAATCTCATAATGTCTTCTTGAATTTTCGTCTTGATCCACAAGATCGGATAGAACAGGATCGAGATAAATAATTTTCCTTTTCCATTTGATAACCATTCCCATTTGCCCAATATACCAAAAGGCAAGCATATTTTCTGGTAAATTCTTTTCTTTGATTTCTTTTAAAAGGGTTTCTCCCTTGTTATACCATAACATAAGTTCATCCTCCGCTGTAATGTCTTTTCTATATTCTACCATAGATCTTGATATTCAGATAGAGTATCGTCCAATACGGAATTTGCATTCTATTACGTAAGTATGGTACGGAAATTGAACCATTGTTACAGGAACTGTTAAGTTATGCAAAGTGGTGTGAAACTTTATTAAAAGGCAAGACTGCGGATAAAGAGTTGAATTAACCGATATGTCACTAATTGATTTTCCCTGAATAAAAATACTTCCTATTATTCATGGCTTGTTTCTTGTCGCCATTCGGCTATTCGTATATAATATAAACTAATAGATTATGTGAAGAAAACCGCATACCGGGCGTATCAAAAATCGGCTATATGTGGTTGATACCAAAAGATGTAGAAAGATCTGCAAATAGACGGCGAAAGGAGAACAGAACATGAACAATAAAATCCTACTAATTGAAGATGATACAGAAATCAGCGAAATGTTGAAAAGTTACTTAACAGCAGAAAATTATGAGGTTATTTGTGCAGCAGACGGACAGAAAGCCTGCAATTATTTTGATAATATAGACTTCAGTCTGGTTCTGCTTGATTTAATGATACCAAAAATCAACGGAATGGACGTTATGGAGCATATCAGAAAAAGCAGTGTAGTTCCCATCATTATAGTTTCTGCCAAAGATACAGAAACTGATAAGGCTTTAGGATTAAGTTTAGGAGCTGATGACTATATTACAAAGCCGTTCTCTGTTGTGGAAGTATTAGCACGTATTAAAGCAAATATTCGCAGAAGAAATCAATATGATAATGTGGCAATTAACGAGCTACAAATTTTAACTGCTGGAGAATTGATAATGAATCTGTCCGATTATACGCTTACGAAAAATGGAAAACGTATGGAACTCACTGCAAAAGAATTTGAAATTTTAAAGCTGCTTATGCAAAACCCAAAAAAAGTTTATACAAAGGAACAGATATATTCTCTTGTATGGAATGACGTATACTTGGGAGATGAAAACGCTGTAAACGTCCATGTAAGCCGTCTTAGAAATAAAATCGAAGAAGATACACGCAATCCCCAATATATTATTACAGTCTGGGGAATTGGATATAAATTAGGAGAAATGCTATGAGCCACGCAACCATTATTTTTTTCTTATCCATTTGCGTAGGGTTTTTAATTTGTGTTGTGCTTTATCAGCAATTTGTTTTCCGAACAGGAACACAGGCAAAACTGCGATCAATCAGTGATAAACTCAAAGAAATCATAGAAACAGACAGTGATGAACGCGTTATGATTTTCACAGAGAACAAAGAACTGATGGAACTGGCTGCACAAATAAACGCTTTACTGGAAAAATACTTAAAAACCAAAGTAGATTACCGACGTTCCGAAATCGCTTCTAAGAAAATGTTGTCAAACATTTCCCACGATATAAAAACACCAATGACGGTTATCTTGGGATATTTGGAAATTATGCAATTAAACGAAACGCCTTCGAAAGAAATGCTGAAAAAAGTGGAGCGTAAAGCCCAGAGTGTTATGGAACTGATAAATCAGTTTTTCACGCTGTCAAAAATAGAGTCTGGCGATATGGATATAGAACTTTTCAAAGTAGATATTTGTGAAATCTGTCGTGAAAGTATACTGGATTTTTATGAGCTGCTTTCTAATAAAAAGTTTCAAGTTGAAGTCGATATACCAGAAACATCGGTTTATATACAAGGGAACAAAGAAGCCTTGCAGCGTATTCTGTTCAATTTAATTTCCAATGTTATCCGCTACGGAGCTGATGGAAAATATCTTAGAATTTCGGTGCGAAATGATGAACGGAATGTGTATGTTGATGTGACAGATAAGGGAAAAGGGATTGATAAAGCCTTTGCAGACAATATATTTGACAGGCTATTTACAATGGAGGACTCCCGAAACCGTAATATCCAGGGAAATGGTCTGGGACTGACAATCGCTAGAAATTTAGCTTTGCGTCTTGGCGGGGCGATTACTTTAGAAAGTATTCCTTATATAAAGACCACTTTTACAGTGAGGTTGAAAAAAATATCACTTTAATATACCGCGAAAGAAATTTGTAATACTTATTCAAGAGTTTTGAAAATCCGAGTTGCTACAATGGTATTTAGAAAGGAGGCAACAGAAAATGCCATATATTTTACAGACAAGTAACCTTACTAAAACCATTGGCAGGAAAGATCTTGTTAAGAATGTAAATCTTCATATCAAAAAAGGGGAGATCTATGGTTTCCTTGGTCCGAATGGTGCGGGAAAGACAACCGTTATGAAAATGATTACGAATCTTTGGAAGCCAACAAACGGCAACATTGAGATTTTCGGAGAAACACTGACTCATAAGTCTTACGAAGTCTTAAAAAGAATGGGAAACATTATTGAATTTCCGACTTTTTACAATCATATGACAGGGTATGAAAATTTAAGACTTCATTGTGAATACATGGGATACTATAATCATGGCAGTATTGAGAACGCCCTTGATATACTGCATTTAACAGAAGCATCACAAAAACCCGTAAAAAATTATTCTCTTGGAATGAAAGAACGCCTGGCCATAGCCCGTGCTATCCTCTGTAAGCCAGAGCTACTTATTCTTGATGAGCCGACAAATGGGCTTGACCCGGCAGGTATGAAACAAATCCGTGACCTATTGAAAACTCTTTGTGAAGAATATGGAATAACCATTATGGTGTCCAGTCATATTCTTTCGGAAATTGAAAGTATTGCCGATACGATCGGTGTCATCAATCATGGAATGATGATGAAAGAAATCGGCATGAAAGAAATGGAAGAAATGAGCCTTACTTATACCGAACTTACGGTAGTCAATGCCAAAAAAGCTGCCTATGTATTGAGTGAAAAACTTGGGCTTAGCAATTTTAAGATTATTGAGAATAACATGATCCGTATTTATGACCAACACGTTTCGATGCAGGAATTATCTAAAGTTTTGGCATTGAATGATGTTGAAGTTATGGCACTTGGTAAGCAATCCGAAACTTTGGAAGATTATTTCCTCAAAATAACTGCGGAGGTGAAAAGATAATGTTGAAACTGATTAAATTGGAGTGGAAAAAGAACAATATCGGAAAATACATCAGAAATGTGGTTATATTGGCGGCTATTCTTTGTCTATTCATGTTTGCTCTTGCTTATCTTGGAATTGCAAATGACCCCGATACAGGGGTACCAGACGCAGCTCCAGGAAATGGTACGATTTCTTCCCCGATTGAATTATTTACATGTATGTCATTTCTGGTATTTACCAGCGTCATGCTTTCCTCATTCATTGTAAGTGCTTATAAGGATAAAACAATGGCACTGATGTTTTCCTATCCTGTGAAACGGCAAAAAATATTGATTTCACAAATGCTGTCTGTTTGGATTTTCTGCTTTATAGCATTAGTGCTTACAAAACTGCTACTTTATGGCTGCATTTTACTTGGTTCCCAGTTCATGGTGTCATCATTTCCGATTGATTACAATATGGCAAGTCTAGGATTTTATGTGCAGCTTATTGTGAAATCTATTTCTATCGTTACTATGAGCTTTATTGCATTATTTATAGGATTGGCAATGCAATCCTCAAAAGCAACAATTATATCTTCTTTCCTGCTGGTTATCTTAACGCAGGCAAGCATTGGAAACTTTACAATGGCAAATAATGCGGTGTTTCCCGTTATTTTGACGATTATTTCACTGATATTTGCTTTTCTGTCTGTCGTTGGGGTGGAAAAGAAAGATTTAATATAGGAGGGCGTATGGGAAAAAGAAAAAAGCCATTGGAGGAGAAAACTATTCCACAGATGAAGTCGCAGCTTTACAAATAGAAGCTGATACATGGAATACCGATATCATGGTTTAAGCAGATGGAAAAATCCATATTAGTTTTGACGGAGAAGAAAAAACTTCTGTCATATTGCAAAACGATACTTTAGCAGTGGTACAGCAAGGCAGCAATGAGGGCTTGAAAGACCAGATAGCTTTAGGGAAAAAAGTACAGATTACGATTTATTTGCCATATGAATGTATTATTCCAATCACGTTGAAGAATGGCATGGGGATATTGAAATAGATGGTATCTCTACGCAAGGATTTCTCCTTAACAATAGTAACGGATATGCAACTATATCCTCTGTCACGGCAGATAATATGGAGGTATTCTTAGGTTCTGGGAACATAACAATCAAAAAAGCACCACTGATGAAGCAGGATAGAAACATCTTCCAGTTATGTACAGATCAGTGAAATTGCTTTTAATTATGCAGAAATTACTACCAAATCTGGTGAAACTACTATTTCAAAAGCAAACCCAGAAACGAATATAACTATACAAAGCGGTTCGGGAGATATAAATTTAACGTATCAATCGAAACAAGACAGTCTTGATTTCGCTGTTACTACTGGTTCAAAAGATATTACTGCTCATTTTGACGGTGCAAATTATAGCAAAGAAACAGCAGAAAGTAGGCAGGGAACGATTGGAAAAGGAGAATTTCAATTAAAAGTCAATAGTGACAGCGATACAGTTGTAATTAAATAAAATGGCATTATGAAAAAAGCCGTAAACAATAAATAAAAAACGTTGCTCTGACGGCAGAAATTTCATGTGTCTTATCATATCAATAGCCGTATGGCAGTTTTAAAATCAAATCCGTCGTTTTCTTTCTTATACAGAAGAATTTGTGACTTCTGGTATTACGGAAAGTCCAGTTACATCACAAGGAACCTATTCCTGCTATGTATCAGAGGAGTTTGTAAAAAGTAGCATCAACTATGATACTGCAAAATTTCAAAGGTATGTTTATTTTCAAGATACGGATACACTCCCAAAAGAAACTCTAAAAGAAATGATTGCATCCATAGAAAAAGAAATCAAAGTGGATTATAGCCTTAGTTTTTCTTTCTTTTGAGAAAAAATGGGGTTATCATTTGAAAATATTTTAATCTTTGTGATCGAAAATGTACATTTTTATCTTGACATTTATACACAGAAGTGTTTAGATGAAAAAAATGGCTTATTTCATCAAGTAACAAAACCGAAAGGAGCGTATCATATGAAAAAGAGTTTTTTGGTTTTATCTTGGCAGACAGTATGCTCGCAACACTTGGAAAACTATACCAGCACTATTTGTAGGGAATGCAACAGATGTTGTTTCACTGTTGATTTATTTATGGCAGTATCTGTTTAAAACTGAGGAAACAAGAAATATGACCTTGATGAGCGTTTCGCAGATGTTTTCTGACGCTACTCCGACATATTTACTGGGAAGAGTTGCAATACTTTTTGAAAATGAGCCAAATTATATAGGAAGCACATCTATGGTTGCTTTGAATGTTATCTCGTTTGTATATATGATTGTAGTTTTTTTGTTTGGCTTCATTTTGGAAAAGAAAACTAAAAAAATGTAACAATTCGGAAAATGAATTAGAGCTTTGCAAACAGACAACTTCCAGATTACCGAGCTTGCGCATCATCGGGTCAACCTGACCCGAACTTTTAACCGAATATCAGCCATCTACTGGTGGCAACGCTGGGGGCTGTGGCATTAGATAATGAACCGCTCCCAGTTTTGTTGTTTTTGATAAATTACGTTAATCCCATTTCTGAAAGATATGGAGTTACAACTTTCGTTCAAATATCAGGAAACCGTAGCAGATGTAGGGTATGAAAGTGAGGGAAATTACCTATTTTATGAGATTTCTAAAACTCGAAAATATAAATGGGATATCGGACGAATGGAAACATGGAGTATGTGGAAGAAAGCGACCATTATTATTGCAAAAACGAACAGAGATTGAACGGTTAGTACGAAAAGAGAAAAAAGACGATAAGTGGTATATCAAAGAACAGTTACTGTATATCGAAGCGAGGGATGCTACGGAGGTTCTTTCAAAACAGAATGTATTAAGAGAAACAACTGCAAAACATCAATGGAAGAACGACAAAAAGTGCTGTACGTTTCAAAAAAGACGAAGGAAAAACGACAGGAAACGTTGTAACGAATTACGAGTGATTATGGAATACAGCTTAGGATGAACCGAGGTATACAGATGGAAGGAAGTTTTGCAAACATAAAAGAGGATGGAATCCTGACGATATTTATACCGTGGGAAGGCAAATATAACCGCACAAAGTATCCATCCTACTAGCAATGGGGTGTAACATCAATAAACTCCATCATAAAATTCAGATAGAGAGGCAGGACAATAAATGCTTCCACTAAAAAAGCCACTTAATTTTTGACAGTTTAAAATATAAATCAGAAAGAAAACCTTTTCCAGCAAAAGGTTTATTAAAGTTAAAGTGTGCTCTTTTCTAGAAAAGATATATAATAGAAGATGATTTCAGTTAAAAAGGACAAAAAGATACTGACGCAACTATGATTTTTTAATCATTGATGCGATGCCCCATGCTTTTTTCTATAAAAAAACAGCTATGAGATTAGCTAGGATATTACTTCGTTGATACAGCCAGTCTTAGTTGTTGGTCTTGCTTTAGTATTCACATTTTGGAAGGGATTATAGATAAAGAATCAGCCGTCTTAGATTTTATTACTTAGGAAATAACTATAAGAATAAGGTAGAACATATAGGAGTAAAAGAAACATTTGATTTAGAAGGTGTGCTTATTTTTTTAGAAATAAAATTTAGAAAATAAAATAATTTTGTGCGAACCTAAAGTAAACATAAAAATGCAGAGAGGTTCGCACAAAAAAAGTGCACAAAAATAAAACAAAAATTGAAAAAGTAGAAGAAAAAATATATTTTAAAAAGAAAAAATATACGAAATGTATAAAAAAGGGCAATATAATCAAAAAATATGGTATAATATTGCTGTCGAGATCCTTATGGATCTCGTGGATCTAAATTTAGAGGCTACTTTTTAGTTAGCCTCTTTTTTAGTCGAGATCCTTATGGATCTCGTGGATCTAAATTAATACTGCACTCACATAAAAGAAAAGGAGAATAGTCGAGATCCTTATGGATCTCGTGGATCTAAATGAAGAGGGTTGTATTACAGTACAATTTATGGATAGTCGAGATCCTTATGGATCTCGTGGATCTAAATTAAATCATTGTAATCATCAAGCCAATCGCGAGCCGTGTCGAGATCCTTATGGATCTCGTGGATCTAAATATGTCCATAGTCCCAACTATATTGTATATATCTATGTCGAGATCCTTATGGATCTCGTGGATCTAAATAAAATTAAAAATGGAACTAGAGAAAACAAGAAATGTCGAGATCCTTATGGATCTCGTGGATCTAAATTAAAAACAGTTGAAAAAAGAAATAATAATGTCGGTCGAGATCCTTATGGATCTCGTGGATCTAAATTTTAATTTGGATGTTAAATACCCCGTCCGCCTCGTCGAGATCCTTATGGATCTCGTGGATCTAAATCATCTGTACCATCTTTTTTCTTGTAGATAGTTTCTGTCGAGATCCTTATGGATCTCGTGGATCTAAATATATTCTAACTCTTTGACTTTTTATGTAATGAACGTCGAGATCCTTATGGATCTCGTGGATCTAAATATTATTATTTAGTCGTGGACAACAGTGATTTATGGTCGAGATCCTTATGGATCTCGTGGATCTAAATTTCAGTGGGAATTAATGCTGAAATGGGAGGAAGTGTCGAGATCCTTATGGATCTCGTGGATCTAAATAATAAGGATAAAGCATTTGCCAATTTACAATGCGTCGAGATCCTTATGGATCTCGTGGATCTAAATATAAGATCATCGATTATCTATAAAATAAATTATAGTCGAGATCCTTATGGATCTCGTGGATCTAAATTTTTATTTCTTGCCAAATAGCACCATTTTCCCAGTCGAGATCCTTATGGATCTCGTGGATCTAAATTATGTCGTGACGTGTGTCACTCCATAGATCACCACGTCGAGATCCTTATGGATCTCGTGGATCTAAATGTCATACTAGGGTTTATTTGTCATGGCTTGAAAAAGGTCGAGATCCTTATGGATCTCGTGGATCTAAATTTTGGCTCTTGTTTTTTTACTAATACCCAACAAACGTCGAGATCCTTATGGATCTCGTGGATCTAAATAAAACAGCATCATACTGATGCATAAACTTTTGAAAGTCGAGATCCTTATGGATCTCGTGGATCTAAATCAATTACATGACTTTAATTTATAATCTTGTATAAGTCGAGATCCTTATGGATCTCGTGGATCTAAATACCCCTTTATACCTCATAGTTAAGCCATTTTTAAGCGTCGAGATCCTTATGGATCTCGTGGATCTAAATAAAACAGCATCATACTGATGCATAAACTTTTGAAGTCGAGATCCTTATGGATCTCGTGGATCTAAATTTATGTGTATTTTAGTTTTATTAGGTAGGTGGGTAGTCGAGATCCTTATGGATCTCGTGGATCTAAATTGAGGCTGTGCTTATAAGTCAGGCGGTGGAACTTGGTCGAGATCCTTATGGATCTCGTGGATCTAAATCAGAACAAATGCTTGCTTATCGAGCGGCCGCATGTCGAGATCCTTATGGATCTCGTGGATCTAAATTTCTCCGCATTTTAAACACTTTGTTTCATACAATGGTCGAGATCCTTATGGATCTCGTGGATCTAAATGAAAGGAGCTGATTAAATATGTTGAATAACACAGTCGAGATCCTTATGGATCTCGTGGATCTAAATTGGAAACTCTGTTGCTCCACCATATACAATCGCAGTCGAGATCCTTATGGATCTCGTGGATCTAAATTTCTATTGTCTTATCCTCTACATCTTTGACATACATGTCGAGATCCTTATGGATCTCGTGGATCTAAATTTTATGGTAATAATCCTCAGCCCACTCGAAGACTATAGTCGAGATCCTTATGGATCTCGTGGATCTAAATTTGACACATATGATGGAGAGATTTCCTCAACGGCGTCGAGATCCTTATGGATCTCGTGGATCTAAATTGATTGGGGGCATTGTCATGATAAAACTGATTATTGTCGAGATCCTTATGGATCTCGTGGATCTAAATTCCTTTCTATACTGCTAATGTTCCATTTATTTTGTCGAGATCCTTATGGATCTCGTGGATCTAAATTAGGCTCTATGCTCTTATTTTCTTGCTCCATACTGTCGAGATCCTTATGGATCTCGTGGATCTAAATTTTATAAGGAACTGCTTTGGTCTCTTTACCAGCGTCGAGATCCTTATGGATCTCGTGGATCTAAATTGCCATCAAATACTAAGCGCCACAAATAATAATCGTCGAGATCTTTATGGATCTCGTGGATCTAAATAATTACATCAAATGGAACATTTACTTCACAAGCAGTCGAGATCCTTATGGATCTCGTGGATCTAAATTCTTGAAAATTTAGATAAACCTGTTATTGCTGCGTCGAGATCCTTATGGATCTCGTGGATCTAAATCTGTTGTGCTTGTGGTCGGTGCGGTTGCACTGGGGTCGAGATCCTTATGGATCTCGTGGATCTAAATCGGAGATTGGCAACAGTAATGTTGACGGAACTGAGTCGAGATCCTTATGGATCTCGTGGATCTAAATATTATATTCTGCTAAGGCTTGAATAGCCTCTTTTGTCGAGATCCTTATGGATCTCGTGGATCTAAATTTGTAGCCTCCTAGAATTGAATCTTAAAAAGATATAGTCGAGATCCTTATGGATCTCGTGGATCTAAATAAAAATGTATTTGATCAGTTAGATGGGCAGTATGGTCGAGATCCTTATGGATCTCGTGGATCTAAATTACAGAACAGATAGAACTTGTGAAGAAATATTTTAGTCGAGATCCTTATGGATCTCGTGGATCTAAATAAGATTAGCGGGTTTCCCACACCGGAATATAGGCGTCGAGATCCTTATGGATCTCGTGGATCTAAATCCTCCTTTTGGGGGGAAACTCTGTCCTGCCTCTGCGTCGAGATCCTTATGGATCTCGTGGATCTAAATTCTGATAGCGTCATCTTCAATAAATTCAAACTTCTGGTCGAGATCCTTATGGATCTCGTGGATCTAAATATGTGGTGCTGATTTTAAGTATCTAGTTGTACCAGGTCGAGATCCTTATGGATCTCGTGGATCTAAATCACCCATAGTTACTCACTTTACGGTGTACATATTCGTCGAGATCCTTATGGATCTCGTGGATCTAAATAGCAAGTTTGCTAGGTTTTTCATCGTTAGAAAAAGTCGAGATCCTTATGGATCTCGTGGATCTAAATTTCTGGCATAGGATTTTCTGTTGGTATACCAGTTGTCGAGATCCTTATGGATCTCGTGGATCTAAATCACACTCTAGTCTGGACTTTTACATCGCTCATACCAGTCGAGATCCTTATGGATCTCGTGGATCTAAATAATAAGTAATTTAAATAATAAAATATCTGTTATTTGTCGAGATCCTTATGGATCTCGTGGATCTAAATAAATTTTAATTTTTGGGGTTGAATTATGAATCTTGTCGAGATCCTTATGGATCTCGTGGATCTAAATATCCCCATTGGCTTTATTGCTACTGGTATCCCTTTGTCGAGATCCTTATGGATCTCGTGGATCTAAATATATTGGTGGATTAAAGCGGGCAAGCCTTGTATTGTCGAGATCCTTATGGATCTCGTGGATCTAAATGTTCTTGATATGGAAGAATTTGAAAGTGTTGTGGTCGAGATCCTTATGGATCTCGTGGATCTAAATTTGTTATGCCAAGTGCAAGTACATTTGCTGTGACGGGTCGAGATCCTTATGGATCTCGTGGATCTAAATCTCGTACGAGGTGACATCTCCACAGAACGATGAAGTCGAGATCCTTATGGATCTCGTGGATCTAAATGAGAAGATATAAAAGCGAATTTGCCTAACATGGTTGTCGAGATCCTTATGGATCTCGTGGATCTAAATCGTAATGTATAAGCGGAGTACGTGTCCGCTTGTAGTCGAGATCCTTATGGATCTCGTGGATCTAAATTGCGGTGAAAGAGAAATGTCGAATGCTTTTATGGTCGAGATCCTTATGGATCTCGTGGATCTAAATTCTATACGCCGGAACTAAGTATTTATATAAACTTGGTCGAGATCCTTATGGATCTCGTGGATCTAAATTGTACATACATTTGCGGGTGCGGGAAAAAATGAAAGTCGAGATCCTTATGGATCTCGTGGATCTAAATTTATACTGGATATTAAACTATTTGCATAATTAGGGTCGAGATCCTTATGGATCTCGTGGATCTAAATAAAAATATTTTAAGCGATTGTTTTTTATCATTCCAGTCGAGATCCTTATGGATCTCGTGGATCTAAATTTGTAATTTTTTGTAAATGCTAGATAAGCATTTAAGTCGAGATCCTTATGGATCTCGTGGATCTAAATTTGCTCCCAGGCAATTACCTGTGCAAGTCTTTTGTCGAGATCCTTATGGATCTCGTGGATCTAAATGTCTATTCCTAATGGCAAATCTCGATAAAAAGCAGCTGTCGAGATCCTTATGGATCTCGTGGATCTAAATAAATAGGAGGATTTAAAGATGTTAAAAGACAAAGTGTCGAGATCCTTATGGATCTCGTGGATCTAAATTGGTCATAACTCACCCTCCTAAATTTATCCATATGTCGAGATCCTTATGGATCTCGTGGATCTAAATTTATATAACTTAGTGGCTCGTCTAATTACAATCAAAGTCGAGATCCTTATGGATCTCGTGGATCTAAATTGTTATGGTACAATTGGCCGCTATGGTCGCACGAAGGTCGAGATCCTTATGGATCTCGTGGATCTAAATCACAGAAACAGAGTGGAACGAGAATACAAAGATATGTCGAGATCCTTATGGATCTCGTGGATCTAAATGATGAATTGGCATTAGTAAACTGGGAAGCGAAGAAGTCGAGATCCTTATGGATCTCGTGGATCTAAATACAAAGACTATGGCTGATTTAAGCGTATCTACTGGTCGAGATCCTTATGGATCTCGTGGATCTAAATCCATGCTCTTTATTGGTCTTGTAGGCTTTTTCTACGTCGAGATCCTTATGGATCTCGTGGATCTAAATAGGCAGTAAGTTAATACCGCCCTTTTTCTCCATTGTCGAGATCCTTATGGATCTCGTGGATCTAAATCTCTATCTCCTGCTCAACCAAGAAAGAACTAAGCGTCGAGATCCTTATGGATCTCGTGGATCTAAATGTTTTTGATAATTTAATTATACATCAAATTTTGATGTCGAGATCCTTATGGATCTCGTGGATCTAAATGTTAATAGATTTAGTAAACAAAGTAATGGTAGAAGCGTCGAGATCCTTATGGATCTCGTGGATCTAAATCATAATCGCATTTAAAGCCATCAATAAGTATAAGTCGAGATCCTTATGGATCTCGTGGATCTAAATCGTTTAATAAAATTGAATTTGATGGAAAAATAGTGTCGAGATCCTTATGGATCTCGTGGATCTAAATAGAGTATGAGAGAAGTGAGTAGTTGATATTTGAAGTCGAGATCCTTATGGATCTCGTGGATTTAAAAAACAGCTATGAAAGTAACTATGAATTACTTCGTTGATACAGCCAGTCGGTAAATTTTTTCGGTTAGCTGTT
The DNA here is from genome assembly GCA_949284175.1 of uncultured Eubacteriales bacterium. Taxonomy (GTDB): domain Bacteria; phylum Bacillota; class Clostridia; order Lachnospirales; family Lachnospiraceae; genus Scybalomonas. Next base: position 88,473 of record CASDVE010000011.1, read on the forward strand.
CTTCTTGTTTGTTAAAAGAATTCATTCTAAATAAATTGTTTTAAATAGGTAAAAATAAAATAGAACCGATATAGGAAGTATAGTGTGTGATAGAATTTAAGGAAATAACTTATGGTAGAAGAATATTCTTATCATATTTATCTGTATGTTTTTGTAGTCAGTTCCAGTTGGTATTGAACAAAACATTTAGTCAGTTTCATCCTGTCTAGACTTTTTGGGTTTGCTGACAATTTACTTGAATTCTATTTCTATTCTACTGTTTTGAAAACGATGAGAAGCACGCTTTGCGAACTTCTCACGTTCGTGGGCAGCGTCAACATGATAAATGTTCGCGGGCAGTCGTCATAAACTTATGCAAGCATAGTTTCTGACTCGTTGCCTTCGCGTAAAATAGAAATGCAAGCATTTCACTTATGCCTTCCACGCAAATATAAAAATAGAGCCATGGTTCAGAAAAGAATCCTGGCTCTATTTTTTGAGATTATCCATTTCGAATAATCTCGGAATAAGGAAATTCCCATAGATACTATTTTACTATTAATTTCGATCCACAACAAAGTTAATCAAATATTGAATGATAACTCTGTTGACAATTAAAAGAATAACGCAAAAATTTTCTTTCGTCAAATCATAAAAATAAAATATATTTCTAATATTAAAAAAGTATTTATTGTAAATTAATTCTTGAAAAAATCTGGAAATATGTTATTATATAGATAATAAGGGGAGTTTCAACATAATATCTGTTAATTCGTTTGAATGACAGAGAAAAGTCAAGCGGAAATATTTGTGTTTTCGCTTGGCTTTATCCATAAATGATTTTCCATATTGAGAGGAGGTATTTTATATGGAGGAAAGAATTGCACACAAGGATGAAGCAGGTCGAGTGCAAACAGTAAAAGAGCATAGTTTTCATGTGGCGAACTTTTGTAGAGAGATGGGGAAAAGATTTGGTATAGGAAATTTGTGTTATATTGTAGGATTATTACACGATATGGGAAAATTTGGAGATAAATACCAAGAGTACATATGGATGGAAAATAAAGAGCAACAAAGAGCTTTAAGAGGAACAATTAATCATTCTGCGGCGGGTGCACAATTTTTAGTGAGAGAATATGGAGAAGACAAAGCAAGGGAACCAATTCGAATTTTAGCAGTACAAGCAATAGCAGGAGCTATTGTACAACACCATGGGCTCAAAGATCTTGTAAATTTGGAACAGGAGGACGGTTTAAAGAAGAGTTGTTTTCCGAAAGTTGACATCGAATATGATGTTGTAAAACAATATATTGAAGAAGAGATTTTAACGGATGCTGCATTAGATGAATTGTTAAAAAAAGCAGATGAGGAACTTTCATCATTCATTAAAAAAATAGGTGATCTTGTTAGAAAAGATAGAGAGTCACCATTATTAAAAGAAAATAAGGAATATAGTTTTAGAATTTATACTACTTATCTAGAAAAATTGATTTTATCGATTTTAGTTGATGCGGATTACACGGATACTTATGAATTTATGGATGGAACATATAAGCGAAAATGGTTGACTCAAGAAGAGTTGAGAAAGATTTGGCAGGAAGATATTGAATGTTTAGAGCAATATTTATTACAGGAAAAATTTCAAAAGCAAGATGTTATTTCTAAACTTCGAAGAGAGATTTCTAAGGAGTGTTTGGAATTCTCTTCTCGTGGAACAGGAATCTATAAATTGCCGTGCCCAACAGGAGCGGGAAAGACGATTGCAAGTCTTCGGTTTGCCTTTTCTCATGCAAAAAAATATCAGAAAGAAAGAATTTTCTACATTGCACCATATCGCTCCATTTTAGAACAGACAGCAGAAGAAATACGTAAAATTTTGAAAGAAGAAGGACAACTATTGGAATTTCACAGTAATGTCATTCCCGATAATGCATTGGAATATCAGTTTCTTTGCGAAAATTGGGAAAATCCGATTATTGCTACTACATTTGAGAGATTTGGTGAAACATTATTTTCTCATAAAATGCAAGCAGTAAGGAGATTTCATCATTTAGCTAATGCGGTTTTGATTATTGATGAAGTACAGAATATACCGGTAAAGATGATACATTTATTTAATACGATAATGAATTTTTTATGTTATGGGTGTAATACGACAATTATTTTGTGTACGGCTACACAACCACTTTTAGAGGAGGTACAATGCAAGATTCATTTAAGTGAGCCATGTAACATGATTAAAAATTTGGAAGAACGTTATTTGGCATTTCAACGGGTACATATTTATAAAGGGAATGGAATATTGAGTTTTACTTCAGAGCAAGCAGGAGAATTTTTGTATGAAAAGATAAAGGACTATCAAAGCATTTTGATGATTGTCAATACAAAAAAGACGGCAGAAACAATTTATCGCTTTGTAAAAGAACGTTTGAGAGATAGTGCATCAGAAGAAACACTAATTATTTATTATCTCACAGGAAATATGTGTCCTCAACACCGGATAGATGTATTAGATGAGATACGGGAAACTCTAGGAGAGAAAAAACTGATCTGCATTGCAACAAATTTGATTGAAGCTGGCATTGACATCTCATTTGAATGTGTAATTCGCTCTATGGCGGGACTTGATCATGTAATACAAGCAGGCGGTAGATGTAATCGTCATGGAGAGAAACAATATGGTGATGTATTTTTAATTGATATTAATGACGAAAATTTAGGACGTTTAGAAGATATCAAGAATGGAAAACAGGTATTAAAATACCGTGTGGATAATAAAAAAGAGGGAGAATGTCTGGATGAATTGCTATCAGTAAAAGCAGTAGACTGGTATTATGAACATTATTTTTTCAAACGTCAAGGAGAAATGAATGATAAGATTGAGGTAGATGGAAGAAAAACATCAATCGTTTCTTTATTAGGAGGAGGGCATATCTCCAATGGAATAGACAAAAAACTATTTTGTGTGGCAGCATTTAAAACAGCAGGAGAAAAGTTTGAACTCATAGATAGCAAGAGCATAGGCATTGTAGTTCCATATAAAAAAGGAAGAGATTATATTGCTATATTGAATGGAAAAAATAGGGATAAAAAGATGGAGATTCTACCTCTACTTCAGCGGTATACAGTAAATGTATATGAAAATCAATATAGGGATTTGGAAGCAAAAGGAGCTATTTATACAATAGAATTTGGAAATATGATGATATTAGATGAGGCGTATTATGATGAGGTAGTCGGAGTGACAGAAGATGCGAAATTGGATTTTTTATTTCTATAAACAATTTATTTTATTGTAAATGGATAAGTAAAAATATATAAAACAGAGCATATCGTTTTCTATGAAAATATAGTGCTTATAAGATTTCATTGACTTGTTTTTCCTATAAATATAATTAGCAAGTATGATAAATTGACTCAGGTATAGTATTGAATATAGAAATATTATTTTTATAAGATATTTAGAGTATAGATGGAATGGAGGAATTTGAGTGGAAAAAGAAAATAAGATAGAATTGAAGGTATATGGGAAATATGCCTTATTTACAGATCCTATTACAAGAGCGGGCGGAGAAAAGTTTACTTATCAAGTGCCTACTTATCAAGCGTTGAAAGGAATTTTAGAGAGTGTCTATTGGAAACCGACTTTTACATGGGTCATTGATGAATGTCGAGTGATGAATCCGATTCAAACAAAGACACAAGGGATTCGGCCTCTTGTATATAGTGGAGGAAATACGCTAGCTTATTATACTTATCTAAGAGATGTAGAATATCAAGTAAAGGCACATTTTGAATGGAATGAGAATCGACCAGAGTTATCCAATGATCGCAATGAAAATAAACACTTTTTTATAGCAAAGCGAATGTTGGAACGAGGAGGAAGAAGGGATATATTTTTGGGAACAAGAGAGTGCCAAGCCTATGTAGAACCTTGTAAGTTTGGAGAAGGAATAGGGGCATATGATGAAATTGAAGAATTGGCATTTGGGGTGATGGTACATGGAATTACGTATCCCGATGAAGCAAAATTGGAAGAAGAAAAAGGAAGGTTGACAGCGAGATTTTGGAATCCTGTGATGAAAAAAGGAGTGATCAAGTTTATTCGACCAGAAGAATGCACGATAAAAAGGAAGATGGGAACAGGTGTAATAAAGAAGTTCCATGAAAAAAATTTTAGTGGTTTAAAAGAATTTGAAGAGGAGGGAGAGGTTTGAGTTGGAGCAAACAATTAGTAGATACTTATGACTATTGCAAGAAATATGTCGGGGTGGAAAAAGAAGGAATGATGTTGTTACCAATTGGGCATTCTACTCAAAATGCACAAATTACGGTTACTCTATATGAAGATGGTTCTTACTGTTCTGCGACGTTAATTGAGGATAAAGAGAAAGCAGAAACAGTTATTCCTGTTACAGAAGATTCAGGTAGCAGAAGCAGTGGAATAACTCCTCATCCGTTACATGATAAATTGATGTATGTAGCAGGAGATCTTTCGCAATATCAGAAAAAAGATAATGTAGAGTATTACCAAAAATATTTAGAACAACTGAATGAGTGGAGTTCATGGGAAGATGCACATTTTGCTGTAAAGATTATTTATCAATATATTAAAAAAGGAACGTTGATACATGATCTAGTGGAAAATAATGTATTAAAAGTTATTGATAATCATTTTGATGAAAAAGTTAAAATACAAGGGATTCCACAGAGTGACGCTTTTGTACGATTTGAAATATATTCACCAAATCATACATTAAAAGAACCTTGGAAAGATAAAAGTTTATATGACAATTATATTCAGTTTTATACAAAAAAGTTGGAAGAAAGTGGATTATGTTATATAACAGGAAAAAATACTTCTTGTACGGAAAAACATCCATCAAAAATAAGGTATAGTGGAGATAAAGCGAAAATCATTTCTTCTAATGACACATCAGGATTCACATTTAGAGGACGAGTTTCTACAAAGGAAGAAGCACTTTCGATCGGATATGAGTCTTCACAAAAATTGCATAATGCTCTGCGTTGGATTATTGAAAAGCAAGGTTTTCAAAGAAATGATATGACGATTATTGCATGGAATACGACAATGCCAGCGGTGGCAAATCCAGCGGAAGATATATTTTCAAGTGTGATAGGAATGGATGTAATAGAAGAAGAGGAAGAAAAGATCGATACGAAAGAAAGTTATGCACATAAAGTAAGAAAAGCGATTCTTGGATATAGAACAAAATTAGATCCGCAAGAAAAGATCATGATTATGGCGTTGGATTCTGCTACAACAGGAAGATTGGCAATTACATATTATCAAGAACTTAGTAGTTCTGACTATTATCAAAACATAGAAAATTGGTATCAAGTATGCAGTTGGGCACAATATATGAAGAAAGAATATATGGGATATTTTGGTACACCATTGCCTGTTGATATTATAAATGCAGCTTTTGGAACATTACAAGCTGGTGGAATGAAGGCAAAGGATGATGTGATTAAGTCAAATATGAAGAGAATTTTACCTTGTATTGTAGAAGGAAAGGCATTGCCAACAGATATTGTAAAAGCTGTTTATTATAAAATGATTCATATGGCGGCTGTTGATGAATATCAATGGCAGAGATTGCTAGGGATTTTTTGTGCTCTTTATAGAAAAGAATACTATGATAAGAAAGGAGTTTTATGGGAAATGAGTAAACAAGAAAATAAAAAAAATGAATTGGAAAGTGTAGATTATCTCTATGGTTGTCTATTGGCAGTTATGGATGCTATTGAAGATTGGGCGTTAAGAGATCAAAATGGTGGTTCAGCACCAAGAGCGACAAATGAAATGTTATATTTTGCTGCTTTTCAAAAAAATCCTTGTAGAACAAGAAAAATATTGGAAAATAAATTAGTGCCATATATTCGTAGATTAGGAATCAAAGCAAAGTGGTTGTTGGATATAAAAGAAGATATCTCTTATCAATTAGTTCAATGCTCTAATAAACCGGAAGAAAACAATTCAAAAGAGGATTTTTCTATTATGAAAAGAGATTTAGATGGAAGATTTGCACTTGGATTTGACTGCCAAAGAAAGGAAATTCGAGAAGAGATCAAAAGAAGAAAAGAAGAAAATGAGAAAAAGAAACAAAATGTACAGAGTAATTGATAGGTGTATTTTTTATAATTAGTATGATAAATAATAAGATCAAAAAATAATCATACTGTTTCATAGTTTATTATTAAAAAATTTTAGGAGGAAAAAGAAATGGGAAAATTTACAAACAAGATTGATTTTGCAGTATTAGTGACGGTGGAAAAAGCGAATCCAAATGGAGATCCGCTATCCGAGAATCGACCAAGAGAAGACTTCAACGGTCATGGTGAAATTTCTGATGTTTGTATCAAAAGAAAGATTAGAAACCGCTTGCAAGATATGGGAGAAGATATTTTTGTACAATCAAATGATCGAGCTGATGATGGGTTTAAAAGTTTAAGTGAAAGAGCAAAAAACTATGAGCCATTGCAAAAAGCCTTAAAAGCGAAGGATGAAGAAGAGGCAAGAAAAGTCGTTTGTGAAAAATGGATGGATGTTCGTACTTTTGGACAAGTGTTTGCCTTTAAAGGGGATAAGTCCTCTAGTGTTTCTTTAGGAGTTCGTGGGCCGGTATCCATTCAAACGGCTACGAGCGTATCTCCAGTGGATATTGTTAGTATGCAAATTACAAAGAGCGTAAATAGTGAGCCAGCTGATAAAAAATCATCTGATACAATGGGAATGAAACACAGAGTGGATTTTGGTTTATATGTAATCAAAGGAAGTATTAATCATCAATTGGCGGAAAAAACAGGGTTTACAGATGAGGATGCAGAAAAAATAAAAGAGGCGCTTAAGACTTTATTTAATAATGATGCTTCTGCGGCAAGACCAGAGGGAAGTATGGAAGTAAGACAAGTATATTGGTGGAAACATAATTGTCCAACGGGTCAGTATGCTTCTGCCAAGGTGCATAGAAGTTTAAAAATAACAGAATTGAAAAATGAGCCAAAATGTTTTGAAGATTATAAGATTGAAATAGAACCATTAGAGGGACTTGTGGCAGAAGAATGTATCAAGAATCAGTAAGTACATAAAGTGGGTGTAGATATATGGAAGAATATTATTTAGAAGATGATTACTTAATGTTATCGGGATTACAGCATTTTACCTATTGCCGAAGACAATGGGCATTGATTCATGTAGAGCAACAGTGGCAAGAAAATTTTCAAACAGTTTCAGGTGAAATTTTTCATGAACGGACACATGATTCGACTATCCATGAAGTGAGAAAGGGAACCATCATAACACGTGGAATGAAAATTGAATCTAAAACAATGGGATTAAGTGGTAATTGTGATGTTGTGGAATTCCACTTAGATAAAGAAGGAATTCCGATTCGAGGATTGGGAAAAGAAGGAGAAAAATACCGCGTAGTACCTATCGAATATAAAAAAGGAAAACCAAAGGAACATGAAGCGGATGTCATTCAACTTTGTGCACAAGCCATGTGTTTAGAAGAAATGTTATTATGTGAAATATCGTATGGATATTTATATTATGGGGAAACAAAGAGAAGAACAGAGGTTGAATTTACTGATGAATTAAAAGAACGAGTCCGTTCCTATGCAAAAGAAATGCATCAATATTATAAAAGAGGATACACACCAAAAGTTCGTGTGCATAAAGGGTGTCGATCTTGTTCTTTAAAGGACATTTGTCTTCCAAAACTAAATAAAAATTTATCTGTTGAACAGTATATGAAACGGTTTATGGAGGGGGAAGAAAAATGAAGAAAATAGGAAATACGATGTATGTTAACACACCAAATAGTTATTTGAGCTTAGATGGAGAAAATATTATCTTATCACAAAAGGATCAAGATGATCGAAGATATCCATTACATAATTTAGAAGGAATAGTAACATTTGGATATGCGGGGGCGAGTCCTGCTCTAATGGGATATTGTGCAGAAAAAGGAATTAATCTAACGTTTATGACATCACATGGTAGATTTCTAGCACGAGTAGTAGGAGAAAAGTATGGAAATGTATTATTACGAAAAGAACAATACCGAATTTCAGATAGTGAAGAGAAGAGTTTATTTGTTTCTAAAAATATGATCATCGGAAAAATCTATAATTCAAAAAGTGTTGTAGATAGAGCATGTAGAGATTATCCATTGAGAATTGATGTAGAAAGATTAAAGAAAACTTCACAAAATTTAAAAAATGCTACTAAATTTGCTAGGGAAGCTAATAGTTTAGAACAATTATTGGGATTTGAAGGAGAAGCTGCTACACAATATTTTGGTGTTTTTGATGATTTAATTTTACAACAAAAAGAAACATTCAAATTTTCTGGAAGAAATAAAAGACCACCTCTTGATGCGGTAAATGCACTTTTATCTTTTTCCTATTCCTTGTTGGCAAAGGAAGTTAGCGCTGCTTTGGAAGCAGTTGGGCTAGATCCTTATGTTGGATTTTTACATCGAGATAGACCAGGTAGAACCTCTTTGGCATTAGATTTGATGGAAGAACTTAGAGCTCCATTTGCAGATCGCTTTGTATTATCTCTTATTAATAAAAAAATGGTTAATATAAAGGGATTTACGACAATGGAAAATGGGGCTGTAATAATGGATGAAGATACTAGAAAAGATGTTTTAAGGGCATGGCAAGAAAAAAAGAAAGATGAAATAAAACATCCATTTTTGGAAGAAAAAATGGAATGGGGATTAATACCACATGTACAAGCAATGTTATTAGCACGATATATAAGAGGAGATTTGGATAATTATCCACCATTTCTATGGAAATAAAGATGAAAATGAATTATGATAATAGTAAGGTGATAGGATATGATGGTATTGATTACTTATGATGTAAATACACAAACGGCAGAAGGCAGAAAAAGATTAAGAAAAGTTGCCAAAGAGTGTGTTAACTATGGGCAGAGAGTTCAAAATTCGGTGTTTGAATGTGTCATGGATTCTGCAAAATGTTTAGAAGTAAAGCATAAATTGGAGGGGATTATAGATAAAGAATCAGACAGCCTTAGATTTTATTATTTAGGAAATAACTATAAGAATAAGGTAGAACATATAGGAGCAAAAGAAACATTTGATTTAGAAGGTGTGCTTATTTTTTAAAAAATAAAATTTAAAAGATAAATTAATTTTGTGCGAACCTAAAATAAACATAAAAAGGCAGAGAGGTTCGCACAAAAAAAGTGCACAAAAATAAAATAAAAATTGAAAAAGTAAAAGAAAGAATATATTTAAAAAAATAAAAATATACGAAATGTATAAAAAAAGAGCAATATAATCAAGAAATATGGTATAATATTGCTGTCGAGATCCTTATGGATCTCGTGGATCTAAATCAAAGCTGGGTGAATATGAAATGGATATGATTAATGTCGAGATCCTTATGGATCTCGTGGATCTAAATAAATGAGTAGCTATCATTAAATCATCATCTTTAGTCGAGATCCTTATGGATCTCGTGGATCTAAATATTTATTATAGTCAAAGTATACCATGTTTATAATGTCGAGATCCTTATGGATCTCGTGGATCTAAATGTATTGGGAGAAGAGTCTTATATGATCGTAGAAAGTCGAGATCCTTATGGATCTCGTGGATCTAAATAAAAAACAATAGAAACTGTACTGTGAGTGCAGTTGTCGAGATCCTTATGGATCTCGTGGATCTAAATAAGAAAAACTTGGTTGGAAAGATAGAATGTATCAGTCGAGATCCTTATGGATCTCGTGGATCTAAATCACAGATAATATGCTTGTAAAGGCACAGGCATTGGATGTCGAGATCCTTATGGATCTCGTGGATCTAAATTTTGCTGACAATACATTTGTTGATGGCTTAACTCGTCGAGATCCTTATGGATCTCGTGGATCTAAATCAGAGGTACTTGCTATTAAGGACACTGTGGACAAGCGTCGAGATCCTTATGGATCTCGTGGATCTAAATTTTGCTTATCTAGGCAAGTTATCCACCAGCCAACGTCGAGATCCTTATGGATCTCGTGGATCTAAATAAAGTATGGGACCTCTGGAGGAGCAGAAAATCGATTGTCGAGATCCTTATGGATCTCGTGGATCTAAATAAGTACAACACGCCACTAACGGGAAGACTGGAAGGTCGAGATCCTTATGGATCTCGTGGATCTAAATAATGCGGTCGATAGCTTAGTCAATGACGCAACAGTCGAGATCCTTATGGATCTCGTGGATCTAAATTGTGCGAACTTTATGCACTATTAATCTCCCAGGAACAGTCGAGATCCTTATGGATCTCGTGGATCTAAATGAGGTGGTCGAGAAAAAAGAAAATAAACTGGATACGGTCGAGATCCTTATGGATCTCGTGGATCTAAATTGCTTTCCATTATTGAAACTTCTTCTTTTTCTAGTCGAGATCCTTATGGATCTCGTGGATCTAAATATTCCGACCCTAGTTTAGACAAGCATTATGCCGTGTCGAGATCCTTATGGATCTCGTGGATCTAAATATTGTTGATGATGATTTTTGCAATTTGTATAACAGTCGAGATCCTTATGGATCTCGTGGATCTAAATATCGGCATTATCATCTAATGCTTGTTGTACTTCCGTCGAGATCCTTATGGATCTCGTGGATCTAAATTGATAATATGTAGATATAATCAAGTTAATAAGAGCGTCGAGATCCTTATGGATCTCGTGGATCTAAATCTTTTGTTTTCAATGTCTTATGCAAAGTCAATTTGTCGAGATCCTTATGGATCTCGTGGATCTAAATAATCTATTATAATTTCTAATAAACTGACTAAAATCGTCGAGATCCTTATGGATCTCGTGGATCTAAATTACAAAATCTATTAAATTCCTTTATAACTAACCGTCGAGATCCTTATGGATCTCGTGGATCTAAATCCCTTTTGGTAAATTGAATATACATCTATCATAGTGTCGAGATCCTTATGGATCTCGTGGATCTAAATTAAAATTATTGGTAATAAATCAGTGTCATCTTCTGGTCGAGATCCTTATGGATCTCGTGGATCTAAATTTGCAATAAAGAAAGTAATATAGGAAAAAATAAAGGTCGAGATCCTTATGGATCTCGTGGATCTAAATTGAAAATGAAACGGAGTTAGAAATTGAAGACTTTGTCGAGATCCTTATGGATCTCGTGGATCTAAATTCCTTTCTGTTGTGGTTGAGCTATGTGTTTTAGTGCGTCGAGATCCTTATGGATCTCGTGGATCTAAATAATAGAAGATATTAATTAGTATTTAGAGTATGAAAGTCGAGATCCTTATGGATCTCGTGGATCTAAATAAATTGTCTTATTTTTATAATATCGACTTTACTTTTGTCGAGATCCTTATGGATCTCGTGGATCTAAATATCGAGTTTTAACATATTATAATAACCCGGTGTACGTCGAGATCCTTATGGATCTCGTGGATCTAAATTAACGTCATTGACGATGAAGATCTACACTTATTCGTCGAGATCCTTATGGATCTCGTGGATCTAAATGATTAGATGTTATAAAAGGGGGGAGGCAGAAGATGTCGAGATCCTTATGGATCTCGTGGATCTAAATAGAACAAAAGAGGAAGAAAGAATATAACAAGGGCGTCGAGATCCTTATGGATCTCGTGGATCTAAATTCCTTCCTCTACTACCTCTTTTACTGTATCCTCTGTCGAGATCCTTATGGATCTCGTGGATCTAAATAAAGACAGTGGAAGAGAACACCAATACCAATTTTCGTCGAGATCCTTATGGATCTCGTGGATCTAAATGTGTTTGAAAGATAATATTGTAAATGAATATCTTTGTCGAGATCCTTATGGATCTCGTGGATCTAAATCTCCTTGTATCTGGTATGTTTATAGTTTCTTTTCGTCGAGATCCTTATGGATCTCGTGGATCTAAATATTTATACGTGTTTCTATTTGATCTAACATATATGGTCGAGATCCTTATGGATCTCGTGGATCTAAATATGTAAAATACCTCCTATTTTTATGTGAAAAATATGTCGAGATCCTTATGGATCTCGTGGATCTAAATAACTGGCATACATGGGAATATGATGACAGTGAAACGTCGAGATCCTTATGGATCTCGTGGATCTAAATTGTAAAAGAAGGAACTGCTATTTATAATTTATTAAAGTCGAGATCCTTATGGATCTCGTGGATCTAAATCAGAAGATATACAAGAGCAGTTACCATTTAATTAGTCGAGATCCTTATGGATCTCGTGGATCTAAATGAGAGTGAGAGTGACAAAACCATGCTGTATATCGCGTCGAGATCCTTATGGATCTCGTGGATCTAAATCATAATCCATCCGCCAAGTAGGATTATATTGATCGTCGAGATCCTTATGGATCTCGTGGATCTAAATTTGAATATTTCCTTGTATTTGCTAGCAATTTGAGTCGAGATCCTTATGGATCTCGTGGATCTAAATCAGAGGTAATGGAGGTTTAAGGGGGCGATTTTAGTGTCGAGATCCTTATGGATCTCGTGGATCTAAATTTATGATGAGGGTGTTTTTGAAATCCGGACAGTAGGTCGAGATCCTTATGGATCTCGTGGATCTAAATTCTATCTCCCATTTATCACCCCAACATTTATTATAGAACCACTTAAAAAAAGTCTAGCTGTTGGTGTAAAATTAATGTATGATCAAAAACATTAACTTATAAAAGAATTATATTCAAATGAGGAAGAATATCAATTAAAACTTCCATTAAATCTTGAAACAATGATTCTATAAGATGATTCTGTACAATTATTAAGTCAGTTTGTGGAGGCAATGGAGTTGACTGACTTATATTCTACCTATCAAAGAATAAATTCAGTATTGCCAAGAATACTTCTGAAACTTGTACTCTACTCTTATATGAAGAATGACCATGCCACATTTGCTCGATTCAGAAGCATTCATTTCGCACCATGTGCTAAGTGGATCCTTGCACAAATGTCCAATACTTTGTTTGAGCTTGGAGAAATCTCAGGGAAGACTCTTTTTCTTGATGAAACCAAAATCGAAGTCAATGGGAATAAATATACGTTTGTTTGGAAAAAAGCAGTTGCTAAAAATTAAGCAAAACTGTTTAACAAAATCACAGTTCTGATTGCCAAGTGCAAACAGATTTATGATATAAAAACCCCCATGGCAATACTATAAAAATGAAATATGTAAAGAAGCTACGAAAAAAAACTATACGCTTTAAAGGAAACAGAAAACGTTTCTTTTGTCCATGACATTATGGAGTGTTACGCAGTAGAGATTGATTTTCCATTGATTTATGCGGCTTCTCAGACGAAATAAGAGTTATAGGTAATGATTTGGTATTCATACTCTCAAAAATGGCGTTCTACTGTGTAACAGTTTTTAAGTTGCTTTCGTTGTCATTTACTATGCAGATATGCCATGCTATAATAAAAACAAATTTGGATAGTTTGAGAGGAGAAAATTATATGGCAAATATAGAATATATACAAAGAGATTACTTTTAAGAATTGTTTGGTATGTGGTCAGGCTATGTATTGGACTTTTCTAACCGAACATTTCAAGAATTTATTTATGAGAAAATACACCTTGATATATATGTTAAATATCAAGCCACTCTGATACGCCGCAGTCAAGAGGTTTTGCATTTGAAAAATATTTAAGAAAGTTATTTGAAGTATACAGTTTAGAGCCACGAAGTAGTTTTAAAATAGTTGGTGAACAAATTGATGGAAGTTTTATTTTGCACAATGAAGTTTATTTACTAGAAGCAAAATGGACAAACAAAAAAGTTGACAAAGGAGACTTAGTTATTTTTAATGAAAAAGTTTCTTCAAAGTCGGGATTTACAAGAGGATTGTTCATTAGCTTTTCTGGCTTTTCTGATGAAGCATTAGCTACATTCGCAAATGGCAGAACTGTCAATATAGTCTTAATGACAGTACAAGAATTAGCAATAGCGTTAAGTCGTAAACTTGATTTTACAAAAATATTGTCAGCTAAAGTTAGAGCATTAGCTGAAGAAGGGGGTTTTAATAAATCCATTTTTAGTCTATAAAATATGGAGGCCTATCATATAAAATGGTAAGTTCTCCGTATACATTTGTAGACCTGTCTTTCAGTGTTAGTGATAAGTTGTTGTGAATACTTCCTTATCAGCGAAAAACTAAGGAAAATAAGGAGTTTTAGATATATGATTAAAATATTATTCATCTGCCACGGCAACATCTGCCGTTCGCCAATGGCCGAATTTGTTATGAAGGATCTCGTTTCAAAACGTGGTCTTAGCGATGATTTTTTCATCGCATCTGCGGCAACCAGCCGTGAAGAAATTGGCAATCCCGTCCATCATGGAACGAGAAATAAATTAGCACAATATGGAATTTCCACAAAGGGAAAATATGCCATTCAGCTGACAAAAGAGGATTATCAAGCGTATGATTATTTAATCGGAATGGAGCAATGGAATATTAGAAATATACTAAAGATTATTGGTAGCGATCCAAAACATAAAGTGTATCGTTTATTGGACTTTACTGACAATCCAAAGGATATTGATGATCCGTGGTATACAGGAGATTTTGATAAAACATATGAAGATGTGTTAAAGGGTTGTACAGCATTGCTTGAAAGAATATGTGATGAGAAAAGGAAATAAAGGTTATTATGGAAGGAAATGATTTAGTATCCAATTTAAAAGGAGTTGGAGAAAAAACGACTGCTTTATTTAAACGATTGAAGGTTCATACCGTAGAAGATCTGACTAATTTTTATCCAAGATATTATTTAACATATGAAGAACCAGTGTTACTCAGTGAGGCAAAAGAAGGAGAGCGGATGGCATTTCGCCTTGTCATTTCATCCCAAGTTCTTGTAAAGTTAGTAAAGAAATTTCGAATTGTCACTTGCACAGCGGGAGATCTGTCGGGAAAGGTGACCCTCATGTGGTACAATATGCCATTTTTAAAGAAAGTCTTTCATGTAGGGCAGACATGGATTTGTGTGGGAACCCCAATTTGGAAACAAGGAAGATATACGCTAGAGCATCCAGAATATTATACAGAAGAACAGTATGAGCAGATGCGTACTACATTGCAACCGGTATATTCTTTGACGGAAGGGTTGACAAATAAAACAGTACAAAAAGCTATGTTGCAGGCCATGCCATATATTCGAGGACAAAAAGAATATATGCCAAAAGAAGTGTTGGAAAAATACAGGTTATGGGGATACCAAGATTCCTTAGCAGAAGTTCATTTTCCAGTGAGCAAAGAGCGATTAATTGAGGCAAAGAAGCGATTGATCTTTGATGAGTTTTTTTTATTTCTATCGGCCATGTATTTAATGAAAGAACAGACTATTGTAGTAGAAAACCATCATCCAATCGTACAAGCCAAAGAAACAAAAGACTTGCTTTCAAAACTGCCATATTCGTTAACAGGTGCACAAACAAGAGCGTATGAAGAGATTAAAAAAGATTTAGCAGGGAAGACGATTATGAATCGGCTTGTACAAGGGGATGTTGGTTCTGGTAAAACAATTCTTGCTATTTTATCTTTGCTTGATACCGTAAAATCCGGATATCAGGGAGCATTGATGGTTCCAACAGAAGTACTTGCTAGACAGCACTTTGAAACGGCAGTTACATTGCTAGAGCCTTATGGGGTGAGAATTGGTCTGCTCACTGGTTCTACAAAGGCATCCGAGAAGAGGAGAATTTATGAACAGCTAAAGTTACATGAGTTAGATCTGATTATTGGAACCCATGCTCTTATCCAAGAAAATGTGGAATACGCCAATCTAGCTCTTGTTATCACCGATGAACAACATCGCTTTGGCGTTAGACAGCGTGAGGCTTTGGCTTGTAAAGGAAGAGAACCTCATGTACTTGTTATGAGTGCCACACCAATTCCGAGAACGTTAGCTATTATTTTATACGGGGATCTGGATATTTCTGTGATTGATGAATTGCCTGCCAATCGTCTACCCATTAAAAACTGCGTAGTTGATACAAGCTATCGACCAAAAGCATATCGCTTTATTGAAAATCAAGTAGAGCTTGGAAGACAGGCTTATGTGATCTGTCCAATGGTTGAAGAAAGTGAAACCATTGAAGCAGAAAATGTTACGGACTATACAATAAAATTGCAACAACAGTTAAAACCAACTATCCGAGTTGCCTG
This sequence comes from uncultured Eubacteriales bacterium, assembly GCA_949284175.1. Lineage (GTDB taxonomy): Bacteria > Bacillota > Clostridia > Lachnospirales > Lachnospiraceae > Scybalomonas. Next base: position 104,692 of record CASDVE010000011.1, read on the forward strand.
TCTGAATGGTAAGATGAAACAGTCAGAAAAACAGGATATTATGGAGCGATTTGCAGACCATGAAATTGATGTTTTAGTATCCACAACGGTTATTGAAGTCGGAATTAATGTGCCAAATTCTACGGTTATGATGGTTGAAAATGCTGAGAGATTCGGGCTTGCACAGCTTCATCAGTTAAGAGGACGTGTGGGAAGAGGTGGCTATCAGTCCTATTGCATTTTCATCAGTGGAAGTAAAAAGCAAGAAACAATGGAAAGATTATCGATTCTAAATAAATCAAACGATGGTTTCTTCATTGCCAATGAAGATCTGCGGTTACGAGGGCCTGGGGATTTTTTTGGAGTTAGACAAAGTGGAATACTGGACTTTATACTTGCTGATGTGTATGATCATGCAGATTTGCTTAAAATGGCGGACGAGGCGATCAAAGTGCTTATGGTCAACGGATGGCATCCGTCTAAGATGGATAGTCCAAAATTAAGACAAAAAATGGAAGGAGCGTTGCAATTATAAGAGAATTTTAAAAAGAAAAGAAGGGAAATGAAAAAATATTGACAGAGAAATTCATTTGTGCTACCATTAAGTTAGTTTAAACTAACTTAATGAAATAATGAAAGCAAAATAGCGAGGTGTTTGTTGTGAGTATTGTTATTGTAGGTGGAAATGAAAGAATGGTATGTCAATATGAACATATTTGTAAAAACTATGGATGTAAGGCGAAAGTGTTCGCAAAAGAAAATGGTATGCTAAGAAAGAAAATAGGATGCCCTGATCTGATGATCTTATTTACGAATACGGTATCCCATAAGATGGCAATGAGTGCCAGCAAAGAGGCAAAGAAAAATAATGTGCAAATCGTTCATGTGGCAACGAGTAGTGCCAGTGCTTTGGAACAAGTATTAGCAGAAAGATGTAATTTTGCGTAGAAAAATATGAAAAAATCAAATAAAAGATAGAAGAGCTAGGAGGCTTTGTTATGTCAACAGCAATTATTTGTATACTCTTAATCATAATTGCGATTTTTAGTATCAAAAGTTATATGAAAAAATTATCCCATGGATGCTGTGGTGGAGGTGATTCGGAGAAAAGAGTGAAAGTAGCCGACAAAAATATTTCTCATTATCCATATCATAAAAAAATTGAAATTGAAGGAATGACTTGTAAAAATTGTGCTATGAGAATTGAGAACGCTTTTAACAATGAGGATGGTTGTTATGCCATTGTCCATTTAAAGCAGAAAAATGCGGATCTCTATTTAAAAAATAGTTGTACGGATGAGGAGATTGAACAATTGATTCAAAAGATAGGGTATCAAGCAGTTGGAATACAAGATATTTCATAAAGAAAACAGAAGATAGGAAGTTTAAGAAAGAAAACAAACAAAATATAAAAAGCACAGGGTGGAAATAAGCATATTTTTTAAGGAGATTTCGTATAGTATTACAAGAGTAAAGATGGGAGATTTTCAGTTATGAATATGTCTTTATGGAAAAAAAGAGGAAAGCAGTTCATGGCATCCATACTCATTTTTTCCTTATTTTCACCCTTTCTTTTTGTAACGAATGCGTTTGCGGAAGAATCTGTCCTATCATTAGATGCACCCTCTTATCTACTGATGGAGGAAACAACTGGACAGGTGATCAGTGAAAAAAATAGCGAGGAAAAAAGAAGCCCTGCCAGTATTACAAAAATTATGACATTGATTTTAATTTTTGATGCGTTAGACTCTGGAAAAATTACGTTAACGGATGAAGTGACAACGAGTGCTCACGCAAAATCTATGGGAGGTTCTCAAGTGTTTTTGGAAGAGGGAGAAGTGCAAACAGTTGAAACCTTGATCAAATGTATTGTAATTGCAAGTGGTAATGATGCTAGCGTTGCCATGGCAGAATACATAGCAGGAAGTGAAGAAGCTTTTGTGAAAATGATGAATGAAAGAGCCAAAGGGCTTGGCATGACAGAAACAAATTTTGTGGATTGTTGTGGTCTTACAGACGATGAGAATCACTATTCTTCTGCAAAAGATGTGGGAATTATGTCAAGGGAATTGTCCATGAAATATCCAAAAATTCATGAATATGCTTCGATTTGGATGGAGGATATTACCCATGTGACAAAACAAGGTGCAAAACAATTTACCCTGTCAAATACAAATAAACTGATTCGTCATTATCAGGGAGCAACCGGGTTAAAAACGGGGTCTACTAGTAAGGCAAAGTTTTGTCTATCAGCAACAGCGGAGAGAAATGGCATTAAGTTAATTGCTGTTGTTATGGGATGCCCTGATTCAAAATCACGGGTGAGGGATTCTTCTAAACTACTTGATTATGGGTTTGCTAACTGTATTATTTATGAAGATAAAGACTCTATTTCTGATCTTCCAGAAATTTCTGTATCACAAGGGATGAAAAAGACAGTGAAAATTGAGGCAACAGAACCATTTCGATATGTATTTGTAAATGGAAAGCAAGGGGAGGTCACTGCCAATATGGAGTTAAAGGAAAAGTTAAAAGCTCCAGTAAAAAAAGGTCAAGAAGCAGGGGTCATTCACTATGTGTCCAATGGAAAGGAAATTGGAACTGTGCTGTTACGGACGGCGGAAGATGTGGAAAAAATGTCCTATAAGGTCAGTTTTTTGAGATTGATAGAACAATATATTTCGTTTTAGAATAGAGCTTTTGGAAAGGAAAAAGACACGCCTTTTCAAGAGCTTTTTCCCTTTTAAAATGGGGGCATTTATGCTATAATAGCGTGGAACCACTGGGAAAATAAAATGCGATACAGAAAGGAGATTTATGGAATTTATTTTTAGAGTTATTTTTATAATAGCGGTAGCGGTGTTTGGCCGTATTTTCTATGAAAATTCCACGTTTAAGATAAAACGATATACGATTCGTCATAAAAAGATTGGAAAAAAAGCGTCTGGTATGAAAATAGCCTTTCTTTCAGATCTGCATAATAATTGTTACGGCAGAGGAAATTCAAAATTATTACAGGCGATTCAGGATGAAAAGCCAAATCTTATTTTAATTGGCGGAGATATGGTGATTGGGAAGAAAGGAGAAGGCATGGAACACGCTTGTACTTTGTTACAAAATCTGTCCATGCAATTTCCTATTTATTACGCCAATGGAAATCATGAGTCAAGGATGAAATTTAATCCAGATGAATATGATGATATTTATCGTGTGTACGAAAAAGAACTTCATAAGATGGGAATTAAAGTCTTGTGCAATGAGTCCATTACAATTCCAGAACGGGGTATTACCATTACTGGTCTAGAATTGGATGAATATTATTATCAAAAATTTACAAAAGTGGTGATGAAAGATAAGGATATGGAAGAATACGTTGGAGTAAGTGATAAAGATAACTTTCAGATTCTTCTTGCTCATCATCCGGAATTTTTTGAGCAATATAGCCATTGGGGTGCTAACTTGACATTATCTGGCCATAATCATGGTGGTATAGTTCGTTTCCCTTTTTTGGGTGGAGTCATTTCACCGCAGTATCGTATTTTTCCAAAATATGATGGTGGACTTTATGAAGAAAATGGAAATAACATGATATTAAGTCGTGGATTAGGAACTCATACAATTAAAATTCGTCTTTTTAATGTCCCAGAATTATGTATTATTGAACTAAAGGAGACAGAGTAATTTGGAAAGTTTAGATATTAAACTACAAGTGTTTGAAGGTCCTCTCGATTTGTTACTCCATTTAATTGACAAAAATAAAATAAATATCTATGATATTCCTATCGTTTCCATTACAGAGCAATATTTGGAATATTTGCGGACGATGCAGGAATGGAACATGGATATTATGAGTGAATTTTTAGTTATGGCAGCGACTCTCATTCATATTAAAGCAAAAATGCTTCTTCCAAAGGAAGAAAAGGTGGAGGAAGATGAGGAGGAAGATCCAAGAGCAGAGCTTGTAAGACGTTTATTGGAATATAAAATGTATCAATATGCGGCAGAAGAATTAAGAGATTTACAGGTGGATGCAACAAAGGTGTTATATAAAGTACCAACGATTCCAGAGGAAGTATCCGCCTATGAAGAACCGGTGGATTTAGCCCAGTTGTTGGATGGATTGACTTTAACAAAACTTCATGATATCTTTCAGTCTGTTATGAAACGGCAGGCGGATAAAATCGATCCGATTCGCAGTCAATTTGGACAGATTGAAAAAGAAGAGGTCAGTGTGGAAGAGAAGATGGAATCCATTCGGGAGCAGATTAGAGGGCTTACACAGATTCGTTTTCGTGCTCTTTTAGAAGTACAAGCATCAAGAACGCAAGTTGTTGTGACATTTCTTGCCATATTAGAATTGATGAAAGTGGGTGCATTACTTGTTCGGCAAGAAGAGCTTTTTGGAGATATTATACTGGACTCACTGGAAAACTAGGAAAGGATAAAAGAGAATGACGATAAAAAAATTGGAAGCTGTGTTGGAGGGGATTCTCTTTGCAATGGGAAGGGCTGTGCCAATTGGACAGCTTGCGAATGCCATTGAGCAGGATGAGAATACGACAAAAAAGCTTCTGCACAATTTGAGGGATCGTCTGGATAAGGAAGAATCAGGAATAAGAATTATAGAGTTAAATGGTTCTTATCAAATGTGCACGAATCCTGATGTATTTGAAGCCCTGATTCAAGTTGTGAAACAGCCGAAAAAACAAGTACTTACCAACGTACAAGTGGAAACTTTAGCAATCATTGCCTATAAACAGCCGATCACAAGACAGGAGATTGAATCTATTCGAGGGGTAAAATGTGATCATGCAATTAATAAATTAATTGAATATAACTTAATAGAAGAGGTAGGGCGATTGGATGCCATTGGAAGACCTCTTTTATTTGGGACTACGGAGGAATTTCTTCGAAGTTTTGGGGTGACTTCTATGGAGGATCTGCCTGTAATCAATCCAGTAAAAGTGGAGAATTTAAGACAAGAAGCCGAAGAGGAAGTTCAGTTATCCTTAAATTTACATAATGATAACGCAGAAGTGAAAAGCTGATAGAAGAGAAGAAATATTCATACATTATGGGGTGCTCGAAAGAATATAATAGATAAAATGTATAACAGTGGAGTGGGGCATTTTATACGATGGAAGGAAGAAGAACTACGATGGATGATACACGAAAACAAGTGATAAAAAAGGGAATTTTAACAGTAGTCTGTATACTTATTGCAATTTATGTCATAGGAATTTTTGTATTTTATGGTCGTTTTTATTTCCGTTCTTATATTAATGGTGTCAATTATGGAGGGAAAACGGTAAAGGAAGTTGAGATGCGAATTGCTGATGACATTAGCAAGTATAAATTGACTCTTTACGAGAGAGATGGAAAAAAGGAAGAGATTAAGGCGTCTGATATTGGATTAATCTATGTTTCAGATGGAAAGATTCAGGAATTAAAAGATCAACAATCTCCATTTAATTGGTTTTTTGGAAGTTTGAAGAAGGATACACAAGAGATGGAGGCGACGATCACCTATAATCGTGACAAATTAAATAAGGTTATTGATGAATTGGATGCTTTAGATGAGGAAAAGGTTGTAAAACCTCAAAATGCTTATTTAAAATACGAAAATGGAAGTTACAAAATACAAAATGCAGTACAAGGAAATGAAGTAAAAGAACAAGAACTGCGAGAGTTGATCATAGAAGCAGTAGAAAGTGGAGATACAAAGCTAGATTTAGAAGAAGCTGACTGCTATAAGAAACCAGAATATGATGAAACCAAAAAAGAACTGGGAAAAGCTAAAGATGTCATGAATCAATATGTACAAACAAAGATTACATACGATTTTAGCGATCGAACAGAAGAACTGGATGGAGATACGATTCATGAATGGTTATCCATTGATGAAAATTTTAATGTTGTAATTGATGAACAAGCGGAGATTGAGTATATAAAAACATTAGAGCAAAAATACAATACGCTTGGAAAAAGCCGTCAGTTTATAACAAACGATGGAAGAGAAATTACAGTACCAAGTGGTAACTATGGATACATGATCAGTAGAAGTAGAGAAAGAGAACAGTTGGATAGTGATATTCGTTCTGGTAAGACAGTGAAAAGAGAGCCAGTCTATGCTTATAAAGGATATATTCGAGATGTAGATGATATTGGTGATACCTATGTGGAAATTGATATAACAAAACAAAAGATGTGGTTTTATGTCAATGGAAAAGTATATGTGGAAACGGATGTTGTTACCGGTAATGTAAGTAGAGGATTTGATACTCCAGTTGGGGTATATGGAATCACTTATAAGGAGAGAAATGCCACATTAGTCGGAGAAAATTATAGTTCTCCAGTGGATTACTGGATGCCATTTAATGGAAATATTGGGATCCATGATGCAAGTTGGAGAACCGAATTTGGAGGAGAGCTCTATAAGACAAGTGGTTCTCATGGTTGTGTCAATACACCTCCTAAAAATGCAAAGAAGATTTTTGAAAAATTGGAAAAAGGTATGCCAGTCATTGTGCATGAATAAATGATAAAATCTCTAAAATCCTGATAAATAAGGGATTTTAGAGGTTTTATTTTGCGACTACCTTTGTTATTTTATGGTAAATTGATGGTATTATTTACCAGTATTATATTTGGCTGAAATATTATATAATGCTTATGTAAGAATGAAGGTGGGATATCCTTCTATTCTTATGTAGTTCCTATGGCAATAATGGTACGCTAATCTATTATTGTTACAAAAAGCACCCAATGGCTCAAGGGTGCTTTTTTGTTACAATAAGACTGTTATGTAGAGTACCAGCTTCGTTTTTGAAAAATGTGAGAAAATGGCTTAAAATGGTTGTTTTTCGAGAAAATATTAAAAACAGAAAACGGCTGGTAAAATAAAAGAAAAGGTTGAATTTTAAAGGTAAATAGAGTATAATGAGAAACAAAAATGGCGGAAATACAAGGTTTAATAAGAAAAGAAGTTGTATCCAAACCACAACAAATAATAATTTATTTTATATAAAAATTTTGATACAGTATAAAAAAGAAGGTGGAGAGCAATCTCCATCTTCTTTTATGGAGGGCTAGAAATAGAAAGATTTTTTGTTGTATCATGAAGAGAGGATGGAGTAAATGAAATTTACAAAAAGAGAAAAAGAAATCTTACGACAATGTTGGTTTTTTAAAGAAATGGAAGATCAAGAGATAGTTACGTTTTTAAAGCAATCAAATAGTTATTGTAAAGCATACGGCAAAGGAGAAGTCATTTTTTATGAGGGAGATATTGTTAATCAAATTGGTATTATATTGAGTGGAAGTTGTGCGATTGTGAAATTGTATCCAGATGGAAGTGAACATCTCTTTCAAAAGTTAAGTGTGGGATATTTAACAGGAGTGGAGATTGCCTGCACAAATAAAAAATTCAGCCCATATTCTATTTGTTGTTTAGAGGATGTGAAATTGCTGACTTTCTCCTATCAGTGTTTAGAACAAAAGGGAATGATTGAAGAGAGTAAGCGTGTTTGGTTGCAAAATAGGCTGTTACAGTTTATTGCATCGGAAAATATAAGGAAGTATTATAAAATTAATATTTTATCCACCCGTTCTTTACGAGAGAGGATTCTTTTATATTTAGAAATTCAACAAAGAAAAAAGGCAACAGAGCAATTTGAAATTCCTTTTGATCGCAATCAGTTTGCCAACTATTTATGCGTCAATCGAAGTGCCCTTTCAAAAGAATTGGCTCATATGAAACGGGATGGTATTTTAAAATATCATAAAAATAAGTTTCAGATATTAGGATGTGAGCTTTCAAGACAAAACGATGAGCAACATTAAATTTTGTTTTTCTTCTTTAAAAGTTATGACTTGACTTGTTATCTTTTTGTAAATAAAATGCTTTATAAATTTTATAGTAAAATGTTGCCATGGCAACGGAAAAACAAAAATTCCTTTTGTATAATATTGTTTAGATTAATTAATCAAAGCAAGATGACAATAGAAAGGATTGACAAAAATAATGAGAAAATGGAAAAAATGTATAGCAATGGTAATGACATGTGCTATGATGGTAATGACTGCTGGTTGTGGAAGTAGTACAGATAATACAGGAGGACAAACACAAGATACTTCTACTGTGCAGGAAACAAAGATTACAATAGCGGCAGCAGCAAGCCTAGAATATTCCATGAAAGAAAAACTCATTCCTATGTTTGAAGCAGAAAACGAAGGCGTAACAGTAGAGGGAACTTATGATAGTTCTGGAAAACTTCAAACACAGATTGAAGAAGGGTTAGGTGCAGACGTTTTCTTCTCAGCTGCTACAAAACAGATGGATGCGTTATCTGAAGAAGGTTATATGGATCAATCTACGATTAAAAATCGTTTAGAAAATAAATTGGTTTTGATCGTTCCAGAAAGTTCTGAATTAGATATAAAAGAATTTAAAGATGTGGAAAAAGGAGCAACAATTGCCATTGGAGATCCAGAAAGTGTTCCTGTTGGACAGTATTCAAAAGAAGCACTGACTAGCCTCGGCATTTGGGATGGCCTTCAAGACAAAATTAGTCTTGGAACCAATGTAACAGAAGTTCTGAACTGGGTAGCAGAAGGAAGTGCAGATGTTGGAATTGTATATGCCACAGATGCAGCTACAACAGATAAAGTGAAGGTGATTGCAGAAGCACCAGAAGGAACCCTTGCAGAGCCAGTTGTGTATCCAGTTGGAGTGCTTGATAAGAGCGAGAATAAGGATGTTGCTAAAAAGTTTGTAGAGTTCCTTTGCTCTGATGAAGCAGGACAAGTATTTGAGGAATATGGTTTCACTCCAATTACAGAATAATCTTTCTGTAAAACTTCGACTACATAATAAAAAATGTAGAAAACGATAAGAACAATATGGATGATGAATATTGTGATACAGAAAAGGGAAGTTGTAGAATAAAGAGATTATTTTACAGCGTCCCTTCTTTTTTATATCATAGGAAAATTCGTCATTTTTATGTTAAAATGATAGAATTCCTATGATATAAATAAGGATGCCTAGTTGTTAAAAAACAGTATCAACAGAGGAGGGAAATAGACGTATGGATATGTCGCCAATTTTCATATCGATGAAAACGGCAATCATAGCGATTATTATTACATTTTTTTTAGGGATTCTTCTCGCTCAGTGGGTTGTGTCCTTAAAGCATGATAAAATAAAAATGATATTGGATGGAATCTTGACATTACCTCTTGTTTTACCCCCAACAGTAGCAGGATTTTTTCTATTGTATCTTTTTGGAGTAAAGCGACCTATTGGAAAGTTTTTTATTGAGTATTTCAGTGTGAAGATTGCCTTTTCTTGGGGAGCAACGGTATTAGCGGCTGTTGTTATTTCGTTACCTCTCATGTATCGGTCAGCAAGAGGAGCCTTTGAGCAAGTGGATCAAAATATACTGGATGCTGGAAGAACACTTGGGATGTCTGAGTGGAAAATCTTTTGGAAACTGAAAATGCCCCTTGCCATGCCAGGCGTGGCGTCTGGTGGTGTTTTAGCCTTTGCAAGGGGACTTGGGGAATTTGGAGCCACAGCCATGATTGCCGGAAATATTGCAGGAAAGACGAGAACACTGCCCCTTGCTATTTATTCAGAAGTGGCTGGGGGACATATGGAAAGAGCCTATGGGTATGTTTTCATTATTGTGATATTTTCTTTTCTCGTTGTGCTACTTATGAATTATTTTACAATGAGTGGACATAAAAAAAGGAGAGAACGATGAGCCTTCAAGTAAAGATTAGAAAAAAATTGAAAGATTTTATGCTAGAGGTGGAGTTTCAAACGGAGTCAGGAATGCTTGGGATATTGGGAGCTTCTGGGTGTGGAAAGAGCATGACTTTAAAATCCATTGCAGGGCTGATTACGCCGGATGAAGGAAAAATTGTATTGAATGGAAAAGTAGTTTTTGATTCGGATAAAAAAATTAATCTTCCTCCTCAAAAGAGAAAAGTTGGATATTTGTTTCAAAATTACGCGTTATTTCCGAATATGACTGTGGAACAAAATATTATGACAGGAATGATGGGAAGTAAGCAAGAAAAGCAGAAAAAAGTAAAAGAAATGATGGAATTATTGAAATTGGAGGGTTTGGAAAAACAATATCCAATGAGGCTTTCCGGAGGACAACAACAGCGAGTGGCTCTTGCAAGATTGCTCGCTTATGATCCAGAAATTATGCTTCTTGATGAACCATTTTCTGCCCTTGATTCTTATTTAAAAGAACAGTTGCAAATGCAGTTAAAAGAGATTTTAAGTTATTATGATAAAACGATTTTAATGGTATCCCATGATCGCAGTGAAATTTATCGTTTATCAGACCAGACAATGACAATGAAAGCTGGACAAGTATTGCAATTTGGAAAGACAAAAGAAGTGTTTTTCCTTCCAAAAGATCCAGTGACCGCAAGGTTAACAGGATGTAGGAATCTATCGATTGCAAATAAAATAGATGATTTTCATATTGAGGCAATAGAGTGGGGTATGGTTTTTGAAATGAAAGAAAAGATAGAAAAAGACAGAGAGATAAAGAGTATTGGGATTCATGAGAGAGAACTTCAACTGCAAGAACACATTACGGAAAATACCAATTGTTTTGAGGTGATGATTGTAGATGTATTAGAAGAGCCTTATGAGTACCATGTTCTTGTAAAAACAAAGGGAGTAGAATCTGAAAATAAATTGGATAAAAGATGGAAAGAAGAGATTTGGTGTAGTGTAAAAAAAGAGGAAGCATGGGAAGGATTAAAAAAAGGTTCTTTTTGTTGCCTCTGTGTTGATACAGCGTCCATCTTGTTTTTATAGAGAAAGAAGAAAAGACAGTTGTTAGTATGAGGTACAACAACTGTCTTTTTGCTACTATTTATTCTCGTTTTCAGCTAAAAACTGTTCAAATCCTTTTGTATAATGTAATTGTCCATCTTTTGTAATAAACACAGCATATGTGTTATCCAAAGATTCGATGAGTTTTTTTCCTTTTTCAAGTCCAAGAGAAAAACAAGTGGTGCTAAGACCATCTCCATCGACAGATTGTTCTGATAAGATAGTGACAGCAGTTAGATTGTTTTCATAAGGGTATCCTGTTTTAGGATTTAAAATATGATGATATAAAGTTCCATCCACTTTAAAATATCGCTCATAAATACCAGAAGAAACAACGGATAGATCATCGATAGCGAGAGTTTCAATGGTTTCTGAGTGGCTTTCAAACGGTTTTTGTAGACCGATATGAAAGTTACTACCATCTGGTTTATTACCAACACAGAGTACATTTCCGCCTAAATTAATAACAGCACTAGTAACGCCTTCCTCTAAAAGATATTCTTTGAGTTTATCAGCGATAAAGCCCTTTGCGATAGCACCTAAATCAATCTGTGTACGTGGATCGTCGGAAGTTAATATATTTCCGTCTAAATGCAGATTTTTATAACCAATATCCTTTACTTTTTCTTTTAACTCTTCTGCATTTGGCAAACGTGGATTTTCTGATTTAAAATCCCAAAGTTCAGAGGCAGGAGCGATTGTAATGTCAAAAGCTCCATCGGATACTTCACTATAATAAAGACCTTTTTGTAAGAGTTCTGCTGTTTCATCAGAAACGGTGATAGGTTCATTATTTTTTCGATTATTAAACTGATAAATTTCGCTACTTTCTCTTGTTTTGCTAAGAAGATTTTCATATTGTTCACATAGGTCAAAAGCTCCGTTCAAGATATTCTGATCATTGGAATCATACAATGTAATGGTTACGATGGTATCAAGCATGAAGCGAGAATCAGAAATGGGTTGTAGTGATTTGATTTGACAACCAGTTGCTAAGAAAGCGAATAATAACGCTGTCGTAAAAAATAAAATATAACTTTTTTTCTTTTTGTTCTTTTGTAATTTCATAGCATCTCTCTTTCTAAAGTGAAGTTTTAGAACAATTCGTTCTCAGTATAGCATAAGCATAGGTATCGATCAATATTTGTAATGGGTTATCCCTGCACGCCTTGTAACCAATTTTTTAAGACTTTATGAAAACAATACCCATAGTCAATTTTTTTTACGGATTCCTTTGCATAAATAGAATAACAACGAAATTCTTTCTCATTTAAATAGTAGGAGATAGAACCGATGGGCATATCTTTGATCACAGGTGCGGAAAGTTCTTTTGGAATTTTAATTTTTACTTCTAATTTTTCCGATGGCATCATGAGAAGTTGTTCTTTTTTTGCATCTGTATAAAGAGAAACATTCTGTTTTTGTCCATCCAGCACAGGAACAGTTTCTAGTTTTGGGTTTTCAACACCAATTTCTTGATAAGAAAAGTTTTGAAATCCATAGTTCATTAATTTTTTTGTATCCGCCCATTTCCAAGTTTTATTAGGTGGCCATCCGCTAGCTAAAACAACAGAGATCAGTGTTTTGTTGTCCTGTTTTGCAGCACCAACGAAGCAATAGCCTGCTTTTCCTGTAAAACCCGTTTTTACACCAAAAGCACCTGCATATTGATCAAGAAAAGCATCCTTATTATAAACGGAGTGAGAACTACCTTTTGTTTTTTCTTGAAAGCTATGACTTCTTTCATTTATAATTTGAATAAAATCTTCATTTTGAAGAGCATATCTGGTGATAAGAGCTAGATCATAGGCGGTTGTATAATGATTGTCACTATCCAGACCATTTGGAGTTTCAAAATTTGTGTCATAAGCTCCAAGATCTCTCGCTTTATTGGACATATCATAGCAAAATTGTTCCACACTGCCACCTAAATGTTCAGCAATGGCAACAGCACAATCGTTGTAGGACTCTAGCATAAGGGCGTAGAGTAAATCCCTTAAGGTGTATTGTTCCCCAGCTTTTACGCCAAGACGAACTTTTGGTTGTCTTGAAGCATTATCTGAAATGGTAACCACATCATCAAGGTTTCCATTTTCCAGTGTATAAATGCAGGTCATAATTTTCGTGGTACTAGCCATGGGCATGATGTGGTAACCATCTTTTTCATAGAGAACTCGTCCGTTTGACGCATCCATAAGAAGAGCTGATTTTGCATAGAGTTCATTTTCTCGAATGCTAGGAACTGTTTGTGTTTGCTCCTGTTTTTGAGGAGCTCCATAGACAATCCGTATAGGAAAGGCAAGCGAGCAATAGTTCCAAAATAGGCAGAGAATGAGAAACATACAAGTCAATTTGGATTGCCTTACTTTCATATAAAAGGTGTCCTTCTTTTTTCACTATTTTATGAGAAGAGGAAAAGAAATATACATTTCCGGATCTTTTATGGACTTTTGGCATGATATTTGCTATAATATTAACATTCAACAAGAAATTATAAGGAAAACGCTTTATGATTTTTATCAATTGGTGGATAAAACGAAATAAAAATGCAAAGGTTGCCATGAACATGAGAAGCTCGCAAGACGTGTTTCTCATTGTTTTGCGTTATAAGAAAGGTTGCTTGTCTTTCGCATGACTGCTTATCTGCTTATAAACGAGAGAAATAAACGACATAATGAAAAGCGTTTACATGAGAGAAAAATTGAGGTGAAACGATATGGATATAGGGTATCGAAATACGTTAGAGCAAAAACAGTTATTATCCCAAACGCAAATTCAGTCTTTGAATATTCTTTCTATGGATAATGTGGAGTTGAATGATTTTCTTCAAGGGGAGTATATGGAGAATCCAATGCTTGAATATACCGGCTCAAAAGAAGGAGAGATGAGCCAAGTTGAATTTAGTCAATGGTATGAAAGTCATGGAATGGAACATGATTATGAGGAAAATGATTATCATGAAGACAGCGATCAGAGAAGAGAAATTCCTGTTTATGATGGAGATCAGTTGGAGGATTATCTGTTAAGTCAGTTAAACCAGTTGGATTTTACAAAAAAACAGCTCAATATGATCCGATTTATGATCGCTTGTCTTGATGATAATGGTTATTTTAAAACACCTCTTATTGAGGTGGCAAAAATGAATCATGGAACAGTAGAAGAAGCAGAATATTGCTTATCTCAATTGAGAGAATTAGAGCCTTTTGGAATTTTTTCAAAGGATTTAACAGATTGTCTGCTTTGGCAACTAAAAGAAGAAGGAGAAGAAGATGAAGTTCTTATCTCCATGATTGAAAATCATTTAAATGATATTGCACAGGGGCATCTTAGCAATATTTCAAGAGAGATGAAGTTGTCAACGAGTCAAGTCCGCCAATACATAGCGAGAATTTCAAAGTTGAACCCAAGACCTCTTGTGGGATTTGATCTTGGCAAAACAGAATATATTGTTCCAGATATTATTTTTACTTATAAGGATAATGAGTGGGAAATCTCTTTAAATGATAACTGGATTGGAGATTATAAATTAAGTAACTACTATATGAAAATGATGAAAGAAGCAAAGGATGAACAGCTTTATCAATATTTTCGTAAAAAATTAGAACGGGTGCGTTTTTTAATGAGCAGTGTGGAACAAAGAAGGGTAACTATGCTCAATATTTCAAAAGCTATCTTAGAATGGCAAAAAGATTTTTTTGAAGGAAAAGGATTGTTAAAGCCAATGACAATGGCGGATATTGCTGAGAAAATCGAAATGCACACTTCTACAATTAGCCGTGGAATCAAAGGAAAATATCTTCAGTGTCCAAATGGAACCATGCTAATTAAAACACTGTTCTCTGCTTCTGTTAATCCGAAAAATACGCTTTCCAAAGAAGGCAGTGTCACAGCAGGACAGATTAAAAAAGTGTTAAAAGAACTCATTGATGGTGAAAATAAGGCGAAACCATATAGTGATCAAAAACTTGTCACATTGCTCTGTGAAAGGGAAATCAAAATTTCACGTCGAACAGTTGCAAAATATAGAGAGGAAATGGGAATTAAGGGTACTTTTGAACGCAAGCAGAATGAATAATTAGGATAAAAGAGTTGCAAAATTATCAATCATTCACTATAATAAACCTATTGATTATGGAAGAGGAGTGTGTGAACTCAATATGGATAGCAAGCTAGACAATCTTGATTTATTACAGCGGATTCAGGTGAAACAGTCTGAGTTCAGTAAAGGACAAAAACGCCTTGCCGCCTATATTATAGATAACTATGACAGAGCAGCATTTTTAACTGCGGCCAAACTTGGAAAAGAAGCCTCTGTCAGCGAATCAACTGTTGTTCGATTTGCATATCAACTAGGATATGACGGATATCCTGAATTGCAACAGGCGATTAAAGTCGTTGTAAGAACCCAGTCAAACTCCATTCAAAGAATGGAAAGTGTCTTAGAACAGGTTGATGAAGATAATCTTCTTCCTTCTATTTTACAATTTGATGGAAGAAAGTTAAAACAGACACTGGATGACTGTAATGAAGAAGAATTTAATAAAGCATTAGATATGATTCTAAAAGCGAAACATATCTATATATTAGGAGTTAGAAGTTCGGGATTTCTTGCAGGAATCTTAGGACATTATTTCAATATGATATTTGATAACATTAAAGTGGTGGATTCAGGCGGAATGCTTGATACGCTGGAACAAGTTTATCGAATTGAAAAAGAAGATGTATTTATTGGCATCAGCTTTCCAAGATATTCAAAGAGGGCGGTGGAAACACTGGCTTATGCAAAAAAACAAGGAGCAAAAACGATTACGATTACAGATAGTATGCAATCACCACTTACACTTTATGGAACGTGCAATCTGATTGCAAAAAGTGATGTTATTGGAATCGTGGATTCCCTTGTAGCACCTCTTAGTCTTATCAACGCTTTAGTCATTGGAAGTTGTTTGAAAAAGCGTGATGACGTTTACACAAGGCTTGCAGACTTAGAACGTCTTTGGGAAGAATATGATGTCTATGATACCGTAGAATCTATGCAAAAAAAGGATGGATACCCACATGGCTGATGTCATTGTAATTGGTGGTGGTCCCGCAGGTATGATCTGTGCGATCACTTCCGCAAGAAGAGGAAGAAAAGTACTTCTTCTCGAAAAAAATGAAAAACTTGGAAAAAAACTTTTTATCACAGGAAAAGGTCGTTGTAATGTAACGAATGCAGGGGATATAGAAGAGCTACTAGGACAAGTTGTGTCCAATAAGAGATTTTTATATAGCTCTTTTTATGGATTTACCAACTATGATATGATGGACTTTTTAGAGGAACTTGGATGTCCATTAAAAACAGAACGTGGAAATCGTGTATTTCCGATTTCGGATAAGTCAAGCGATGTCATTTCTACCTTATCAAAGGAACTGCATCGTTTGCACGTAGAAGTGGATTACCATACACAGGTGAGCGAACTTCTAATACAGGAAGAAAAAGTAACCGGTGTGAAACTCAGCAATGGAAAAACGATCCATGCCGATTCTGTTGTTGTGGCAACAGGGGGAGTTTCTTATCCACAGACAGGTTCCACAGGAGATGGTTATCTATTTGCAAAACAGGCAGGTCATACAGTAACAGAGGTAGCTCCAGCCCTTGTTCCGATGAATATAAAAGAAGAAGACTGTAAGAAGATGCAAGGACTTTCTCTTCGCAATATTGGATTTAAAGTTATGCGAGGAAAGAAAACCATTTATGAAGACTTTGGTGAATTATTATTTACCCATTTTGGAATCAGTGGACCGGTGGTATTAAGTGCCAGTTCCCATTTTCCATTAAAAGAATCAAAAGAAGATACAGTAATTGAAATCGATTTAAAACCAGCTCTTACAGAAGAACAGTTGGATGCTAGATTATTGAGAGATTTTGAAGCATATCGAGGTCGGCAATTTAAAAATTGTCTTGATAAATTACTTCCTACAAAAATGATTCCTATTATAATCGAAAGAAGTGGTATTGATCCAGCAAAAAAAGTGAATAGTATCACAAGAGAAGAAAGACAATCTCTTATTGCTGCATTAAAACATTTTACATTGCATATGAATGGATTGCGAAGTTTTAAAGAGGCTATCGTCACAAAAGGTGGTGTTGCTGTAAAAGAGATCAATCCATCCACAATGGAATCAAAAAAGATAAAAGGGTTATATTTTGCTGGGGAAGTGCTTGACTTAGATGCTGTAACTGGTGGATATAATTTGCAAATTGCATGGTCAACAGGTCATTTGGCAGGTGAACATTGCTAAGGAGGAATAGACATGATGAATATTGCTATTGATGGACCAGCAGGAGCTGGGAAGAGTACAGTTGCAAAAGGAGTTGCAAAAAAACTTGGTTTTATCTATGTGGATACGGGAGCAATGTTTCGAGCCATGGCACTTTATTTTTTGCGAAATCATCTGGATGTAACGAAAAAAGAGGTGTTGGAACAAGAAGTAAAGAATATCGAAGTGACCTTGAAATTTGAACAAGGGGAACAGCAAGTGCTTTTAAATGGAGAAAATGTAGGAGGATTGATTCGTACAGAAGAAGTCGGAAACACAGCTTCTATCATTGCTGTCAATCAAGCAATTCGTTCTAGACTTTTAGAGATTCAACAAAAAATTGCAAGAGAAAACAATGTTGTTATGGATGGCAGAGATATTGGAACTTGCGTTCTTCCGAATGCACAAGTAAAAATTTATTTGACGGCTTCTTCTAAAGAAAGAGCTAAGAGAAGATACGAAGAACTTCTTAAAAAAGGAGTTGATTGCGATATCAATGATATCGAAGAAGATATTATAAAACGGGATCAAGCGGATATGAATCGCGAAATTGCACCACTTAGACAAGCAGAAGATGCGGTGCTTATTGATTCTTCTCATATGACGATTGAAGAAGTGGTGGATGCGATCATTGAGCAGTATGATCAGAAGAAATAGATAGGAAAACGATATGGAAATTAGAGTAGCAAAGACAGCGGGATTTTGCTTTGGTGTAGAACGTGCTGTTGAAAAGGTTTACGAACACGCGGACGAGAATAAAGTTTACACATATGGTCCCATTATCCACAACGAAACTGTGGTTGCCGATTTGAAGAAAAAGGGTGTTTTAGTAATTGAATCATTAGAGGAATTAAAATCCATGAATGAGGGAACAATTATTATTAGATCTCATGGAGTGGAAAAAAGCATCTATGATTTAATCGAAGAAAAGGGACTAAAACTTGTGGATGCTACTTGTCCATTTGTGAAAAAAATTCATAGAATTGTATATGAAGAAAGCGGAAAAGATAACGTCATTGTTATTATTGGAAGTGATAAACATCCGGAAGTAGAGGGAATCAAAGGATGGTGTCAAAATGAGCCGATTGTGATTGAAACTGTACAAGAGGCGGAAAACTTGACAATTCCAGAAGAAAAACATATTTGTATCGTATCCCAAACGACATTTAATTACAAGAAATTTCAAGATCTAGTTGAAATTATTTCAAAAAAGGGTTATGATATAAATGTTTTTAATACGATCTGTAATGCAACAGAAGAACGACAGACAGAAGCGAGAACTATTTCAA
Source organism: uncultured Eubacteriales bacterium (assembly GCA_949284175.1). GTDB lineage: Bacteria > Bacillota > Clostridia > Lachnospirales > Lachnospiraceae > Scybalomonas. The sequence goes on from CASDVE010000011.1 coordinate 123,127, forward strand.
AAGAGGTAGATGCTATGATTGTCATCGGTGGCAGAAGCAGTTCGAATACTCAGAAGCTTTATGAAATAAGTAAAAAAGAATGTGCGAATACTTACTATATACAGACACTTGATGACTTGGATTTTAAAATGTTCAATGAATCCATTAATAGCGTAGGTATTACGGCAGGGGCTTCTACCCCAAATAATATAATTAAGGAGGTTCATAAGGGCATGTCTGAAATGAGTTTTGAACAAATGTTAGAAGAAAGTTTAGTAACAATTAGAAATGGTGAGGTTGTAGAAGGTACAATTATTGATGTCAAAGAAGACGAAATCATTTTAAATATTGGTTACAAAGCAGACGGTATCATCACTAGAAGTGAATATTCAAACACTCCAAACATCGACTTAAGAAATGAAGTAAAAGTCGGTGATACAATGGAAGCAAAAGTTTTAAAAGTTAACGATGGTGAAGGTCAAGTTCTGTTGACATATAAAAGACTTGCAGCTGAAAAAGGTAATAAGAGATTAGAAGAAGCATTTAACAACAAAGAAGTGTTAACAGCAAAAGTAGCACAGGTATTAGACGGTGGTTTAAGCGTTGTTGTTGAAGAAGCTAGAGTATTTATTCCAGCTAGCTTAGTATCTGATACTTATGAAAAGAATTTAGAAAAATATGCTGGTCAGGAAATCCAGTTCGTTATTAGCGAATTCAATCCTCGTAAGAGAAGAATCATCGGTGATAGAAAACAATTATTAGTAGCTGAAAAAGCTGAAAAACAAAAAGAATTATTCGCAAGAATTAATGCAGGTGACACAGTAGAAGGTACAGTTAAAAATGTAACAGACTTCGGTGCATTTATTGATTTAGGCGGAGCTGATGGACTTCTTCACATCTCTGAAATGTCTTGGGGACGTGTTGAAAATCCTAAAAAAGTATTCAAAGTTGGCGATCCAGTGAAAGTTCTTATCAAATCTATTGATGGAGATAAGATCGCTTTAAGTTTAAAATTTGAAGATCAAAATCCTTGGTTAAACGCTGATGAAAAATACGCTGTTGGTAATGTTGTAACTGGTAAAGTTGCAAGAATGACAGATTTTGGTGCATTCGTAGAATTAGAACCAGGCGTTGATGCTTTACTTCATGTATCTCAGATCTCTAAAGATCATGTTGAAAAACCATCTGATGTATTATCTGTTGGACAAGAAATCACAGCAAAAGTTGTTGACTTCAAAAAAGACGATAAGAAAATCAGCTTAAGCGTAAAAGCATTAGATACTGAAAAAGAAGTAGAAGCAGCTGAAGTGACAGAATAATTTTTATATGAAAAATACGTAGCTTGTTTTAAGCTCGTATAACAATGAGGGAGTATCACCTGTAACGATTGAAGTTACAAGAGGTACTCCCTTTTTTATATGATAGGAAATTTATTTCCTATCATATAAAAAGTACTGTATTAAGAAGTTGAGTTAAAAGGAATGAGGAAACTCTGGAAGAGAGAAGAAACGAAAAACTTGAAGTACCCATTCTTTTTGTATCGATTCAGAGTAAGTGGAATCAAGGCATAGAAAACTGCGTTTATCCCCATATTCTTTGTAGAAAAGATTGCCAGATATTGGTTCAAATAAGGGGATAAAGGTTCCGGTTTTTTTTATATAACAAGTTTCTTTTTTTGCCTTTTGTCTGTGTTCTTTATCAACAAAAGAAGCAACGCTTTTATGAATTGCCATATCCTCAAAGGGAAGATAATAATAATCTTTATAATTTGGATAGAAAAATTTAAGTTCGGAATGAAGAAGGGGACAACGAATGTGTATTGTTTCTTCCTGTATGAATAGGGAAATGGTACAAGAAGTAGCGTCTTCCATCTTATGATTCTGTCCCTGATTTTTGGGCAGAAAGAACGAAAAATTTTTCTCTACATAAAGACAAAATGGAAGGGTATAAGGAAGAGGAAGTTTGTATTCAATATATGACTGGTTGTTGCTATCCTCAAAACAATGATAAGTAAAATGGTGTTCAGGAATCATATGGATGCTAGAAGAAAGTGTCAATAAAAAGGAAAGATGGGCAAGACCTTCTAAATCATTACTATTATGTAAAAGCAATTGATCCAAATAAGATTCTTTCTTTAGTTTCAGATAAAGGAAATATTGTTCAATTAATTGCTTTCCCGATAGTTGATCAGAGCGAGTAAAGCCAATGAGCCGTTCCAATGTCTGTTGCTTGCCATTATCTAAATGAAATACCTTTTTTAGAGGCCTTAAAAAAGTATAACAGTCACATTGAGAGATGGAATCAAGAATTTCCTTTGCAATCCCTAAGAACTCGCATCGAGTTTTGATATAGGGGAGATCAAAGGTTGTTCCATTGTAATGGATTAGTGTGGTATTTTCTTTTAAATAGGATAAGAAACATTCGATGACTTCTTTTTCTGTTTCTCCATCTTCATTAAAAATTTGAATTTTTCTTAAGACTTTTCCATCAAAGTATAAAAGACCGATTAAATATAGCATAGAACTTTTTGGATGAAGTCCTGTTGTTTCAATGTCAAAAAATATATAATTTTCACGAAAAAATGGCGGAATGGAAGTAGAAATTATATTTTTATATTCTTTCATAAAATCTCCTTTCTATTTGTATAGAAGTATGATAAAAAATCTATGTCTGTTCTCTTATGTAGTATATCAATTTCTGTTTTATGTGGCAATAAATCTCTTGATGTGGTATAATTTTCGTAAGTATGTTCGGACGGAGGAAACAAAATGATTTCATATATCAAAGGAATTTTAGAAGATGTGACAGACGATTCGGTTGTGTTAGAGAACAATGGGATTGGATATGAAATAAAGATTACAGGGCGTATGCTGTTATCTCTACCAAAAAGAGGCAGTGAAATGAAGATTTATACATATCTTTATGTGAGAGAAGATGCCCTAGCTCTGTTTGGATTTGCTACAAGAGAGGAATTGCAAACATTTCAGCTTTTAATTGCCATTAGTGGAATTGGGCCAAAAGCTGGACTTGCAATTTTATCTACACTCTCTGTGCAAGAACTTCGATTTGCAGTTCTTAGCCAAGATGTAAAGACAATTTCAAAAACACCAGGAATTGGGAAAAAAAGTGCAGAGCGTTTGATTATAGAATTAAAAGATAAGATGAAATTAGAAGATGCTCTTCGGTGGGAAGAAGAACCTTTAGAAGAAAATGCACAAGAGGAGAGCAAAACAGAGGTGACGCTGGCTTTAGTAAGTCTTGGATATTCCAATGCAGATGCCCTTCGAGCGATTCAATCTGTGGAAGGGCATGAAACGATGGATACAGAAACCCTCTTAAAGAAAGCGTTAAAGAAGATCATGTGAGGAACTCGCAAAGCGTGTTTCTCATTCATGTTTTATAGGCGGTGAATGGGAACTTTTAATTCCACCGCCTTTCTATCAATTAGCTGATGGAAAAAGTTTCATATGCTAATAGCAAATAAAGGAAATGAATAGAAAAAGGTGATAACATGGAAAGAAGGATCATTACAACAGAGATTATTCCAGAAGATCTGAACTCAGAAGGAAGTTTAAGACCCAAGAGTTTGGACGAATATATTGGTCAAGAAAAAGTAAAAAATAATTTAAAAATATTTATTGATGCGGCAAAGCAGAGAGGGGAATCCCTTGACCATGTGTTATTGTATGGTCCTCCGGGACTTGGAAAAACTACACTAGCAGGGATTATTGCCAATGAAATGCAGGTGAATTTGAAAATTACATCAGGACCCGCAATTGAAAAGCCGGGAGAAATTGCAGCTATCTTAAACGGACTTGCAGAAGGTGATGTATTATTTATTGATGAAATTCATCGGTTGAATCGTCAAGTAGAAGAGGTGCTTTATCCAGCTATGGAAGACTTTGCAATTGATATTATGATTGGAAAAGGACCGACAGCCCGTTCCATTCGTCTTGATTTACCAAAATTTACACTTGTTGGAGCAACCACTCGTGCTGGCATGTTAACAGCTCCATTACGAGATCGATTTGGAGTCGTTAATCGCTTAGAATTTTATAAAATGGAAGAATTAAAAACCATTGTTATGCGTTCTGCGGAAGTGATGAATGTGGGAATTAAGGAAGAAGGTGCCATAGAGATTGCAAGGCGATCAAGAGGGACACCACGTCTTGCTAACCGCCTATTACGAAGAGTGCGAGATTTTGCGGAAGTGAAATATGAAGGTGTGATTACCGATGATGTGGCTCGCTCTGCTTTAAATGCGTTGGAAGTGGATTCTTTAGGGCTTGATCACATCGATCGAGCCATGCTTATGACGATGATTGAAAAGTTTGGAGGAGGTCCAGTGGGGCTTGATACCATTGCGGCAGCCATTGGAGAGGACTCTGGAACGATTGAGGACGTTTATGAACCATATTTAATACAAAATGGGCTGATTATGAGAACACCAAGAGGGAGAGTTGCCTCTTTAGGAGCCTATGAACACTTTGGATTGGAGGATGCGTATGTCACAAAAGAATAATGTACAAGTTGTCATCAATGGACAGGTGATCACTGTGTCAGGAGATGAGAGCAGTGAATATATGCAAAGAGTGGCAGCTTACCTAAATAATAAAATTGAAACATTAAAAAATACAGATACATATAGAAAGCAGACAAGAGAATACCAAGAGTTATTGCTTTCTTTAAATTTATCTGATGATTACTTTAAAGCCATAAGCGAATTAAGTGATAAAGAAAAAGAGTTAGCGGAAAATGAAAAGAAACTCTATGATGTCAAACATGATTTTATTGACTTACAAATTCAATTGGAGAATGCTCAGAAAAAAGAGAAAGACTATGAACAAAAGTTAAAAACTTCAAAGCAACAAGAGGAAGATGCGATTAAGAAGTTAAAAGAAGTACAAGTAAAAGAGCAAGAAGTTCAAGCAAAGTTAGAACAATTTAAAAAATCAGAAGTAAACTATAAGGCACAACTGGAAACCATACAAAAAGAAAAAGATGGATATAGAGTTCAACTGGATACAGCAAAAAAAGCAGAACTGGAGTTTAAGCAAAAATTGGATAACTTTCAAAAAGTTGAAAACAATTTAAAAAGTCAAATTCAAGAATCAAGAAAGTTAGAAACTCAGTTAAAAGAACAATTGGAGGCGACAAAAAAACTAGAGTCGGATTTAAAAAGTCAACTAGGAGCTAGTAAAAAGCATGAAAGCGATCTGAGAAGTCAACTAGAAGCTAATAAAAAGCATGAAAGCGATCTGAAAAATCAACTAGAAGCTAGCAAACGCTCAGAAAATAGTTTAAAAAATCAATTGGCAACAAGCCAAAAAAATGAAAGTTCATTAAAATCGCAAATAGAAACGATAAAAAAAGAATGCGATGGCTTGCGAGCCCAAGTAGGAACAGAAAAGAAAAACTCGACTGAATGGAAAGAAAAATATGATCTTGTTCAAAAAGAGATGAATACTGCTAAACAAGAACTAAATCAAACAAAGGTTCAGTTGGATGGAAAGAAAAAGGAATCTGATGAGTTAAAAGTAAAATTGGAATCCATAAAAAAAGAATCAGAGTCCATAAAAAATCAGTTAGAAACAGCAAAAAAACAGTCAGAAACTGTAAAAAATGAATTTGAAACTGTTCAAAAAGAAACAGCAAGTTTAAAAAATCAGCTGACATCAAAACAAAAAGAATTAGAAACATTAAAAATGCAGTTTATGACAAGTCAAAAAGAGGTAAGTGGATTAAAAGAACAGCTTGAAACTGCAAAAAAAGAAGGAAATGATTTAAGAGAGCAACTTCATGAATCAAAACAGAGTTATAGAAAACTGAAAGAAACTGTGGATATTTCAGAAAAGCAAGCGAACAGTTTTAAAGTCCAATTAGAGAACTTAAAAAAGTCAGAAGCGAATTTACAAAATCAGCTGGAGGAAATAAAAAAATCTGGGCAAGCTATAAAAGAAGAGTTAGAGGTCAAGAAAAAGGTAGAACTGGATTTACAAAATCAGTTGGAATCTATGAAAAAAACCGAACTCAATTTACAAAATCAGTTGGAAGTTAAAACAAAATCTGAAATTTCTTTACAACAACAGATTTCTCATTTTAAAAGGACAGAAGATAGCTTAAAGGGACAGTTGGAACATAGCAGACAGCAAGAATCTCATTCTAAAATGGAATTAGAGAAAATCCAACAGTCAGAACGTGTATTAAAACAGCAATTAGAGCAAACGACAAAGGAAAAGGATAGGATAACAACTCAGCTAGAAGATGCAAAGAATCATGAGAAAGTTCTAAAAGAACAGTTAGAATCCATAAAAGGAACAGAGCTTGACTTAAGAAACCAATTGGAAGTTAAGACAAGATCTGAAAATGAGATAAGAACGGAGTTAGAAACGCGTAAAAAATCAGAGAGTAGTTTGAAGAAACAACTGGAATCTATAAAGACAACAGAAGTTGATTTGAGAAATCAATTGGACATGATGAAGCAATCTGAAAGTTCTTTACAGTCTGAATTGATGAAAAAAAGTCAAGAAAAGGACGCTTTCAAAGTTGAATTAGAAGAAATGAAAGAAAAAGAACAAGAGTTAAGAGTCCAGTTACAAGAAAAAGACAAAGCCCATAAAGAATTAGAAGTTTCTTTGCGTTCTCAATTAAAGGAAGTCAGAGAAGTTGAATATGAGTTACGTCTTCAAATAGAAGATAGCAAGCAAGCAGAAACAGAATTAAGAATGCAATTGCAGACTGCAAGAAAAACAAATGGGGAATTAGATTCTCAATTGGCATCTTCACAAAAAATGAGAACAGAGCTTCAAGAACAGTTGCAAGTGTATCAAAAAGAAAAATCAGAATTAAACACACAACTACAAGTGGCACAGCGTGCAAAATCTGAGTTAAAAGAACAAAACAATAAATTGTGTGATGAAATTGCACAGTTAAAACAAAAAGAAGAAGAGAATCAAGAGAAGTTCACGGAAGCTGGAAACCAAGTAAAGCAAGCCAATGAGTTTGTAGAAAAGGTGAAAAGACAGCTTGCTGATTACCAAAAGGTGGAAGAAACATTAAGAGTCCAAGTTGAAGTTGCAAAAGATGAAGGAACACAATTAAAGATTCAATTTGAAAAAATGAAAAAATCAGAAAATGAGCTAAAGAGCCAATTGAATGTGGCAAAACGTTCTGAGCAGGAAGCAAAAAATCAAGTGATTTCTTTACAAAGAAAACAAGAAGAATATGAAAGAAGATTGGAAGATGCTCTAAAACGAGAAAAGGGGTATCAAGAGAGAATGAAACAGTTAGAAGAACAGCTTTCTAACCAATCAAAGTAAAAGGCATAGGATGAGAGAGGATCTATGTATTGGTGGGGAAAATTATGTAGCTAACAAGAATCATCAAAATAAAATAGGAAGAATTTAAAATGAAAAAACCTGAAATATTAGCTCCAGCAGGTTCTTATGAAAGTTTATTAGCAGGAATTGCAAATGGTGCAGATGCTGTCTATTTGGGAGGTTCTGCTTTTGGTGCAAGAGCTTTTGCTGGAAATCTTACAACTGAAAAATTAAAAGAAGCCATAGACTATGTTCATTATCATGGAAAGAGTATTTATTTAACAGTGAATACTCTATTAAAAGATCAAGAATTAGAAAAAGAACTTTATGATTATATTGCTCCATTTTACGAACAAGGATTAGACGCTGCAATTGTACAGGATATGGGAGTTCTTAGATTTTTGCATAAGCATTTTCCAAGTCTTCCCCTTCATGCTAGTACACAGATGACAGTAACTAGCACAGAGTCCGCACGTTTTTTAAAACAATGTGGCGTTACAAGAATTGTACCAGCAAGAGAATTATCCTTTGAAGAGATAAGAAAAATGAAAGATGCTTGTGGTCTTGAAATAGAGTCTTTTGTGCATGGTGCACTTTGTTATTGCTATTCTGGACAGTGCTTATTAAGCAGTATGATTGGGGGAAGAAGCGGAAATCGTGGACGCTGTGCCCAACCATGCCGATTGCCTTATGAATTAAGAAGTGAAACAGGAGAAGTGTTAGGAAAGAAAGAAGAGTCCTATCGACTGAGTCCGAAAGATCTCTGTGCCATTGATGAAATTCCTCAGATGGTACAAGCAGGAATTGATTCTTTCAAAATTGAAGGAAGAATGAAAAAGCCGGAGTATGTGGCAGCGGTTACAAGAATGTACAGAAAATATCTGGATCTGTATTGGGAGAATCCAAATGCACCATATCATGTGGAAGAAAAAGATTATAAACAATTGATGGAACTTTATAATCGAGGTGGATTCACAGATGGATATTATACAAAACATAATGGAAAAGATATGATGTCCATGAAGCGTCCAAATCATCAAGGGTTATTGGTAGGAACAGTAGAAAAGATAAAAGGCAATCAGATTGTGTTTACTTGCAAAGAGGACATTCACCCAAAAGATGTGTTAGAAGTTCGTCAAGGAGAACAGGCGATGGCAGAGCTAACTTCTCCAGTTGCCTGCGAAAAAGGCAAAAAAATTACTCTAAATGCTAATAACCTTCGAAAACTTCGAGTGGGACAATCCGTTTATCGAATGAAAAATAAGCATTTGATCGAAGAGATGGAAAAACAATGGAACGATCATCAAGATCGCATTGCACTACGTTGTGAAGCTATTTTTGAAGAAGGAAAACGAGCAAAACTTGTTCTTTCTGGAAAGGGAGCAACTTGTGAAGTTGTTGGAAATGTTGTGGAAACAGCCCAAAATCAACCAATGACTCAAGAAAAAATTTCCTCTCTTTTAAACAAAACAGGGGGAACAGAATATTATTTTGAATCCATTGACGTGCAGATCAAAGGAAATATCTTTTTACCTGTGCAGGCAGTAAAAGAGCTGAGAAGAGAAGGCATTCGTGGATGGGAGGAAAAAAAGGCAAAGGAATATCGAAGATATGATGCCAAAGAGAAGAATTTTGATAAAGAAGAATGTGTTGAAACGCTCAACAAAGAAGAGGAAGAAGCAGTCCAAAGAGAAAAAATGGAGATTGTAGTTTCTGTATTCAAGGAAGAACAGCTTGATACGGTTCTTGCATTTCAAGAAGTGTCTATTATTTATTTAGAACTTGTTGGTATGACAATGGAAACAGCAAAACGGCTTGCGGATCGCATTCATAAAGAGAACAAACGTTGCTATTTGGCATTTCCACAGATCTTTAGAACAGAGGCAGAAAAAGAATGGGAAAGAGAGAAAGAAGCAATACTCAGTGATCGATTTGATGGGTATATTATTAGAAACCTTGAAGAATATGTGCGTTTATCCGATGAAATGAAGGAGGAAACGAAAGATCTTTGGGAACAAAAAGAATGGGTTCTTGACTATACAATGTATCAATATAACCGTCAAGCAGAAGAATTTTATAAAGAGTATGCAGATGGTAAAAAAATAACAACGGTTCTTCCTATCGAGCTAAACTATCATGAAATAAAAAATATGAATTATAAAGAAAGTGAACTGCTTGTTTATGGAAGACTTCCTCTCATGGTTTCAGCCCAATGCCAATGGAAACAGACAAAGGGATGTATTGGAGTTACAAAGCCTGTTATTTTACGAGATCGAAAACAAAGTGATTTTTTTGTAATGAATCAATGCAAATATTGTTATAATACCATTTATAGTGATAAACCGCTTTGTCTTTATGATCAAAAAGACGCCATTGATTCCCTTTCTGTCAAAAGAGTTCGTTTGCAGTTTGTAGACGAGAACAAAACTCAGATAGAAAAGAGGATAAAAGAGGCGATATTTGTTTTTCAAGAAGGAGGAGAAGTTCCTTTTTCTGAAAAAGAATTTACAAGAGGGCACTGGAAACGCGGTATAGAATAGGAGAACATTATGGTAACAATCCTTACGGTTTTGTCAAAATATGTGATTATCATTATGGGCGCTATATATACCCTATCTTGTTTTACATTATTCAGACCATCCAATGCGGATAGACAAAAGATTTTGTTGAGCCGTCAATTAAAAAAATTATTTATTTTTCATTTCTTTTGTTATCTCGTTTTATATTTACAGATGGAAGAGATAAATGTGCTGTGGTTTTATGGAGCTCAGACAATTTTTATTATTATAGTGCAGATTCTATATGGAAAGTTGTATCCAAGTGGTTCAAGATTGATCACAAATAATATGTGTTTTTTACTCATTTTAGGGTTCACAATTTTGACGAGATTGAATTTTGATTTGGCAGTAAAACAATATTTCATTGTCTGTGTGTGTATTGTTGCTTTTATTGTAGTACCTTATCTAGTGGGAACATTAAAAGGCTTTGGAAAATATTATTTATTTTATGGAGCAACAGGTTTAGTACTTTTATCCAGTGTATTTGTCATTGGAGCTAGGAAGAATGGAGCTGTTAACTGGATCAAACTTGGTCCTCTTATGTTACAGCCATCAGAGTTTGTAAAGATTTTATTTATATTCTTTGTTGCATCCATGTTAGCACAGTCTGATGAGTTTCGAAATGTTGTTGTCACAACACTGTTTGCGGGTGCTCATGTCATCATTCTTGTGTTGGAAAAGGATCTAGGTGGTGCATTACTGTTTTTTATTGTCTACCTTGTTATGCTTTTTGTAGCAACAGGAAAGAAATTATATTTTATTGCTGGCATAGGAGCAGGAGGACTGGCTGCCTTTATTGCCTATCATTTATTTACACACGTGCAAACACGTGTGGAGGCATGGAGAGATCCATGGTCTATTATTGATGGTGGAGGAAATCAGATTGCACAGTCGTTGTTTGCCATTGGTACGGGAAGTTGGCTAGGTTTAGGACTTGATGAGGGAATGCCATATAAAATTCCAGTTGTTGTATCAGATTTTATTTTTTCAGCCATTGCAGAGGAGCTTGGAGCTTTATTTGCACTATGTTTATTGCTCATTTGTGTCAGTTGTTTTGTATCCTTTGTGGATATTGCAATGCAAAATAGAATCATGGTCTATAAATTATTGGCATTAGGATTTGGTGTCTGCTATATTTTTCAAGTATTTTTATCCGTTGGAGGAGTGACTAAATTTATTCCATCCACAGGTGTTACACTGCCCCTTGTAAGTTATGGAGGGAGTTCCGTTGCCAGCTCCATCTTAGTATTTAATATTATTCAAGGACTTTATATAAAGGCACATAATGAGGATAGCGACAATTTAAAAATAGAAAAACAACAAAAATCTCTTTCTCATAAAAAGAAAAAAGAAAACCATAAAGTAAGAAAGCAACAAAAATAGAGATGTTTATGAAAGAGAGTTAAAGGAGTTAGTGAATGTGAACTCAAAAAAAGAATCAAACGATAAAAAAGAATTAAGGTGGAAGGAAGAATCACGAATAAGACAGGAAGAAGAACTCTTTTTAAAAAAGTTTGAAGAGGAGAAAGACAGGCAAGAAGGGGAAACTGAAGGAGAAAAAGCACAAGAGTTTGTTAGAAAGCAAAAAACTTCAGAGGAATTAGAAGCCTTAGGAATTTTAGAGCCAAAGGATGAAAGCAAGAAAGAGATCCTATCGGAAACAGGATTTCAAAGAGAACAAAGGGAGATAGAAAATCTCTTTGATTCAGAGTTTGAAAAAGAGGCAAAAAATTTTTTTCAACAACAAGAGGAAGAAAAAGAGTTTGTCCAAGAGGAATTAGGAGAAACCGAGTTGAGTAAAAAGAAGAAAAAAAAGAATTCATTGGCTCTAACCAAACAAAGAAAAGAGAAGGACTCCCTAGATACTGGGGAAGAAAAGAGAGGAATAAAATCTCTAGTAGATAGAGCAAATATTCTTTTAGCACCGAGTGGGAGAAAAGATACAAGAGATCAAGTGGGAATTAACAGACAGATCTTAAAGGTAGCTTATTTATTTGCAGGAGTATTTCTTGTCCTTATGGTGTATATTGGATATTTTGTATCCGTTGATAGCAAGGAGATCATTACGAATCCTAGAAATCAGCGTCAGGATATGTTTGCAAAAACGGTTATCCGAGGGAATATTGAAAGTAGTGATGGAGAAATTTTAGCAGAAACAAAAGTGAATGAGGACGGAGAGGAAGAGCGGGTATATCCATTTAGAAATCTTTATGCCCATGTGGTAGGGTATACAGTAAAAGGGAAATATGGTTTAGAATCTTCTGAGAATTTTAATCTATTGACGTCCAATGCTAACTTTCTTGAAAAACTATATCACACCTTAAAAAATGAAAAAAATAGAGGTGATACAGTTGTAACCACGTTAAACAGTCGGTTGCAAGAGGTGGCGTATGAGGCGTTAGGAGATCATAAAGGTGCAGTGATTGCAATGGAACCGAGTAGTGGAAAGATACTTGCCATGGTGTCAAAACCAGATTTTGATCCGAATAGCCTAAGTGAAGACTGGGCATTTATTAATAGCGAAGAAGAAAAAGAAAATTCAAGATTATTAAATCGTGCTACACAAGGAATCTATCCTCCTGGTTCTATCTTTAAGATTGTGACAGCATTAGAATATATGAGAGAGAATAGCAATTTTAATGATTATCACTATGATTGTGAATCGGAGGGAGTATTCTTTGGAGTTCCTATTCACTGCTATAATATGCACCGACATGGAGAACAGGATTTAAAAGAATCCTTTGCAAATTCTTGTAATACATCCTTTGCCAATATTGGAACAAAACTGGATAAAGGAAAGTTTCATGATCTATGTGAATCTTTATTGTTTAATCAGGCTTTGCCAGTAGAATTTCCATATAAAAAGAGTCGATTTGTTTTGAACGAACACTCTGAGGATAAAGAAGTAGCACAGACCGCCATTGGACAAGGGGATACAGGGATTACACCACTTCACAGTGTGATGATTACATCCGCCGTTGCAAATGGTGGGATGGTAATGAAACCATATCTTGTGGATCAGATTGAAAATTATGAAGGTGGTATTGTGCGTAAATATACTGGGAAATCTTATGGAAGCGTCATGTCTGCAAAAGAAGCAACGGAATTGACAGAAATGATGAAAGAAGTCGTGAAAAGTGGTACAGGAACAAAGCTAAGTGGAAAGAGCTATTCTGTTGCAGGGAAAACGGGAACGGCAGAGTATGAGGAAGGAAAAAATCCACACGCATGGTTCACTGGATTTGCACCTGCGGATAATCCAGAGATTGCGATTTCTGTTATTGTAGAAGATAGTGGTGCTGGTAGTACCTATGCTGTTCCAGTGGCAGGTAAAGTATTAGACGCCTATTTTAGCCAAAAATAATGTGCTCTGATAAAAAATTATCGTTATAAAGCAAAAAAGTGTTGCATTATAAAAAAAAATGAATTATAATGCAAGGGTATGGAAAACGAAGGACATTTTGGCAGAGTTATCCATGCAAATATTTTGTTGGCGACTTTCGTTGCCTTATTGATTGAGTTAGAAGCTCAAATTTTATAAGTTGGTCACTTTATAACCTCATATGCATATTGCATGTACAACTTGTGAAACGGTCAATAAGAGTAGTAAAAGTAAAATATTTGCTATATAGACTCTAGCCCTATGCCTGTTATCCCATTTATAAAAATTATATGTAAATAAATGTATCTTTTTGCAATATAAAGTTTGATAAAAGTTTATCTAGTAGGAATTGTGAAATGCTCGTATTGTAAAGAGATGCTTTTGCATAAAGTTTATTTTTATTTAAAAGATGGATAAAAGTAAACAAATATAAATGATAGAATTGATAATGGAACGAACGCAAGTCAAGGCATAAAAATATGCAATGGCTTGCGTTTTTTTGCGTAAAGACAACGAGCCATGCGAGAGCATTTATGCTCACATATGGCGACTGTCTGCGAACGTGAGAAACTAAAAAAACGCAAGCAAAACTGGAAAGGAGGGAATGGAATGGAACAGAATTCACAATTAAAAGCACCAATTTATGAAGCATTGGAGCGATTTCGAAAAATGAGAGTTGTTCCTTTTGATGTACCAGGACACAAGCATGGCAAAGGAAATCCAGAGCTTGTAGAACTGCTTGGGAAACAGTGTGTAGAAATTGATGTGAATTCTATGAAACCACTGGATAATTTATGTCATCCAGTTTCTGTCATAAAAGAGGCAGAACATCTTGCAGCAGAGGCGTTTGGTGCAGCACACGCATTTTTAATGGTGGGAGGTACAACGTCATCGGTGCAAAGCATGATTTTATCCTGTTGTAAGCAAGGGGATAAGATCATACTTCCAAGAAATGTCCATCGAAGTGCAATCAATGCCCTTGTACTTTGTGGAGCAAAACCAGTTTATGTGAATCCCGACGTGGATCACCATTTGGGGATCGCCTTAGGTATGAAAGTAAGTCAAGTAGAACAGGCGATTAAGGAAAACCCAGATGCAGTTGCAGTTTTTGTGAATAATCCGACCTATTATGGAATTTGTTCGGATTTAAGACGTATTGTGAAAATGGCACACGAACATGGAATGAAAGTGTTAGTGGATGAAGCCCATGGAACACATTTTTATTTTGGAGAACATATGCCAGTATCTGCCATGGAGGCAGGTGCGGACATGGCATCTGTCAGTATGCACAAATCAGGAGGAAGTTTGACACAAAGTTCTTTTTTGCTTGTTGGAGAACGGGTGAATGCTGGGTATGTACGGCAAATCATTAATTTAACCCAGACGACCAGTGGTTCTTATTTGTTATTATCCAGTTTGGATATATCGAGAAGAAACTTAGCACTTCGAGGAAGGGAACAGTTTCAAAAAGTGTCATTGTTAGCCAACTATGCGAGGGAGGAAATTAATAAAATTGGTGGATATTATGTATTTTCAAAAGATTTAATCAACCATAATAGTGTATATGATTTTGATACAACCAAATTATCCATTCATACCTTAGATATTGGACTTGCAGGAATTGAAGTGTATGACATATTAAGAGATGAGTATGATATTCAGATTGAATTTGGAGATCTTGGCAATATTTTAGCGTATTTATCCATCGGAGATCGCATTCAAGAAGTGGAACGGCTTGTCAGTGCATTAGCGGATATTAAACGGCGTTATCAAAAAGATAGTACAGGAATGTTATCCCAAGAATACATAGAGCCTATGGTGATTATGACACCACAAGAATCTTTTTATGCAGAAAAAGAATACTTAAAGTTAGAGGATACGATTGGGCGTGTTTGCAGTGAATTTGTCATGTGTTATCCACCAGGGATTCCTATTTTAGCTCCTGGGGAAGAGATTACGGATAAAATCTTACATTACATTTGTTATGCCAAAGAAAAAGGATGTTCTATGACAGGACCAGAGGATGAAAACATAGAGCATTTGAATGTGATAAAGGAGAAATAAGATGGAAATGTGGTTTTCAGATGAACATACACCCAATGTAAAACTTTCAATTCGGATAGAAAAGCAATTGTTCAGTGGACAAAGCGAATATCAAAGAATTGATGTGTTGGATTCCAAAGAGTTTGGAAAAATTCTTGTTGTGGATGGCGATTTGGCGTTAACGCAAAAGGACGAATTTATCTATCATGAAATGATCACCCACGTTCCAATGGCAGTCCATCCAAACATAAAAAAAGTGCTTGTTATTGGTGGAGGAGATGGAGCGGTTGTTCGAGAATTGATTAAATATGATGAAATTGATCAGATTGATGTGGTAGAAGTCGATCCGCTTTTAGTGGAAGTATGTTATAAATATTTGCCAGAAATTGCTTGCAGTTTAAAGGATGAAAGGGTGCAGATTTATCATGAAGATGGACTGCGTTTTATTCGTTCTAAAACAGATGCCTACGATTTGATTATTATTGATTCCCCGAATCCATTTGGTGTTGGAGAAGGATTGTTTACAAAAGAGTTTTATGGAAATTGTTATAATGCCTTGCATGAAGATGGCATTATGATCAATCAAAATGAAAGCCCTTTTTATCAAGAAGAGGCATATCAATGTCAAAGAATGCACCGACGAATTTTGGAATCCTTTCCAATTAGCCGAATTTATCAGGCACATTTGCCTTCTTATCCATCCGGACATTGGCTCTTTGGATTCGCTTCAAAAAAATACCATCCATTGGATGATTTAAGAGATGTTGCATGGAATTTAAAAGGGATTGAAACGAAATATTATGGGACAAGATTACATCGTGGCGTTTTTGCACTGCCCATCTATGTGGAGGAATTAGTAAAAGATGTTGAATAAAAATGTAGTGAATTTTATTGGTTGTGACAATGAATATGAAGAAGCAGAGGTCGTATTATTTGGTGCTCCCTTTGATTCTACGACATCATATCGACCAGGGACAAGATTTGCAAGCCAAACAATTCGAAATGAATCCTATGGATTAGAAACATACAGTCCATATCAGGATAAAGATTTAGAAGATGGTAAATTTTTTGATAGCGGAGATTTGGAGTTGCCAATCGGAGATTCAGAAAAAGTGTTAGATTCTATTACAGAGCGAGTGAATATTATTTTAGAAGATGGAAAAATCCCATTCATGATTGGTGGGGAGCATTTGGTCACACTTGGAAGCATTCGAGCCATTTCAAAAAAGTATCCAGAATTTCATATCATCCATTTTGATGCTCATGCTGATTTAAGAGAGGATTATTTAGGAGTTACGTTATCCCATGCAAGCGTGATTCGGAGATGTTGGGAAATTGTAGGAGATGATAGGATTCACCATTTTGGGATTCGCTCTGGCACAAAAGAAGAATTTCTTTGGGCAAAAATTCACACCAATATGCACAAATTTAATTTTGAAGGATTGCGAGAAACGGTTGAGAGATTGCAAGGGGAAAAGGTGTATTTTACGATTGATTTGGATGTATTAGATCCATCCATCTTTCCTGGGACAGGAACTCCAGAGGCAGGTGGCGTTTCCTTTTTAGAATTGTTAGACGCCATTCATCTTGTCATGACACATTGTAATATTATCGGGTGTGATGTCAATGAGCTTTGTCCACCTCTTGATATAAGTGGGACTTCAACAGCAGTTGCTTGTAAAGTGATTCGTGAGATGTTAATGGAATTCATAGAAGAATAAGCGATAAAAATAGATAGGAAAAGAAAGGAAGAAAAAAAGATGGGAAAAGCATTAATCATTGGATGTGGCGGAGTAGCCAGTGTAGCCATTCACAAATGTTGTCAAAACAGTGAGGTATTTGAAGAAATTTGTATTGCAAGTCGTACGGTATCAAAATGTGAGGCGTTAAAAGAAAAATTACAGCGGACTACAAAAACAAAAATTACGACAGCACAAGTGGATGCAGATGACGTGGATCAATTGATCGCATTAATTAAAAAAGAAAAACCACAGCTCGTATTAAATCTCGCCCTTCCATATCAAGACTTAACCATTATGGATGCTTGTCTTGCAACAGGAGTTCATTATGTCGATACAGCGAACTATGAACCAGAAGATACAGCCAAATTTGAGTACAAATGGCAATGGGCATATCGTGAACGCTTTGAAAAAGCTGGAATTACAGCACTTCTTGGAAGCGGATTTGATCCAGGAGTAACAAGTGTATTTTCTGCTTATGCTTTAAAACATTATTTTGATGAGATCAATTATATTGATATTTTAGACTGCAATGCAGGGGATCATGGCTATCCATTTGCCACGAATTTCAATCCAGAAATTAATATTCGAGAAGTATCTGCAAAAGGCTCTTATTGGGAAGATGGACATTGGGTAGAAACAGAACCAATGGAAATAAAAAGAGTATATAATTTCCCACAAATTGGAGAAAAGGATATGTATTTACTCCATCATGAGGAAATTGAATCCTTAGCGTTAAATATCCCAGGAATTAAGAGGATTCGTTTCTTTATGACATTTGGAGAAAGTTATTTGACCCATTTAAAATGTTTAGAAAATGTGGGAATGACTTCGATTGAACCAATTGTATATGAAGGAAAAGAGATCATTCCATTACAATTTTTAAAAGCGGTGTTGCCAGATCCATCTTCTTTAGGACCTAGAACAAAGGGAAAAACAAATATTGGATGTATTTTCATTGGGAAAAAAGATGGAAAAGAGAAAAAGTTATATATCTATAACGTTTGCGATCATGAAAGCTGTTATAAAGAAGTCGGATCACAAGCAGTTGCTTATACAACCGGTGTTCCAGCTATGATTGGTGCCATGATGATTTTAAATGGAACATGGAATAAAGCAGGTGTTTATAACATAGAAGAGTTTGATCCCGATCCATTTATGGAAGCGTTAAATCGTTGGGGACTTCCTTGGGTCATTGAAGAAAATCCAACTTTGGTTGATTGATCATTTTTCGTGGAAAGGAAATAAACCATGATAAAAACGCCATATTATGTTGTACAAGAAGAAAAATTAATTAAAAATTTAAAGATTTTAAATGAAGTGAAGAAAAAGAGTGGATGTAAAATCTTACTAGCACAAAAAGCGTTTTCTATGTATTGTTTATATCCATTGATTGGTCAATATTTGGATGGGGCAACAGCAAGTGGACTATATGAAGCTAGACTTGGAAAAGAGGAAATGAAAAAGGAAAACCATGTGTATTCTCCTGCCTATCGAGAAGAGGAGATGGAAGAAATCATTTCCTATTGTGATCACATTGTATTCAATTCTTTTTCACAGTTGGAAAAATATAAGGATCAGGTAAAAAAGCAAGGGAAAAGTATTGGACTGCGAATTAATCCAGAATGCTCTACACAAGAAGAGCATGAAATCTATGATCCATGTGCGAAAGGTTCAAGGCTTGGCATTCCTATCAAACAGTTTCAAAAGGGGAACTTGGAAGGCGTGGATGGAATACATTTTCATACGCTTTGCGAACAAAATGCCGATGCTCTAAAAATAACATTGGATGCGGTAGAAGAAAAATTTGGTTCTTATTTACATAAAATGAAATGGATTAATTTTGGTGGTGGACACCATATTACGAGAGAGGATTATGATCGGGAACTATTGATTTCTTGTATCAAACATATGAAAGAAACATATGGAGTAGAAGTGTATTTAGAGCCGGGAGAAGCCATTGCTTATCAAGCAGGTAGTCTGATGACAACGGTGTTAGAAATTGTAGAAAATGGAATGCAAATAGGCATATTGGATACTTCCGCTGCTTGTCATATGCCTGATGTATTGGAGATGCCATATCGACCACCTTTAAAAAATTCGTTCTTGCCAAAGGAATCTGCATACACCTATCGGTTGGCAGGACCGACTTGTCTTGCAGGAGATATTATTGGAGATTATTCTTTTGAACAACCTTTGCAAGTGGGACAGCAGTTAGAATTTTTAGATATGGCAATTTATACGATGGTAAAAAATAATACATTTAATGGAATGAAATTGCCTGCTATCGTGTTAGAAAAAAGTGATGGTACATTAGAAATGAAAAAGCAATTTGGATATGAAGATTTTAAATCACGCTTATCATAAGTTTTTAGTATGATTGCCTTTATCAGTCATAAAACGATAAGAAATAGTATGATAAATGCCAATCTTTTTTCCTATGAGTGTTATTTAGGAGTTTCGGGAAAGAATATAAGTAAATATCTAGTTTCGTGGAAAATAGTTGAAAAGAAAAACGAAAAGAGGTATACTAAATAGTAATTAACACACCAAAGTCAAAAGGACTTTGACCAGGAGGGATTGCAATGATAGAGGCAACAAGCTGTGGTGGTGTGGTCATATTCCGAGGGAAAATTTTACTTTTATACAAAAATTACAAGAATAAGTATGAAGGCTGGGTATTGCCAAAAGGCACAGTCGAACCGGGTGAAGAGTATAAAGAAACAGCCCTTAGAGAAGTAAAAGAAGAAACCGGTGTGTCAGCCTCCATTATCAAGTATATTGGAAAAAGCCAGTATAGCTTTAATACAGTCAATGATGTCGTAAATAAAAGTGTTCACTGGTATCTGATGATGGCAGACAGCTATTACAGTAAACCCCAAAAAGAGGAATACTTTATAGACAGTGGATATTATAAGTACCATGAAGCATATCATCTGCTGAAATTTTCAAATGAAAAACAGATTTTGGAGATGGCATATGAAGAATATATGACACTAAAAAGAAGTAGTTTGTGGGGAAGTAGAAAGTACTTTTAAGAAAATGAAATTCATTGCCTTCGGGTAGAGCAAAAAAGTCGGACAAAATTGTCCGGCTTTTTTCTATATTTACGCAAAGACAACGAGCCATGCGGGAGCATTTATGCTCACATATGGCGACTGTCTGCGAACGTGAGAAGTCAGCAAAGCGTGCTTCTCACCGTTTATGTAAAGACAACGAGCCATGCCAGAGCATGTCTGCTCACATATGGCGACTGTCTGCGAACGTGAGAAGTTACCGAAGTATAGTCTTTCTAGTTAGGACATGACATAATATGGAAAATATTGTATAATCATGACATGGAATGATAAAAATTTAGAAATGAAAAAAGACAGTTGTTCTCGGTGAATATTTTTTAAAACAAAGACCGATACTAACAAAAAGAGTCTGGAGTTTCAAGGAATGTATCAATATAAAAATGAAAGGAGAAGGTCTTTATGATGGAGAAAATTGATTTGAATAAGCATATTTCAAAAGAAGATTATAGAACCATGAAGACCCAGATGGAAGCCCGTCTGTCCACTTTGCAACGAGAAGCAAAGGAATTAAAGATTCCGATTATTGTTGTGTTTGAAGGATTTGGTTCTTCTGGAAAAGGGGAATTAATCAATAAATTGATTCAACCATTAGATCCACGAGGATTTTGTGTGTATGCTACGGAAAAAGAAAGTGAAGAAGAGAAATTACATCCATTTTTATGGAGGTTTTGGACAAAAACACCAGCGAAAGGTAGAATTGCCATTTTCGATACCAGTTGGTATAGAAAAGTTTTAAACGAACGGGCAAGAAAAGAAACAGAGGAAGAAAGAATCAAGAATTCCTTTGAAGAAATTAAAGACTTTGAAAGACAGCTTGTGCAAGATGGAACGGTTATTATCAAATTGTTTCTGCATATTTCTAAGAAAGAACAAAAAAAGCGATTTGAGAAATTGCTTTCATCAAAGGATACCGCTTGGAAAGTCACAAAAGAGGATCTGCACTGTCAAAAACATTATGAAAAATATCTTCATTTAGCTGATGAAATGATTGAGAGAACAGACTGTGATGAGGCACCATGGACAATAGTAGAAGCAGAAGATAGAGAGTTTGCAACAATTAAAGTGCTATCTACGGTAATTGGTGCAATACAAGAAGCGTGTAATTTTGTAAAACAGACAAAAGAAAGTCCTGTAAAAGAACTGATGTCCAATCCATATGAAGATGCAGTACGAACTTCTGTTTTAAATAAAGTAGATTTGGCACATTTTCTTGAAAAAGAGGAGTATAAAGAGCGATTAAAGAAAGTACAAAAACGGTTAAAAGAATTGCATAGTGAGCTATATGCAAAACGTGTACCTGTTATTATAGCTTTTGAAGGCTGGGATGCAGCAGGAAAGGGAGGAGCTATTAAACGTCTAACAGAACCACTTGATCCGAGGGGATACCGAGTGAATCCAACATCTGCACCGAATGACATAGAAAAAGAACATCATTATTTATGGAGATTTTGGAATACGATTCCAAAAGCGGGTCATATCGCTATTTATGATCGGACATGGTATGGTAGAGTGATGGTAGAGAGGATTGAGGGATTTTGCACAGCGGAAGAATGGAATCGGGCTTATACAGAGTTAAATGAAATGGAAGCACATCTGGCACATGAAGGTTCCATTATCATAAAGTTTTGGTTGCATATTGATTCTGATGAGCAAGAAAAACGATTTAAAGAACGAATGGAAAATCCAGAGAAACAGTGGAAGATCACAGATGAAGATTGGAGAAATCGAGAAAAATGGTCGGAGTATGAAGAAGCAGTGGATGAAATGATTTTACGAACATCCACCACATATGCTCCATGGCATATTGTGGAGGCCAATGATAAATACTATGCAAGAGTAAAGGTACTTGAAACGGTAGCCAATACAATAGAAACTGTGTTGAATAAAAAATAAATGTTATAAAAATCTCGTGGAGAATTTTAATCTTTGCGAGATTTTTTACAATTTAAGTGCGAAAAGCCCATTCCTTTAGGGATGGGATGAAAGCACTATTTATTTTAATCTTTTAGTGCATGTTTATTTTAGTTTTATACACATTATATGATATACTTATAGTATGGAAAATAACTATAGACATACAAACACAACAGTATCTTTGATAAATTATCATTTTATATTTTGTCCTAGATACAGGAGAAAGATTTTTCTGATACCTAATGTAGAAAAAAGATTTAAAGAATTGGTCAAATTAAAATGCAAGGAGTTAGAAATAGAAATTATAGCTATTGAATGTGACAAAGACCACTCTCATATGTTCTTAAATTGTTTGCCTACATTAAGCCCATCCGATATTATGCGACAAATAAAAGGCTATACAAGTAAAGTTCTTAGAGAAGAGTTTTCAGAGTTATCGAAAATGCCGAGCTTATGGACTAGAAGTTATTTTGTTTCAACTGCTGGGAATGTTTGTAGTGAAACAATTAAAAAATATGTAGAAAATCAAAAGAAAAGATATTAATAGGTAATTGGGAAACTCATGAACCCAAATTTATGCATAGTGTATAAAAATTGGTCTAAATAATATAGATTAAGTGAAATGTTTATGTAAAGTGAATATAAAAAATGAAAATTTGGTGAGGAGAGATAAAAAACAATATTCAATAAACCTAGTACTTATACGGTTCTCAGAGTTTCGCAAACGCCTAAAAGATAGTAAGAAAGTGAGGTGAATACTATGGCAAACTTTATTGTTGAATTTTCTTTAAGGACAGAAAAATATCAAGACGATATACTAAATAAGAGATTTGAAATCGGGAGAAAAATTTATAATTCTTTGGTTAATATAACACAAAAACGTTATAGGGAAATGATAAAAACTAAGAAATATCGTACTCTTTTATCTTCTTTAACTGGTAATAAGAAAATGGATAAAGATATTTGGAAACAAATAAATGATATCCGTAAGCAATATGGTATGTCAGAATATTCATTTCACGAAGATGTTAAAAAAATACAAAAACACTTCAAAGATAATATCGACTCTTTTACAGCACAGAAGATTGCAACAAAATTATGGAAATCCTATGATAAATTATTCTATGGCAATGGTAAAAAAGTCTATTATAAGAAATATGATAGTTTTAATACATTTGAGGGAAAATCTAACAAAACGGGTATTCGTTTTAAAGATGATATGCTTATCTGGAACGGATTAAAGATACCAGTTGTTATAGACTATAATAATGATTATGAATATCAAGCAATCCAATATGATATTTGTTATTGCAGAATTATTAGAAAATATATAAAGAATAAATATAAATATTATGTGCAGATAGTATTGAAAGGAAATCCACCTATTAAAATAAAACATTATATGGGAACTGGTGATGTTGGTTTAGATATTGGTACTTCTACTATTGCTATTTCAAGTCAATCTGACGTAAAAATCTTAGAGATTGCAGATAGAATTCAAAACATTGAAAATCAAAAGCAGAAACTTTTAAGAAAAATGGATAGGTCAAGACGTGCAACTAACATAGACAATTATAATGAAAATGGAACGATTAAGAAACAAGGTTATAAAAAGATTGTATGGAGTAAGTCAAATCACTATGTGAAATATCAAAATGAATTAAAGGAATTATACAGAAAACAAGCAGATATCAGAAAGTACCAACATGAATGTATGGCTAACTATATTATATCCCTTGGGGATAAAGTATATGTTGAAAAGATGAATTTTGCAGGACTTCAAAAACGTGCTAAAAATACGGAAAAGGATAAGAAAGGAAAATTCAAGCGAAAGAAACGATTTGGCAAGTCTTTAGCGAATAAAGCACCGTCTATGTTGTTATCAATTATAGACAGAAAATTAAAGTATTTTGGAGAAGAATTAATTGAAATAAATACTTTTGAAGCGAAAGCAAGCCAGTTGGATTGTCAACACTTTTTCAGACAACTTTTTTAAGGGTATGTTTTTCAAATTCTTTTGGTGTTAAATAACCAAGAGAAGAATGGATTCTATGATTATT
>CASDVE010000012.1 GCA_949284175.1 uncultured Eubacteriales bacterium
GAGAACCAGATCAAATCGTAGTAGCTTAGGCAAGGCGAGGTTCTATGAAGAAGGAAAAATCTCAATATGGATATGTTTGACCATATTTTGAGTAGCAGACTTTTACTATGGCATTTGATGGAGTTGTAATTTCAAGCGTAGTAAGCCAATTAAAATCGGCTCTGCTTGGAGGACGAATCTATAAAATTTACCAACCTGAAAATGACGAACTCATTCTTGTTATTAAAAACCAAAAAGAGACTCATCGTCTCCTTTTATCCGCAGGAGCCAGCCTTCCTCTTATTTATTTAACAGAGGAAACAAAAGGAAATCCTATGAACGCTCCAAACTTTTGTATGCTTCTTCGCAAACATCTAAATAATGGGCGTATCATTTCCATAGAACAACCAAATTTTGAACGCATTGTAAACATTGGAATCGAACATCTCAATGAACTGGGGGATCTTTGTACTAAACACTTGATCATTGAGATTATGGGAAAACATAGTAACATTATCTTTGTTGATGATACAGATCACATTATTGACAGCATTAAACATATTTCAGCCCAAGTGAGTTCTGTAAGAGAAGTTCTTCCGGGAAGAGAATATTTTATCCCTCCAACACAGGAAAAAATATCTCCTTTTTCCTTAACTCCTACTTATTTTGAAGAGAACATCTGCAAAAAGCCTCTTCCTCTTACAAAGGCAATCTATACATCCCTAACTGGTATTAGCCCTCTCATTGCAGAAGAGATCTGCTATCGTGCAGGACTTGACTCTAACAGTTCCACATCCAGCTTAACTTCTGATGATAAACTGGCTTTATTTTCTGCGTTGACAACCGTAATGGAACTGATTAAGCAAGAGAACTTCTCACCAAATATTGTATTTCGCAAAGAAGAACCAGTGGAATTTTCCAGCATTCCTCTTACCATGTATGGGGACTATGAAACGGTTTCCTACGATTCCATTTCAGAAGTGTTAGAATCCTATTACGCTTTTAAAAGCAAGATTACAAGAATTAGACAAAAATCTGCTGATTTAAGAAAAATTGTTTCAAATGCAATCGAAAGAGCTAGCAAAAAATACGATCTACAACTTCGCCAACTGAAGGATACCGAAAAGCGAGATAAATATCGTATCTATGGAGAATTAATTAATACCTATGGATATGGACTGGAGTTTGGAGCAAAATCTCTTACTTGTCTTAACTATTATAGCAATGAAGAGATTACCATTCCTCTAGAAGAAACCCTTTCTCCACAGGAAAATTCCAAAAAATATTTTGCAAAATACAATAAACTAAAACGTACCTATGAAGCCCTAACGGATCTCATTGTAGAAACCAAGTCAGAACTTGAACACCTAGAATCCATTAGCAACGCTCTTGATATCGCTTTACAAGAAAGCGATCTTGTACAATTAAAACAGGAATTAATGGAATATGGCTATATGAAACGCCGTTATCTCGGAAAGAAAAAAGAAAAAATCACAAGCAAACCATTCCATTATATTTCTTCCGATGGCTTCCATATGTATGTAGGAAAGAACAATTATCAAAACGAAGAACTGACGTTTAAATTCGCAAATGGCGGTGACTGGTGGTTTCATGCCAAAGGCATGGCAGGTTCTCATGTCATTGTAAAACGAGAACAAGGGCAAGAACTTCCTGATCGCACCTTTGAAGAGGCGGGAAGACTTGCTGGTTACTATTCCAAAGGTCGTACTGCTCCTAAAGTGGAAATTGACTACACCGAACGCAAGAACTTAAAAAAACCGCCTTCTGCTAAGCCAGGATTCGTTATCTATCACACCAACTATTCCCTGTTAATTGAACCGGATATTTCCATGATACAATTGGTGGACTAAAAATGCAAAAAAAAGAGAATGTCAATTCCCCTCCAGTCATACAAAACGGATGGGAATGGCAATCTCTTTTTTCTTTTTCTTTATCCTTCTTTTCGTTTCATTTTCATGCTATAAAGAGCCAGTATCCCGCCACCGATGGAAATGGCAAGAAACACAAAGTTGGAATACAGATCAAGATAGGTTAAAATGCTCTCCCATGCTTCCCCTAGCACTGCCCCCGCACATACTAAAATCGTATTCCAAATGAGAGAACCTATGGTTGTTAGCACAATAAATGGAAGCAATGGCATTTTCCCGATTCCAGCAGGAATGGAAATCAAACTTCTTACAATGGGGATCATGCGACAAAAAAATACTGTTTTATATTCATATTTTCGATACCAATTCATCGTTTTTTCAATATCTTCTGGCTTAATTCTTAAGATTTTATATTTCATCGCAATTTTTATCATTCTCTCTTCATTTAAAATACTTCCTATTCCATATAAAATCACTGCTCCAGCCACAGACCCCAAAGTTGCCATTCCAATGACTCCTACAACTCCCATAGAAGTCTTCGTTGTCATAAAACCTCCAAATGTCAAAATTACTTCCGATGGAATTGGCGGAAAAATATTTTCTAATAAAATAAGCATAAAGATTCCAAAGTATCCATACTTTCCCATCACTTCTACAATCCACGCCTGCATCATTTTCTCCCCTTTTCTAAATTTTCTCTTTTTTCCTCATAAAATTTGTTTTATAATACAAAGTAATCTTTACTATTATTACCACTAGAAATGAGGTGCTCTATGAAAAAAACATCTACAAAAAAACATATGATACGCTGGTTCATTCTATGCCTTCCACTTGTTCTCACCATTCTTTTAAGACTGTTTTGGAACAAAAAGGGCTTTGCCGACTGGTACGCCAGCACCATCTTTCCTTTCTTTCCAAATACCATTGGAAGACTCTTTTCTCCCATTCCATTTTCTGTCTATGAATGGATTCTTTATGTATTAGCTTTTTTTTGCCTCTCTTTTCTTTTGTATCTATTGGTTACCTTCATTCGGTGGATCTATGTTCGCATTCAGAGCATGAGAGGAAAACGCCGTAAATTATCCTTTCGGCAAAACCGCTCTTCTTCGCATAAAAAACAATCTCTGTTTCGTATTATTTATGCCATCACTTTTCTTGTATGTTGGGGTATTTTCCTCCTTCACGCTACGGATCTCATCAACTATCGTCGTACCTCAGTGGCTGTTGACTTTGGACTTACTATGAGGCCCTCTTCTGTCAAGGACTTAACCGCTCTATGCGAAGAACTAGCAAAGGATTTAAATACCCTTAGCAAACAAATTGAGGTGGATGAAGAGGGACTTTTAAAACTTCCTTCTACCTATGAGCAAGATGCAAAAAAGGCAATGGAACAGCTTGGAAAAACATATCCTGCATTTTCAGGCTACTATCCAAATCCAAAGCCTGTCACCTTTTCAAGAGGAATGTCCCATCTTAATTTAACAGGAATGTATTCTCCTTTTACCATTGAGGCAAATTATAACAAAGATGCACCAAGCTATAATATTCCATATACCATTTGTCATGAACTAGCACACTTAAAAGGATTTATTCGAGAGGATGAAGCTGGATTTATCGCCTATATGGCATGTTCCTCTTCTAACGATCCAACCCTTCGTTATAGTGGAACACTCTCCGCTTTTATCTATGCAACAAATGCTCTTTATAGTACAGGTGATACGAAAGACTACCAAAAAATTTTCAATCAGCTATCCAAACAAGTATTACGAGATATTCAATATAATTCTTTTTATTGGAATCAGTTTGAAGGAACCATTTCAGACGTTGCTGAATCAGCCAACGATCTTTATTTAAAAGCAAATCACCAAGAAGATGGTGTACAAAGC
Organism: uncultured Eubacteriales bacterium; assembly: GCA_949284175.1. GTDB lineage: Bacteria > Bacillota > Clostridia > Lachnospirales > Lachnospiraceae > Scybalomonas. The sequence continues at coordinate 3,755 of CASDVE010000012.1, forward strand.
TATGGTCGGATGGTAGATCTTATGTTAGCTCTTTATCACTCCAAGTAGCATAAGGATAAAAAATATCCGTTCCCTTTCATCGATCGGGAACGGATATTTTTATCTTTCCAGTATCATAACTTAAAGGACTATCAAAAAGTGCAGAAGTATCGTCAGCTATTTCCATGATATATTGGAAACTTAAATCCAAATTGCCTTTTGTATTCGCCACCTTTAAAGCTGGATTGGTATTTAATTTTTCATCTTCTGTCAACCTTCTTTTGAATCTCCACTTCACGTAATTTTCTGGCAGATTACTTTGATTTTCTGCTGAGAATCCGCTTTGTTCTTTCGGATATGGAACAATCGTATCATCCAAAAACTCTGTATCATAATTCGTATCTTCTTCTGATGCTTTCATTTGCCCATATTCTAACAAGTACTGGGAATTATAATCTGCATAGATCCCAACTTCTTGTGCTCGAATATGAGAAGCAAATACCTTTTTTAATGTACTCCCTGCTTGCACGTTCCAAATCGAACCATCGGTTTCATTGATGGAGGAATGAGAACTGGACTGTGTTAACACAAACTCAGATGCCAATGTAATTTGTTTTTCTTCTTCACTATAAAACTCCCAATAAAAACGTTTTATAATATCTCCTTTTCTTACTGCTACATTATCAATATCAAGGAGCTCCTCTTCCGCATTTTCAATATATGCCATCAACTCCTTATCTCCCATTTCTTTCTCCGCAAAATAAGACGTTTCATAGACAATTCCTTCCGTTTGGATAAAGGAAACACCAACTAATATATTGCCACCTGTTTGCTCGTTTTCAAACAGATCATTTTTTATCTCTTTTCCATTATTATGTAATAGCACTTGATTGCCACGTTCTTCATATACAGCAAGTTCTTTCATCGTCAATTCCGAAGTTTGCACTTCTTCATATCCTTGAACCATCGTTTCTTTCGATGTCGGTTGCATCTGAACTCCTTGTAAAAAGTCAGAATAATCCACTTCATTTTTATCCTTTGAAGAATACACCACATACTTTCCGTTATCTTCCGTCATAATGTACCCTTCTACTTTTTTATTCGCATAAATGATCGTCCCTTTTTCCACCCCTCGAATTTGCCATGCCTGTTCACTGGCATAGCCCTCTTTTTTAGGAGATACTGCTGGATCAGTTTCCACACCTTTGATTGTTCCAGCCTTTTTAAATCCCTTTGGAAGTTTATTAAGTAAATTACTGTCATCATATCCACTTTCATACTTCTGTCCGTTGTAGACAATCATGGGAGCAAAAATTATCTCCTCTTCTATATTGGATGTGGAATCACAACCGATAAGTGTTCCAAAAAGAAGTAAAACACCTGTTATTTTTAATATCTTTTTCCACACTTTTTTCATCACATCCACCCTCTTTCTCTCTTCTTATTATTAGTATAATTTTTTTCCTACCCTTCCGTCAAGTGTTTCATGCAAGCATTTATATTTAATTTATATTTTACACGCAAAAAAATGGAAAGAGAACTCTTCTCTTCCCACTTCTTATCATTTCTTATAATCTTGGTCTGACATCCCATTCAATGGCAGCACTGCCACTGCGAACAATCTCAATATTTTTAAATCGTCTAAATTGTTCAATGATTCTTTGATTATGTTTATCCCGATTCATACACTCTAATAGAATATCACCACCATTGTACTCAGCAACGGTCATTTGATACGCTTGTGCCATACGAAAGACTTCATCCACCTCTTCTTTTCGACTACAAGTTACTTTAATGAGCAATACTTCCCGACTTCGAATCCCAATATTGGTCATATCAATGACCTTGATAATTCCAACCATGCGGTTTAATTGTTTTTTTATCTGTTCAAAAGTAGCATCATCCCCAAGCAAACTGATCGTCATACGTGAAATTGTTCTATCTTCTGTTGGTCCAACCGTTAAACTTTCTAAGTTATATCCTTTTCCAGCGAATAGACCGGATACTTTTGCTAAAATTCCTGAATCATTTTCTACATATAAAGAAAGCCATCTCTTTTTCATACGTTAATCCTCCAAAATCATATCATACAATGATGTTCCACTTTTTACCATAGGAAATACTAATTCATCTGGATGTATCATACATTCAATCACTGTTGGACGATCGGTAATATTTCCTGCTTGATTCAGTGCTTCTATCAATTGGTCTTTTCCGTTTACTCGATACCCTTTTACATGGTAACTGTCCGCCCATTTTACAAAATCAGGAACATAGTCTGCTTCTAAACTCTCCAAATCAGAAGGATAGGTGCAGGCTTTATCCCCCTTTAGACAAGTGAGGGAATATCTTTGGTTCAAAAATAACTCCTGCATTTGTCGAACCATTCCAAGATACTGATTATTCATAATCACAACAGTAACAGGAATTCCATAACAGACAGCGGTTGCCATCTCTTGCATATTCATTTGAAAGCCACCATCTCCAGTGATACAGATAATACGTTTCTTTTGTCCAGCAAGAGAAGCTCCAAGAGACGCTGGAAATCCATATCCCATTGTTCCAAGTCCTCCCGACATAATAAGCTGTCGGTTTCCTTCCATCTTCAAATACTGCGTCGTCCACATCTGATGCTGTCCTACATCGGTTACAACAATGAGATCTTCTTTTAGCTCATTGATCTGTTCCATAATCATTCTAGGTCCAAATTCCTTATGCTTATCTTCTTTTGGCAGTGGATGCTCCGCTTGCCATTTGTGAATTTGTGAAATCCATTCCGGTCTTTCCACCTCTTGTACCATCGTAAGCATTTTTTCAATTGCAACTTTTGCGTCAGCAACAATCGGAATATCCACTGTTACGGTTCTTGAAATGGAGGCAGTATCAATATCAATATGTACAATCTTTGCCTTTGGAGCAAACTTACTCAAATTACCTGTTGTTCGATCGCTAAATCGTGCACCAATGGAAAAAATGAGATCGCATTCTTCCAATGCCATATTACAAGCATAACTTCCGTGCATACCACTGTTTCCAATGTATAGCTCATGGTTCGTTGGAATCGCCCCTTTTCCCATAATGGTTGTAATCACTGGAACTTTTGTTTTATTCACAAGCTCGATTAATTCTTTGCCAGCTCCCGCAATATTAACACCACCTCCAATTAAGAAGATTGGTCGTTCTGCTTTTTTTAACTCGTTCATCGCCCGCTTCAACTGCCCTACATGGATTCCGGTGCTTGGCTTATAACTCCTAATATTGACTGTTTTTGGAAAATGCTCCTCTCGAATCTCTTTCATCACATCCGCTGGCAGATCCACAAGTACAGGCCCTGGACGCCCAGTTGTTGCAATATAAAAGGCTTCTTTTAATATTCTTGGCAATTCATCCCTATCTTTTACTAAAACACTATGTTTTGTCACACCTCTTGTAATTCCAACAATATCCACCTCTTGAAAAGCATCATTTCCAATCTGTTCTCTTGGCACTTGTCCTGTAAAACATACGAGAGGAACACTATCATACATGGCAGTTGCAAGACTTGTGACAATATTTGTCGCCCCTGGACCACTTGTAACAATGCAAATTCCCGGTTTTCCAGTTGCTCTCGCATAGCCATCCGCCATATGAACAAGTGCCTGTTCATGTCTTGGTAAAATAAGTTTGATATCATCTTGATGTGTCAATTCATCAAAAATATCATTTACATATCCACCCGGATAGGCAAAGACCGTATCAACGCCTTCAAATTTTAACGCTTTTACAAAATGTTTTGCTCCAGTAATTTTCATAAACGTTCCTCCATCCTTCTATTCCTAAGAGGCTTTTACCTCTTCACAACGATAACGATGAGAAACACGCTTTGCGAGTTTCTCACGTTCGCGAGCAGTCGTCATATAAGAGCATAAATGCTCTTGCATGACTCGTTACTTTCGCGAAAAAAAAGCCCCAAGCAAATCCTTGCTTAGGGCGAATAAATCATCCGTGTTACCACCTAAATTCGAAACTCTCGTTTCGCACTCCATCAATACGTAATTCTTCTTTAGAATCTAATATTGTACTCCGATAACGGTGAGTATCCGTTGACACCTACTGAGAAAAGAGTTTCTGTTCAGCATCACTGCTCAAAGGCTAATTCCTTACAACTTTCACGAAATCTTACACCAACCGATTCCTCTCTGTGCCGAAAAATTTGCAAGTACTACTCCTTATCACTGCATTTACCTTTTTAATTGAAATTGATACTATTCTACCGTAACAAAGTGATAATGTCAAGTAAAAATCTTTTTTTATTTTACTATAAGATTTTTTGTTTTATTCTTATTGATATTTCAAGAAATATTCTGTATTCATTCTTTTTTGTAATAATTTTACTGAATTTTATTTCCTATCTATTCTAAAAAAAATTACTTTTTTTATTTTATCCGTTATAAACTATCCTCTGCACCTACTAAAAAAAAGAGAAGAAATGAATTTTCCCACTTCTTCTCTTTCGTTTTTTCTCTTTATTTTACAAATTTTGTCCAATATCCTTGAATGAAAATGACAAAAACGATCAAAGGTAAAATATAGGTAACATACACACGAATCCATTTTTGTGTTGGAAACTTTAATCCTTTTCCTGTATTGGCTTCCTTGATAAAATTATCCCAGCCCCAACCATACCGGCTCACACAGAATAACAAGTACACTAAAGAACCAAGTGGCAACAATGTATTGCTCACAATAAAGTCCTCTAAATCTTGAACCGTAGTTCCACTTCCAAATGGTTCAAATCCACTCCATATATTAAATCCAAGCACACAAGGAAGGGATAAGATAATAATGAGGACAAGATTGACTCCAATTGCCTTTTTTAAACTCCATCCCCAAAGATCTTGGGCAAAAGCAATAATATTTTGAAAAACTGCAATAACCGTCGATATGGCTGCAAAACTTAAAAAAACAAAGAAAAGTGTTCCCCAAATTCTTCCTGCTGGCATTTGATTAAATACGTTTGGAAGGGTAATAAAAACAAGCCCCGGCCCTTGATCCGGTGAAATTCCAAAGGCAAAACAAGCAGGAAAAATAATAAGACCTGATAAAAAGGCAACTAACGTATCTAAAACGCCAACATTTAACGCCTCTCCTGCCAATGTATACTCTTTATCAATATAGCTACCAAAAATAGCAATCGCACCAATTCCTAAACTCAGTGTAAAAAATGCCTGTCCCATAGCTGCAAAAATAGCCTCCCCAAGCCCATTTTCTGCCACTCGTTTAAAATCAGGCACTAAATAAAACTTAAGTCCTCCCAAAGCCCCTGTTAAAGTTACACTTCGAACAATTAAAATAAGAATAATTAAAAATAGGCAAGTCATCATGACTTTTGTAATGCGTTCTACTCCATTTTGTAATCCAAAAGAACAAATGAAAAAGCTCATAAGAACAACGATAACCATAAAGAAAATCTGTTCCATTGGATTGGCTAACATCTCACTGAACTTATTGCTAACGCTGTCGGTATTCAATGCCACAAAATCACCTTTTATCATTTTCACCGCATAGGATACCATCCAACCACCAACCGTCGTATAGAACATCATAAGCATATAGTTTCCTACCATAGCTCCATATCCATATAAATGCCATTTTGTTCCTTTTGGTTCTAATACATTAAAAGACTTTGCTGCACTTTTTTGACTGGCACGCCCAACAGAAAACTCCATCACCATAATGGGCAATCCCAATGCAATGAGAAAAAATAAGTAAATTAAAACAAAGGCAGCCCCTCCATACATTCCTGTAATATAAGGGAACTTCCATACATTTCCAAGCCCCACTGCACACCCTGCTGAAATCAGGATAAATCCAAGCCTTGAGGAAAATTTCTCTCTTTCTTTCATTCTTCTCTCCCTTTCTTCCTTTTCACTTTCCATTTCTCATTCTTTTATTATCTCAGCTTTTCTATTAGTTTCATTGAAAAATAATAATATCGCTCTACTCCAATACTTCACTAATATTAGAAAGTGTATTTTTTTATTATAAAATCATTTTCATAAAAAAGCAAGATTTCCTACATTTTTTCTTTATATATTTTTTATAAATTTTTTATCTAATAGAGGTATATCGCCGTACGTAACAAAAAAGACCTCTGCATGAAACATCATACAGAAGTCTTTCTTTTTTTCAATTATAGTATTTTTATTCTTTTCCTGTTACACCAGCTTCACAATAAGCACAGCGGTATACTCGATTTTCTCTATCCACTAATTTAAAGATATGATCGATCTCTTGTTCAATGGATGTAATACATCTTGGGTTTTTACATTTTACTACATTTACGATTTTTTCTGGAAGAGCTAATTTTGTCTTTTCTACAATTTTTCCATCACGAATCACACAAATTGTGACGTCTGGATCGAGATATCCTAACACATCTAAATCAAGATCAAAATTATCAGCGATTTTAATGATGTCTTTTTTTCCCATCTTTTCGCTTTTTACATTTTTAATGATAGCAACATTGCAATCTAACTCATCTAATCCAAGATGATGATAGATTTCCATACTATTGCCCGCTTTGATATGATCTAATACGATTCCATTACTAATGCTATCAATTTTCATCTGCACTCACTCCTAACATTTCCATGATTAACGCCATTCTGATATATTTTCCATAAAGCGCCTGACGGAAATAGCAGGCACGAGGATCTTCATCCACTTTCACAGAAATTTCATTTACCCTTGGAAGAGGATGTAAGATACAAAGATCGCTCTTTGCATTTCCTAACTTGTCCATATCAAGAATATAAGTATCTTTTAAACGGATATAATCAGCTTCGTTGAAGAAACGTTCTCTTTGTACACGTGTCATATAAAGCACATCCAATTCTGGCATCACTTCTTCCATTGTACGCACTTGACGGAAAGCAATTCCTTTTTTCTTAAATACATCATTTTTAATATATTCTGGAATTTCTAATTCTTCAGGAGAAATCATAATGAAAGTAATATTTTCATAACGAGTTAACGCCTTGATTAAAGAATGTACAGTGCGTCCAAATTTTAAGTCCCCACAAAAACCAACGGTTAAATTATTGAGTCTGCCTTTTTCTCTATGAATGGTCAATAAGTCTGTTAACGTTTGTGTCGGATGGTTATGTCCGCCATCACCAGCATTGATAATTGGCACTGTTGAGTGCATTCCTGCTACGGTTGGTGCTCCTTCTTTTGGATGTCGCATAGCGATAATATCCGCATAGCAACCAACGGTTCTAATCGTATCGGCAACACTCTCTCCTTTTGCCGCTGATGATGAATTGGCAGAAGAAAAACCAAGTACGTTACCACCTAATTCCATCATAGCTGCTTCAAAGCTTAAACGAGTTCTTGTACTTGGTTCAAAAAATAATGTTGCAAGTTTTTTATATTTGCAAACGTCTCTGTATTTTACAGGGTTGGCAATAATATCATCTGCTACTTCTAACAAATGATCAATTTCCTGTACACTTAAATCCATTGGGTCGATTAAATGTCTCATTATAAACCTCCTAATCGAATAATTTGTTCTCCATACAATTGTAAAGATTCTCTTCTATCTTGTCAACGAAATTTTCATAAATTCCACAAATTTTCTTTTGCATCTCATGGATGAAGAGAAGATCAAGTTTTTGTTCTCAATCTCCTCTCAAATTTTTCCATCATTTTCAGATTTTTCTATAAAAATACGCGTATTTTTATTTCATTAACTTTTGAATCGTATTACAAAGTTCAGATATCACTTCTTCATTTCCATCTTTTAATTCCTTTGCAACACAAGTTTTAATATGATTGGATAAAAGCACTTTGTTAAAACTATTTAGGGCGGATTGAATGGCACTGACTTGTGTTAAAATATCCACACAATATCTTTCGCCCTCCACCATAGCTTTTACGCCCCTTACTTGTCCCTCAATTCTGCTCAAACGATTCATCAAATCTTTGATTTCTTTTTCATCTCGATGTTTTGTTTTGCAGTTACAACATTCATGTTGACAATCCATAAATTCCCTCCCATAAACACCTATTTTATTTTCTTACTTTCCTTCATATACAATGAGAGATTCCACATCATAGTCTTTTAATTTTTCTCTTCCCTTTAAACCAGCTAGCTCCATTAGGAAGATGATCTTAACAACTTCTCCTCCAAGCTCTTCTACAAGTTTAGCAGCTGCTTCGATAGTTCCGCCAGTTGCAATTAAATCATCCACTAAAACAACTTTTTGTCCTGGCAAAATGGCATCTTTATGAATCTCGATTGTTTCTGTACCATATTCTAAATCATATTCTCTTGATACGGTTTCACAAGGAAGTTTTCCCTTTTTTCTCACTGGAACGAACCCTTTTTTCAACTCATAAGCAAGAGGCATACCAAAAATAAATCCTCTTGACTCTGTTCCTGCTAACAGATCAAATTCTACATCTTTTAATACATCAAGCATGCCATCAATAGCAAGTTTTAATCCTTGTGCATCTTTTAAAACGGTTGTAATATCACGAAAAATAATGCCCTCTTCTGGAAAATCCTTAATGCTTCTTACGTAATCTTCAACTTTCTTCATGTTCTTTCTCCTTTCGATGGTTCCTCTCTTTTAACTTATCTTCAATGGTGGCTTTTACTTCATCAAAAGCCCCTTTAAATGAAACAGACATAGCACTTGGATATCTTCGAATCAGGCGAATCCGTTCCATTCCAATCCTTTTTAACAATTCATTTTTTTCTGATTGCAATGCTTTCATTCGGAAAGCCAATTCCTCACGTTTTTGTTCTTGCAAACGTAAAAATTGTTCTTTTCCTTCTTTTGCCATTGCCTGTTTTTCTTTAATCGCTTGAACCGTACCATGAGATTTCTCTACTAACGCTTCCAATGCTTCCGCAGATCGCTCTTTTAAATTTCCCACCGCTTCGTCTTTTACAAGAACAGCAATGGACTCTAGTTCGTTTCGAATCTCTTGAATTTTCTTTAACAACTTTGCAAGATCCAGTGCTGTTTTCGCAGAATAATAGAAGTCAATAGCGAATGCTATCGTAATGCCTATGGTCAAAAGAAACGCTACCATTGTTGGAATTGACAAAATGGTTTTTTCAATTGGACGGTGAACTACATAGATCATAAAAATAGAAAGTACTCCCCAAAAAAGAGAACTTTTTAGGCAAATATGACCATTCAGATTTAAAAATTCATTGCTATAATCCCAATAACGGACTTTTAATATCTTTTCCATTGCAAAGCCCGTTATGTACTCAAGTATGGTCGCCCCAATCATACCAAATAGATAGACAAGAGCCATATGTTCTTTCACAGGAATGGTACAAACCAAAACCATAATCGCACCACTTCCATAAATCGGAAGCAAAGGTCCATGAATAAACCCTCGATTGACCCACCGCCTTTGGGTAAACGAAACAATACAAGATTCAATGCACCAGCCGATAAAACAATAGCAATAAAAAAACAAAAGCCATTGTACAATTGTATAAGAATACATGATTTTCTCCTAATTTTTTGCTAACACAAACTGTTCAATGGCATATGCTACGCCATCTTCCTCATTTGTCTTTGTGATAAAATCCGCTTCCTTCTTCACTTCCTCAATGGCGTTGCCCATAGCAACACCGAGTCCAGCCATGCGAATCATTTCTAAATCATTATTGCTATCTCCACAAACCATAATCTGTTCTGGATGAATGCCGAGGGTTTTAGCAAATGCGATTAACGCTCTTCCTTTTGTCGCTGTTTTACTATTTAATTCAATGTTATTATCCATAGAACAAGTGGTCATCAGTCTTTCATCTTTTTCCCAATATTCATACGCTCTTTTCCGTTCATCCATATCATAAAAAATAACATTTACCTTTTCAATCTGGTCTGGATGCTCTTTTACAAACTGCCTTAAATCGTCCACAGGTGTTCGGCTCTTGATCATCATCTCTTTTTGCAAAATACCGGATACATAATGTTCTATATTCTCAAATCGACTTCTCTCAGAATATGCCTTTCCTCCCACATACACATCCGGTAACGCATCCCATGAAAAACCATAGTCAAGGGCTAAAAGGGTTGTTTCACAATCTAAGTAGTCAGAATAGAGGACTTTTCGTGTGTCAAATTCCATAACAGCTGCTCCATTTACAGTGAGGGCATAAGGCATTCCTTTTATGGCTTTCACTTCTTCTGGAATCGCCTCTATCCCCCGACCGGTAGCAGGCATCACAATCACCCCTTGTTCCATGGCCTTATAAAGGGTCTGTTTTGTATGTTCGGTTACAGTTTTATTGTCGGTTAATAAAGTTCCATCTAAATCAAGTGCGATTAGTCTAATATCTCGTTTCATTATTTCCTCCTTAACCTCTTATTCTCTGTCCTATTTTCTTTTATTATACCAAATATTGAAAAGACAATCCTCTCTTATTCTACACAGAAACTTTTTTCTTGGCAACCTTTTATGGTTTCTATGATATAAAAATGCTAGAATTGATAGTTTTGGATGATGACTTGCATCGTTCTCATACCACGAAATTCATTGACTGATGGATAATAAGTGGCATCCATATAAATGTTATTCTGCCTTCCTTGTAATAAATAATCCAATTGTTGTTGTCCAAAAATTTCTATAATCTTTTCTGTGAATGCTTCTATATCTCCAAAAAACAGACCATCCATTTGACATCCATCGTCGCTCTCCAATAAAAACTTCAATACATTTTTATTTTTCCCAAGAATTTTTCCTGTAACCAAATGGAGATGTTTTTGTGCGAAAAGCGGTTTTGGATTCCCCTTTCCAAATGGCTCTAATAAATCCAGCTGGTCGATCAGTCGTTCATTGATATAGCCAATTGGCATCGCTACATCAATCACCACTTTTTCTACAAGATCTTCTTTTGTCATGGTAGTCTTTTCATTTAACATCTTTTTAAATAATTCTAAGTTCTCAACTGGCATAGAAAGTCCTGCTGCCATCGGATGCCCTCCAAACTTACTGAGGAGTTCCTTACACTTTGTCAACTCTTCATACATAGAGTACGCCTCAATGGAACGTCCAGAACCTTTTAGCCCACCATCCTCTGCCTTTGTCATAACAAAAACCGGTCTAGCAAAGGCTTCTCTTACACGCCCTGCAATAATTCCCGCAAGACTTTCATGACAATCTGGTAAGTAAATCACAAGCACCTTATCTTCTCTTAAAGAAGTGGTTTCTACCTGTTCTATGGCTTGTTTTACCCCTTGCTCTGTCATGTCCTTTCTCTCGTCATTTAACTCTTTTACTTCCTTTGCCATCCGCTCAGCAAGTACTATATTTTCTTCTAATAATAATTTCAATCCCCGTTTAGCAGTATCCAACCGTCCACTGGCATTTAAGCAAGGGCCGATGACAAAGCCTAAATGATAGGCGGACAATGTTTTATCCTCTAGCCCGTTGGCTTTTATAAGAGCTTGTAATCCAATATTTTGTGTTCGGTTAAGCCTTTTTAACCCTTCCTTTACTAAAATGCGATTTTCTCCTTTTAAGTCGACCACATCGCATACGGTTGCAATGGCAGAAAATTCAATTAATTCCTCTATTCTTTGTTCGATTCCCGCTTTTCTATACAAATATTGAATGAGTTTTAATGCCACAGTAGCTCCGCAAATCAAAGGAAAAGGATAGGAGCAATCCGCTTGCTTTGGATTGATCACACAGTCTGCTGGTGGTATTTTATACGCCTTTTTTCCATCGTTCTCTTCATAGGGAACATCATGATGATCCGTCACAATCACTGTCAACCCGAGAGATTTTGCATAAGCAATTTGATCATAGGCGGCGATTCCATTATCGCAAGTAACAATCGTATCCACCCCTTGCTCTTTTGCTTCTCGAATCAAGCGTTCATTGATTCCATATCCATCTCGCATTCGATCGGGGATTTCATAATCCACATTTGCTAATAGGGTTTCAAACCCTTTTAACAAAATATAGTTGGACATGATCCCATCCACATCATAATCGGAAATAATGCGAATCTTATCTCCTTTTCTAATTTTTTCCATCAAAATCTCAGCGGATTTTTCCATATCTTTGAAAAGAATCGGATCGTGCAATTGTAAAAGAGAAGGATTTAGATACTGCTCAATCTCTTTTTCTTCGATCACATCACGATTTCTTATCAGTCTGGCAATCACTGGATCCACTTGAAATTTCTGCCCTATCCCATAAAAATCTGCCCGTTTTCCAGCTAAAAACCATTTCTCCTTCTTTCGTTCTCGGTTCATAATTCTCCTTTTTATATATTATCTTTATACAGACGAAAAAATCCGTAAACTCAGATAGAATTATCAATACTGATCTTCTCCTCATCCGAGTTTGCGGATTCTTTTTTCTATTATGCCTCTTGTCCTTCTTCAGCGTCTGCAAGAGCCGCTTTGATCATAATGGCACATTCAATTCTCTTCTTTTGAAGCTCACAGCCGATTTCATATGGTTCCAAAATAGATTCATGGAACTTATAAGAATTGGCAGAACATCCACCACTACAATAAAATCTTGCAAAACAATTTCTACATTGTTCTTTTGCATAGACATTGCAAAGTTTAAATTCATCGCAGATTTCTTTCTCTTTGATTCCTTCAAATACATTTCCTAATAAATACTCGTCAATTCCAACGAATTGATGACATGGATAAAGATCACCTTGTGGTGTCACCGCTAAATATTCCGTTCCTGATCCGCAACCGGATAAACGTTTTGCCACACAAGGACCGCCTGTTAAATCGATCATAAAGTGGAAGAAATTAAATCCTCTTCCTTCTTTTTCTCTTTTGATCATTTCTTTTGCAAGGCGATCATACTCTGCTAATACTGTTGGAATGTCTTCTTCTTTGATTGACCATGGATCATCTTCGGAAGATACAACAGGTTCTACGGAGATCTGTTTGAATCCAAGATCCGCAAAATGAAGAACATCATTTGCAAAATCCAGATTATGATGTGTGAACGTTCCACGAATGTAGTATTTATCTTGATGACGAGTTTCTGCAAACTTTAAGAATTTTGGCATACTGATGTCATACGCACTTCCTTTTCCCTTTGGAAATGGACGCATATAGTCGTTTACTTCTTTACGACCATCACAACTTAAGACAACGTTTGCCATCTCTTTGTTACAAAATTCCATAATCTCATCATTTAAAAGAATTCCATTGGTTGTCAAAGTAAAGCGGAAATTCTTATTGTGTTTCTCTTCTAAAGAGCGTCCATAAGCGACGATTTCTTTTACCACTTTAAAGTTAAGTGTTGGCTCTCCACCAAAGAAATCCACTTCTAAGTTTCTTCTATTTCCTGAATTTTCAATTAAGAAATCAATGGCTTTCTTCCCAACTTCTGCACTCATCATACAGCGATCGCCATGGTATTCTCCTTCTTCTGCAAAGCAATAGCGACAGGCTAAATTACAGTCATGTGCAATATGTAGACAAAGTGCTTTTACAACTGTTTTTCTCTTCTTGAAATCAATAATATAGTCTTTATAATTATCTTCTGTAAAAAGCACCTCTGCTTCTACAAGCTGTTTGATTTCCTCAATCGCCTCTATAATATCAGCACGATCGTACTGTGGCAGTTTTTCAATGATCTCTTCTGTATCATGATCTTCATAAAGAGCAATGATATCATAGACCATATCATCCACCACATGAACCGATCCACTGCAAACGTCTAATACAATATTATATCCATTATTTTTGTACTGATGTACCATAATGAACTCCTTTCTAAACAGAGGAATAGAGGCTGTCCAAAGAACTCATGCTTTGAACCGCCCCTATTTAATGTTAAAGTGAATATCAGCAGGATGAAAAACCCTGCTGATATCGGTAAGCTTTCCCTTACCTAACGATGAGAAGTCAATTCTTTCTCTCGTTTTTAACCATGAAAAGTACGCTTTGCGAACTTCTCTGACTCGCAGACAGTCGCCATATGTAAACTATATGCTCTCGCATGGCTCGTTGTCTTTGCGTAAAACAGATAGTAGACCTGTTATTATTTTTGTTCGCAACTCTGGTTTCCTACTGTACAAGATGTCTTACAAGCTGACTGACAAGATGTCTGGCATTCACCACATCCGCCTTTTTTTACAGTATCTTTTAAAGATTTTGTTGCTAAAGATTTGATATGTTTCATCTTCACGCCTCCTTATCCTATGATATAACTTGAATTATTATAGCATTAGAATGTCGATCTTTCAAGTATTTTCTCAACCTAACATTCCTCCTGCCATCCCGCCACCAACACAGAGCAGACAAGTTGTCACCATGCTTGTAGAAACAGAATCAATCTCTTGATTCACAAGAAAAGAGGCGGTAACAATGACTGCCACATATAAAACACCTAACACAATTCCCCATAGAAATTTCTTTTCTTTAATATGTCTTCCAGCATAAAACCCTCCGATCAAGGTTGCCACAACATAGGTGGCGGTAATCCCAAAGTTCACCATTTTTTCTCCCATTTCAAACTGGTAAACGGCAAATGCTAACAGTGCTAGTACAACCCCTGTAAACACATAGGATGCCAGGAGTCCTCGAAATATTTCCATCATTTTCTTTGATAAAGTCATCTTTTATTCCTCCTTTTGTCCACTTTTATAAATATGTATAGATATTTTTCCTACCTATTCTTTATTTATATGATTTGTGAACAAAATTTATGAATCCTATGACTCAAATTTTATATGTAAAATCATGATTTCGCTATCCGTTCCCACTCTCATGTCAGGCCCCCAAAGTCCCACTCCTGATGTAACACACGAATACATTTTCCCTTTCTTTATGACCCCATTTGAATTTTTCCAAAAAAGTTTTGTAAAAAGATTGCCCGGAAACATTTGTCCATCGTGGGTATGTCCCGATAAATCCACATCCGCTCCTGCTTTTTCTAATTGGGCTAACTCCTTTGGCTGGTGATCCATAACAAGAATCGGTTTGCTCTTATCCAAACCACTTAACAGATCTTTTGGACTTTTCCTTGTGATTCCAAGTTTCTTTGCCCTTTGGGGATCTTCTCTTCCTGCCAAATAAAAAGAATCATCGATACAGATGACTTGCTCTGTTAACATTTGAATATTGGCACGATCTAAAAACTGTTCAAATCTCTCATCTTCCTCTTTTTCCTCTCCTGAATCAAACGTAAACCCTGCTAGTATCCTTTCGTTCCAATCATGATTGCCAGGTATCCCATAAACCCCATAGGTGCTTTTGATTCCTCGAAGAATTTCAGCAATTCTATCCGGATCTTGAATCGCATCAAATTCATTATCAAATTGATCTCCTGCCACACAGACAAGATCCACATCCTCTTTATTAATAGCATTCACCATTTGCTTTATCTTCTTTTCGCCAATGCTATATCCCAAATGCCAATCCGCTGTCAGTGCCACAGTGAGTTCTGAATGTTTCCACGCCTTTTGTATATGAAGTGTTCGATGATCGACAACTAGTTTTTTTGAATGCACCATTCCATATACACTTAAAACTAGAATGGTTAAGATGGCAAGTCCTCCAATGATTAAAAATGCCCTTCTTGTCCCAAACCAAGTTTCAGGTAACCATCTACTTTTCTTCCCCACTCTTCTTACCAGATCAAAACATACAACTGTCATTAAAATATATGCAAACGTGCCAAGCCAATAATTGCTGATCACTTTTAAAACTCTATGGAGCGGATCTTTTTGTATTAAAAACGATGTCAACAAAGTAGTAGAGATCAACACATAAAGGGTTATGACACATCCTCTTACGATCCATGACTGAAAAAGATAATGGCAGGCACTCATGTATTGTAATAACCACCATGCTACATAAACGTTGACTGAAATATAAATTGGAGATAGCAAAATCGCTCCCACAACACACACTTCCTTTCTATTATATATCTATAATCCTGTGTTACGATCCTAATCGATTGATACCAAAAATGCAAGAAAAAAACGGCAATTTTACCATTTCTGAATCGAAACTTCTTATTTCATTGTCCACTTCTTGTCATAGGATCTTTTTCATATTATAATAGAACACATATCCTATTGTGGAACAATCATAACAATATATGGATGAAACTTACATATAAAGGAGAATTTATCATGCGTTATACTTATTCACCCAAACTGGATTTTATGGGCGTAGAACGGAATTTTGCTATTTTCATTCCAATTTTACTTCCCAACCATTCTCCTCATCTATCTTTAACTGCTCCCCACGTGCTCTTTGAAGTCCGTTCCTCTACGCTACGACAACAGCCTTCTGAAATCTGCTTTCCAGGTGGTAAAATAGAAGAAGGAGAAACGCCAGAGTATTCAGCAGTTCGAGAAACCTGTGAAGAATTATTGCTTTCTAATAAACAAGTGGAATTATTGACTGCAACGGATTTTATTATCACACCATCCAATCGAGTTCTCTATCCACATATCGGAATGCTTCATGATTATCATGGAACCTATAATGAAGAAGAGGTGGCAGAAACTTTTCTTGTTCCTCTTTCCTTCTTTCAATCAACAAAACCTGATATTTATTATAATACAGTATCCATTTTGCCATCGGATAACTTCCCTTTTGAAAAAATGCCTAATAAAACTAGTTATGCCTTTGAAGGAGGAACGTATCCCGTTCCCTTTTATGAATACAATGGTCGTATTATATGGGGATTAACCGCCCGTATCATTCAGGCAATGCTCCCTAGATTGGAGGTATTAAAAAATGAGTTATATTGATTTACACACCCATACAACCGCATCGGATGGAACCGATACACCAACCATGCTCGTGAAACGTGCTTTAGAATTAAATTTAAGTGCTATCGCTATTACGGATCACGATACCGTATCCGGTGTAGAAGAAGGGCTTATATCTGCTAGAGGAACTTCCCTTACTGTGATTCCTGGAATCGAACTTTCCTGCCACTATAAAAACAAAGAAATTCATATGTTAGGTTATTTTGTTGACATCTATGATAAAACTTTTTTAGAGAAATTAGAGGAGCTAAAAAAAGCGAGAGAATTTCGCAATGAGCAGATGCGTCAAAAACTAGCAGAAGCTGGTATGGAACTTACGATGGAGCAGATTCAAGAAAATAATAAAAAGACAGTCATTACAAGAGCACATTTTGCTCGTGCATTGGAAAAAGCTGGCTATATCAAGACAAAGGATGAGGCATTTTCCAAATATATTGGAGATGGCTGCCCTTGTTATGTAAAAAAACCAGATTTTTCTCCAATGGATGCTATCGATGTCATAAAAAAAGCTGGCGGAGTTGCTGTACTTGCTCATCCAATGCTTTATAAACTTGGCTATGAGGAACTAGATGCCTTAATTGCTCAGTTAAAAGAGTTCGGACTCACTGGAGTCGAGGTTTACCACTCCTCTCACAATATCTCAAATAGCGGTAAATTACGAGAGCTGATTCGCCCTTATGATCTATTGCCAACAGGGGGTTCTGATTACCACGGTACCAATAAGCAAAATGTCTTTCTTGGCACAGGTTATGGCGGAATGCGAGTTTCTCATGCTTTGCTTGATGACTTAAAAAAAATAGCTGATAAATCTCTTTAAGATTTATCAGCTATTTTTCTTTCCACAAAAGCAGTTACTTATGTGTATCTTTTATCATTTTTTATTAGTCATCCCATACAACGCGAACACTGATTACTTTTTTAATAGAACTGTCTGTTTTAGAAGAGATTTGAATTTTACCAGTTCCACTCTTTTTGCCGTACACATTGCCATATTTGTCAACGGATACGATGGATGGAGTTAAAGATTTATAAGTTAAATTCCGGCTTACAATCTTATTTCCGTTACGAACTACTGCTTCGATGTCTTCGCTGTCCCCAACTTCCACTTCAAAATCATTCTCGTCTTCTACATCAATATAAGTTCTTCCCTCTTTTACTGTTACTTTGCAAGTTTTCTTCACATCTGTGCCTTGAATTTTACATGTAACCGTAGCACTACCGGATTTTAATGCCTTAAATTCCATTTCGTCGCCTCTGTTGTCATCATCCCAAATAGCTACAATATTGTCATTGCTTGAAGACCATACAAAGTAATCATCCTCTACATTATACTGGCTTGTGTAGACTTTTAATTCAAATTTCTTTCCTAAGTCAACAGTTTTACTTGTACTAGAAATTTTATCAATTTTAGTTGGTTTTACATCCCTACCAGCAAAAACACTAACTGGAGTAAGCATCATAGTTCCTGCCATTGCAATTGCTACAACTTTTGATAATAAATTTTTCTTCATAATGTATTTCCTCCTTTAATTCAGCACCGTTTTATTACATATCATTTTAATGCTATCTAGCATTATCTATCAACTTCATATTTCCTTTTGATATATATACTATAAATGAGAAAAATTAAAAGAAGATTAAAAACAAAAAAATTTTTTTAATTTCCATATTCAATGCTTATTTCATTGAATTTAGTTAAAATATCATCAATTTTTACTTTTTTCTTTTCTTCTTGCTTCTTATCCAGAATCACCTTTCCTTGGTGCATCATGCAAAGACGGTTGCCATACTCCACTGCATATCGCAGATTATGAGTGACCATAATCGTTGTTATCTGTTTTTCTTTTACAATTTTATGTGTAAGCTCCATAATGATTTCAGCGGTCTTTGGATCCAGTGCAGCAGTGTGCTCATCCAAGATCAAGAAATCAATAGGAGTCATGGTGGACATCAAAAGAGCCATTGCTTGACGCTGTCCTCCGGATAACACTCCCACTTTCACATCCATTTTATCTTCTAATCCAAGTCCTAACGTTTTAAGACTCTCTCGATAGTAGTCCATACGATGTTTCTTTGTTCCAAGCTGTAAATGAAATGGCTTTCCTTTATTATCCGCCAGTGACATATTTTCTAAAATGGTCATATTCGGACACGTTCCAAACGCTGGATTTTGATACACCCTTCCTATCACTCTTTGTCGCTTATACTCTGGCATCCTTGTAATATCTTTTTCATTTACCATGATCGTTCCACTGTCAATAGGTATGCTTCCACAAATAATATTTAACATAGAAGTTTTTCCTGAACCATTGCTTCCCACAACAGAAACAAATTCTTGATCTGCGATCTCCAAATTAAAATTGTGAAAAAGACACATCTCATTGACAGTTCCTTTATTATAATATTTATGAATATCCTTTAATCTCAACATAATTTCTCACCTGCTCTTCTCTTTCTCATGCTCCAATTGCTCTTTTCTTCTCTCTTCCACTTCCAAGAATGAGAATTACAAGGAATAAAATGGCTGTGATCAATCTTAAATAAGAAGATTTCATTCCAAAAGCGATGGCAATGGATACACAGGCTTTATAAAAAAACGTTCCTACAATTACCGCTGTTGTCGCTTTAATCCGACGAAAACGTTTTAAAACTTTTGTTCCAATAATCACACTGGCAAGCCCAATGACAATGGAACCAGTTCCAATGGATAATTCAAAAAATCCTTGCTTTTGGCAATACACACTGCCAGCCAATGCAACCAATCCATTGGCAAGAGCCAGCCCTATGATCTTCACCATTCCTTTATCTTTTGCTAAAGCGATAACAACAACTTCATTATCTCCAACAGCACGAAGAAGATATCCGGATCTGGTTTTTAAATATCCATCCAATAAAAATTTTACAATCATAACAATGACAAAGGTAATCATGACAATCATAACATCAGCGGACTTAGAACCTTGAAATTTTGCTAATAACGGATTATCAAAAATTGTATTTTGACCAAAAATAGGAAGATTTGACTTATCACCCGCAATGGCTAGATTGATGGAATAAAGCCCTGTCATAACAATAATTCCTGAAAGCAAATCCCGAACTTTTAACTTGACATGAATCAGTCCTGTTACTGTCCCTGCAATCCCTCCAGCCAAAAAGGAAAGTGGCAGTGTAAATAGAGCAGGAACACCAGCGAGTATCAAACTCGCTGTAACAACTGCTCCTAACGGAAAGGTGCTATCAACAGATAAATCCGGAAAATCTAATATGGAATATGTGATATAAACCCCAAGTGCCAATATGGCATAAATAAAACTCTCTTGCAAAACACCAAGTATGATTGACATAAAATAAACCTCCTATGATAGCGTATCGATGGTATCAAACATCTCAGTGGCACTTTTCACCAAATCTTCTGGCAATGTGATACCAAGCTCATTCGCTACTTTTGTATTCCCATAAAAAGAGGCTTTTTCTATCACCTCATATGGCATATCACTGGCTTTTGCCTCACCTTTTAACACTTTTCCTGCCATTTTACCAGTTTGTTTACCAAGCTCTACATAGTCAAGTCCCATAGCAGAAAGGCACCCTTTCTTCACCTGTTCTACTTCACTTCCAAAAACGGGAATACCTGCTTTTTTGGCTTTATCAAGAATCACTGGCAAAGAACTAACGACAGTATTATCCGTTAAGTTCGTAATACAATCTACTTTTTTTACGAGATTATCCGCAGCAAGGGGTATATCAGCCGTTGTGGAAATTCCGCTCTCCACAATTTCAAAACCATATTGTGTTGCAAGCTCTTTATATTCTGCAATGGCGGATGTGGAATTTACTTCACTTGTGCTATACATAATACCGATTTTTTTTGCTTCTGGCAAAATGCTACGAATCATTTTTAATTGTTCTTCTATTGGAAGTTTATCACCTGTTCCAGTGATATTGCCAACTGGTTTCTTATCCTCTGTTGCCAATTGGGCAAGCACTGGATCTGTTACCGCTGTATAGATAACAGGTATATCACTATTTTTTGTTGTACTGTATGCTGTTTGAGCCATTGGCGTTGCGATGGCACAGACTAAATCCGCTTTTTTTGAAACAAAATTATTGATGATTTGAGCTCCTGTGGCACTTTCTCCATTGGCATTTTCATATAAAACTTCTAAATTCTCCCCTTCTTTGAATCCCTCTTCCTCAAGTCCTTTTAAAAACCCTTCTCTACAATTATCCAGTGAACCATGAACTGCAAACTGTGCAATTCCCACCGTATAAGTCTTTGATGAATTGCTTTCACTTTTTTGTCCTGTACTGACCGTACTAGTTGTACTTCCGCCACATCCTGTTGCCATCATTGCCATCATTGTTGTAATTAATAGTGTTGCAATTGATTTCTTCATACTTTTTTCCTCCATAATAAAGCATACGTTTTCGTGTTCATGTGAAATGTTAGAGGAAGGAAGTGGGGATACTCGTTATTTTTGCGAAAAAAAAGTCCCAGACATAGTTTCCTATGCCTGAGACGAAAATTCTTCCGTGGTACCACTCAGTTTGACTTATCCAGTCCACTCCATTCATATACTAACATATATGCCACTTTGATAACGGTCGTGGTTTCCCGTCATTCCCTACTATCATTCAAGAATGCCCTCAAAAGTCCATTCAGCTATAAACGCCACATCGTACTCTCACCTATGTACAACTCTCTGTAATATTGTTTGTTAGCTTACTTCTCTTTCTCAACGGTTTCATTTTTATTGTTGTCATTTATCTTAATCCTTTTCTAGCCATTTGTCAAGCAATTTTTTCCATTTTATTTTTCCAAATGTATATTTCCAAGATATACATACATAATCCAAGCTAAAAACAACAGAATAAATAAAAATATGATTAATCTCAATAATATGTCATAAAACTAATATTAATTGTCCTCATCTGATATGTTCATTTCAAGTTTATAGTATACATCTATATCCCGAATCATCTCATCAATATCATCATTATTAAGTTCTTCGAGCCACTCCTGAAGTTCATTGATAGTAATAATCTCTTCAATAGATTTTTTATACCGCTTTTCTAACACTTCCATACCACATGTTCTCGCACATATATACTCTTCTATCTCTGAATACACAGAAGTTTTCGTCTGTTTTGTCTTGATCACAAAGCTAATTGGAAAATGCATGACTTTATCAATATCTAATAAATATTTATCATAATTATTCACTTCTGTTACTTGAAAAAATCTACCAACAGGACGCATTACAAAATCAATTCCACCATCATTAGCATTTGTTCTACCTGTTTTAAAAAGCTGAAGTCGTACCTCCTCAATAGTTTCTTTAGAATCCCCAAAATAGACTTTAAAATTTTTATAATGATTTTTTAAAATTGCATAGCTAATAATTTCAAAAATCCTTACTTCAGCATCTTCTGTAAGAAGGGCATTGATTTTTTCTTTCTTTTTCTTATGAGCAGTCAATTTACGCAACTCGTCTAAAGTATTAATCAGTGTATGATCTTTTTTCATAAGTAATTCTATATATTTTTCAACAATTTTACAAACTACTTTGCTTATATCATATTCATTAACATAAAGATAGTCTATATGTATTAAATATTTTCCATTATTAATAATAATTAAATTATTTATAACATCTTTAAATTTATTTTTAAATTCTCCATTGACCCTAGAATTCAATGCGTGGTTTTGTAATTTACTTCCACCATATAATCCTTTATAAAAATTCAATAGACGCATATAATCATAGCCTTCAAATCTTCTGTACTTTTCTTTATCCCCATAAAAATCAGATTTATAAAAATATAAAATAGCATAAATGGCATAAATACTAGCAAGATTTCTTCGAGTTTTTGTATTTCCATGTACTGCTTTCATTTTTTTATCAAGATATTGTAAAAGATAACTTTTATCGTATATGTCTTGAAATTCCTTTAAATAACATTCTTTTAAAATATCTTCTATAAAACTTTCTGCTATTTTCATTATTTATCCTCTCTAATATATTTAGACTTTGCATTTGTTTTTCTAACTTTTTCTTTCACAAGAGCTTTTCCTTTATATTCTGTTGCAATACCCGTTCTTCTTATGCCCATTTCAAAGAACTCATCATTCATATCAATACCAATTGCATTTCTTCCAAGTTTAGTTGCAACCGCAGATGTTGTAAATGA
This sequence comes from uncultured Eubacteriales bacterium, assembly GCA_949284175.1. Classification (GTDB taxonomy): domain Bacteria; phylum Bacillota; class Clostridia; order Lachnospirales; family Lachnospiraceae; genus Scybalomonas. Next base: position 26,712 of record CASDVE010000012.1, read on the forward strand.
ACCAGAAAATGGATCTAATACAATATCTCCTTCATTTGAAGAGGCTTTGATAATTCTCTCAAGCAAAGCTTCTGGCTTTTGTGTAGGATGATTCTCATATTCTTCCATTCTAAAACGCACTCTATTAAATTCCCATACATTTCCTGGTACTTTTTGTGTATTATATGGCTGAGGGGGATTCTTACGATAATCAATTAATTTTCTTTTTGCTCCTGTTTTTGCCTCAACTAAAATATCCTCATAATTAAACGTATATTTGGATTTCGATGATTTATTAAACATTAAAATAGGTTCATACAAAGAGCCAAATATTTTTTTTGATTGCACTCCTGAACTATCATATATCCAAACAATTCTACATAATACATTATACTTTTCTGAAATATATACATCTAAATATGGCATATGCTGTGTAGATGTCATTAAGTATATAGTTCCATCATCCTTTAATATCCTAACACATTCATCAATCCACTCTTTACACCATGAAATGTATTCTTCTACTGTATCCCATTTATCAATGTTATTGCCAAAATCTTTCCCTATGTTATATGGAGGATCTACAAAAATTAAATGTACTGAATTACTTTTTATCTGTTTTAATACTTCTATACAATCTCCTAATATAGCCATAGAATTGTAATTATGTATTTCCTCAAACATATTTTGTGAATTAAATAAATTGTTAAAATCAAAAGGAATAGGCTCTTCCTTCTGAAAACAGCCTTCCTTATCTATATCATCAGAATTTATAATCATAGTATTGTTCATCACTTTAAAACCCAATTGTTTATAATTATCCATATGTCTATCTCCTATCTCTTCACATATGCTTTCATATGGTATCAACACTACACTATTAAAAATATATTATTTATACTTCATTCAAGTAACAACACAAAAACTTATATTGATGTACTTCTTTTGAAAAAAAAGATCAATCCATTTTGGATTGATCTCTTTTCTATCATTTCTTTATTTTTTCTCTTCCACAACAGGAGCATTCACTTTTTCAACTTGAGCGATTGCCTGTTTTTGCATTGGAATTCTACAATTTTTGTTATTACCAAATTCTACGATAACAGTGTCATCCATCACATCTAAAATGACGCCATAAAAACCACTTGTTGTAATAACGCTATCGCCAGGCTCCATTGATGCCCATAATTCTTCCATTTGCTTTTGCTGTTTCTTCTGTGGACGGATGGACATAAAATAAATAAGTCCTCCAAACAGAACGATATAAGCCACAATTATAGCGATTGACATTTTCTTATCTCCCTTTCTTTTTACTTAACCTGCCTGCGAATCTAAGAAACTCACAAAGTGTTTCCCTCATCGTTTACTTGTTAGCATTTATATATATATGGTCTCCCATACTATATGACTTTAGACATGTTTGTCTGCGACTTTCTCATCATTTATTTTGTGATTGAAAACCTTCTAACTTGGCTTTTTTATACTCTTGATAGCGTCCTTCTTCAATTGCCTCTCTTATTTCTTCCATCATTGTATTATAGAAGTAAAGGTTATGAAGAACACAAAGCCTCATACCGAGCATTTCTTTTGCTTTTAGCAGATGACGAATATAGGCTCTACTATATGTTTTACAAGCTGGACACTGACATCCTTCTTCAATCGGTCTTTTATCTAACTCAAACTTTTTATTAAACAGATTGATTTTTCCATGATTGGTATAGACATGACCATGTCTTCCATTTCTCGTTGGATATACACAATCAAAAAAGTCGACGCCACGATCCACCGCTTCTAAAATATTAGCTGGAGTTCCAACGCCCATCAAATAGGTTGGCTTATTTTCTGGCAGATGTGGAACAACCTCATCCAAAATACGATACATTTCATCATGAGTTTCTCCAACTGCTAAACCACCGATGGCATATCCATCCAAATTCATTTCGGAAATTGTCTTGGCGTGTTCGATACGAATATCTTCATATGTTCCACCTTGATTAATGGCAAATAACATCTGGTGTTTATTAACCGTATCCGGCAATGCGTTTAAACGTTCCATCTCATTTTTACAGCGTTCTAACCATCTTGTTGTTCGATCCACAGAATTTTTTACATATTCTTTTGTGGCTGGATATGGGATACATTCATCAAACGCCATAGCAATCGTAGAACCTAAGTTGGACTGAATCTGCATACTTTCTTCTGGCCCCATAAAAATTTTTCTTCCATCAATATGAGATTGGAAAGAAACGCCTTCTTCTTTAATTTTACGGAGTCCAGCAAGGGAAAACACTTGAAATCCACCAGAATCAGTAAGAATTGGCTTATCCCATGCCATAAATTTATGAAGTCCGCCAAATTCTTTAATTAGCTTGTCCCCTGTTCTCACATGAAGATGATACGTATTGGAAAGTTCCACTTGTGTCTTAATCTGTCTTAGATCATCTGTGCTAACCGCACCTTTGATGGCAGCAACGGTTCCTACGTTCATAAAAACTGGTGTTTCGATCACGCCATGCACTGTCGTCAATCTTCCACGTTTTGCCTTTCCATCTTTTTTTAATAATTCATACATTCTCTTCACCATTTCTAAAATTTTCTCTAACTTGGTTATTGTAACAAAAATTTAGTATAGTGACAAGGGGCATACTGCATTTTACCGGTTTCTATCGTAAAAATCTCTAATTACATCAAGTTTTGCTGTCATATTACACAAAAGAGCATCAAGAAGTGCGATGGCTGTCATAGTTTCCACTACAACAACAGCTCGTGGAACAATGAGAGGATCATGTCTTCCTTTGATTACCATATCCACTTCTTCTCCCTGTACATTCACTGTATGCTGTTTTTGTGCAATAGATGGTGTCGGTTTAAATCCCGCCCGAAGGATAATATCACTTCCATCACTAATGCCCCCTAGTATACCTCCTGCATGGTTTGTGGCTTTTCCAACCGTTCCATCTTCTTTTTTCACAAAAGAATCGTTGTTCACAGAACCAGAAGACTTCGTCGCCAAAAATCCATCTCCAATTTCAAACCCTTTCACCGCTCCAATGGAACAAATAGCTTTTGCTAAATTAGCATTTAACTTATCAAATACTGGCTCTCCAACACCTGCTGGCATCCCTTTCACAACACATTCCACAATTCCTCCCGCAGAATCCAATCGCTCCATTAACTCATCCACATAATGCTTTGCCTGTTCAAAGGCTTTACGATCCGGCATGGAAAGAGGATTGTTATCTCGTTCTTCCTTTTCAAATCTGTCCTTGCTAATCTCAATATGTCCAATGGATTTTGTATAGGCAAATACAGAAATCCCCATTTGCTCTAATACTTTACAAGCTACGGCTCCACCTGCCACTCGTCCAATGGTTTCTCTTCCAGAGGAACGCCCTCCTCCACGATAATCACGAAATCCGTATTTCTTATCAAAGGTGTAATCCGCATGCCCCGGTCGATATTTATCCATAATATTACTATAATCTTTGGAACGCTGATCTTGATTCCATACGATAAGAGAAATAGGTGTTCCTGTCGTCTTTCCTTCAAAGACTCCTGATAAAATCTCCACGCAATCTGATTCTTGTCGTTTTGTCGTATACTTTGACTGCCCTGGCTTTCTGCGATCTAGATATTTTTGAATATCTTCTTCTTGTAACATAAGCCCTGCTGGGCATCCATCAATAACAACCCCTACTGCCTTTCCATGAGTTTCTCCCCATGTTGTAATTCTAAATAATGTTCCAAATGATGAACCCGACATACTACCACTCCTTACTCCTATACCAAGTATTAGTTTTTATACCAAAGTATACATGAGCCGACCAAAACTAGCAAGTAGAAACCCCAAAAATATTTCCTTCTTCTTCCACTTTATGTTATAATAGCAAATATCATATCTGATAAAAGTTAGCAAAGGAGTGTTTAAAATGTCAGAATCTATGCAAGAAACAAAGAATACTCAAGGAGAATCTATGGCTGATTTCGAACAGGAATTAAATGCCTCCTTCCGTAAGATCGCTGAAGGCGATCTCGTAACAGGAACCGTCATTGGAGTAACAGAATCCGAAGTCACTGTGGATTTAAAATACTATACAGCTGGTATTATTAAAGCATCTGAATTAAGCAATGATCCTTCTTTCTCTGCTCTTTCTTCCATTCATGAAGGGGATGAAATTACGGCAACCGTTCTTCGTTTAGACGATGGAGAAGGTAACCTCCTCTTATCCATGAGAGAAGCAACCGACATCTTAGCTTGGCAAAAATTACGTCAATATTTCGAAGACAAAACCATTCTTCATGTAAAAATCGGCGGAATTGTAAATGCTGGTCTTATTGCCTATGTGGAAGGTATTCGCGGTTTTATCCCAGCTTCTCAGATCGGTCTTTCTTATGTGGAAGACTTAAATGAGTGGCTCTCAAAAGAATTGGATGTACAAGTCATTACCGTAGATGAAAAAGAAAACCGCCTCGTTTTATCTGGAAAAGCTGTTGCAAAAGAAAAAGAAGACGAAGAACTAAAGCATAAAGTTGCCCGTATCGTTCCAGGAACCGTTGTGGAGGGAACAGTGGAAACTCTCATGCCATATGGTGCTTTTGTCAATATCGGAAACGGTTTAACCGGACTTGTTCATATTTCCCAAATCTGCCAAAAACGTATTAAAAAACCATCTGAAGTATTAAAAGAAGGGGAAACTGTAAAGGTAAAAATCCTCAATACAGACAACGGAAAAATCAGCCTTAGCATGAAAGCATTAGAGGATGAAATGATCGCAGATCAAGTGGAGGAAGTATTTGATCTTCCTGAAACAGAAGCGACAACAACCAGTCTTGCTTCCTTGCTAAAAGGAATTAAACTAAACTAAGCGTTCTTAATATGAAAAATGATGAGAAACTCGCAAAGCGTATTTCTCATCATTTTTTGTTATTGATACATTTTTATTATTATATTTTTTGATTCCATAAAACATTGTAGCAATGCAGGATTAAACTGTCCGCATTCCCCATTTAAAATCATTTGCAATGCGGTTTCCTCCCCATACGCCTCTTTATAAACCCGTTTGCTCACAAGGGCATCGTATACATCTGCGAGGGATACAATTTGTGCCCAAATAGAAATTTCATCCCCTTTTAATCCATCAGGATACCCTCTTCCGTCCCAGCGTTCATGATGGTGACGACAAATATCATAGGCATATTGATAGATGTCACTGTCACGGATTTCTGAAATACTATTGAGCAACTCACATCCTCGAATTGTATGAGTTTTCATCACTTCAAATTCTTCTTCTGTCAATCTTCCTGGCTTATTTAAGATCTGATCAGAAATCGCAATTTTTCCTACATCGTGCATAACAGCAGCATCTTGAATCAATGAAAATTGATCTTTTGGAATGTCATACTGTGGATACATTTCACTTAATTTCTCTAAGAGAATGCCTGTTAATTTACGGATTCTTTGCACATGTTCTCCTGATTCACAATCTCGAAATTCAATGGCTGTTGATAATGTGTCAATAATAGAACTATTGAGCTTTTGAATTTTTTCTGCTTGCTCTTTTAATGCTTGTTCTTGAATTTCTACAATATGATTCAAATATTCTCTATTTTGATATAATTCAATGACATTGCTAATCCGCTGTTCTAACATCTCTGGTATAAATGGTTTTCCAATAATATCAATAGCTCCCATCTCATACCCTCTATGCATGGCATCCATAGAATCTTCTGCCGTAATCAAGAAGACTGGTATCTTTTTTAACAAATTTTCCTCTTTCAACACTTCCAATACGACATATCCATCCATAACTGGCATGAGCAAGTCAAGAAGAACGGCTGCAATTTCATCTTCTCTCTCCCTTATAATATCCAATGCCTCTTGACCGTTTCTCGCTTCCACTGTGTGGTACTTTTTCCTGAACACTTCTATTAAAATTGCACGATTCATTTCCACATCGTCTACAATTAAAATCAGTTGCTTTTTGTTCATGCTCTTTCCTCACTCTCGTACATTCACTACTTTTTCCATCTTTTATATGTATAAAACGCTCTCAGTACGCTCCTCACCTAAGAATACAGTTTCATACAAAGAATGTCAACCATCCTTTTTGACCTTCTTGATAAAAGATATAATAATTACTATTAAAATGATACGAGTTTTTTAGGAGGAAAAACAGCATTTTTTTATGGAATTTTACTTTCTTATAATTTTCTTCTTTTTAGTACTACCACAATCCCTATTATTAAGATAACAGCTGGTATAATATAAATAGAAGCAGTGGAAAGAACTTTTCGTGCAAATTCGGTATAAACTCCATATTCTGTTGTGAGAGTCTTAGCACGAACAGAAACTTTACTCTCTTGATCGTTTAAATAATTCACTCCATTCATAAAGAAGTTCAAATTGCCATCAGCACTCCAGTTATTCACCTGTTCTAACATGGCATTGCTACAAGTTGATACAATCATCTTTGGGTTTTCTTCTTTTTCCACTAATACAGAAAGAGCAAATGGACCATCCTTGTCCTCTTTTGTCTTTTCTAATGTATCATCTTGTGTATCTTTTTTCATATAAGATTTTTCCGTAGAGTTTAAAAGCTCTGTCAAAGTGTAAGTTTTACTTTCTTTCGTTGTAATTCCTCCAGCAACTGGCATAACAACGTAAAGTTTTTGGTTCTGAAGTGGTGCAACAATATCTCCACTTCCATACTCTGGAAGTAAATACGTTGGTGCACCCTGCATATAATATCCTTGATCTTGTTCTACAACAACACCATCTTCAATGGTCATGCCATAGCTTTCTAAAAAGCTATAAAAATTGTCAAGCCGTCCTACCAATGGATCGACTGTCACATATAACTTACCATCCTTTTTATTGACATATTGTTTTATTTTCTTAATGGCATCCTCACTAAAATCTTTTTGTGGAGCATTGATAATCAATGTTTTGGAATCCTTTGGTATCGTTTCTTCTGTCAATAAATTCAACTCTTTTAACTCATAATTATCTTTGGAAAGTTGGCTTACCAAATTGCTATCAAGCTCCGCTTCCCCATGTCCTGTCAATTGATAAATAACTGGAGTTTCTTCACTGGTTACATAATTGATCGCCTCTGTTACAACAGGTTCCATATTCAATGCACTGGTCTGAGAATAGGTCGTATAATCATAAGAGTATGTTACAAAATCGTTACTGCTTACATACTTGCCTTTCTCTTTACTTGTTACAACAACACTATCACTAACGGCGGTTTCTCCATCGGATAAATACTCTTTTGCATAATTTGGATATTGTTCTAAATCTTTGTATTGTAACTTCACGTGATCCGAACTCTTTGCATACTGTTCTAAAATCTTTTGATATGTACTATTCGCCTTTGTTTTAGAACTTAGCATCGTAATCGTTACATCCTGATCAAGGTTTTTCAAAATCTTCTTCGTCTGTTCTGAAATGCTGTATATCTGATCGCTTGTCACATCATAGGTGAGATTGGCTTTTGTAACAACTGTATTTAAAACAATGACAACCGCAAGAAGAATAACAACTGCCGTTGCAGACATAGCTCCTTTTTTTCCACTCTCCCTTTTAAAGGCTACTACGGATAGGAATAAAAACACAACAATAAAAGAACCATAATATACAATGGAAGAAAGATTTAAAATACCTCCTGTAAAGTCATTAAATCTCGCCATAACAGAAAACCATGCAACAATGCTGGCAACTCCATCTTCATATAGCTCTGGCTTTAACACATAGACAGCTAGGATTCCAACAAGACAAATCATAGCAATAATGCCTGTAATGATCTTGTTATTCGTTTTCACATAATAACACCATGCAATGACAATGGCTATGATGATAAGAAACACAATGGTATATCGTGGTCTGCTTGGAATATTTTGCACCGCATTCTCTGCAAGAAATGTAAAAAGCACTACCGCAAAACTAATGGCTGCCGAAATAACAGGATTTTCTGTAATGGAAGATACAAAAAGTCCAATGGCAATGAGAGCAGATCCCATTAAGAAATATCCTAAAAACCCTGTAAACAGCTCTCTATAATTCATCGTTCCGAATAAGCCTGATATTATCGGAAATACTGCGGTTACAGCTAACGCCATGAAAAACAAAGTTTCAACTGCAAAATACTTCCCTAGAATAATAGATGAAACTTTCACAGGAGAAGTGATTAAGAGCTGATCCGTCTTTTGCTTTTTTTCTTCTGCTATAAGACGCATTGTCAAAATCGGAACAACAATAATTAAAAGAATGACAATACTGGATAAAACATAATACCCATAATCCATCATGCCATATGTCAGACAATAATACGAATAATAAATACCACCAGCTGATATGAAGAATGCCATAAACACATAGGCGAGCATAGAGTGTAAATAGGATGTCAACTCTTTTTTATAGAGATTCCACATGGTCTTCATCCTCCTTTTCTTTTATTCCTCGTTTCTTTTTGTTTAAAACAGAAAACAATGGTTTTCTTTCACCACTTTTTTCATTCTCCGTTTGCTCTGAGGAATCGGTATTTTGTAACTCCTCTTCCCCTGTTACCTTTAAAAACACCTCTTCAAGAGAAAGATTTTCATAGGTGAGCAAATAAACAGGAAGCTCAAATTTTACCATATGAAAGAAGATATCTTTTCTCTTGTCCTCTTCTACACTCAACTGCCCTTTTATGTGGAAAATATGCTCTTCCTCTGTTTTTGTTATGGTAAAGGAACTGATCCATTGACACTCTTTTAATGCCGTATCAATTGCATCTTCTTCTCCCTCCACTTCCATTTGAAGCTCATTTTTTCCTGAAAAGGCTTTTGATAATCCTTCTGGTGTATCCTGTGCTACCACCCGTCCTTTATCAATAATAATAATGTGATCACAAATAGCACTTACTTCTGATAGAATATGAGAACTTAAAATAACCGTATGTTCTTTTCCAAGCTGTTGAATCAGCTGTCGGATCTCAATAATCTGATTTGGATCAAGTCCTACTGTGGGCTCATCCAAAATGAGCACAGGAGGATTCCCAAGAAGTGCACTTGCAAATCCCACCCTTTGTCGATACCCTTTGGATAAATTTTTGATCAGTCGGTTTGTCTTATCTTCAATACACACCGCCGTACAAACTCTCTCAATTTCCTCTTTTTGTTCTTTTTTAGTAATCTTTTTTAAGGATGATACAAACTTTAAATATTCCTCTACTGTCATATCAACATATAGAGGCGGGATTTCTGGCAAATATCCAATCTGTCGTTTTACCTTGTCCGGCTCTTTTGCAATATCTGCCCCTGCAATCAAAACAGTTCCCGAATCCGGTGTTAAATATCCCGTCATCATATTCATGGTTGTGGATTTACCAGCACCATTTGGTCCAAGAAGTCCAACGATCTGTCCTTCCTGCACTTGAAAGCTCACATCCTGCACGGCATGGTGATTGCCATAGCTCTTTGCCAAGTGTGTTACTTCAATCATGTTTTCTCTCTCCTTTGCTTTTTGGTTCCACAGCTACCCCCTGATGTATCACCGCAGACAATCCCTTCTACTATATAAAAAAATTACGTCTAAACTGTGAAAAAAATTAGTATTTCACATTTTTTTCACAGACATTTCACATTTTCTCAAATTTTATGCGATTTTTAATTGACTATGTAGAAAAATGGTGTATAATAAGTCTGTTGGTTTAGAAAAACTAAACTTTCAGTTTATTTTTACTAAAAAGGAGGTAGGAAATGGAAATCGGAACGAAACTAAAAGAGCTTCGCATTGGAAAAGGTCTTACCCAAGAAGAGCTTGCTGATCGCTGTGAATTATCAAAAGGATTTATTTCACAAGTGGAGCGTGATCTCACTTCTCCATCCATCTCCACTCTCATTGATATTTTACAGTGTCTTGGAACGGATTTAAAAGATTTTTTTCAAGAAGAAGAAGATCGACAAGTCGTTTTTAAAAAAGAAGACTTCTTTGAAAAAACTGATGCTGAACTCAAAAATACCATTGAGTGGATTATTCCAAACGCACAAAAAAATAATATGGAACCAATTCTTCTTACACTGGCCCCCGGCGGTTCCACCTATATTGATGCCCCCCATGAGGGTGAAGAATTTGGTTATGTTTTAAAAGGAAGTATTACGATCCATTTAGGATCAAAGCAATATAAAGCATCAAAAGGGGAAACCTTTTACTATACAGCGAACAAACAGCATTACCTGACTTGTTCTGGAAAAAATGGGGCAAAAATCCTCTGGGTAAGCACCCCGCCTAATTTTTAAAAACTTGGAGGTTTATTTACAATGGAAAATAATAAATTAATTGATTTCGTGAATATTAGCAAGTCCTATGATGGCAACTTAATTCTCGATGATCTCAATCTCTATATCCGAGAAAACGAATTTTTAACACTGCTTGGACCAAGTGGTTGTGGTAAAACAACAACATTACGCATTCTTGGTGGGTTTGAATCTCCAGATGTTGGTCGTGTTATTTTTGACAGGAAAGACATTACAAACACCCCTCCAAATCATCGACAATTAAATACTGTTTTCCAAAAATACGCACTATTTTCTCATATGACAATCGCAGAAAATATCGCTTTTGGTTTAAAAATTAAAAAGAAAAGTAAAGCGTATATTCAAGATAAAATTAATTACGCTTTAAAACTCGTGAACTTAGATGGATATGGAAACCGTTATCCAAACTCTTTAAGTGGTGGTCAACAACAGCGTATTGCGATTGCTAGAGCCATCGTCAATGAACCAAAAGTTTTACTGCTTGATGAACCTCTTGGAGCATTGGATTTAAAACTTCGTCAAGATATGCAGTACGAGTTAGTCCGTTTAAAAAATGAACTCGGCATCACCTTTGTTTATGTCACCCACGATCAAGAAGAGGCTTTAACTATGTCTGATACCATTGTGGTTATGAACCAAGGTTATATTCAGCAGATCGGTTCTCCTGAACGAATCTACAATGAACCTGAAAATGCCTTTGTTGCCGATTTTATTGGGGACAGCAATATTATTCCAGGCATTATGATCGAAGATCGCATGGTGGAAATTTTAGGTGCTCGTTTTGAATGTGTTGACGAAGGGTTTGGCAAAAATAAGCCAGTGGATGTTGTCATCCGCCCAGAAGATGTGGATCTCGTATCCCCAGAAGAAGGAACCATTCAAGGAACGGTCACTTCTTTAATATTCAAAGGTGTTCATTATGAAATGGATGTTATGGCAAATGGCTACGAATGGCTTGTCCACAGTACGGATTTGGTTCCTGTGGGACAAAAAGTCGGAATTAAAGTCGTTCCATTTGATATTCAGATTATGAACAAACCTGCATCTGAAGATGAGGAGGCTGTGACAATCAATGAATAAGAAAAAATGGCTGGCAACTCCATATTTTATCTGGTCACTAGCATTTATTCTTATTCCTCTTGGAATCATTGTGTACTATGGATTTACAGATAAAAATGGAGTTTTCACACTCTATAATGTTATGCAGATCACAAGACCTGAAAATGCAAAAGCATTGGGGCTTGCTCTTTTACTCTCCATTATTGCAACGATTATTTGTCTTATTCTTGCCTACCCACTGGCAATGATTTTAACCAGTATGAATGTCAATCAGACAAGTTTTATCGTACTGATTTTTATTCTTCCAATGTGGATGAACTTTTTATTAAGAACCTTAGCATGGCAAACATTGCTTGAAAAAACTGGTGTTATCAACAGCATTTTAAACGCACTTCACTTGCCATCGTTAAATATTATTAATACACCATACGCCATTATTTTAGGTATGGTATACAATTTTTTACCTTTTATGGTGTTGCCAATTTATAATGTACTATTAAAACTGGATAAGGATGTTGTGAACGCATCAAGAGATTTAGGAGCCAACGAATTTCAAACCTTTATAAAAGTTATTTTTCCTCTCAGTATGCCAGGGGTCATCAGTGGAATTATGATGGTATTTATTCCATCTCTTACCACTTTCGTTATCTCCACTATGCTTGGCGGAAGTAAAATTCTTTTAATTGGTAATGTCATTGAACAAGAATTTACCCAAGGAAGTAACTGGCATGTTGGTTCTGGTCTGTCCTTAGTCTTAATGGTATTTATTTTATTAAGTATGATTGTTATGTTCAAATACGATAAAGAAGGAGAAGGAGGTGCTTTACTGTGAAAAATTTTATCAAACGATTTTATCTTCTTCTCATTTTCATATTGCTTTATGCCCCAATTATCACCCTTGTTGTTTTATCTTTTAACAACTCAAAAACTCGTGCAAAATGGGGTGGTTTTACAACAAAATGGTATCATGAATTATTTCAAAATGAGCAGATTTTAAATGCACTTTCCAATACCTTATTGATCGCACTTCTCTCTGCACTGATTGCCACAATTATCGGTACCATAGCCGCTATTGGCATTCAAAATATGAAAAGCAAAGGGCGTTCTGTTATGCTCGGAATCAACAACATTCCAATGATGAACTCCGAAATCGTAACTGGTATCTCCCTCATGCTTTTATTTATCGCAGTGGGAAATATTTATGGAAAAATGTCAGGAAATAACGCAGTAAGTCTGTTTGGCTTTATCACAATTTTGCTTGCTCATATCACATTTAACATTCCTTATGTGGTGTTAAGTGTTATGCCAAAATTGCGTCAAGTGAATCCAAACACCTATGAAGCCGCTTTAGATCTTGGAGCCTCTCCAATCTATGCGTATTTTAAAGTTATCATTCCTGATATTTTACCAGGGATTTTATCTGGTTTCTTATTATCTTTTACATTATCGCTTGATGACTTTGTTATCACGCACTTTACAAAGGGAGCTGGCGTGGATACCCTTTCTACCAAGATCTACACCGAAGTAAAAAAAGGAATTAAACCAGAGATGTATGCCCTTTCCACTTTAATGTTTGGTACCGTACTTTTACTTTTACTCATTGTAAACTATGCTCCTAAGAAAAAAGAAAATGCAGATGGACTTAGTTTTTCTAAAGTTGGAGAGTTCAAAAAAGTCATTGCTGTTGCCATGGTATTTGTTATTTTCCTCGGTGGATTTTACGCTTTTCGTGGAAACAGTTCTCTAAACACAGAACAAGTCATCGTATACAACTGGGGAGAATATATCGACCCAGAAGTTCTTGAGCAATTTACAGAAGAAACGGGTATTCAAGTTGTTTATGATGAATTTGAAACCAATGAAACCATGTATCCAAAAGTGGAAGCTGGTGCCGTTGCTTATGATCTGGTCTGTCCATCCGACTATATGATTAAGCGTATGCTCGATAACGATCTTCTTGCAAAGATCAACTTTGACAACGTTCCAAATATTAAGTACATCGGACAAACCTATTTAGACCAATCAAAAGAGTTCGATCCAACAAATGAATACTCCATTCCTTATACTTGGGGAACAGTTGGTATCCTTTATAATAAAAAGATGGTAAAAGAACCTGTGGATAGTTGGTCTATTTTATGGGATCCACAATATAAAGATCAAATTTTAATGCAAGATAGTGTTCGTGATGCTTTTGCCGTTGCCTTAAAATCTTTAGGATACTCTTTAAATTCTACGAACCGCACAGAATTAGAGCAGGCAAGAGATCTCTTAATCGAACAAAAACCACTTGTTCAAGCCTATGTTATTGACCAAGTTCGCGATAAGATGATCGGGAATGAAGCAGCACTGGGTGTTATTTACTCCGGTGAAGCCATTTATACCCAAAGAGAAAATCCGGATTTAGAATATGTGATTCCAAAAGAAGGTTCTAATATCTGGTTCGACTCTTGGGTCATCCCAAAAAATGCACCAAATAAAGAGAATGCTGAAAAGTTTTTAAACTTCTTATGCAGACCTGATATTGCTCTTAAAAACTTCGAATACATTACGTACTCCACTCCAAATGAAGGAGCAAGGGAACTCATTGAAGATGAAGATATTAGAAATAGTACTATCGCGTTCCCTGATGTATCCGCTCTTAAAAACTGTGAAACATTCCAGTTCTTAGGTGATGATGTGGATGCTATGTACAATGAGCTATGGAGAGAAGTAAAATCAAAATAGAAAAAAGCTGACTTTCTTTCATTGAAAAGTCAGCTTTTTTCTTCTTTTTCTTTTTATTTCATGCTACAATAAAGAAACAGAAAAAAACAAAAAAAGAGGTGCTAGCATGTACAGTTTTAAAAATGATTATAGTGAAAATGCCCATCCATCCATTTTGCAGAAACTAATGGATATGGGAATGGAACAAAATAACGGATATGGAATGGATGCTCATTGTGAGCGAGCAAAACAACTCATCCAGACTTATATTCAATGTGAGGAAGCATCCATTCACTTTCTTCCAGGTGGAACTATTACGAACTTAACGGCGATTTCTCATATCTTAAAACCATATGAAGCTGTTATTTCTTCTAATACAGGGCATATTAATATTCATGAGTGTGGTGCAATTGAGGCAACAGGACACAAAGTTCTCACTCCTCCTTCTGATGATGGAAAATTAACTCCGGAACTCATCGCTCCTATTCTCGATGCCCATGAGGATGAATTTTTTGTCCATCCAGCTTGTGTTTACATCTCCAATCCAACAGAGGTGGGAACTATTTATACCAAATCAGAACTAGAACGTCTTTACACCTATTGTAAAGAACACGATCTCCTTCTATTTCTCGATGGAGCAAGACTTCCTATGGCACTTGGTGCACCTGAATGCCAACTGGAAATGAAAGATTTTAAAGATCTTACCGACATCTTATTCATCGGTGGTACAAAGGTAGGGGCTCTCTTTGGGGAAGCCTTAGTGATCTTTAGAAAAGAGTTACAAGCTCGCTTCCGCTTTAGCATGAAACGCAGTGGTTCTATGCTAGCAAAGGGCTGGTTACTAGGTGTACAATTTGAACAGCTTTTTTCTGATGGACTTTATTTTGAACTTGGAAAACACGCGGATCGCACGGCAATGCTTTTAAAGAAAGGCATGGCAGAAGCTGGTATCTCCTTCTTAACAGATTCTCCAACTAACCAGCAGTTTCCAATTCTTCCAAATAAACTAAAAGCACGTATTGAAGAAAAATACAGTATTTCTGATTGGTCAAAACCGGATGAAGACCACACTTGTGTCCGCTTTTGTACTTCTTGGGCAACAAAGGAAGAAGATGTCCTTTTATTCCTTGAAGATTTGAAACAAATGATCGCTTCTTTATAATACGATCAGAAAGGATGAAATCATGCCGTCTTTTATTCAAACATTTGATGAATCTGTTTTACTTTGGATTCAAGAAGTTATTCGTACACCATGGCTGACACCTATCATGCAGTTTTCCTCTCTTTTGCTAGATCGGGGACTGCTGTCTGTGGTCACCTGTATCCTGCTTTTATTTTTCAAAAAAACAAGAGCTATTGGCTATACTGCCACTCTTTCCCTCAGCATATGTACAGTGATTACGAATATAACGTTAAAACCTCTTATTGCACGACCTAGACCGTATCATGTATTAGAGGAATTAATAACACTCACCCATCGACCACATGATTTTTCTTTTCCTTCTGGACATACGACCGCTGTTTTTGCAGTGGCCGGCGTTCTATTTTTTTGTTGCCCTAGAAAATATGGCATTCCAGCCATCCTCTTTGCCGTTTTAGTTGGTCTTTCAAGGCTCTATTTAGGCATTCACTTTCCAACGGATGTTCTTATGGGTGCATTCATTGGAATGTTTATAAGCTATCTTTGCTATCGCCTTGTTAAGAGATTTGGCTATACTTTTAAACAATGAGATTTACTATTTATCTTGATAAAAGAAAGGAATACAATTATTTATGAATGAAATTTATGAAGCAATTGAACAAAAAATTAAAGAATCTGGATATCCCTATCCAGTGAATGGATATTCTATCTATCATGATATTTGTGATGAAATTGATGGAAAAGAAAATGGAACTTACTTATTATTATCCAAACAAGAAAATGATGCTGTGTTTGAATATCAAGTGACCATTATGGATGAAAACTTCAACTTATCCGTTCTTACCATCACCCATGAAAATAAAACGTATCGAATTGATTTTGATAACTAAACGATCTAAAAAGCCTGTCGCACTTTTTCGACAGGCTTTTTTCTATTTACTCTTTCTCCGCCGCAACACGACAATTTAAAATCATCCCAACTAAAATAAATCCTATTCCAATACATTGAATGCCCGTTGGTATGGCATCATGTAAAAACAAAATTCCTCCAATCAGAGTGAAAATAACTTCTCCTGCAATGGTTCCTTCCACCATGGATAGTTGCTTTGGATTGTTTCGCACCAAATTGGTGGCTTGGAAAAATAACAAGGTGGCAATCACAGCAGAAAAAATTGCTACCATCAAAGATTGAAATACTTGTGTGCTTGCTGGTGCTCCATGAAATACCCCGCCAAAGATGGATAAAAGAATCCAAAATGGCATACTGCAAATGGTCATGCCAAGAACACGCTGAGGTGTGTCAAGGCGATCATCACAAACAGACATCATTTTTCTGTTGCCAAGAGGATACATCACTGCCGCAATTCCAATGAGAATCAAACAGATAATGACACTTTGTTTTCCCACTCCCTTTGTAAAGTTTTCCCACTGCATAAAAAATACACCTAACAAAATAATTAAGATCGTTCCTAAACTTTTCATCGGTATCTTCTTTCCCCACAGAGGATTTAAAAAGACACCAGCAACAATTGTTAACTGCCAAAGAGAGGCAACAAGCCATGATTCCCCAAACTCAGATGCCCATGTAAGAGGAGCATAAAAAAATCCAAATCCAACCGTACTCCATAAAATCCATGCTACGGGAGCACGTTTTATCTCTTCCATAACTGGCTTAAAATCTCCCTTCAATCCTACAAGCAGCCATAAAATTGGCAAAGAGAATATGTAACGTAACGTGGCACTCCATATCCAATATCCGCCTGTCAGATTCATACTTCTGTTAAACACAAAAGTAAAAGAAAAAAAGGCAGAAGATAAAATGCCATAAAATAATGCTTTTTTCAATTTAAAAACCTCCAAATTATTTATTTGTACCGACAAAAAGCACAGTCTTTTACTATATTAAATCTTTTAGATTGAATAATCAAGCTATTTCTGTAAGTACAATCATTTTTCCAAAAATCTAATGACTTTCTATCAATACTATGTTAGAATACAAAAAAAATAATTTACAAAATAACCCAGAAAGTGAGATAGTTTCATGAATTTATTGATGACTGATACCCCTATTGATATTCCATTTGTTGAATCTTCTGAAAACCATTATATCGATCTCTCAAAGTTACAAATTACAAATTGTATTGGTTGTTTTGGATGTTGGACAAAAACTCCTGGAAAATGTGTCATTCGTGATGATGCCACAAAAGTATATCCTATCATCGCCCAAAGTGAACATATTATCTATGTAACAAACACCGTATTTGGAACGTATGATACCCCTATGAAAACCATCTTGGAGCGGAGCATTCCCATTCAAAAGGCATTCATTCGGATTCATAACAATGAAACCCATCATGTTCAACGAAATGTCGTTCTTAAAAAAGCTATTATTTTTGCTTATGGAACTTCTTCTGATGAAGAGCGAGCAGTTTTTTCTAAACTGATCGATCGAAATGCAAACAATATGTGCTTTGAAAGCCATCGTATTGTGTTTTTAAACAAGTCAGAACTGAATAACGCTATTGCAAAGGAGGTTGCCACATGGGAAATGTAATCCTACTAAATGGAAGCCCTAGAGCCCCTAAGTCAAATTCAAAGAAGTATTCCGAAATTTTTATTCATAACTATAAGGGGAATGCCAAATACTATGAAATTTCCAAAAAAAATCACCAACAGCTTTGTGCCGAAATAGAAACTGCCTCCGATATTGTTTTTGTATTTCCCCTCTACGTGGATACTATTCCGGTCACATTATTAAACTTTTTAAAAACGTTAAAAGAATATCCTGCAAACCAGAAACCAACCGTTCATATCCTAATTAATTGTGGTTTCTTAGAACCAGAACAAAATCATATTGCACTAGAAGTTATGAAACTTTTTTGCAAACAGCAAGGGTACCCTTTTGGGTCTACACTCTCCATTGGGGGTGGGGAAGCCATCTTAAAAACCCCATTGGCATTCTTTGCAAAACAAAAAATTAAGAAATTGGCAAAAGCTATTTTTAGAAATCAATCTTGCCATCTTCAAGTAACCATGCCCCTATCAAAACCTCGTTATCTTAAAGAATCCACAAAATACTGGATACGGTATGGAGAAAAGCATGGCATTACAAAAGAAGAAATGGATACGATGGAGATCGAGGCTTAGTTGTAAAAGTAACGATAAAAACAGACTGTGGGCTTTCAACACTCACAGTCTGTTTTTGATGCTTTTTATTATTTTTCATTTTCAATGACATGAACATCCAACTGATTATATGGGAAAGAAATGCCCTGTCGATCAAATTCTTCTTTAATATGCTCCAATAAGCTCCATTTCGTCTTCCAAAAGAGATCCATTGGAGCCCATGCACGAATCCCAATGCTAACAGTGCTATCCTCAAAGTCATTGACGAAGATGGTAACTTCATTTTCTTCATCTCTTAAAATGTTTTCTTCTTTTGCAATGACTTCTTCAAGCACAGCTTTCACCCTTGCAACACTTTCATTATAGGATATGCCAATAAAAATATCCATTCTTCTTTTATCCTGTCTTGTCACATTGGTTAAACTACTATTGGCTAAAATTCCATTTGGTACTACAACGGTTTTATTATCCACTGTATGTAGTCTTGTATAGAAAATGTCAATGGCAACAACCGTTCCTTCATTTTTCTTGTTGTCTTCGATAATGTAATCTCCAACTTGAAACGGTTTTAATAAGAGAATCAATACTCCACCTGCAATATTAGAAAGACTGCCTTGTACTGCAAGACCGATGGCAACACTGGCTGAAGCAAGAATCGCAATAACAGAACTCATTTCAACGCCAATAATACTGATTGCCCATAAAAATAGAACAATTTTTAATCCAATATCAACAAAGGATAATAAAAAGGTGGCAACACTCTGATCCATATTGTGTCTATCAAAAGTTTTTCTTAATAGTCTCCGAACAGCACCTACTATTTTAAATCCGACTACGAGGATTAAAATACAAAGTACCAGATCCCCTGTCTTTTGAACTAGCCAATCCACAAGTTGATCTGCATATTTTAGGGCTTGTGTCATTGTTTTTTCTTTCAAGGTGTTTTTTCCTCCGTAATTTTTTTATTGCCATTATAACAATATCTTTTTCTGAATGCAACTCTTGATTTTCACATTATGACAATTCACAAAACTTTCCAATTTTTCTTTTATTTAGAACCTTTTTTTCTTCCTCTTTTGGAGATTTTATCCTGCTTTTCTTCCAGTTCCCCCTTGTACTTAAAAATACTAATTCCCAATGGAGGAACTGTGATTTTCATTGAGTTTTTTCGTTCATCGCACTCTGCTTTTCTTGAACTCTTCATCCGAGGATTGCAAATGCCAGAACCACCAAATTCTTGACTATCGCTATTAAAAATTTCTTTGTATTTTCCAGCATATGGAACGCCAATTTTATAATGTTCATGAACAACTGGCGTAAAATTGCATACAACAAGAAGAGCATCTGTTTTCTTTCTTGCCTTTCTCACAAAGACAAGGATACTTTCATTGGCAGAAATAGCGTTGATCCATTCGAATCCTTTTTCACTAGTATCATAGACAAAAAGAGCTGGTTCCGTCCGATACAAATGATTTAATGCCTTATAATAATGTTGCATTTTTGCATTTTCTTCCTGAGAAAGCACGCCCCAGTCAAGACTTGTTTTTTCATCAAACTCTTTATATTGAGCCATATCCTGTCCCATAAACAATAATTTCTTTCCAGGATGCGTCATCATATATCCATAGGCAACTCTTAAATTTGCAAATTTTTGCTCCATATCCCCTGGCATTTTATGAATCATAGAACATTTTCCATGCACAACTTCATCATGGGAAAGCACTAAAATATAATTTTCACTATACGCATAAACCATGCTAAAAGTCAGCTCTCCATGTTTTCCTTTTCGGAACAAAGGATCTGTTTTCATATAATCAAGAAAATCATTCATCCATCCCATATTCCATTTGTAGTTGAATCCAATCCCTTCTGGCTCTTCCACTTTTCTTGTCAGATACGGCCAAGCGGTAGATTCTTCTGCAATAACAATCGTTCCATCTTTTCTCTTCTCAATGATACTGTTTAAATGTCTTAAAAAGGCCACTGCTTCCAAGTTACCATTGCCACCATATTCATTGGCTACCCATTCTCCATCCTTCCTTCCATAATCAAGATAGAGCATAGACGCCACTGCATCCATACGGATTCCATCAATATGATATTCATTTAGCCAATACAGTGCATTTGCAATTAAAAAATTGCTCACCTCTGGTCTTCCATAATTAAAAATATAAGTGCCCCAATCTGGATGCTCCCCTTTTCTTGGATCTTCATGCTCATAGACGGCGGTTCCGTCAAATCGTCCAAGTCCACATCCATCCTTTGGAAAATGGGCTGGTACCCAATCTAAAAAGATTCCAATTCCTTGTTCGTGCATATAGTTGACAAAGTACATAAAATCTTTTGGTGTACCATATCTTGCCGTTGGAGCAAAATATCCTGTCACCTGATATCCCCAAGACGGATCATAAGGATGTTCCATAATTGGCATAATTTCAATATGGGTGTACTCCATTTCTTTTACATAGGAGGCAAGCATTGGTGCAATTTCTCGATAATTATAAAACTCTCTTCCATCCTCTGGCTTCTTCCATGCCCCTAAATGCACTTCATAAATGGACATTGGGAGTTTGGTCGTATCCGCTTTTTTTCGTTCCTTTAACCACTGCTTATCGTTCCATTCAAATCCGCTTAAATCCGCTACCACCGATGCTGTTTCCGGTCTTAATTGAGCATAATTTCCATAAGGGTCTGCCTTTAAAAAGACATCTCCGTTTCTTGCTCGAATTTCAAATTTATACAACGCCCCCTCTTGCACATCTGGAATAAAAAGTTCAAAAATTCCGCTATTTTCTAACTTTCTCATTGGATGACGTCTACCATCCCATAGGTTAAAATCACCAACTACACTGACTCTTCCTGCATTTGGTGCCCATACAGCGAATAATACTCCAGAGATTCCATTGATACTGCGTTTATGAGCTCCTAATAATCTGTAAATTTCATAATGATATCCTTCTTGAAACTTGGCAATATCCTCTTTTGTTATAACAGGTGAGAAAGAGTACGCATCCACATATTGATAGGTCGTGTTGTTTTCAAATGCAACTTCTAAAAGATAAGGATCATCTTTCTCCCATAAAGTGGAATAAAACCCATACCCATCTACGGGTGTCATTCGTTCCTCTTTTTTTGTTACCCTAGAAATGCACTTCATTCCAATCGCATTTGGAAAATACGCATTGACAAAGACTTGTCCTTCTTTTTCTTGTAATCCTAAAATGTGATGTGGATTGTCATGTAGAGCGTTTTCTATTGCATAGATTTCATCTTGATTCCACATACATATATTTCTTTCTTCCATCAAGTCCTCCTTATTCTTTTGCTTGCACGAGTTTCTAGTAACGATCCATGCAAATAAAAAACTAATTCAGCTTTTCATTATTCTGGATTTTGAAGTATATAAACTTGTCATTATTGTAACATTTTTATGTATTTTTTTCAATATTTTACTTTTTTTTATCTATTTTATCCATAAATAATAAGGAGAAATGTTTCATTACATTTCTCCTTATCATTTATGACTCTATTTTATGAATAAACAATCCGCTTCTTAATTTTGGTTCAAACCATGTGGATTTTGGTGGCATCAATCTTCCCTCATCCGCAACTTCAAATAGCTCTTCCATAGACGTTGGATATAAAGCAAAGGCAACGGCTTGCCCTCCATCCACAAGACGTTCTAATTCCTTTAATCCTCGGATTCCTCCTACAAACTGAATGCGTGAATCCGTCTTTGGATCTGCAATTCCCAGCACAGGATATAGCACTTCATTTTGTAAAATGGATACATCCAATCGCTCTACCACATCGTCGTCTGCTAATTCTCCTAAATAGGTCAGTTCATACCACTGTCCATCTAAATACATACCAAAAGTTGCTTTTTTCTCTGGTTTTACGCTGAAGTTTTTCACTTCAACTCGAAATTTTCTTTCCACTTTTTCTAAAAACTCTTCCTTTGATAAACCGTTTAAATCCTGTACCACACGATTGTAGTCAAGGATTTTTAGTTCATCGGCTGGAAATATAACGGATAAAAAGTAGTTAAACTCCTCCTCACCAGTATAATTTTTATGCTCATTTCTTCTCATTTGGCTCACTTTTACTGCGGATGCCGTTCTATGATGACCGTCGGCAATATAAAGAGCATTGACAGATGCAAAATGTGAGGTCAAATACTCAATATCCTCTTCTTTGCTAAGTCGAAATACACGATGTCTTACTCCGTCGTCTGCAACAAAATCGTATAACGGCAGTTCTTCTTTCCATTGTTTTATCTTCTGACTCAACTCTTGACTATCTCTACACGCCAAGAAAATAGGCCCTGTTTGGGCATTACAAACGTCCACATGACGAATCCTATCTCTTTCTTTATCCTCTCTTGTATTTTCATGCTTTTTAATCACTTGTTTTTCATAATCATCAACAGATGCACACACAACAACCCCTGTCTGTGATCTTCCATCCATTGTCAATTCATATAAATAATAGCATTTCATTTTTTCTTGCTCTAATGTTCCATTTTCCATCCATGTATCCAAAAGTTCTTTCGCCTTTTGATAAACTGGTTCTGAATACATATCTGTATCCATAGAAAATTGAGTTTCTGGACGGTCAATATTTAAAAAGGAAAGAGGAGCATTTTTCACTTTTTCCACTGCTTCTTCCCTGCTATATACATCATAAGGGAGGGCTGACACAAGATGTGCCACCTCCTTTTTTGGTCTTACACAATAAAATGGTCTAATATTCGCCATAATTCCTCCTATTTTTCTTTTTCACTGATATCAATGGCAACCTCCACATGAACCGTTCTTCCATCTCTTCGAATTAGGCGATCTTTCACAAGAAAATCCCGATTTAACTTTTCATTCCTTTGTTCCGAAAGAATCGTTTCTCCCTCTTTTAGTTGAGAAGCCTTACAAAAAGGACATGGATCTGGTCTTCCTTGTAATACTTCATAACATTTTCTTCCTTTATAATCATCATTTCCTAAGCCAAAATATTCTCTTCCAATCCGATTAATATAATACAACTCATGGGTGACAGGATTGCTCATGCTGACAATATCATCCGAATCTTCCCAGCGTACCCGATCTTGATCTCTTACGATTTGATACTTGTCCTCTTTTACTTCCATCATTCTATCATAAAGTGTATATTGATTCTTTCCATTCATCTTGCTATGACGAAGAGCAGAATCCGCACATTCCAACAACCGCTCGGTTGTCTTTCCATGCTTTGGATAAAGAGAAACTCCAATGCTTGTGGAGATCTTTCTCTCTCCATCCATTGTATCAATCACTAAGGATTCCATCATTTTTTGCAACATTTTATTGAGAAGCTGGCGGACTTGCTCTGTATTTTCTATTTCAAAAAACAAAACAAATTCATCCCCACTGTACCGAATAAGACAAGGTTCTTTTTGCTCCTCATTTGCAAGCGATTGCATAATATTCGCCACGTTCTTTAACAATTTTTCTCCTAATGGTGACCCATACTGATCGATTAATTCTTTAAAATCTTCAATACATAACAGGATAAATACCGCTTGGTATCGATTATCTGGCTTCATATACTTGTTCAAAACCTCGGATCCTGCACGCCAATTCCACGTATCCGTTAAAGCGTCATGGGAAGCGTGATAGTTGATGATGGCTTCTTTTTCTTTATGTTCATTTCGATCTCTACCACAACCAATCACACCTTTTAAATGCCCTCTCTCATCCCCGTAGAGTACAACAGAAAAGTAAAACCATTTATAGCCTTGTCCTTTTACTTTTAAACGGCATTCCATGCTACATTTTTCTTCTCCACGATTCCAGGCTCGATTTAATTCTGAAAAAGAAAATATTTTTTTAAATTTTTCTTTGTCTTCTACATGACAAGATCGAAAGGCTCTTTCATAAAGCTCATCATAATTCTTTGGTAGGTAGCCAAAAGTGTCTTTCCAATTGTTTTTTACAGAATGAAAGGTATTTTTCGCAAAATTAGCTTCAAATACATATGTATACAAAATGCACAGGGCTTTTTTATAATCATTCCCCATCATCCATTTTTTGTTATCACTCTCTTTTTGATTCCCCATTCTTTGATAATTTTTTTGGATCATGTGCTTCCACCTCCGCCTGTGAAAAGATCTCAATACAAATGCTTCTTATTTTCTATTTATTATACTCTTTATGGAAAAAACTGTCACGATATAAACGGAGATTTTTTCTAAAAAAAGCATCCGAAGTTCCATTTGCATGGATTTCAGATGCTCTTCTTTTGTCACTGTTTATTTTTTCTCAATATATCCAAGGGCTTTTAACGCCTCTGCACAAAGAACAGCTCCACCTGCTGCACCTCTTACCGTATTATGAGATAATCCAATAAATTTATAGTCATAAACACTATCTTCTCTTAAGCGTCCAACAGATACACCCATTCCTTTTTCAAAGGTCACATCTTCTAATACTTGTGGTCGATTATCCTCTTCTAAGTACTGAATAAACTGCTTTGGAGCACTAGGAAGTTCTAATTCTTGTGGCAATCCACGAAACTTCTCAAGTTTTTCAATCAATTGCTCTTTTGTAGGTTTCTTGCGAAACTTAACAAAAACTGCGGCAGTATGTCCATTTAAAACTGGTACACGCACACATTGACAGGTGATCTTTGGCTCTTGTGCCTTTACAATCACTCCATCTTTAATTTCTCCCCAAAGGCGAAGTGGTTCCTGTTCAGACTTCTCCTCTTCTCCTCCAATATATGGAATAATGTTGCCAACCATCTCTGGCCAATCTTTAAATGTTTTCCCTGCTCCTGAAATCGCTTGGTAAGTAGTTGCCACTACCTCATATGGTTCAAACTCTTTCCACGCTGTTAAAACAGGTGCATAGCTTTGAATGGAACAGTTTGGTTTTACTGCTACAAACCCACGCTTTGTATTCAGTCTTTGTTTTTGATATGGAATCACTTCAAAATGTTCTGGATTAATTTCCGGAACGACCATTGGAACGTCTGGTGTCCAGCGATGTGCACTGTTGTTGGATACAACTGGCGTTTCCGTCTTTGCATATGCCTCTTCAATGGCTTTGATTTCCTCTTTGCTCATATCAACAGCACTGAATACGAAATCCACATGTTTCGCTACTTCTTTCACTTCATTGACATTCATTACCACAATATTTTTCACAGCTTCTGGCATTTTTGTATCCATTTTCCAACGTTCTCCCACAGCCTCTTCATAGGTTTTACCAGCAGAACGCTCACTTGCTGCAATCACCACCACTTCAAACCAAGGGTGATTTTCTAATAGAGAGATAAATCTCTGTCCTACCATGCCAGTACCGCCTAAGATACCAACTCTTAATTTCTGTTCCATTCTCCTTCTCTCCTTATAGCTCAATCTTATTTCTGCAATTCGTTTATACTACAATTGCAACTTTCTGTATGTTTCGTATCTTACATACGATTCACTGTAAAGTCAAGTAATTTTCATTCAGAATCACAATTTATAACCCCAAAGATTGTAAAAAGAATTTCTTTACTTAATAACACGCACTTTAACAACACCTGGTATTTGTTTTAACTTGTCAATTAATTCTTTGGAAGGCTGGGTATCCGTATCCATCATCGTGTACGCCCAAGCATTTTTTGACTTATTTGTCATATCCGTAATATTGACTTCTTCTTCTCCAAAAAGAGCAGTGAACTGACTTAACATCTTTGGAATATTTTCATGTAAAATGGTAACACGAAAGGCTACTTGACAAATACCCATATCACAATCTGGATAATTCACAGAATGTTTGATATTTCCATTTTCTAAATAATCCATCAGCTCTTTCACAGCCATTTTTGCACAGTTATCCTCTGCCTCCTCTGTGGATGCACCAAGATGAGGTAGCGTAATCACGCCATCTTCTCCTGCAATTCCTGTGGTTGGAAAGTCTGTTACATAACGATGTACTTTGCCACTTCTTAGTCCTTTTTTCATAGCTTCTTCATCAACAAGAGCATCTCTTGAGAAGTTTAAAATGCAAACCCCATCTTTCATTTTATCAATGGCTTCTTGATTGATCATTTCTCTTGTGGAATCCAAAAGAGGAACGTGCATGGTAATAAAATCGCATTGTTCAAAAATTTCATTGATTTGGATGCTATGATGAATCCTCTTGGATAAGCTCCATGCAGCCTCTACGGACACATAAGGATCGTATCCAAACACTTCCATTCCCATTCGGTCACACATATTCGCTACTAAAATTCCAATAGCTCCTAGACCGATAACCCCAATTTTCTTTCCTAAAATCTCATGTCCAGCAAATCGTTTCTTTTCTTTCTCTACATCTTTTGCCAGTGTTTCTCTTGTTTTATTCTCTTGTACCCAATTATATCCTGCAATCAAATCTCTTGAGGATAACAATAAGCCTGCCATCACAAGCTCTTTTACCGCATTTGCATTAGCTCCTGGTGTATTGAATACAACAATTCCTTCTTTAGCACATTGTGAAAGAGGAATATTATTGACCCCCGCCCCTGCTCTTGCAATGGCATTCAACTTCTTAGGTAATTCCATTTCATGTAAAGAAGCACTTCTTACAAGAAGAGCATCCGCTTGTTCTAACTCGTCTGTTAATTGATATTGTTCTGTCAACAAATCAGTTCCCACTTTAGAAATGGCATTCATGCACTTAATCTGATACATTATACTTCCCTCCATCTCTATTCTATGTTATTTTTTTCAAATTCTTTCATAAATTCTACAAGTTTTTGGACACCTTCTAATGGCATGGCATTGTAAATACTAGCTCTCATTCCACCAACGGTTCGATGTCCTTTTAAATTGGCAAATCCATTTTCACCAGCTTCTTTAATGAATTTGGCATTTAATTCATCGTTTCCTGTCACAAATGGCACATTCATCAAAGAGCGATATTCTTTTTCCACTGTCCCACGAAACAGTTTGCTTTCATCCAAGTAATCATAAAGAATACTCGCTTTCTTTTCGTTTCTCTGTTTCATAGCCACAAGACCACCTTGATCTTTCACCCATTGGAATACTTTTCCACAGATATAGATTCCATAAGCAGGTGGCGTATTGTAAAGAGAATTGGCATCTGCATGGGTTTTATATCGAAGCATGGTTGGTGTTCTTTCTAACACCTCGTCTGTTATCAAATCTTTTCTTATAATCACGCCAACAACACCTGCTGGTCCTACATTTTTTTGAGCTCCAAAATAAATCAATCCATACTTTTCAATGTCCACTGGCTCTGAAAGAATAGAAGATGACATATCCGCAACTAAGACTTTTCCTTTTGTATTTGGAATCTCCTTAAATGTGGTTCCATAAATCGTATTATTATGACAAATATGTACGTAATCCGCATCTTTAGAGATATTCAAATCTGAACAGTCTGGAATGTAGGTAAACATTCTGTCCTCAGACGATGCAATCGCGTTTGCCTTTCCATAAATCTGTGCTTCTTTATACGCTTTTTTCGCCCATTGTCCAGTGATGATGTAATCAGCAACTCGATTCTTCATCAAGTTCATTGGAACCATTGCAAATTGCTGATGTGCTCCGCCCTGTAAGAACAGAACCTTATAATCTTCCGGAACGTTCAGCAATTCTCTAAGAGTATTTTCTGCGTGTTCCATAATTCCTTCAAATGCTTTCGAACGATGGCTCATCTCCATAACAGACATTCCAGTTCCTTTGTAGTCAAGCATTTCTTCTGCTGCCGAACGTAATACTTCCTCCGGCAATATTGCTGGTCCCGCTGAAAAATTATAAATTCTTCCCACTTCCATGTTCCTCCTTTTTCCTATTTCTTATACTATCACTCTTCTACTCTATTAGTCCAATAAAGTGTGATTGCGTACAATTGTACTCCATCCAAATACATTCGTCAACTATTTTTTTCATTATTTGTCAATAATTACATATTTTTATTAAAAATTTCCGAAATTTATTTTATATTTTAAATATTGTTGTATAATTTTTTATTCCAATATTCTTGTATACATCTATCACTCATAAAAAAAAGCCCAATATTCCCATCAAATATTAGGCTTTTTTCTTTCGTATCTATATGCAAACGTATTATAAATCCTCTTCTGAGAACGTATCTTGAATAGACGTACCCGGAGCACACATCGGCCATACTTTATCGTCAGAATCCAACATACATTCAATGACAACAGGCATTTTCTCTGTGATAGCCTTTTTAAATGCTTCTTCAAATTCCTCCATTGTTTCCACTCTAGTTGCTATGGCACCAAGCCCTTCTGCTACCTTCACAAAATCCACTTTATCCAAAAGATTGGTATAAGAATATCTCTGCTCATAAAAAAGAGTTTGCCATTGACGCACCATGCCTAGAACATGGTTGTTAAATATGATCTCGATCACTGGAATTTCATATCTTGATAAGGTAGCAAGTTCATTCATATTCATACGAAAACATCCATCTCCTGCGATGTTGATCACCCGTTTATCAGGACAGCCAATTTTTGCACCCATACTGGCTCCAAGTCCATATCCCATAGTTCCAAGCCCACCAGAGCTTAAAAAGGTTCTCGGATACCGATAATGGAAAAATTGAGCCGCCCACATCTGATGCTGTCCCACTTCCGTTGTGATAATCGCATCTCCACCAGTTATTTCATCAATTTTTTCAATAATAGAAGGCCCGCATAATTTGGTCTTTTTATAAGTAAGCGGATATTTCTCCTTTAACTCCATAATATGCGTCACCCACTCTTCATGGCTTTGCTGTTCTAAACGACGATTTAGCTCTTCTAAAACATATTTAATATCGCCAATTACACTGACATCCGATACTTTATTTTTATTCACTTCAGCTGGATCCACATCGATCTGTAATATCTTTGCATTCATTGCAAAACGATCTGGCACTGCACAAACCCGATCACTAAATCTAGCACCTAATACAATTAGTAAATCGCTTTCTGTGACCCCTAGATTGGATGTTTTTGTTCCGTGCATTCCGATCATACCCGTATAATAAGAAGAACGACCATCAAAAGCACCTTTTCCCATCAACGTATCACATACAGGTGCATCAACTTTTTGTACAAATTCTGCCAATGCTTCGCTTGCTTCAGAGAGAATTGCCCCTCCTCCTACCATAATATATGGTTTCTTTGCCTCTTTTATCATAGAAATCGCTTTTTCTAAATCCGATTCCCGAATGTGCTTTGTAATAGGAACGACTGGATCAATCACTTTTGGCTCATACTCTGTTACGGATGCTGTGACATCTTTTGTAATATCCACAAGTACAGGTCCTGGTCTTCCACTCTTTGCAATGGAAAACGCCTTTCGAATCGTATCAGCTAGCTCACAAATATCTTTGACGATATAACTGTGTTTAATAATGGGCATCACAACCCCTGCAATATCCACCTCTTGAAAACTATCTTTCCCTAAAATGGATACGGCAACATTGGCTGTAATGGCAACAATTGGAATGGAATCCATATAAGCAGTTGCAATCCCTGTCACAAGGTTTGTCGCTCCGGGTCCTGACGTTGCCATACAGACACCAACTTTTCCAGTAGCTCTTGCATACCCATCCGCCGCATGAGCTGCTCCTTGCTCATGGCTTGTTAAAATATGCCGAATATCCTTTTGTTTATATAGTGCATCATAAATATTTAAAATGCTACCACCGGGATACCCAAATACAGTATCAACTCCTTGTTCTTTTAAACACTCTATTACTATTTCTGAACCAGTTAATTGCTTCATTCTCTCGCCTCCTTGTCAAATGTTTTCACTGTCTTATCGCAAACGTTATTCTATTTTTTCGGAACCTCGAGAATGGCTCCTCTGTTTCCAGATGTAACCATAGACGCATAGCGAGCGAGATAACCAGTTGTCACCTTAGGTTCTCTTGGTGTCCATGCTTTTCTTCTTCTCTCTAACTCTTCATCAGAAACTTTCATATTTAACTGATTATTTGGAATATCAATGGAAATGATATCTCCTTCTTCCACCAAAGCGATTGGCCCACCAACGGCTGCCTCTGGAGATACATGCCCAATGACAGCACCTCTTGAAGCACCAGAAAACCGTCCATCTGTAATAAGAGCAACGGAAGAACCAAGCCCCATTCCCATAATGGCAGATGTTGGATTCAACATCTCTCTCATACCTGGACCACCTTTTGGCCCTTCATATCGAATGATAATAACATCCCCTTCATGAATCTGTCCTCCTTTGATGGCACAAATGGCATCATCCTCACAATCAAACACCCTAGCTGGACCTTCATGGACAAGCATTTCATCGGCAACCGCAGAGCGTTTTACAATGCCTGTATCCGGTGCAAGATTTCCTTTCAATACCGCAATTCCACCTGTGGCACTATATGGATGATCGATTGGACGAATCACTTCTGGGTCTTTATTTTCACACCCTTTTATATTCTCTCCAATGGTCTTACCTGTCACTGTTAAAGCATCTGTATGTAATAACTGTTTTTTATTAAGCTCATTCATAACAGCATACACACCACCAGCTTCGTTTAATTCTTCGATATAGGTACGACCTGCTGGAGCTAAATGGCAAAGATTTGGCGTTTTCGCACTGATTTCATTGGCAATCTCCATATCCAATTTCACCCCTGCTTCATGAGCGATGGCAGGAAGATGGAGCATGGAGTTGGTAGAGCATCCAAGTGCCATATCCACCGTCATGGCATTGAAAAATGCCTTTTCTGTCATAATATCCTTTGGACAAATATTATTGCGGACAAGTTCCATAACTTGCATTCCCGCCATCTTGGCAAGACGGATTCTTTCAGAATATACAGCTGGAATCGTTCCATTTCCTTTTAATCCCATTCCAAGAGCTTCGGTTAAACAGTTCATACTATTTGCTGTATACATTCCAGAACATGAGCCACAGGTCGGACAAGTTTTTTCTTCCATCTCCTTAAATTCTTCTTCTGTCATTGTTCCAGCAGTATAAGAACCTACGGCTTCAAACATACTGGATAAACTTGTCTTACATCCATTGACTTTCCCCGCCAACATAGGTCCACCACTTACAAAAATGGTTGGAATATTCACTCTAGCAGCTGCCATTAACAGCCCTGGAACGTTTTTATCACAATTTGGAACCATAACAAGACCATCAAATTGATGTGCAATTGCCATGGCTTCCGTAGAATCACAGATCAGATCTCTTGTCACAAGGGAATATTTCATTCCAATATGTCCCATGGCAATTCCATCACAGACCGCAATAGCAGGGAACACAACTGGTGTACCACCAGCCATTGCAACCCCCAATTTTACCGCATCCACAATCTTATCAAGATTCATATGCCCTGGCACAATTTCGTTATAGGAGCTAACAATCCCGATCATCGGGCGTTTCATCTCTTCGTCTGTATGTCCTAATGCACGGAATAAAGAACGTCCCGGTGCTTGTTGATCTCCTTTTCTTGCATTATCACTTATCATAGCATTTCCCTCTTTCTTTTAAAAACTATTATTTTTATTCATCTTACATATTTAGATAGGATCAAAGATTCTCAATTGTCTGTGCAATGACATCGCCCATCTCTTTCGTTCCCACCAATCTTTGTCCTT
The DNA here is from genome assembly GCA_949284175.1 of uncultured Eubacteriales bacterium. GTDB lineage: Bacteria > Bacillota > Clostridia > Lachnospirales > Lachnospiraceae > Scybalomonas. Next base: position 58,636 of record CASDVE010000012.1, read on the forward strand.
CTGACATAATATCCGTCGTGCGATATCCTTCTTCTAATACCTTTTGAACCGCTTGCTCTATGGCATCCGCTTCCTGATCCAAATCAAAGGAATAGCGTAACATCATAGCAGCAGATAAAATCGTAGCAATTGGATTGGCAATATTTTTTCCTGCAATATCCGGTGCAGAACCATGACTTGGTTCATATAAACCAAATTTATCTTCTCTTAAACTGGCAGAAGACAACATTCCAATGGAACCAGTTACCATGCTAGCTTCATCGGACAAAATATCTCCAAACATATTTTCTGTTAAAATAACATCGAATTGAGCCGGATCTCTTACTAACTGCATGGCACAGTTATCAACAAGCATATGCTCTAAGGTCACGTCTTGATACTCTTTTGCCACTTCTGAAACAACAGCTCTCCAAAGTCTTGAAGAATCTAAAACATTTGCCTTATCCACACTTGTTACTTTTTTCTTCCGCTTTCTAGCGATGTCAAATCCACGAATGGCAATTCTTCGAATTTCGTTTTCGTCGTAAGTAAGAGTATCCGTTGCTTTCCTTACCCCATCGACTTCTTCTGTCTTTCGTTCTCCAAAGTAAAGCCCTCCTGTCAGTTCACGCATAATGACCATATCAAATCCTTCTTTTGAAATCTCTTCTTTTAAAGGGCAGGCTTTCGCTAATTCTTTATATAAATATGCTGGACGAATGTTAGCAAATAATCCAAGCTCCTTGCGGATTTTTAATAATCCTGCTTCAGGACGCAAGGCAGGTGGTAACTGATACCAAGGGGATGTTGTTGTATTTCCTCCAATAGAGCCCATAAGCACAGCATCACTCTCTTTTGCGATTTGCAATGCTTCATCGGATAAAGGGACTCCATAGGCATCAATGGAAGCACCTCCTAATAAAATCTGTGAATAACAAAATTGATGTCCATATTTTTTCCCAACCACATCAAGCACCTTCATTGCCTCTTCCACAATTTCTGGTCCAATTCCATCACCTTTAATTACTGCAATATTACAATTCATGTCCATTTCCTCCCTTTTTTCAACTCTTTAAAGAGAAATCCTCTTTACTTCTGACATTTCGCCATATACTTTTTTTCCTTTTACAATGGTAAATGCTCGAACAGAATAATAATAAGTTCTGCCCTTTTTTAGTTCTGTATGATAACAGCCTAAAATTCTGGAATCAAACGATGCAAACGCTCGCATTTTTTCTTCTTTTTTCGTTTTATAATAAACAATATATCCATCGGCTTCTGGAACTCGTTCCCATGACAAATCCACACTGGTCTTTCCTTTTTTCTTAACGGACAACTGTGTCTTGCTCGGTGCACCTGTCAGCACCACTTTTATTGTATTGGAATCTTTACCATAGATCTTTTTATCATGATAGAAACGATATGTCCTCACTTTATAATAATACGTCTTTCCTTTTGTTAAGTTAATGTTGACATATCCCTTTGCCTTTTCACTGGCGGTAGCAATTTTTTTAAACGTTCCATTCTTTGTAGTCGCACGATAAATTTCATATCCTGCACTTTCTTCCACCCGATCCCAAAGCAATTTGATCTGTGTTGGAGATATGGCTTCTCCGCTTAAGGAAACACTATCAGGTTTTTCTGGAGATACTTTCCATTTCGCATACAGTGTCATATTATTAGCCGGCATTTTCGAAGTGGCTTGATATTTTTTTCCTTTTCCATTTTCTTTTGTATACCAGCCTACAAAACGATATTCCTTTTTTTTCGGAACTGGAAGCTCTCCTAACATTTTTTTATAAGAAACGACCTTTTTTTGACTTCCCTGTAATTCCCCTCCACAGGTGTCAAAGAAAATGGTATAGTTATTGGTTTTCCACTCTGGATATAAAACAATATTTTGGGTTGCAATCTTTGAAAAATCCCATTCTGTTCCATAGACAGCATCCATCCATTTCACAAAGGTATATCCCTTCTTCTTTAACAGACTTGGTAAGGACATATGCCCATTCTTCCTTACAAGAAACGTATCTGCCAGCATTCCATTTTTTTCTTGCAATATGGATACCCTGTAAAACAAATCAGATTCTTCATATTCTAAAATAGGATATCCACTTTCTGTCTTTTTCTTATCTTTGAAACAGTACAGTTTTAAATTATTATCACATCCAGTAAGTGCATCCATCATAATGATAGGAGCATCACCAAGACAATATATCTTTTCTAAACCACTACAATTTTTAAAAAGCCCAGGATAAAGAAACACTATTTTGTCCGGAAGAACTATTTCCTTTAGTGAAACGCAATCCGCAAAAGCATAAGGTCCAATCTTTTCCATATTGGTTCCAAAGACGACTTCTTCTAACCGTACACAATTTCCAAAGGTATTGTTCTCGTTATACTCATTGCTTTCCAACACTTCTAAACTATTTGGAAATACAATGGATGTAAGACTTTGACATTGATAAAACGCTCCTGCATTGATCTTCTTTAACTGCATGGGGAGTGGAATCGTTTTTAAATTGGTACAAAAAGAAAATGCCTTGCTCCCAATCTCTTCCACCGTATCTGGTAAATAGATTTCTCTTAAACTTGTACATCCATAAAAACTATTAGATGGAAGCAATGTCATTCCAGTTCCAATATTCACCGTTTCTAATCCAGTGCATTCAGAAAAGACATCACCATAAATTCCCGTACTATCTTCAGAATACAGTTTCTGAAATCCATTTGGCAATGTAACTTCTTTTAGACTTTTGCATCGATAAAATGCCATCTGCCCAATGGAAACAAGCCCTGTCCCAAACTGTATGGTATGTAAAGCAGTATCCTCATAAAAAGCTCGTTTTCCTATGGATTTTAAGGTATTTGGAAACTGTGCGTTTTCAAGAGCTTGGCAATTGGAGAACGCATGATCGCCTATGCTTTGTAGTTGGCTTGCACGAAAATCAACAGATTTTAAATTACTGCATTCTAAAAAAGCATTATCTCCAATCTCTTTTAAAAAACTTCCATTTCTAACTTGAATCTGTTCAATTTGTGTATTTCCCATAAAGGCGTAGTCTGCAATTGCTATCACAGGTTTTCCATCGATCTTCGTAGGGATTCTTACTATTTTTTCATTTCCTTTGTATCCAACAATTCGCAATCCCTCATCCACACCTAAAACGTTTGTGTACTCAAAGTCTTCCACTGAGTTCTTTGCTAATGATTGCTCTTCTTGCATACGAAAAGGCTCTCCATAGACTGGTATGGAAAAGAGTATCATAAAACAGATACTCATCATAAAACCAAACCTCTTCTTTTTCATCAGTTTCACATCCCTTCTTCGCTTTTATACTACTAATTTATCTTGGCAGTGCAAAAAAGTGAAACTCTTGTTGTTATTTTATCATATTTTCTGATATAATAGAAGATAGATATTTTATATAACTACTATAACTACAAGTTATCTTTAATGATTTCTGCCAATTTTAAAAGTTGTATATTCGATTATGATATAACCAACTATCTTTTTATATATTGTTATCATACCATATTATACAAACTTTTTCATGATTCTTTATACAATAGACGGAAAACTGAAAGAAAATAGGAGGATTTCTTTATGGAACAAACACTTTCTCTTTATAAAATTTTTAATACTGTGGCAAAAACTGGAAACATTTCTCATGCCGGGAAGGAACTCTATATTAGTCAACCTGCCATCAGTAAATCCATCAGTCACTTAGAGGAAGCTCTTGGAACAATCCTTTTTATTCGAACTTCTCGCGGAGTGAAACTCACACCAGAGGGAAAACTGCTCTATGAACATACAAAATCCGCCTTTGATATGATCAGTCAAGGAGAGGAACAATTAAAAAAAATGCAGGATCTTGGCGTAGGCGAAATTCATATCGGCGTTACAACAACCCTTTGTAAATTCCTACTCCTTCCTATTTTAAAAGAATTCTTACATGAATATCCCCATATAAAAATTAATATTGAATGCCAGTCAACGGCTGATACGATCTCTTTACTAGAGAGCGGACAGTTGGATTTGGGACTTATCATTATGCCCCACTCCAATCCCACTTTAGAATTTTATCCCTATATAGAAATTGAAGATATTTTTGTTTGCACCAAACAGTACTTGAAAAATCTAAAAAAGAGATACCCAGCCGATGAAAAGAAACCCGATATTTTTCGGGATGCCAATTTAATGATGCTTGGCAAATCCAATGTGACAAGACAACACCTTGATCACTATTTAAGCACGTTTGACATTGAAGCAAATGCAGTTTTGGAAGTTACGGATATGGATCTCTTAATTGATTTTGCTAAAATTGGCATGGGAATTGCTGGTGTTGTCAAAGAATTTGTTAAAAAAGAATTAGAATCAGGAGAACTCATTGAACTTCCCATTCCTTTTTCTATTCCAAAAAGAACTGTGGTATTCACCCATCATAAATCCATAATCAAATCGAATGCACTGGAAAATTTCCTTGATTTTGTAAAACAAAACCTCCTTTAAATGTTCAAAACAATTCGAATAGACTTCCCTAATTTGGGAATACTATAAATCGAAAGGAGGCTGAACACATGGGCAGTAAAATTTTAAATTATATCGCTCTTATCCTCGTGATTATCGGAGCTGTAAACTGGGGTCTTATTGGTTTAATTAAATTCGATCTTGTAGCTTTTCTCTTTGGCAACTTATCCTTGCTTTCTCGCATTGTCTATATACTCGTAGGAGTCAGCGGTCTTTACCTTCTGACATTCTTCGGATTTTTAAACGATGTCTCTGATAGAGAGTAACCCTTTGCTTTTGCATAAAAAAAGACTGTTGTATAAAACAACAGTCTTTTTTCGTAGTAATAGTAGTAGATAGTAGTATTTATAGTAAAGTATTACTAGCAAGATATTTTTCACTGGCGGTGACTATGACAAATATCGGAGCTAGCACAGCCTTTACACCCACAGCCACAACCACCTTTTCCAGTTTTTTTATCTTTTCTCATAGACCTAATCACAAAAAATATAATAAGTAAGAGGATGATTCCCACAAGAATCGTTCCTATATTTGCCGATAACCATGTAAACATTTCTGTGCCTCCTTTCTTTAGGCTCTAACGCCTGCTTTCATTTTTATGTTTAATGTATTATTTTCTTTATATGGACGAACTAGCATATAGATGAAGAATGCGATGATCGCAAATGCAACTGCGGTAAAGATTCCAAATGTTCCTCCTGTTAAAAGACTACCGATTTGATAAATACAAAGGGAAACTGCATAGGCAAATACACATTGATACCCAATTGCAAACCATGTCCATTTTGCATTATTCATTTCTCTTCTGATTGCACCAATCGCTGCAAAACAAGGAGCACATAATAAGTTAAATACTAAGAAAGAATAAGCAGCAAGAGCTGTATAGCTTGATGCAAGTGTTCCCCAGTATTCTTGTCCTTCTTCTCCTACTTCGCCAAATCCAAATAAAACACCAAATGTCTGAACAACATTTTCTTTTGCTACAAGACCTGTGATGGCAGCAACTGCTGCTTTCCAATCTCCCCATCCAAGAGGAGCAAAAATCCAAGCAATAAGACTTCCAATCTGTGCGAGGAAACCATCAGAGAGATCTTCTACCATTCCAATGTGTCCATCAACGATTCCTACATTGGATGTGAACCAAACAATGATGGAAGATAAAAGAATGATCGTTCCAGCTTTTTTAATAAAGGACCAACCACGTTCCCACATACTTCTTAATACGTTCATTGCCGTTGGCATATGGTAAGCTGGTAATTCCATAACGAATGGTGCTGGATCACCAGCGAACATACGAGTTTTCTTTAAAATAATACCGGATAGGATAATAGCAGCAACTCCGACAAAATATGCACTTGGTGCTACCCACCATGCTCCGTCAAATAATGCTCCAGCAATCAGAGCAATAATTGGTAACTTCGCTCCACAAGGAATGAAGGTTGTTGTCATAATTGTCATTTTACGGTCGCGGTCATTTTCAATTGTTCTAGATGCCATAACACCTGGAACACCACAACCTGTTCCAATTAACATTGGAATGAAAGATTTTCCTGATAAACCGAATTTGCGGAAAATACGGTCCATAATAAAAGCAATACGAGCCATATATCCACAGGATTCAAGAAATGCTAAGAAGAAAAACAGCACTAACATCTGTGGTACGAAACCAAGCACTGCACCTACACCAGCTACAATACCATCTTGAATCAAACTTGCAAGCCAATCAGCACAATGAATGGCAGTTAAAAAGCTGTCCACCGCTCCTGGAACAATTTCACCAAACAACACATCATTTGTCCAATCCGTTGCCCAAGTACCAACTGTACTGATGGAGATATAGTATACAAGCCCCATAATGACGGCAAAGATTGGGAGTGCAAGGAAACGGTTTGTAACCACTTGGTCGATTTTATCAGAAGTTGTCATCCTTCCTTTACTTTTTCTTGTACAACATTTTTCAATGATAGAAGAAATATAGGTATAACGTTCATTGGTTATAATACTTTCTGCATCATCATCCATCTTATCCTCTAATTCTGTGATAAGATTTTCTATATCCACTGGAGTTTTTAACTGATCTCCAATCTTATTATCACGCTCGAATAATTTAATTGCAAAGAATCTCTTTTTCTCTTCTGCAACACCAGTCAATTGAGCTTCAATTAACTCTAATGTATGCTCTACTTCTGCATCGAACTTATGAACAGGCACAGAGCGTTTTGCACTAGCAACGGAAATGGCTTTTTCTGCTGCTTTCATAACATTTGTGCCTTTTAATGCTGAAATTTCAATAACGGGGCATCCAAGTTTCTTTTCCAACTCATTGATATGTACTTGATCCCCATTCTTTTGCACAATATCCATCATATTAACAGCCATAACAACTGGAATCCCAAGTTCCATAAGCTGTGTGGATAAATAAAGATTACGCTCTAAGTTCGTACCATCCACAATATTTAAAATTGCATCTGGACTCTCACCCAATAGATAATTTCTCGCAACCACTTCTTCTAAAGTATATGGAGATAAGGAATAAATACCTGGAAGGTCAGTGATAATCACATCTTTATGGCCTTTCAATCTTCCTTCTTTCTTTTCAACAGTAACACCTGGCCAGTTTCCTACAAACTGGTTGGCACCTGTTAAAGCATTAAATAATGTCGTCTTTCCGCAGTTTGGATTGCCGGCAAGTGCTATTTTTAATGACATTTTGTTTCCTCCCTTTGGTTAGAATAGCCTAACTCTGCGTTTTTATAAAAGAATCTGTTCCCAGATTCTTTTTACTCGTTTTTTTATACTTATTGAACTTCAATCATCTCTGCATCCGCTTTTCGCAAAGATAATTCGTATCCTCTAACATTGACTTCTACGGGATCGCCAAGAGGTGCTACTTTACGAATGAAAACTTCTGTTCCCTTCGTAATTCCCATATCCATGATACGACGTTTTACGGCTCCTTCGCCATGAAGTTTTACCACCTTAACTGTCATACCGCACTTTGCATCCTTTAATGTTGTCATACCGTACTCCTTTCCCTCTAAACTCTTTAGAATATCATTTATACCATAATTTTGCTAGCCATTTCTTGGCTAATCGCAACTCTTGAATCTTTTACATTCACAATTACATTTCCATTATTTTTGGCGATCAGCATAACATCAGAACCTACTACAAAGCCAAGTGTTTCTAAAAATCGTCTTGTTTCTTCTTTTCCACCAATTCTCTTAATAGAATTTACTTCACCTGGTACAGCCATTGATAAAGGCATCATACAACACTCCCTTTCTATTTTAGGTTAGCTTTCACTAATCATACTATATAAGTTAGCACTCCCTAACCACTTTGTCAAGAAATTTTTCCAATATTTTTACATTTTTTTAATTTTTATAAACTTACAATAGCTCTCTTCCCTTTAAATGGAGAGATGACTCGGCAGTGCTAGTTGCATTCACAGTCTATATCTGTTATCATAGATATATGGATTTGTACAACAACAACTGGATATATCGGGTTACATAGAAAAACCCGTAAACACTAGAAAATACTGAAGGGGACTTGTATTATGAAAATTCAAGAATCTGCTGAAAATTATTTGGAAACTATTCTTGTTCTCAGAAGAGAAAAAGGCAATGTTCGTTCTATTGATATTGTAAATGAACTTGGTTTTTCAAAACCCAGCGTCAGTGTTGCGATGAAACATCTGCGGGAAGACGGCTATGTGACAGTCAATGAAAATGGTTCCATTGACTTGACAGATAAAGGCATGGAAATTGCCAATAAGATCTATGAACGTCACACATTAATCTCTGACTGGCTCATTCAGTTAGGTGTTCCAAAGGAAATTGCTTTGGAAGATGCTTGCCGTATGGAGCATGTCATCAGCACTGAAAGTTTTGAAGCATTGAAAGAACACGTCTTTCATAAGAATAAAAACGAACAACGATGAGAAAAAACAGCAACGGTTTTAGAAAATATATAAAACCGTTGCTGTTTTTTTATAAAAATAACATAAAATTCTCTTTGTTAGATCAAATTATTTTGTGTAGTTATCAAAATATCCTTGTACATAAATAATTGGTGTTCCTTTATCTCCACTTCCACTTGTTAAGTCAGCTAAAGAACCAATTAAATCTGTAAGACGTCTTGGAGTTGTTCCTTGTGTTACCATCTGTCCAACAAGGCTATCCGCTTTTTCATCTTTATCTTTAATATATCCTTTGATAGCCTCTTGTAATTCATCTCCGGATAAACCTGCAAAATCATTGTCTGCTAAGTATTTTAATTTTACTTCGTTTGGTGTTCCTTCTAATCCCTTTGTATACGCAGGAGATACTACTGGATCGGCTAATTCCCAGATTTTTCCAACCGGATCTTTAAACGCACCATCGCCATATACCATGACTTCCACTTGCTTTCCAGTTTTTTCGATCATGCTTTGTTGAACAGCATTTACAAATGTATTGCAATTGATTGGAAATAATTTTACAGTTTCTTCTGTTGCTTTGTTAGAACCTAATAAACCGTAAGAGTCATTGTATCCACTTCCATCAATGCTCTCTCTCATAATATCATCAATTCCGTATACTTTTTCTGCTCCATTATCTTTTAAGATACGTTTTGTTCTTTGTCTTGTATGAATATCACAAGTCAATACACTTTTTGTATAATTTAAAATCGCTTTTGGATTATTAGCAAAAATGATTTCTACTTCTGCACCAGCTTCTTTAATTAAGCTCTTATAATACTCTACATAGTCAACACCTGTGAATACGTGTTTTTCGTATCCAAAGAGTTCTCTATATTTTTCTTCTGTTAAAACATCGCTCCATGGATTCACACCTTTTTCGTCCATAATATCCAAGTCGATTAAGTGGTTTCCAACTTCATCAGATGGGTAGCTTAACATAAGAACTACTTTTTTACATCCTTTTGCAATTCCTTTTAAACAGATGGAAAAACGGTTACGGCTTAAAATTGGGAAAATGACACCAACCGTATCATCACCAAATTTGCTCTTCACATCCTTTGCGATGTCATCAATATGAGCATAATTTCCTTGTGCTCTAGCCACAACAGCCTCTGTTACAGCGATTACGTCTTTATCACGGATTTCAAATTTCTCAGACTCTGCTGCACGTAATACAGAATCCACTACGATCTGTACAAGATCATCTCCTTCGCGGATAATTGGTGCTCGAACACCTCTTGATACAGTTCCAACCATTCTATCCATAGTTTTTCGTTCCTCCAAAATTTACATTGATTTACATTCCGGCGAAAAAGCGTCGTATGCATTACTATTATAGCGACATCAACGACAAAAAGCAACCGAAAGAAACGCATTTTTTACATTTCTTCCGATTGCTTTCTTTTTATGTCAATTCTTCTCCGTGGCTGACAATGACTTTTTTATTCCAATCAAAGGAACATTTTTTATTTCTTTTCATCTCCAAATTGAAGCATTTTAAATCCTTCTCCATGTACCTCATTGGATTCTAAAATAATCACAAAACTTTTTGGATCGGCTTCCTTTACTGCTGTTTGTACTTCATACATTTCTTTATTATTGCAAGCACACATAACAACATCTTTGTCCTCTCCTTGATAACCACCGGTTGCTTTTAGTAATGTAGAGCCTCTTTCACAAGTTTTATCAATGACATCGGATATTTTTCTTCCATCTTCTGTTACAATAAATGCCAATTTTCCTGCGTTAACGCCGTACATCACCTTATCCACCACAACTGCAAATAGGTAACTTACAATGGCTCCATAAATCAGACCATCAATGTCCATAAAAACTGCACTTCCTAGCAAGATCACAAGGAGATCAAAAACTAAAATAATTTTTCCAAGAGGTAAATGAGGATACAATGCTTTGATCGCCATCGTAATAAAGTCTGCCCCTCCTGTTGATGAATTTTGTTTATAAATAAGAGCATATCCATATCCAGAAATGACACCAGTACAAATGGCAGCCAACAGTCGACTTCCATTATATGTTGGTAAGAATGGTGCTACATAATCCATCATCACAGAAGATAAAAGCATACACCAAAGGGAGCGTAAAAAGAAACGTTTCCCCAATACTCTATAACAAAATAGTGCAATTGGAACATTTAATAAAATTGTTCCAACTCCAATCGGCAGATGAAATAAACGATTTAAAATAATTGCAATTCCTGCAAATCCTGTCATTGGAAACTCTGCATTGACTGCAAAATTATAAATTCCAATTGCCACAAGAAAACTTCCAATGAACTCCATGCAAGTTCTCTTTATATTTTCTTTCCCAAATACTCTATTTTTCATTCATATCCGACCTCCTTATTATCAGTATCCCATCATTCTATTTTTTTAATCTATTCTGCCCTCTCCATCCTTTTATTTTATGAGAAAAAAACAAAAGTTCATAGGCAAATTCTGTTCCTTTTATTGCAAACTTGGTTATAGAATAAATAATGAAATATATACAAAAAAAGAGCATTTTTAGATTCCTTATAATCCGCAAATGCTCTTTTCCTAATTTTATAATTGTATCATTTCCGCTTGCAAAAGCGAAACTTCTTCTTTTGAATGGGTGGAAATTAAAAGTGTCCTTCCCTTTTGTTGTTCTAATACATATTGAATGACTTCTTTTTTTGTATCCAAATCAAGTCCCGTAAACGGTTCATCCATAAGAACCAAAGAAGACTCTGCCACCATAGCTCTAACAATGGCAACACGCCGTTTCATGCCACCGCTTAATTCTGATACTTTTTTCTTTTCCATGCCCTCTAGCTTCACTTTTTGTAAGTGTCTAGCTATATCAATGGATTGTTTTTTCTTTTGTACTAAAGCGATATTTTTCTCCACAGTCGCCCACTCAAACAGTCGATTTTCTTGAAAAACAACGGATACTTTTTTCATGGCATCCCATACAATCTCTCCTTGATCGTACGTTTCTAAACCTGCTATCATCCGAAGTAATGTTGTTTTTCCTCTTCCGGATTCGCCCATAATGCAATAACGACTTCCCTGTTTGAATGACGCATTATAGTCATGAAAAATCTCTTTCGTTCCATACTGTTTTTGAATACGTAAAAGTTCCATCCCTACTCCCTTTTTTCTTCATAACAATCCTTTGAAAGAGTAAACAAAAACTTCATCACACATCGCTCAAATATCCAACTCAAAAGAATCATTGTGAGCGTCCATGCAAATAAATCGGCAGTTTCTAAAGAAATCTTTGCCATATAAAGTCGCTCTCCAATGGAATGCTCTGGTATTCCGATCACTTCTCCAGCGATTCCAGATTTCCAACCTAGTCCAATGGTAATCCTTACACTATTGATAAGAAATGGAATACAAGCTGGTCGATACACATACCATATCTTTTTCCATAGAGAAAACTCAAACACGTTTGCCACTTCTAACAATTCCTTTTGGGCGGATGAAAGTCCAGTGATCATTCCCTGATAGGCGATGGGCATGGCTACCACAAAAACGACAAAAAACGTTAGATTCTCAGATCCCATCCAAATCAATGCCAAAATGACAAAGGAAGCGACTGGTATTGTTTTTATCAAATTGATTATGGGTGCTAAAAGTTCCCGTATAAAAGAATTTTTATATGCTAAAGTCCCAGCAAGCATTCCCGCTGTCCATGCAATGCAAAGTCCACCTAAAATCCGCAAACTAGAAAACCCTATCACTTGATAAAACGATTTCGTCATAACAAGAGAAAACATTCGTTTTGCTACGGTAGTCGGCGTCACCAAAACAATGGGATTATCAACTAAAAGTGCTACGCCTTCCCAAACCGCTATCCAAAACAAGAGGATGATTCCTTGTTTTAATCGTTTTTTATTGGATATAATAGAAATCATCTGCTGGTAACGTTCCTCCTACCATTCCTTTATCCAAATCGAATAAAACGGATAAATAGCCATGCAGTGCCTGTTTCATTTCTTCTCCAGCGATATATGTAATATTGCATTTTGGAATCGCCTTTTCAGCAATCGGTGCTTTTTCAATAATGCCTTGTTCTGCTACAAGCTCTGATGCTTCTTTTGGATTCCCATTGACATAAGAAGTGCTTTCTTTTTGTTCCTCCATAAAGGTATCAACCGCATCTTTATGCTGTTCTAAAAACTCTTTTCTTACAATGGTAACACCAGTCACAAGCTGACTTCCATTTTCTCCTTGTACGGCATTCCATTGTTCTGTCATATCCATTACTACTTGTAACTTATCGTTTTGTGCACAAGCCACTGTAACAAATGGCTGTGGAAGCAATGCAATGTCTGCTTGTCCTTGGGAAAGGGCACTGACAACTTCTGTTGCCTCTGATTTATATTCTAAGTTTACATCCTCTAACCCTAAACCATGTTCTTTTAACAAATATTGCAATGTATAATCTGGAGTATTTCCTTTTCCTGTCAAAACAATTGTCTTTCCTTTTAAAGATTCAATGGTTGTTAAACTGCTATCCGTAGAAACCATGTAAAGCACTCCAAGGGTATTAATATCGATCACTTGAACCGCTTTATCCATCTTATTATACCAAATACTTGCTACATTGGCTGGAATTAAAGCAATATCCAAATCACCTTTTAAAATACCTGCCATCAGTCCATCTGCTCCAGCTTCCATTGTAAACTCATAGTTTCCCTTTGCCTCTTGTTTCTTTGCCTTTTCCATAAGAGAAACAAGACCAATGGACGTTGGTCCTTTTAAAGAACCCACCTTTATTGTCACATCATCAACTGGATTTTGATTTTCTGTATCGTTTGTTGTATTTGTTGCTTCTTCACTTTTCTCACTGGCTGTACCACAGCCAACAAGTGCTATGGAAATGACGAAGATCATCACCATAAAAAACGCTATCAATTTCTTCATATCCTTCCTCCTGATAAAGTAATACTATATTTCCTAAATTTCAATTCCTACTTTACCACTCGGCTTTTATTCCGTCAACTATTGTACATCATTTTATACATAGATTACTGATTTTCCTCTTCTTCTCTTGAATCTCCAAAGAAAAAGAGAGCCACTGTTCCAGGACCTGTATGAGAGCCGATGACTGCTCCAATATCAAAAATTTCCACTCTACCGTTTAAATTTTCGAATTTTTCCTCTATCATGTTGGCAACTTTTCTCGCCTCTTCATATCGTGCAGAATGGGAGATAAAACATTTTTTGCTATAATTTAATCCATCTTGTGCGTGCTGTTCCATCATAGCAACCATCTCTTTCATCACTTTCTTTCCCCGAACTTTTCGTCTTGGAATCAGTTTTCCTTCTTTATCTACATTTAAAAGGGGACAAATATTTAATAAGTTTCCAAAGGTAGCAGCAGTAGGCGAGATTCTTCCTCCTCTTTTAAAATGAGTCAAATCATTGGAATAAAACCAGTGATGAATACAAAGTTTATTCTCATTTGCCCACGTTACCGCTTCTTCAAAGGACATACCACCCTCTCTTTTTTCATATAGACTATCCACTAACATCCCATAGCCAGAAGAAGCCCCTAAAGAATCAATCACTTCTATCTTTCTATCTGGATATTCTTCTTGTAGCTCTTCTTTTGCAATTCTGGCTGAATTATAAGTGCCAGAAATTCCGCTGGATAAACTAATATGTAGCACATCATGCCCTTCTTCTAATATTGGGCGAAAAAAATCCTTGTATTCTTCTGCATTAATCTGAGAAGTTACCGGCATAGCTCCCTTCTCAATGCGATCATAAAATTCTCGTGGCGGTATACTATATCCTAAGTCATCTAAATATTCTTTCCCATCCATTTGAAAATGAAAGGGAATATAAGGAATCTTTCGCTCCTTTAAATACTGTACTTCTAAATCCACTGTGGAACAGCAGGTAATGATATAATTCATTTTCAAACCCTCCAGTCTAGGTACTACTATGGTATTATTTGCTACCACTGATTTATAGAATAATCATATACTGATTGTTTTTTCTTGTCAAATGCTATATGAAATCTCTGCTTTTACCAGTTCCCTTGTAAAAAAACATATAAATTTTTTATATATTTTGTGAAAATAATAGAATATCTGATTTGTCATTAATAATTTTTAACAATGACCTGCATTGACAGTCTTTTCATACACTTCTATAATTAAGATAAAAGACTGTCAATAACAGACAGCCTTTATAATAGAAAAGAGGGCTTGCTTATGATAAAACAATTTAATCTGAATGACTTTTTGATGGCAACAAAAAGGAAATGGATTCCGGCCTTTCCAACTATTTTTGTTTCCATCTTTATTTTTTTGACTGTTTTAAAGGGTTTTGGAATCCGTTACGTCATCCTTACTTCCTTTTTAACCTTATTATTTCAGACAAGGCGACTGCAAGATTTTCGTCCTAGAGCGATATTGAAAACTTGTATTATTATGTACCTTGTGTGCATAGGTGCATTTCTTGCTACCCGCAGCCTTTTCACGTGTATCATCTTTAATTTTTTTATCCCATTCTTCGTGGTTGTACTGTTAACAGATAAGTTCAATCCAAAGGCGTATTTTGTCTATGGAATGGAATTTGTCTTTTTACAACTGACACCAATTACCGCTAAGGATCTTCCAAAGCAACTGCTCGCCTTAACTTATGGGATGACAATTGTGGTTATCGCACTCTATCTTTTTTCAAAATTAATTAAGCGAAAACGGCACTATGGAACCGTCCGAAAAGGAATGAAAAATTTGTCAATCCAACTTGAAAAACTGCTTTGTGGAGAAGATTTTTCTTCAGATTCCACAGCCCTTACACAAATGATGTATCATATGAATCAAGTGATTTACTCTTCAAGAAATTATACATATCTTGCAACCGGTTATGGAAAAATCAACTACTATTTCATGTTGCTCTTTCAAAGATTCCAGTATTTTATGCACCATTTTTCCAGAAAAGAACTTGTGATTACAGAAGAAGATCGGACTTATTTTTTAAAACTTATTCATATTTTCTCTTCCATTGAAAAGGAAATGAATCCATCGGATAACCAGAAACTCAATCAACAACTCAACGACTTCATAGAAAACCATGCACTTTCTTCCAAAAAGGCTACGGAAGCGATGAACCAAATTTTATCCATTCTCATCTACGCCCTTTCCACTATCACAATGGTTTCTATGCACCGTCCTGAAAAGGATTGGAAAGTTCCTTCCTCTTCTAATTGGAAAACAATTATCCTTTCCTTCTTTCAACTGGATCGGTTTCAAATTCGGTTTGCCTTACGACTTGCTGTTGTCCTTTGTATTTCATTCACTTTTTGTTTCGCCACAAAACTAAACCATGCCTATTGGTATCCAATGAGTGCTTTTCTCATGCTCATGCCGTATGCAGAAGAGAGTCGAATGAAGATCAGTAACCGTATTATTGGAACTTGTATTGGACTTTGTATCACCTTTATACTGACTGGAATTTTCACAAGTTTAAACAGTCATATCGTTATTATTTTAATTATGACTTGTTTTATGTATGCAGCTCCAATCACTTCTTGGACACTAACTATGTATACCACTTGTTATGGTATGTCATTAACTACCTTAATGCTTGATCGAGAAGAGGCGATTCTCCTTCGCTTGCTCTACGTCGGTTTAGCAGCCATCACCACAATTCTTGCTAATCATTTTCTTCTTCCAAACACAGCAGAATCTGAGTTTAAGAAAAGTGTAAATGCTCTCTTTGACATTGATGTCCAACTAATAAAGGAACTTCAAAAATGGCAAACCGGCAAACCCGATATGGATGTATTTCGTGATCTCATCGTGCATTCTAATTTGATGTCCAATGAAATTCAAACCTATATGAATCAAAATATGTCAGCGGAAGAAAAAGACTTCTATAAACAACTGCTCCCGATCAATCGCCAATTGGTTTCTGAAATGGAACAGTTGAACTCGTACTTAAATAAGCGAAAAGATCAGTTGGATCTTAATAACAACTTGCTATTCAATCAATTATTCCAAAATCTTGCAGACGCCACAAAACGTATTCGTGTGAGTTATACAACAAACCAGCTTAACGGTTCTATTATGATGGACAAAAATCTTCATACCTTTGGACCATTAGACGATAACCTGTACTTTAACACACTTGCCTTTAACTGTATGAGAACGACGAACCATCTCATCGAACTCTCTACCATGCGTCCGGCAAGCTAAAACGATGAGAAAAAGAGCGATGAAAGAAACTTCACCGCTCTTTTTCCATATAAAAAAATAGAACTTATCCAGCATTTTCATCCTTTCATGCTTAAATAAGTTCTATTTATCTTATTTTTTATTTTTCATTTAATAATATTTTTTTAAGTTTCCTCAAATCCATCTCCATAAGAGTATAGGTGCTTTCCAGCTTATGTAATTGTACATCTGGTGATAAGTTAGAATGAATGTAAAAAGAGTCCATTCCAACCCTCTTTGCACCTTCAATATCCGTTTGAGCATCATTGCCTATCATAAGGCATTGTTCAATATCCAGATTATATGTGGCTAATAAAATTTCAAATAAATGGGTATGAGGCTTTCTACACTCATATTTAGAAGAAATGAAAATATCATCAAAACAAGTGTAGATTCCGAGTTTTTTTAATTCTGGTAATGCAAAAACTTCTTGTGCATTGGAAAGAAGGTAAATCCTTTTTCCATGTTGCTTTAATGATAAAAGCAATTCCTTTGCTCCATCATAAAGCCTGATATATTCTGTGGAAAGTCTTCTAAAAAGCATTCCTGCTTTCATGCTTGTTAAAAGATCAGCTTGTACACCTTTTCGCCCAAATAGCCGTTGAAACACATATTCTATTTTTATTTCTGGGTACATTTCATAAGGACATCCTGCTTGTTCCTCGGCTACAAGACTCAGGAAATTTTCCTTTAGTTCTCTTGGTGTGTAACTTGCTCCTTGCTCTTCATAAAAAAGAGCCAATTCTTTCCATACCTGTGTTTTATCTTCCTCTGTGTGAATATCTATCAGTGTCCCGTATAGATCAAAAATATAATTTTTATACTGTTTTTCTTCGTATCTCATATTTTATCTCCCACAAAAAGTATTTTCTATCTGATAATAGAATAATTTTTTCATATTTTCAACAAGAAAATCATGGCAATCCTCCACTTCCATCTATTTTTTATTGGAACTGCCTTTGTGAGAAATAAAGTTATATTTTCTATCTTTCGGTTTCTAACTGCTCTAGTTGTTCTCCATTGGTTTTAATCACATTTTGATACCAGTAAAAACTGTCCTTCTTAATTCTCCTTAAATCTTTTACATCATGATCGTCTCGATTCACGTAAACAAATCCATATCTCTTTTTAAATCCTTGATGAGAACTTAATAAATCAATCACTGACCACGGACAATAGCCAAAAAGCTCTACACCATCTTCTATTACAAGCTGACAAACTTTGATATGCTCTTTTAAATAGGCGATTCGGTACTCGTCATGAACTCTTTCATCTTCTGTTAAGGTATCTGCCATTCCAAGTCCATTCTCTGCAATAATCATAGGAAGATGATACCTTTGGTAATACTCATTTAACACAATGCGAAGCCCCATGGGATCAATTTGTGCTCCATATTCACTGGCTTGTAAGTTTTCATTTTTCTCATCACGACAATAGCCATATTGGTCAAAATCCACTTCATTTCCTCGATACACACGACTTCCCATTGGATGTTTCTCATCCGCTGGCAAATAACTAGAACAAAGGGTTCGATAGTAATTGACACCAATAAAATCCATTTTGGCACTCTTTAATATATCTTTATCCCCCTCTTCCATGTGAGGAACAATATCCCTTTCTTTTAAATACCGCATATAGTATCCTGGGTATTCTCCATGATAATACATATCAAGACAATAGTTGGTTTTAAACCAATCATTCATTTTCGCTGACCAAACATCTTCTGGCTTATTTGTAAGAGGATAGGTGCAAGTGGAAGAAATTGCTGGTCCAACTTTTCCATCTACGACCATTTTATGACAAGCTAAAACAGCACGAGCATGAGCTAGAAACATATGATAATCCATCTGTGCTCGCATTTTATCCGCAAGATAATCGTCTGTTTCATAAATATTCATTCGTTCATTGACTCGTATCATCAAGTTCTGCTCATTGTGAACCATCCAGTACTTAACTTTATCTCCAAATTCTTTGAAACAAATCTTTGCATAGCGTTCAAAAGCATCCACACATTCTCTACTTTCCCAGCCATTGTATTTCTCCACAAGGGCATAGGGGAGATCAAAATGATAGAGAGTTACTAATGGAGTAATTCCCCGTTCTATCAAGCGATTGATCACTTTGTGATAAAAAGCAAGTCCTTCTTCATTCACTTCTCCATCTCCATCTGGAATAATACGAGCCCATGAAATGGAGAAACGATATGCCTTTAGTCCCAATTCTTTCATTAACTCGATATCTTCTTCCCAGTGGTGATAAAAATCACTTGCCACCTTGCTATCTGCTTGTTTGTCTGAACGCTTAAAAGAATTAAAGTCGGCAACTGTCATTCCTTTGTTACCTTCTTGCCATCCCCCTTCAATTTGAAACGCTGAGGAGGATGCTCCCCATAAAAATCCGTTTGGAAATTGTTTTCTTTCCTTTTGTTGCATGATGTGTTCTCCTTTCTGCTATCCGTTCTTTATCCAATTGTTTCTTCATCAAGTCCAAAGAAATATGTTAATATGGCAGAGCCAAAAAATGCTACGGCAATGCCGATAAGATAAAATGCGAATTTTGTCATTCCAAAAGCGGCATAAGTAAAAATAGTCAACACACCATTATTGGCAAAGGCATCTCCATACACATTTCCCGCTCCCATAATAGCACCTCCAATCGCACCACAAATAACAGCAATTACCATTGGTTTTTTCAGGCGGAGATTACATCCATAAATTGCCGGCTCTGTTACACCGACAAGGGTTGCAGCAATACCAGCAGACCCTGCCACCTGTTTTAATTCTTTTTTCTTTGTTCTAAGCATAACACCAAATGCCGCACCTCCTTGTGAGAAGTTAGCCGCTCCTGCAAATGCTAATAAATTCTGGTGACCGTTTACCGCCACATCATTTAGTCCAATTGGAAGCAATGCACGATGAGCCCCAAAAATAACACAGACACACCAAAGACCACCGATTAATGCCCCGCCTAAAATGGTGCTAAAAGACATCAATCCATCATATACCATCTGGATTCCATTTCCTACATAGATTCCAATTGGCCCTAAGATCACTAAGGTAATTGGCAACATAAGAAGCAATTCAAGCCCCGGAACTAAAATAATTTGTAGGATTTCTGGAATTATTTTTTTCAATCCCTTTTCCAAATAACTCATGACAATGACTGCTAAGATAATCGGTATGACAGACTCTGTATAGGAGAAAATCTTTGTGGACTCTCCAATCTGCCAAGCCCCTTTTGTAATTGGCAATCCAAAAATGGTACTAGCGACTTCTGTATTTTGAATAAGTGCATCAATGGCTGGATACACAAGGGTTGCACCAATTGCCATTGCTATAATCTGATTGCATTTAAAGGCTTTTGCACAGGTCATAGCTAGGAAAATTGGCAAGAAATAAAATATAACTTGACTTGCTGAATATAAAACCACATAGGTATCGGAAGTTGTAATATCCACACCCTTTTGCTTCATCAAAAGCTGAAATGCTGTAAGAAGTCCTTTAATAAGACCAGAGGCAGCAATGGCAGGAATCAATGGAGTGAACATCTCTGTCACTTTTTGAAGAACCAAATTCAATGGACTCTGCTTTTGGGAGTTCATAAAAACAACTGATTCTTCCTTTTTCTTACCATCCTCTTTTATTTCTTCTTTGGTTATAGCAAGTACTTGCTCAAGAGCTTCATAAATTTGTGTCACTTTTGCTCCACATACTACCTGATATTGACCACCAGATAGTACAACGGAAATAACTCCTTCAATTCGCTCTAATACTTCTTTATTCGCTTTGGATTCATCTTTTAAAACAAACCGTAAGCGGGTAAAACAGTGGGTCAGATGATCGACATTGTCCTTTCCCCCTACATTCTCAAGAATTTCTTTTGCTATCTTGTTGTAATCCATAGAGCCTCCTTATATTTTTCTTTTGTACTTTTTTATCTGAATTATTATAGCGAATGAGCCTTCCTTCTTCTGTGATTTTGTCACACAATCCCGACTAAATTAGTATGATTAGAGAAAAAAAAACTGCCACATTCTTTTTATAGAATGTGACAGTTTTTATAAAAGTTTCCTATGAAAATATTGGAATTTTATTTTAAAAACTTAGCATCCGCTGCATACTGTTCCATCTTCATCAATTCTTCTTTTTCAAATCCAAACATAGTTTTTAAAATCTCGATTTCTTTTTGAATATTGGTATCAGAAACCGTCATATTATCAGAATTGATTGTGACACGAACTCCCGCATCAAAGAGCTTTCGAATTGGATGTACCTCGATGGATTCTACCGCTTTTGTTTGATAATTGCTTGTAACACAAACTTCTAATGTAATTTGATCTTCCACTAACTTTTTGATCAACTCTGGATCTTCGATTGCACGAACTCCATGACCAATTCTCTTTGTTCCATAGGATAAGGCTTTCCATACACTTTCTGCCCCATCCGCTTCTCCTGCATGAATGGTCATTGGAATCTCATAGTCCTTTGCCTTTTGAAAAATATCTTCAAAAAGTTCTGTTGGAAATAAAGATTCCGCTCCTGCCAGATCAACGGCACAAACCACATCTCCTAAATATTGCTTCGCCACTTCGATGGTTTCCATGTTGTCTTTAAAAAGTTCTTCTCCTCTCATACAACAAAGAATCAATCCAACTCGAATTTTATTATGATCTTTCATTCCTCTTTTCGCACCACGAATGACAGCTTCTACCACCTGTGCTTGGGATAGACCTTGCTTCGTTGATAATTGAGGTGCAAAACGAATTTCTGCATACGTTACGGAAAGATTTTCTAAATCTTCCACCAACTCATATGTCACCCGTTCTAATGCCTCTTCTTGTTGAAGAACTAATAACGGTAACTCAAAGCGTTCTAAATATTCAGGAAGTGTTTTACAGTCTTTTGGAACTTCCATTTTGTCTTTGACCTCTTCTACACTCTGAAAAGGAAGTTCTATCTTTTGTTCTTTGGCTAACTCCCATACGGTTTGGGGACGCAAAGAACCATCTAAATGTAAATGAAGTTCTATCATTTTGTATCTCCTGCTTTTCGTTGTTTTATTTTTTTATTGCGTTCTGTCATACCGCAGTAAATCGTATACGCAATGACAATAATTAAATATGGCATCATTTGAATAAACTGTAATGGAATACCAGAGGATTGCAAATAATTGGAAAGACTTGCACAAAAACCAAAGAGCAAAGATGCAAACATTCCGATTACTGCATTTCCCGCTGCAATTGCTTGTGTCGCTAAAGCAATATATCCTCTACCAGCAGTCATACCGGAAGAGAAGATCCCTAAATATCCCATAGATAAGAAAGCTCCCGCCATTCCTGTTAAAATACCACTTAAACTAAGAGCAATGTATTTTACTCTTTTTACAGAAATTCCTACGGATTCTGCTGCATCTGGCGATTCTCCCACCGCCCGAATGTGCATACCAAGTTTTGTATATCGGAACATATACCATACAACCACAACTAATATCATAGCTGCATACGTTAAAATATGATGTCCAGAAAGAATGGTTCCAATCACTGGAATGTCCTCAATAAATGGAATCGTAATGCTTGGTAGTTTTAAAGATGGTAAAGAAGAGGATGCTCCTTTTTCTCCTGTGATTAAATAAAGCACAAAAATTGTTCCGCCTGACGCAAAGGTATTAAGAGCGATTCCTGAAATAACGGCATTGGAGTTTAATTTCAAAACAAAATATGCCAATATATTGCTCACAATAAATCCTGCCAATATCGCCCCTAAAAATCCTATCCATGCACTTTGAGAAAATGCACTGATCACAACACCAACAAAGGCAGAAATTAACATAGTTCCTTCTAACGCAATGTTATTGGTTCCTGCTCTTGATGCAATCATCGCTCCTAATGTTGTCAAAAGTACCGGCGTTGCACTTCGAAACATGGCAAAATAAAATTCTGGAAGACTTAACGTCTTAAAAATGTCCTGTAAGATTCCCATTTTTTACCTCCTTATCCTTCTAGTGCTTTCTTAGCTTCTTGTCTTTGTTTCCATCCAGCCATAAATCTTTCCGCTGTAATAAATAGAATCAACACTGCTTGAATGATGGAAACCAATTCATTTTGAACATCAGAACGTCTGGACATTAAATCCGCTCCTACACGAATATAGGCTAAGAAAAAGGCTGCAAAAGGAACTAACTTTGGATTGTTTCCAGATAAAATAGCGATAATAACACCATCCCACGCATAGGATGGGGAATCTTGCCAGTTAAAACGTGGATACATTGCCATCTGCTCCACTGATCCTCCAATTCCCGCTACGGCACCAGCGATTACCTGTGTCAGAATGATCACTTTTTTTGTATTGATACCAGAATATTTTGCAAACTCTGGATTGCTTCCTGAAATTCTGATCTCATATCCAAACTTTGTTTTATAAACTAATATATACAAAAGGATAACAACAACTATGGCAATCAAAAAGCCTACATGAAACTTTGTTCCACGAAGAAGAGTTGGTAAAGTAGCTGTATTCTGATATCTTAAAGAAGCAAATGTTCCCGCTTGTCGATCAATTAAAAATTTATTTACAATAAAAATACCAAGATAAAAGAACACATAGTTTAACATCAACGATGTTACCAACTCATTGGTATGGAAATAAACCTTTAAAAATGCTGGTATACTTCCAATAATTCCACCGACAACACCAGCTACAATTAAGATCACAATTGGATGAACCCCTGCTGGTAATGCTAACTTAATGGCAATGGCGGCTGTGACAACACCACCTGTATAAAGAGCCGCATCTGCAATCATGGAAAAATTACCGGACTTAAATACAAGCCCCAATGCAAGACCAGTGAAAATCAATGGCACGCTACTTGCAAATACATCAAAAAAATGTCTTTTTGATTGCAATGGCCCTAAAAATAAATTAAAAATAGCAGTTCCTGGTTCTTCACTAATGGAAAAAATAATGGCGATGGAAATGGCAATGGCAATCCCAAAGGCACAGACCAAACGGACTGATGTAAACTTCTTATTCACAATATGCTCCTCCTATCTGTTCTTTTGAATCTTCTTTTACACCGAGCATATAAAGCCCTAATTCTTTTTCTGTTGTATGTTTGACATCTTCAATATATCCCACAATACGCCCTTCGTTCATAACAAGAACGGAATCACTTAAAGAAAGAATTTCCCCAAGATCCGCAGATACTAATAAAATGGCTTTTTTTCTTTGACGCATATCAATGATTTTCTTTCGAATAAATTCAATGGCTCCCACATCAATTCCTCTTGTAGGCTGATTCATAATCATAAGGTCTGGATCGTAATCATATTCACGTCCTACAATGAGCTTTTGCACATTTCCTCCAGATAGTTCAGAAATGGCTTGCTTTGGATTATCATATTTTACAAGAAAACCATCTAAAATTTTCTTTGTAAACGCAGCAATTTTTTTCTTATCCAAAAATCCTCTTGTTTTTAACTGGTTGGTATAATAGATCTTGGAAATCGCATTGTCTTCTAAAGAGAGTTTTGGAGCACTTCCATATTTCATTCGGTCTTCTGATACGTGAGAAATTCCTGCCTCTTGTCGTTTTAATACGGATTCTTTTGATAGATCGTTTCCCTTTAACGTAATCGTCCCATTCGCCTGTTTTAAACTTCCAACAATGAGCTCAACAAGCTCTGATTGTCCATTTCCATCGATTCCAGCCACACCAAGAATCTGTCCTTCACGAATGGAAAAGGATACGTGATCCACCTTTGTCTTTCCAAACTGATCCACATATACGAGATCCTTTACAGAAAAAATCGCTTTTCCAAAATCCGCCTCTTCTTTTTGAATATCAAGGCTTACTTCACGCCCTACCATCAAACGAGAAATCTCATTTTCATCCAATTCCGCAATGTCATAGGATCCCATCGTCTGACCATCTCTTAAAATCGTCATGCGGTTGCATAATTCTTTGACTTCATTGAGCTTATGGGAGATGAAAATAATTGTATGCCCTTTTTCTCTTAATAACTTTAACTGTTCAAACAACTCCTCGGTTTCTTGTGGTGTTAAGACAGCTGTTGGTTCATCCAAAATCAAAATATGAGCACCACGATATAGTGCCTTTAAAATCTCTAACTTTTGTCGCATAGCAAGAGAAATGTCCTCTACCTTTTCCCTAGCATCCACCTTTAAGTTATACTTTTTTGAAAGCTCTTCTGTAATTTCCACTGCTTTTTTTCGATCCACAGAAAGCCCATGTTTTGGCTCTGCACCAAGAATGAGGTTGTCTGCTACTGTCATAGAAGGAACTTGCATAAAATGCTGATGTACCATTCCAAGTCCTTTTGCAATGGCATCACTAGAAGAAGTAAAATGCACTTCTTGCCCATCAACTAAAATCTGTCCTGATGTTGGAGTTAACATTCCGAATAACATCTTCATCAAGGTAGATTTTCCTGCACCATTTTCTCCTACCAGTGCATGAATCTCCCCTTTTTGAATCTGGATATTTACATTATGGTTTGCCACAACACCACCTGGATATACCTTGGTGATATTTTTCGTCTCTAAGATAATCCTCTGTTCCATATTCTTTCCTTTCTCATGCTTTCACATAAACACAGAAAAGTGTTGCAAAGAATACACTTGCCCCATCTTTGCAACACCTTTCTTTTTCATCTTACTGAGCACTATTAATAATCTGTTTTAAAGTTGCTTCATCCATACCATAGGCTGTATCCACTTGTACATCACCATCTAATAATTTCTTTTCCACATCTTTTACAGATTGTCTAATTGTTTCTGGAACAACACTTTGATAGATGTCGTTATCCGCAAGTCCTACTGCCCCATCAGCTAGACCTAATTGCTCATATGTCCCATATGGAAGTTCTCCGGCTAAATCTCTTTCAATGGAATTATAAATGGTTGTTCCAACCCCTTTGATTGCAGAAGAGATAATATAATTTGCTTCTTCTTCTCCTTCATAAGCAAGAGCTTGATCAGAATCAACACCAATCACATATTTTCGTTTTTCTGCGGCAGCTTCAA
This sequence comes from uncultured Eubacteriales bacterium, assembly GCA_949284175.1. GTDB lineage: Bacteria > Bacillota > Clostridia > Lachnospirales > Lachnospiraceae > Scybalomonas. The sequence goes on from CASDVE010000012.1 coordinate 84,372, forward strand.
TAACACCACTAGAAGCTGGTCCAGCTGCTACGAATACACAATCCGCTCCTGAAGAATACTGTGTCAATGCCAATTCTTTTGCAGTAGCAGAATCCACATAAGAACCAACATAAGAAACCATAACCTTAATATCAGGATTGATAAATTGTGCCCCTTCAATATATCCAACAGCTGAATCATTGATAACCGCAGCGGTATCTTTTGCACCTACAAATCCGATCACTGCATCTTTATTGGCATATTCCATATCAGAAGTTGTAACACTAGCTGCTAATGCACCTGCTAAAAATCCAGCTTCATTTTGTTTGTAGCTCATAGAATATACATTATCTAATCCACCTAAGCTATAATCCACATCAGTATCAAAGATAATATACTTTTTATCTGGGAACTCTGGAGCTGTATTTTCTAAAATCTCTTTCATATCCCATGTTCCAACAATGATAATATCGGAATCGGATTCAGAGGCATCTAATAAAGCACCTTCGAATTTGGTTTTGTCATTTCCCATTTCGATCATTTCGACATCCACTTTATCGCTTAACTCCGCCTCTAACTTTTTCATTCCTTCTTGTGCAGAGTCGTTAAAAGCCTTATCACCAAAAGATCCTGTTACAAGTAAAGACACTTTTACTTTATCGCCAGAATCTCCTGATTTTGTTTCTCCACTGTTACCGCTGTTGCCACATCCAGTAAATGCTGTCATGACCATCATCGCACAAAGAGCAATTGCCAAAACTTTTTTTCTCATCTTTCATTTTCTCCTTTTTTGTATAACGTTGCTTTACTTAAATCTTCCAGTGTCTGCAAATAGTCTTCTTTCTTCATAACTGGTTGAAATGCTTCCTTAATCTTCCATGCAGATGTTCCACTGTCTGATAATAAGTCAATAACAGTATCTGCAAAATAGTGAGCTGGTACTCGGTATGCTTGTTCTTTATCTTCTGTTTTGAAATCTTTTCCATGCATAGTTCCACTAAAACCGGCAATTCCGATCTCAACAATTGGCCACATCATAGAAAGATCGCCCATATCGCCAGAGGCAAATCCATGTGTACCTTCTGCAACCTTTTCTTCCTCCATATAATCCACAATGTGCTTTTTCACAAGTTCTGTTAAGTTTTCATCTTGATGAAGTGGAAAATATCCTGGGGTATCTATAATCTCTAAATCACAGCCAATGGCAATTGCACCTCCCCGCAATGCTTGGTTTACTTTTTTATTTGTTTCAAAGATCGCCTGTGTCGTCTTTGCTCTTACATACATATCAATTCTTGCTCTAGCAGGAACTGTATTAACAGAGTTGCCCGCTTCTGGCATGATAAAGTGAACACGAATCGCATCCTCCGCACGAAATGTTTCTCTTAAAAAGTTAATGCCTGTCATAGCTAAGTTTGCCGCATTTAGAGCATTAATTCCGCCTTCTGGATTTGCTCCTGCATGGGTTGCTCTTCCATGAAAAATCGCCGTCTTTTGAATAAAACCATTCAAACTAGCACCGATTTCCGCATGGTATTCATTCATGTCCAATCCCATTGTATGACAAGATAACATAACGTCCACATCATCAATGACACCCGTAGCAATCATTTCTCGTTTACCTGAAGGATGTTTTACTTTTCCTTCTTCAATAATCTTTCTCCTATAATCCATATCGCAGAATTCTTCCGCAGGAGTGACAATTAATTTTACCTTACCACAGAGCTCAGACAAGGTATCCGCCTCTTTTAATGCTAAAAATAAGCTGAGCATAACCCCAATTTGGGCATAATGACCACAAGTATGAGCGGCACAATCCGTTTGACTCGCATAAGGATGTCCTATGGTTGGCACTGCATCCAGTTCACAAATCAATCCGATCACAGGCCCTTCTTTTCCAGAATCAATGGTCGCTATGATTCCTGTATACGCCACATCTTCATATGGAATATCGAATTTTTTTAATTGTTCAATGACTTTTTCTCTTGTTCGAAATTCCTTAAATCCAAGCTCTGGATGCTTATAAATATCTTCACTCAATGCAATTATTGGCTCTAACACTTCATTTAAAGCCTCGTGAATATTTTTCATCGCTTTCTCACTTTCTAATATTCTCATAAATTTCTATATCATCCATATTAAAGGAACATTTTTATGATACCTAATTTCGATAGGAATTGTCAAGGGAAACACACACAGTCTTGCTATAAACTATGTGAAAAATATAATCGAGTAGGAGGGAGTGATTAACTCCCGTCCTCTCACACCACCGTGCGTACCGTTCGGTACACGGCGGTTTCAATAGTTGATGTGCAGAGACTGA
>CASDVE010000013.1 GCA_949284175.1 uncultured Eubacteriales bacterium
AGTATATTTTTCAATATGCCAAGTCAGGTGGTAGTTTTAACGAGTTATTAAAAATGATAGGGTAGTTTTGTGCATTTTTTCAAATTTGCTCATTTATAGAATACATATATAGTTATTTGGATATGACATAGGAAAAAGAAATATAACCTTTACCACTACTTACTACTTTTCTCGCTCTATACTTTAAAGTGTCACTATTGCTAGAAATAAAAACAATACCTACACAATCTCCACTGTTGTCGTTAACCATAGGTTGGAATACTCCTGTTAGCGGTTTTGGAAAATCAGTACCTAATATTACTTCACCAATAGTTACAGAGTTATACAGCCCGTCGATTGAAACATAACATACATTATTCATTGTAAAATATCTCAGTTCACAGTAAAAATTATCTAGAGTAATATTTTTTACTATAATATTAGAAGGAGTTAAATCGCTGTTTTTTACATCTATTGCCCAGTCAGACCATTCGTTTTCAACACAACAGATTTTTGCTGTTTTATTCGTCTTGCGACTATACAAAACTATGGTTAAATTGATACCTGTTTCATCTCTTCTCATTACATATCCACTTGCATATTGCCACTCGGTAGTTTGTTCTGGTAGCTCAAGTGAAGGCGCACCTGTAGAAAATACAGTTATACCTTTTTTACAGTTAATTGCAAATTCTTTTATGCTGCCATCAACAAAAGTTTTACCATTAATATTTTTATATTCTTTCCAAATCAGAACATTAGTTTGCAATTGTTTATGATTCATGATACGATAATTTCAATAAAATTCAAGGGGAGTTGGGAAATATGAGACATGGAAAAATTACACAAAAACAAAGAATAGTTTTAGATTGTATAAAACAATATATTAAAAAAAATAGTTATCCACCTACGGTTAGGGAACTTTGTGAACTACTTAATTTAAAATCAACTTCCGCTGTGCACTTTCACTTAACTGCTTTGGAAAAAAATGGGTATATTAAAAGAGATCCGGCAAAACCACGATGTATTGAAATTATAGAAAATACTCCAATTGATGCTCACTCAATAATGAAAATAACAGTTTCAGGAGATAAACTGACTTATTTAGGAATTCATCATAATGATATTATTTTTATGGAACAAACTTCAGTTGCCAAAAACGGTGATATCATAGTCGTGTTATTAAAAGGGAATATTACAATTGGGAGGTTGGTTAAAAAGAATAATCGTCTTGAACTTTTTCACAATGACACTATTTCTCCCATGGTTTTATCAGAAAAGAATATTGTTGGAAGGATTGTAGGAATATTTCGTTCATTTGAATAAAATATTTAATTTTAAATACAAATTACACTTATTAAAACCTGCTACTTTTTCTAGGTTTTGCCATATATTAATAATATCATTGTTCTTTCTCTTATTTATAGGAGTGGCAATTACAGTAATAATTGCTCTTGTACTATCAATTCTCAACTAAATATTTTTATCTAGGAGATGCTTTTATAGCATCTCTTTTTTATACACTTTTTTACTATTAATCAACTCAATTATAAGAAAGGAGATACGTCTATGCGCTATCTTAAACTATCAAACAACACACTTTTACCACTTTCTAACCAATTACCTATTGACGACACATATCGATTTGTTTTTGCACAGACCGATGAAGAATTTGTCACTACTACTCTTCCACTTTTAAAAGTACCTGCCAATATGATTGATTTGGAAATAGTATTGGCAGATAAGAAAACTCCTGCTATTAAAGATATTCATGGCTATACCGTATACACAGGTTACTCTTCCACTATCAAAGACAACGAAACACTTATCACAGTAACAATGTGTAAAGAGGTCAAAGACATCGAAAAGAGATTAGCTACTGCAGAAGATCAACTGACAAATAAAATGCCTCAAATTGTAGAATCTGCAAATCAAGCTATTCAAAGTGCGAATGATGCTGTGACACAAGCTAAACAAGCTGTTGATAATTGTGGTCAGTATACTGCTAAAGTTGAAGAATTAAATAAGCAGATTAATCCAGTTATCGACTTTGAAAAAATGAGCTTAGAGGAAGCCAAAGAATATAAATGGAATAAAATGAATGAAACTTGTAATCAGCTCATTGAGAATGGAATCGATGTTACCTATAACAACAAAGTAAGTCATTACAGACTCACAAGTGCTGATCAGACTAATCTATCAACTTATAACACAGAGATTTTAGCTGCTGTTGCTATGAGTGGGCTTACCGATCAGGAACAAATCACTACATATCTTGAATCTGTGAAATTCTTGTATCACGCCGATAGTGAAGATTGTAGAGAATATACTGCAAATGAGATTACAGCAATTGCTACTGCTGCCAAGAAATTTGTGACATATCATACTACTCTAATCAATAAAATTCATAAGTGGATTAATCGTGAAGAAGATAAAACTGCTGTGCTAGCAATCACATATGGATATGAACAGATGCCTGAAGACTTAAAAACAGAAATGGACACTTTATTAAATTCTGTATCCAGTGATACAACCGCTGATGAAGGAGAATCCACTTCTACTGTAAAAACTAGCGAAAAATAACCTATTCGCATTTATTACAATCAAGAAAGGATGATTGTTTAAATGAAGCAATATCTAAAATTATTAATTAAATATTTATTCCTCTTCCTATTCGGTGGGTTTGTATATGCAGGAATTGAAATTGGATTTCGTGGATATACCTATTTGCTCATGGGAATTGTTGGAGCTATTGCTTTTGTATTAATCGGATTAATGAATGAAATATTTCAATGGGATACTCCTCTTCTATTACAAATGCTTTGTGGCTCTCTCATTGTCACATTTTTAGAGTTAGTAGTTGGTTCTATTTTATTGCAACATGGAATTAGAATGTGGGATTATTCTGATCAATGGCTGAATTATAATGGAGTAATTTGTCTAAGATTTAGTGCTATTTGGTTTATTATTTCACTTTTTGCAATCATTGTAGATGATTCGTTGAGATATTGGGTCTTTGATGAAGAATACCCAAGATATAAATGGTTTTAATACAATAGTTTAATAATCAAATAAAAGAGTGGTGTATTTCCACTCTTTTATTATATTGCAATATATTATTAAATCTCTTCTATTCCCATATCCCTTTTTTCTAATTCTGTTTCAAGAAAAGGGACAATAAATTCATCTATTATATAATTTATTTTATCTTGTTGTGAGTGTGTGATAACTTTTTTGTCTTTCACTCTAAACATTCTAATCATAAATCCAAAATCTTTATAGGGCGAAAAATCATTGTGCACATTTGCTGGAAACGCACCTTTTATATACAATATATGAAGCAGTTCTTCTGAAAAATATTTAGAGGTAAGTAATATATTTTCTCCATCTTCAACAGCGTGTAATAATTTAAACAAGCTTTCTGAAAATACAATTTCTTCCTCTATTTCTTTTGTCTTAAATTTTCTAATACATGCACCTCCAATAGGATAAATTATATTTCCATTATATTTATTTTTAATTGTATAGGAGTATTTTATTTCATTTCTCCCACAAACACACTGTTCTGAACCACTGTAATCTTCTAAACAATTTATAATTTTCCATTCTTTTGATGCTTCTTCCCAATTATCACTTATTGAATTAAAGACAATCTCTTCAATAAAATTCTCTTCATAATTAATCGGCATACTCTTCTCCTCCTTGAATACATAAATAATACTGTATATTAAACTTTAAGTCAATATATTAAACTATAATAACAAAAGTTAGGAAAGCGAGGTTTTTCATGACACAAATCGAGGTAACACAATTTTTACAATCTCTCCTCTATATTGTAATTACAGCTATTGTACCAATCACATTACCTTTTATTATCAAATTAGTAAAAGTTCAAGTTAATAAGATCGACAATCAAAAGATTAAAGAATTATTGGACATGGCTTTTAATGAAGTTAGTGTCGCCGTTACTCAGGTGACACAAACATACGTTGATACATTGAAAAAAGAAGGAAAATTTGATGAAGTAACACAAAAAATTGCTTTTGAAAAGGCTAAAACACTGGCTCTTGATTTGATTAGCAAAGAATCAAAAGAAGCTATTGAAACATTATATGGTGACTTAGACAAGTATATTGATTTACTTATCGAAAAAGCTGTGCACGATACAAAAACAAAAAAATAATAACGAGGTAATCAAATGACAGAATTAATTTTAAACGCTTTACAAACATTCTCAGGTGCAGGTTTTAGTGTGTTTGTTGTATTTGTTCTGGCTAACTGGAAAAACATTAAAGAAATTGCAGACAAATGGCGTGAATCAACAAATGAACGTGAACAAATGTTAAATGATATAAAAGATAATAAAGACGATGTAAAAAAATGTTTAGAGCAGATTCAAACCTATCAAGAGATAAGAACAAAGGATAGAGAACAATCAATTAAAATACAACAAGAATTTACAGAAGCAATTGAAAAAATTAATGAGAAATTGGATGACGTAATTGAGAAGAGTAAACAAGCTGAAGAAAAAAACAATAAACGCATTAGAGCTGAACTAAAAGATAAAATTGGACAGGCTTATAGAAAATGTCATAAACGGAATGGTTGGAGTCGAACTGAAAAGGACTCTTTAGAAGGTTTAATTGAACAGTATGAAGAGCATGGAGGAATTAATAGTTTTGTTCATGAAACGGTTGTTCCTGAAAGTTACACATGGGATTTATTAGAAGAAGATGATGCTGATTAAGACGATGTTAATTAAATTGAAAATACATTTATAAAGAGAGCAATTGCTACTGCTCTCTTTTTTTATTAAAGAAAGGATGATATTTAATGGCAAGAAATATTACACAACTCCACCCACAGTTACAAGAAAAATGGAAGCTCCTAGTAAAAAAGTGTGAAGAACAAGGTCTTTATATAAAATACTCAGAGTGTTTACGAACAAAAGAAGAGCAAGATGCTTTATATGCACAAGGTCGTACGAAGCCTGGTAGTATCGTAACAAATGCAAAAGGCTCTAGTTACAGTTCCCAACACCAGTGGGGGATTGCGATCGACTTTTTCTTAGATATGGACATCGACGGTGATGGAAGTAAGTCTGATGACGCATTCAACGACAGTAAAAAACACTTTGAAAAAGTCGGAAAAATTGCAAAAAGTATTGGTCTAGGATGGGGAGGCGACTGGACAAGTATTGTGGATACACCACATCTTTATTTACCGCAATGGGGAAGTACAACGACTAAATTAAAGCAACAATATAGTACTCCTGACAAGTTCTTTAAATCATGGAAAAAAACAAGTACAGTAAATACATTTAAGAAACCATCTTCTAACTGGATTCGTAATGTACAGAAAAAACTTGGTGTTAAAGTAACAGGAGTTGCTACACAAGAACTGCTTGAAAAAACTATTAAACTCTCTAGGAACACCAACTCAAAACACACAGTTGTAAAACAAGTCCAAAACAGATTAAAAAGTCTTGGATATAACTGTGGAGATACTGATGGTATCTACGGAATTAAGGTTGAAAAGGCTATTTATGAGTTGCAAAAAGACATAGGAATCAAACCAGAGGGCTATATCTCTAAAGGTCAAACGACTTGGAAAGTGTTATTGGGATTAAAAACCAAATAAGGTATATTAAAATATGGATAATAACTTAAAACATCTTCATCCTGTTCTACAAGACATCATTCCATTATTTTTGACTGAATGCCACAATGAAGGTTTTGTAGTAAAAATTGTTGAGGGATATAGAAATAAGGATCTACAACAGCTTCTCTACTCACAAGGAAGAATAAATGATTGCAATATTATTGAATCTCATCATTATCCATATTCAATGCACAATTGGGGACTAGCATTTAAAATATGCCGAAATGATGGAAAGGGACTGTATAACAACCATGGACTCTGGTTTAATCAGGTTGGAAAAATTGGTACAGAACATGGGTTAACATGGTCAGAAAATAAAAAAGAGTATTTTCAGTTAAGTATTTACGGCGACACTCCAAATAAGTTAATACGTAAATATGGTTCTCCCGAACATTTTATAAGCTCATGGGGTAAAAATCCGAGTTGTCCTCACAATTATTATGCACTGAGCTTAAAATTTAAAAAACCTACTTCTACTTGGATTTGTAGTGTTCAAAGGATTTTAGGAATTAAAAGAGATAAAAATGATGTTAATGGCATTTTGAAAAAGAGCATCGAAATTAACAAATGTAAAAATTACAATCATCCTCTTGTAGACAGAGTACAAAGAAGATTGATTGAGTTGGAGTATTATGATAAAACAAGAGAGCTAACTGGGATATATGATGACTACACAAAAAATTGTATTATTGCAGTCCAAAAAGATATTGGATTGTTAGAATGTAAATGTGATGGTATTATACGAAAGAAAGATGATGTATGGAAAGTGTTGCTAGGAATTATACAAAAATGATAAAATTTAGACCAGAATAAATTAAGGGTAAGATCGCAATTGATCTTACCCTATTTTTTTTGTGAATAACTAGTACTATATTAAATAAATTCTCTTTGTTTTTGCAATGCTGTTTCTTTTCCTGCAATTCTTTCATTATCTTCTTTTTCTTGTTTTGTAATCCATTTACCCCTATGAATTAAAAGACGTAATCTAATTTTAAAAGATTTTTTTACGCTCTCATCATCTTCCGAAAATATTATTGGTCTAAATGATTCAATTATCATCACAAAATTAATTTTTTTATATATATTGTTAATATCTTGCTTCTTAATATTAAATTCTTCTAATTGTTTTCTTATTCTTTTATAATAAATATAATTGGTTATTCCAGATACTTCTATAATAAAACCCATTTTTTCCAATACATAATTTATACGGTTTAAAATTTCTTCTAAATTTCTAGGGGTTTCTGGTATAATTATCTTTGTTACGTCTATATCTTTTTTCCCAAATTGATAATTCTTTTCTGATAAGCAATAACAACCTATGTTTTCCATAAACCATTTGGATTGAACTTCAAAAATTAAGCCTTTTGGATAGTTTCTATTTTTTATCTGAAACACTATATTATTTCCATTTTTCCTTATAATTCTTATATCCTTATCTTCTCTACATTGATTAAAGTCCTTTATATGCTCTTTAATAAATTCTTGTTCATATATGAACTTTAGTGTTTCAGTAGAAAATATTCCATTATTTTTTGAAATGCTAATCCAGATATTTTTATCCTTTTCTTTAATCCAGCTTCCAACATGTTTATTACAAATCAAAGGATTGTTCTTATTTTTGCTATAAAACTCTTCAGCCTGATTCCACAATTTTATATGATTCTTCTTAAGTTCAAAATATTTTTCCTTTGTTTTTTGAAAATCGCCCCCATTTTGAACATAATCTGTTCTTAGGTAATTTAGGTTTCTCAGAGATAATTCTATACTTGTATATAATTCATACGGTAATACAATATCAATTTCTTTAAATTTTTGTTCTGAATCTTGTACAAAATCTATATCTCTTAAATCAATTTGGCTAAATTCAATTTTTCTCTTTTCTTTTTCCAGCCTTTTATTAGCTTCTCTTTTATCTCTACCTATTTGCTTTATATTTCCTATTCCTTTAAATCTTTTTATACACTCAGACCCCACGTGCAATTCCGCTTCCGTTTTTTGGTTTCTTATATAATATACAAATGTGTTTGGTCGAGAACACAATTGACAAGGTATTTTTTTTTCACTTATTTCACTATGTTCTGTATAAACCCATTCTTCCATTACATTTTCCATAAGTTCTTTCTTATTGGCTAATATAGTTGCCTTTGCCTTATCATCAAACATTTTATTTTCATCCAAGTCTTTTCTGGTAATATGCTTATACCCTTGTACGGCTAAAAATAAGTTGCCATATAAGTCTTTATTCTTTGGTACTTCACTATTTTGAATTAATATTGTTTCCCCTTGGTTTAACACTACAATTTTTGAGTTATTGCTATTCTTTATCTTTGCCAATAGATTCGCCTCCTGTAAAAACAAAACATACTTTCGGAACATATATTCGATTATATCATATACCCACAAAAATATCAATATATAGTATTAATCTAAAAATTCAATCACTATATATTGATACTACATATCGTTGGGATCATTATCCTATCACTAATTTTTTCCAGAGTCAAGACTAGTTTTTTGTTTTCGAGGATAAAAGATAAAAATTGACAAAAATAGATAAATCAGATAAAACTATTATTGGATAAGTAAAACGAATAAAAATAGAGCAAGAAAATAGTCCTGCTCTATTCCAAATATCATCAATAAACTAATACAAATATTGTAATACAAGCTCTGTTATGATTTGATATAGAGTATCTTAATGATACTTTATTTATTTGAATATAGACCCTGAAGTAAATAAATAGAAAATATGTAAATTGAAAAGTAACCTCCATTATAATTTATAATTTATAATTTTTACAACAAAATATGAAATATTTTTATATTTTAAAACAAATTATGTATTCATTAATTATTATAACAAGATTATATCATTACTCCTTTTCTTTTGTCAAGAACCTATGTTTGATATGATTTGTATTATTTTTATCATAAAATATATTAAAATTATATTGATTTATATTAAAATATATGTTATTATCAAGTCATGAATCCAATTTTTGTAAAAATAGAGAAGGAGTGATATAATGGGTGATCTCGATGAGATATGTTTCTTTTATTCAGACAATGAACAACTGGTTGAAGAACTAAATAAATTACTCATCCAAAAGAAAATAAGTAAAACTGAAGTTGCTACTAGACTTGGAATTAATCCACAAGGATTAAATTCTTTGCTAAACAAGAAGAATTTTAGCTTCAATGACTTAAAGCGAATACTTGATGTCATTGATATAGAAATGAAGGTTAATTTTGTTCAAAAAAGAAAGGGGAACAATACTATGGAATGTGTAAAAGAAGTTAAAGAAGTAATTGCAAAGAGAAAATCTGGTGAGAGCTGTGAAGATTTTGAAATCAAAAATAACGAACAGTTCTCTCTCGTTGCTGGTGCCCTTATGAAACAAATTCTTTTAGCTCAAAGAAAAGGATATGTAAAAGCATATTTATTCAACCAATATAGCACTGGTAGATTTAAAGTTCAAAAAATGAAAGAAGTTATTGCTCATGAAATGGCTAAAACTCATATACCAATTCACGTAGAAAATGGAAAGAATACTACTTTTGGTCTCTTTATATCAAGAGCAATGATGTATGATAATGAAACAAACGAAGTGGTTGATCCACAAACATTTATTATTGGAACACTAGAATTTGGAAATAAAGTATAAGTAATAGAAATAAGTTGAATAATAAAACCCATAAGATAAAAATATTGATCTTTTACTTTATCTTATGGGTTTTGACTTATAATATTTAAAAACAGGGAGTATTATTAAATACTCCCTACCTAGACATAAAGTCCAATATATAATTAAAAAATATAAAAACGACCATACAACTTTTGTTCTGATTAAATATTCAAATTTGATTGTTCATCACTATCAAAAATATTTCAATACAACCTTTGTTTTTAATACTTGTATTATACATTATATCATATAAAATAATGATGTCAAGTATTTATTGATGACATTACCCCGCTACTTTCTTTCAATTGAGGTAACTGTCATCAATAGGCTTATTATTTATTCTCCAAAAATTGCATCACTTCTTCAACAGAATATCCTGATTTTTTCACAGCTTCATAAAGCTTACTAACTTCTAATGCCTTTTGTTCTTCTTTTAATCCTTTTAATTCTTTTTCTAATTCGGATAACTTTTCTTTTGCTTTATTTAACTCTTCCTCTTTTGCTATGATTAGAGCCTCATAATTTTTGGTTCTTGCCATATTTATTCACCCCTATTTATTCAAAAAATAAGGAGTATCAAAAATTCTCCTTAAATGAATACAATTAATATTTTTAATTAGTTACTGTATACCACATTCCAATCTATTTTACTATTAGAGTAAAAAACACGCAAACTTTGCATCACTAACTTGGTCAAAATCTTTTGACCAAAATCATGACCATATTTTTGACCAAGTTAGTGTGATAAGTTATGATATTTTATGATAAGTTATATAGGTATTAAATCAACTTCAAGCCTGCATATATGCTAGATTTTCTTGGTATTATGAGAATTTATTTTTTTATATCTACATTCCCATCTGTTTTGCAACTTCTTCAGCGAAGTTTTCTTCTTTCTTTTCGATACCTTCACCAGTTTCGAAACGAACGAATTTTTTAACTGTGATGTTAGCTCCGTTAGCTTTTGCTACTTCTGCTACATACTGAGCTACTGTTTGTTTTCCATCTTCTGCTTTTACATATACTTGATCTAATAAGCAGATTTCTTTTAATTCTTTGTTAATACGACCCATAACCATTCCGCTGATGATCTTATCATTAGCATCTGGTTTTTCGTTTTTAGCCTGAGCTGTTAAGATTTCTTTTTCATGCTCAATGTAATCAGCTGATACTTCATCTCTGCTTGTGTAAACTGGTTTAATAGCAGCTACTTGCATTGCTACGTTTCTAGCCATTTCTTCAATTGCTTCATTTACAACATCTGTTTCAACATCGATTAAAACACCGATCTTTCCACCCATATGTGTGTAAGAAGCGATGAAACCATTTTCTTCAGCAACTTGTTCAAATCTTCTGATGTTCATGTTTTCACCGATTACAGCGATCTGTCCAGCTAATGCTTCTTGAACTGTTTTTGTTGTATCGAATTTCCATGTTTCAGCTAAGAAACCTTCCACATCTGTTGCAGATGTTTCCATAGCTTGTTCTGCTACCTGAGTAACATAGTTCTGGAATGTATCGTTTTTAGCAACGAAGTCTGTTTCAGCATTAACTTCAACGATAACAGCTTTTTTCTTATCATCTGTTACTAATGCTTTACAAAGACCTTCAGCTGCAACTCTACCAGCTTTTTTCTGTGCAGTAGCAAGACCTTTTTCTCTTAAAAATTCAACTGCTTTATCCATATCTCCATCAGTTGCATTGAGGGCCTTTTTACAGTCCATCATACCTGCACCTGTGATTTCTCTTAATTCTTTTACCATGCTTGCTGTAATAGCCATTATAAGTTACCTCCGTATATTTTTAAATTATCATTATAACGTTTTATTTTATAACAAGAAGGTCGCTATTTTCAAGCCCCTTCTATCTATAAACCATTTCCAAATGTTAACAACACAAGAATATGCCTTCCATGTAAACAAAAACAACCTCAGCCTGCGCTACCACAGGCTGAGGCAGCTCTTTTACCTAAAGGCTTTGCCTTCTCATGTTTTTAATAGCTTGTTCTAATTTAGAACATAAATTTATGAGAATTATTCTTCTTCTGCAACTTCTTCTGCGTCAGCGTCTACGCCCTGATTTGCTTCGATAACAGCATCTGCCATTTTAGAAACGATTAATTTTACTGCTCTGATAGCATCATCGTTACCTGGAATTACATAATCTAATTCTTCTGGATCACAGTTTGTATCTGCGATACCTACTAATGGAATTCCTAATGTATGAGCTTCCTGAATACAGATTCTTTCTTTTCTTGGGTCTACAACGAAGATCATGTCAGGAACTTCTTTCATGTCTGCGATACCACCAAGGTTTTTCTCTAATTTTTCTTGAACTTTTTTAAGTTCGATTACTTCTTTTTTAGGAAGAACGTCAAAAGTTCCGTCAGCTTCCATTTCTTGGATTTTCTTTAACTGAGCGACTCTGCTCTGGATTGTTTTGAAGTTTGTTAACATACCACCTAACCATCTCTGGTTTACATAGTACATTCCACATCTTTCAGCTTCTGCTTTGATTGCATCCTGAGCTTGTTTTTTTGTACCAACGAAAAGGATTTTTCCTCCGTTTGCTACACATTCTTTAATTGCATTGTAAGCCTGATCTACTTTACCAACAGATTTCTGTAAGTCGATGATGTAGATACCGTTTCTTTCTGTGTAGATGTATGGAGCCATTTTAGGGTTCCATCTTCTTGTTTGATGTCCGAAATGAACACCAGCTTCTAATAATTGTTTCATTGAAATAACGCTCATAATTTACCTCCGTTTTGGTTTGTGCGTCTGCGAGTTTCTCCTTCCCTGACTACCATATCGGCACCGGTCAGAGAATCCACGTCGCATGTTAATTTTTACCGTCTTTTAGCATATCATAGAAATTCATTTGTTGCAAGGATTTTTTATATTTTTTATTATAGAAACACACGGATAGGTTGAATTTGTTTCTACTCCATGACAACTACTCTTTTCTATGTACCAATCGTTTACGAAGTAAAATTTTTTAATGATGAGAAACAGAAATATAGCACCCCAATAACACTATCGGGATGCTATATTTCATTTGACTCTTATTTTTTTAACTTCTGTAATTCATCAAAAACTACATCATTTAAGACTTTAATATAAGTCCCCTTCATACCAGAGGAACGAGATTCAATCACGCCAGCACTTTCGAATTTACGAAGAGCATTAACAATAACGGAACGTGTGATACCAACTCTGTCAGCAATCTTACTTGCTACAAGGATACCTTCATTTCCTTCTAATTCTTCGAAGATGTGTGTAATTGCCTCTAGTTCTGAGAAAGATAATGTGCTAATTGCAGATCTCACAATCGCAACTTTTCTATTCTCCTCTGCATTTTCTTCATTTACAGAACGCATCATTTCAAGTCCTACAACGGTTGTACCGTATTCACTTAAAATGATATCGTCAATCTCATACTGTGACGCTTGTTTATACATAAAAACAGTGCCAAGTCGTTCTCCTGCAATATCAATCGGAGTGATAATAGCCTGGTACTTTCCAATTTCAGGGAATTCAAAACCAAGAGTTGTCAAATTTACATTCTCTTTTGTAGAAAGGATACCGAGAAGGCGTTCATTAAGAAGTGGGTCAATATGTCCTCCAACTTCATCTTGAATTAACTCACTGATCACATCAATATCCTCGCGATTTTTTAATCCTAACACTTTCCCTTTCTTGCTAATAACAAGAATATTAGAAACTAAAATCTCACTCAACACCTCACAAATATCATTAAAAACAACTTTATGAGAGTTATTATTGTGCAGAAGCTTATTAATTTTTCTTGTTTTATCTAATAATTGTACGCTCATGACGAACCCCCTATAAGAATAATTGTCCACCTTAGTGGAATTAACTGAATATTTGCTCTTCAATTGATTTTATCACAAATTTTGTATAAAAACAACACTTTTTCCTTTGTTTTTGCAGTTCTTTTATTTTTCACATACATATCCGCATTTTTCATCTGCACAAACAAGTTTTTGTCCTTTTTCCACCATATAACTGCCACATTGTGGACAACGCTTTTCTGATGGTTTCTGCCAAGACATAAAATCACATTCTGGATTGTTTTCACATCCATAGTATTTTCTGCCTTTCTTTGTCTTTTTAAGCACAACTTCTTTTCCACATTTTGGGCATGCTACGCCGACTTTTTCAAAATGTGGTTTTGTATTTCTGCACTCTGGGAATCCCGGACAAGCTAAAAATTTACCATGTGGACCATATTTTACAACCATATTTCTTCCACATACATCACAGATAACATCTGTCACTTCATCCTCAATTTTCACAGATTCCAACTCTTTTTGTGCTACTGTAACTGCCTCTTCTAAATCTGGATAGAAGTTTTCCACCACTGTTTTCCAGTTGACAACCCCTTCTTCCACTTTA
Source organism: uncultured Eubacteriales bacterium (assembly GCA_949284175.1). Taxonomy (GTDB): domain Bacteria; phylum Bacillota; class Clostridia; order Lachnospirales; family Lachnospiraceae; genus Scybalomonas. The sequence continues at coordinate 13,745 of CASDVE010000013.1, forward strand.
TCAAGCAAGGACTCTAAGTTAGCAGTGAAATTCACATCCACAATACTTGGAAATGCCTTTTTCATCATTTGATTAACCGCTTCTCCAAGCTCTGTCACATACAAGTTTTTATTTTCCTTTACAATATATCTTCTTGCAAGAATTGTTGTAATGGTTGGTGCATAAGTGCTAGGACGTCCAATTCCCTGTTCTTCTAATGTCTTAACGAGTAACGCCTCTGTATAATGAGCTGGTGGCTGTGTAAAATGCTGTTTTGCATCAAATTCTTCAAATGTTAACTTTGTATCTTCATCGATACTCTTTAATAATAGATTGGATTCCGCTTTCTCATTATCAATGTTATAAACGGACATAAATCCATCAAAAGCCAACTTAGAAGCAGAAACATTAAAATAATATTTTGACGCTTTAATCTTTACAGTGGTTGTTTCATAAACCGCTGGTTTCATACGGCTTGCTAAAAAACGGTTATACACAAGTTGATAAAGTCGGAACAGGTCACGACTCAATTCTTCTTTTAGAAGAACCGGTGATAATGTGACATCTGTTGGACGAATCGCTTCATGAGCATCTTGAATTTTTTTGTTTGACGCTTGTGCATTTCCATCACTCACCGCCACATATTCTTTTCCATATTGCTGTTCAATATATTCCTTACAAGCCTGATCGGCTCCTTCTGAAATACGAACAGAGTCTGTACGCAAATATGTGATAAGACCAATAGTCCCTTTGCCTTTAATGTCAACACCTTCATATAGCTGTTGTGCAAGCCTCATGGTCTTTTGAGTGGAAAAGTTCAATTTTCTTGACGCATCTTGTTGCAATGTACTCGTTGTAAATGGAAGAGGTGCTTTTTTACTTCTCTCCCCTTTTTTTATGCTATCTATTTTGTACTCTGCGTCTTTTAATTCTTCCATAATCTGATCCGCTTCAGCCTTTGAATGAATTTCTAATTTTCCATTCTCATCACTTACAAGTTTTGCTTCCAATGGCTTCTTGCTTCCATCCACTTTTAAGAAAGAACTAATACTCCAAAATTCTTCTGGAATAAATGCACTGATCTCCTCTTCTCGATCACAAATTAAACGAAGGGCAACTGACTGCACACGCCCTGCACTAAGACCACGTTTGATCTTCGCCCATAATAATGGACTGATCTTATATCCCACCATGCGATCAAGCACACGTCTTGCCTGCTGTGCATCCACCAGATTCATATCAATTTCTCTTGCTTCTTTTAAAGAATTTTTCACCGCTTGTTTTGTGATTTCATTAAATGTAATTCTTGAAAAGTTTTTTCCTTCTAAGTTCAACGCCTTTGAAAGATGCCAAGATATGGCTTCTCCCTCACGATCGGGGTCAGTTGCAAGATATACTTTATCTGCTTTTTTCACTTCTTTACGAAGTTTTGCAAGCACTTCACCTTTTCCTCTAATCGTAATATATTTTGGTTCAAAATCATGTTCAATATCAATCCCCATCTGACTTTTTGGCAAGTCCCGTACATGACCATTGGATGCAACTACCTCATAATTCGCTCCAAGAAATTTGTGGATCGTCTTTGCCTTTGCCGGAGATTCTACAATTACTAAATACTTTGGCATATTCAATACGCTCCTTTATCACAAACTATTATAACGAACCATCTCCGCATACTTCTTCTCCAAGTACACCCTATTTTGAAACAATATAATAGTTGGAAATAACCTGTGTTATAAGACCAGATACTTCCAATTCAAAGAGGGTAGATAAAACCTCCTGGACGGAAAGTTTCGTTTCTTTAATGATAGAGTCGATATACTTTGGCTCTAAACTTAAACAACTATACACCACTCTTTGATTTTTCGCAAGCGTTTTCTGATTATTTTCATAATTTTTTGATAAATTCATTGAAACTGATGGAAATTCTTCTTGAAAATCTTCTATGCTCATCACTAATTTTGCACCCATCTGAATCAGCCGATTGCATCCCTCACTCAGTGTGTCAAATGCCCTTCCAGGAACGGCATAAATATCTTTTCCTTGTTCAAGTGCCCAGTCAACCGTAATCAAAGTGCCACTTTTTTCTTTTGCCTCAATGACAAGAATCCCGTCAGACATTCCACTTATAATTCGATTCCTTCTTGGAAACAGCCCTGCTTTTGGTATCGTTCCGGGCGGATACTCTGACACAATTCCCCCTTTCATAATCAAATCATGATAGAGTGAAAAACTCTCTTTTGGATAGCAAATATCCACCCCACATCCAAGCACACCATAAGACCCACCTTCTTGCTGTATCGCACTTTGTTGAGCAATGGAATCGATGCCCCTTGCCATGCCACTAATCACAGAAATGCCACTCTTTGATAACTCTCTTCCAAAATATTTCGCCATCTCCTGTCCATAGACACTGCTTTGCCTAGAACCAATAATGGCAATGGTTTTTCTCCCTTTTTCCGGAAGTTTTCCTCTCACATAGAGAGCAAAAGGGGGAGAATCGATCCGTCGCAACCGCTCTGGATAGTCACTGTGATCAATAGAAAGAAACTGAATCCCTCGTTTTTTCAGTCCCTTATATCCTTTCACTATTTTTTCTATATCTTTACTTTGGCTTATGGCTTTTATTTGATTTTTTGTAAGGACTCTTTCGAGCTCCTTTTCCTTTGAATCAAAGATTTGTTTTGGTGTTTTTCCTGTTGATAAAAGTTTCTTAATTCCTTGATACCCTATTCCTTCTATATTATTAATCCAATACCAATAAAGTTCTTCTGTTTGTTCCATTTGTTTTTCACTCCACCCTTATCCCCAATACTTTTGCTCCATGCCTCGGTAGGCAATTGCTTCAATCATATGTTCTTCTAAAATCGTATCAGAACCATCCAGATCTGCAATGGTTCTCGCCACACGCAATACACGATAATACGTTCTAGCTGACCAATTTCTCTTCTCAAATACATATTGTAAAGCTCTTGCACCACCTGTGCTTGTCTTACAAAATTTTTGTAGATATTCTCCAGTAAGCTGGCTATTAAAAGAAATCTCCAATCCTTGATACCGTTCTTTTTGAATCGCTACCGCTCTTTTTACACGCTTTTTTATTTGCTTAGAAGATTCTCCCTTTTCTCCACTTTTTAATTGTTCATAGGAAATAGCTGTCACCTCTGCCATCAGATCGATTCTCTCCAAAAGTGGATGGCTGATTCTTCCTAAATATCGCTTTATCTGTAAAGGTGTACAATGGCATCGCTCCATATCGGGATAATACCCACAAGGACAAGGATTCATAGCTCCTAATAGCAAAATATCCGCTGGGTATGTAATATTTCCATGTATTCTTGTAATGGCTACTTGCTTTTCTTCTAGGGGTTGTCTTAACACCTCTAAAGAATTTCTTGAAAATTCTGGCAACTCATCTAAAAATAACACACCTTTATGTGCCATGCTGATTTCTCCCGGAGCGGGGTATCTACCACCACCAACTAGGGCAACATCCGTAATGGTATGATGGGGAGAACGAAAGGGTCTTCTTTCAATCAAACCTCCTCCTTCTTTTAATTCTCCTTTAATGCTATATATTTTTGTCAATTCCAAACTTTCCTTTAGAGAAAGTTCTGGCATAATACTTGGCATTCTACTAGCGATCATAGACTTTCCTGCTCCCGGAGCACCAAGTAACAGTAAGTTATGCCTTCCTCCCGCTGAAATCTCCGCTCCCCGTTTGGCAAAATCTTGTCCTATTATGTCTTCAAAATCTAACTCTTCTTGTTCTATTTCCATTTCTGTATCTCTGCACGTTTTAGTCCACAGAGCGGACACTTTTGTTGGATCTTTTAAATAATCAATTGCATTTTGTAAGGTTTTTACAGGTACAATCATAATTCCCTCTACAATTGATGCTTCAAAACGGTTTGCATAAGGAACAAGACAGCATAAAACCCCCTGCTCTTTTGCATGTAACACCATAGGTAAAATGCCTCTAATCGGTCGAATATCGCCATTTAAGCTCATTTCTCCTAACAAGCATATCTTATGTAATTTTTGTATTGGAAGATACCCATAAGAAGATAAAATTGCGATTGCAATGGGTAAATCGAAAGCAGATCCTTCTTTTCGAACATCTGCTGGTGAAAAATTAATGGTAATTCGTTTTGGTGGAATTTTAATTCCTATATTTCGAATTGCTGTAATCACACGTTCCTTTGACTCTCGAACACTGGATGACAAAGAACCGACCATAGAAACTCCTGGAAGTCCATCTCGAACATCGGCTTCCACATGGATTAAAGTTCCTTGAATCCCTATCAGTCCACAACTAAGCACTTTGCTATACATAATCTCCCTTTCTCTCTCCAAGAAAGACGTTATTAATATCATAGCATACGCAAATAAAAAAAGCAACGCACCCTACAATTTCCTATAACATAAAAAAATAGTCAACAAATAGAAGTGTTACAACTGTTCACACTTCTACTGCCCACTATTTTCATATCACTTATCGTTGTATATCGAATACTTAATCTTGAACCATTTTCTTCAACTCGTTCATAAATGTTCCAACATCTTTGAACTCACGATAAATAGATGCAAAACGCACATAGGCTACTTCATCAAGATCTTTTAATTTTTCCATGACAATTTCACCAATACGCATGCTCTCAATTTCTTTTTCTTCCATATTAAAAATTGTATTCTCTATTGCTTCCACAGTCGCTTCAATTTGTTCCATAGAAACAGGACGCTTATGACAAGAACGTACAATCCCAGACTTAATCTTATTGCGATCATATGGTTCTCTGTTTTTATCCTTTTTAATTACAATTAATGGAATTGTTTCAACTTTTTCATATGTTGTAAAACGCTTCCCACAATTTTCACATTCTCTTCTTCTTCGGATGGAAGTATTATCGTCCGCAGGTCTTGAATCTATTACCCTTGAACTGTCTTTATTACAAAATGGACATTTCATAAATGACACCCTTTCTGCCTGTGTTCTGCTTCCGTTCGATTTTTATAAATTTTTATATCTTTGTATTTTTCGTTTACAGAAACACTACTATTCAAATAACTATTTTTTTTCATTATAGGGAAAAATAATGTCTTGGTCAAGTTTTTTGTTATAATTTCACCATTTTTTCAGTATTTAATCACGTTTTTTCTCACTTCGACATCGTTCTTTCGTTACCGCTAAGTCAACATCAACAATAATGATATCGGAACCAATTCGTACAATTTCATTATAACAAATACAATACTCTGGATTTTTTCCAAGACATCCAAAGAATTTTCCCGGACCTGGTATGATTAATTGATGAATTTGTCCTGTGCATTCATTAAACTCTAAGTCTGACACAAATCCCAATCTGCATCCATCTCGGCAATTGATCACTTCTTTTTGTCTTAATTCCAGAAATCTCATACGTTCACTCCGACATTCTCTTATATTTAGTATATGCAAAAAAGAACAAAGTGTGCACCCAATACTCTTTACGAAGAATCTTCTATAACAAAAAAACTGAACCCTATATGATATAAGATTCAGCTTTTTTGTTTCTCTTACAAAATAACTTTAACAGGACATTTTTCTGCACAGATTCCACAATTTGTACATGTTTCTGGATTGATATGGGCTACATTGTTTTCCACTGTAACTGCCTGAACTGGACAATTTTTCGCACAGATTCCACAACCAATACAGCCTGCTGAGCAGACAGCTTTCACATCTTTTCCTTTATCCTTTGAATTACACTGTACTAAATGTTTTTGCACATATGGTACAAATTCAATTAAATGCTTTGGACAAGCGGTAATACATTTTCCACATGCTTTACAAGCATCTTTATCAACAACTGCAATTCCGTTTACAACATGAATCGCATCAAATGGACAGGCTTTTACACAGCTACCAAATCCTGTACAACCATAAGAGCAGGCTTTTGGCCCACCGCCTGGAGCGGACATTGCCATAGCACAGTCTTCAATTCCTGTATAGTCATATTGTGATTTCGCTTTTTCACAAGTTCCAGCACATTTTACAAATGCGACCATTTTCACTGAATCACCAGCGGATACCCCCATAACTTCTGCGATTTTATTACCAACTGCTTCTCCACCAACTGGACAAGCATTGACATCTGCTTCCCCATTTGCAATGGCTTTTGCAAGCCCATCGCATCCAGGATATCCACAACCACCACAGTTGTTTCCTGGTAATAATTCACGAACAGCCTCTTCCTTTTCGTTCACAGGAACTTTGAACTTTTCTGCTGAAACTCCTAAGAAGAGACCGATAAATAGACCTGTAAGTCCGACAATTATTGCTGCAATAATAATTCCCATTTTTTCGTCCCTCCTATTAAATTAATCCTGAGAATCCAAAGAAAGCGATTGACATTAAACAAGCTGCTAATAGTACAATTGGCATTCCTTTAAAGGATTCTGGCACATCATTGTATTCCATTTGTTCACGAATACCTGCTAATACAACAATCGCAATGGTAAATCCTACGGAAATACCAAGACCGTTTACAACGCTTTCTAAAATACTATAACTGCTTTGTACGTTTGTTAAAGCCACACCAAGAACTGCACAGTTTGTTGTAATCAATGGAAGATATACACCAAGTGCCTCATAAAGAGATGGCATAGATTTCTTTAAAAACATCTCTACAAACTGTACAAGACAAGCGATAACAAGAATGAATACGATTGTCTGTAAATATTCTGTATTTGTTGTCACCAAAACAAATTTATTGATAAGACTTGTTAAGAAGGATGCAATTGTGATAACGAAAATTACCGCAGCACCCATACCACCAGCAGTTTCTATCTTCTTAGATACTCCAAGGAATGGACATAGACCTAAGAACTGGCTTAATACAACGTTATTCACTAAGGCAGAACCAATAGCGATTAATAACAATTCTTTCATTTCTTTCCTCCCTTTCCTTATTTCACATCGGTATCATAGAATTTAGAACTGCATTTTCCATTAGAGCAGTTTTGACAATCTCCACAACCTTGAATTGGTTCATATGCCTTACCTGCTTTCTCTGCTTTTTTGCGGTTCACACGGTTCATAATGGCAATTAAAAATGCTAATACTAAGAACGCACCCGGTGCCAAGATAAAGATCGTTATAGAAATTCCTTCTGGCAAAATCTGAATACCAAAGATCTGTCCAGCACCTAAAATCTCACGACAAGCACCTAATACCGTTAAAGAACAAGTAAAACCAAGTCCCATACCAATGCCATCAAAGAAAGATGGAACCACAGGGTTTTTCGCCGCATAAGACTCCGCACGCCCTAAGATAATACAGTTAACTACAATGAGCGGAATATAAAGTCCAAGACTCGCATTCAATGATGGCAAATATGCCTCTAATAGAAACTGTACAATCGTAACAAGAGATGCTACGATTACAATATAGGCAGGAATTCTGACTCTATCTGGAATAATTTTACGAAGTGCGGAAATAATAGCATTAGAAAACATCAATACTGCTGTCGTTGTAAGACCCATTCCAGCACCATTGATAGCAGACGTTGTTACCGCAAGGGTTGGACACATACCAAGCAATAATACAAGAGTTGGGTTCTCTTTTACAATACCATTAAATAAACGTTCAATTGGAGTATTTGCTTTCATGAATTAGCACCTCCTAATGTTTTAAAATATGCAAGACATCCATTGACACCTTTTGTCATCGCATTGGATGTGATGGTTGCACCTGAAATCGCATCGATCTCTTCATCAGATGTTGCACCTGTTTTTGTTACTTTGAATTGATCTACTTTTTTATCTTTAAATTGATCACGAAATGCAGGCTCTTTTGCTTTCTGACCAAGACCTGCTGTTTCATTGTTTGTCAATGTTTCGTAACCTGTTACTGTTCCATCTGCTAAAATACCAACAGTAAAGTTTAGCTCTCCTGCATAGCCTTCCATATTGCTGACATTCATAACATAACCAATAACCGCTCCGCTAGCATCTTTTCCAACAAGTACTTTTTTCATTTCTGTTCCTGTGATACCAGCATCAGCGATGGCTTTATTAGCATCCTCAACATTAACACTTTCATCTTCAACAAATTCAGATGCTTCAGGCATAACAGCTTGGTAAGCAACTTGCTGTGCTTTTGCTTGTGCTGCTGCAATTGGATTTTTCGTAATAGTATAAACAAACCCTAAAGCCGCACCAGCGATGACTGTAATAGCAAATAATATAAGTCCTTCTTTCAGAATACGATTCATTATTTTCTACCTCCTTTCGGAACTCCAAAAGCCAAAGGCCATGTCACTCTTTCAATAAGAGGTACTAATAAGTTAGAGAAAATAATAGCATAGGATACACCTTCTGCTGATGGTCCAAATAGACGGAATACAGATGTTAAAAGCCCTAAAATAATACCAAAAACAATCTGTCCAATTGGTGTAATTGGAGATGTTACATAATCGGTTGCCATAAAGAAAGCACCTAATAATAAACCACCACCAAAAATATGTGCACCTACAAAGTATGCCACATCCTGTCCTGCAACAAGGGCGTAGATACAAGTGAATACAGCCACCGTTCCAATATAGAATACTGGAATCCTAAAGCTAATCACTTTACGGATGATTAAATAAACTCCACCGATAATTAATGCAATCGCTGATGTTTCACCAATAGTACCAGCAACTGTACCAGTGAATAAATCCAATAAATCTGGAGAACCTCCATTTTTTAACACAGCAAGTGGTGTTGCTCCTGACACTCCATCAAGATACTTGCTCGTAAAGTTTGTCATTGGACCTGTAAAAGATAATAACAAGAAACATCTTGCACCAAGTGCTGGGTTCATAAAGTTTTGACCAAGACCACCGAACAACTGTTTCACAATAATAATCGCAAATACACTACCAACAATGGCCATCCAAATTGGGAGTTCCACTGGTAAGTTAAGTGCTAATAAAATCCCTGTTACAACTGCACTTAAATCTTTGATTGTCAAAGTCTTGTGCATAAAATATTCATAAATTCCTTCCGATGCCACACACGCAATAATACAAGTTAAAATGAGTACTAATGCTTTAAAACCAAAGTTATAAATACCAAAAACCGTTGCTGGCAACATTGCAATGATTACATCGAGCATAATACTGCTAGTTGTATCTTTGGCTCTAATGTGAGGATTTGAAGATACGTGTAATAATCCACTCACAATATTCATCCTCCTTATTTTCTTCTATTTGCTAATGCTGTTTTTCTCATAGTTTTAATTGCCTGTGCAAGATGACGTTTTGCTGGACATACAAAGGAACAGCTACCGCATTCACAACACTCGACACCATGGTATTTTTCAAACTTCTCTAAATCACCATGTTCTGAAAAATCAGCCATTCTGGATGGAACAAGACGGCTTGGACATACTTTGACGCAACGTCCACAGTTAATACACGCTGTCACTGTTGCCTCAGCAACTTGATCCTTTTTAAAACATAATAACGCAGAAGATGTCTTTGTACATGGAACATCTAATGTTGAAAGTGCCATTCCCATCATAGGACCACCAGAGATCACTTTTTCAGGTTCTTCTGTAAACCCGCCAACCGCTTCAATTAATTCTCTGCTATTTGTTCCTGTACGCACTAAGAAGTTTGCTGTTTCTTTTACCGCATCACCAGTAATGGTAATCGGTCTTTCATAAATAGGTCTTCCTTCATAAATGGCACGATAAATGGACATGACTGTTTCCACGTTTTGCACCACGCAATTGGCATCTGCTGGCAACATAGAAGAATTGATAGAACGTCCTGTGGTAGCAAAAATCAACTGACGTTCTGCACCTTGAGGATATTTTGTCTTCAATACTTTTACTTCCATGCGAGATTCACCCGCTTTTTTAATTGCCTCTTCTAATTTTTTTACTGCATCCGGTTTGTTATCTTCTACACCAAAAATCCCCTGTGCTTTTGGGAATAATTTTAAAATTGCTTTTAAACCTGATACTAATTTTTCTGGTGACTCCATCATTCTTCTATAATCACAAGTAATATATGGTTCACACTCGGCACAGTTAATGATAATGCGATCAATTGCATCTTCATTTTTAGGAGAAAGTTTTACATTAGTTGGAAAACCAGCTCCACCCTGTCCTACAATCCCCGCGTTTTTTATAGCGGTGCGAATATCTTCTTTTGACATTTGCTCAAGTGGTTTGACATTTGCCATAAAGTCCACTTCTTCATACTGACCATCGTTTTCCACGATAATCGAATTCACTCTCGTCCCTGAAATTGTCATTCGAGGTTCAATTGCTTTTACTGTTCCTGATACGGAGCTATGGATATTTGCTGATATGAATCCTCCTGCTTCTGCAATCAGCTGTCCGACCAATACGCGATCGCCTTTTTTGACAACTGGAATTGCAGGTGCACCAATATGCTGGCTTAAAGGATATACCAGGTCACCCTTTGGCAGATATGGAGTAATCGCTTTTTCCTTCGATAATTCCTTTCCGTCATAAGGATGTATTCCACCTTTGAATGTAAATAATCCCATGTTTTTCCCTTCTTTCCCATTATTTAATAGCCATTATCCTATGCTTAGCTATTGTTATCAACAGTATTATTATATGATATACTGTATACAATATCAATAATTGTTAACATTTTAACACTATTTTTTTTAACATTTTTGATAAATTGTTCATTAATTCGACATTTTTTCTAATGAATTTTCAACAATATCATTAAAACCATGTTAAATTCTTGCATTTTATTTCACCAATTTTATCCACTTATTAACTAAATTTAACAATCTATAAATTTTACTATTTTTTTCCTTAGAAATCTGTTCTATTTTGTAACTATTTTCACTTGACTCTCGCATGGCTCGTTGTCTTTATGTAAACGATGAGAAGCACGCTTTGCGAACTTCTCACGTTCGTGGGCGGCGTCAACATGATACATGTTCGCGGGCAGTCGTCATAAACTTATGCAAGCATAGTTTCTGACTCGTTGCCTTCGCGTAAAATAGAAATGCAAGCATTTCCGCTTGACTTATGCCCACGCAAAAGAAAAAAGGGGCTGGTGTTACTTTCTATACAATACCAGCTCCTTTTTTACGCGAAATTAATGTGTCAGAACTTGTGCTTATATCAGTTTCTGACATTCCCTCGCAAACATGGGATATTCCTCATGATTAGGAAATCTTCTCTCTTTTTTAGATATTATTTTTCTCAATAGTTTCCTTTTGGCAATAAAACATGCTTAATATAGTAAAATGTTTTTTTCTCACCTTTTATATAAAGCATTTTTAATAATTTTTCCAGCAACTTCTTTGTTTCTGGATGAATGATCATACGGGAACGACTATGTTCATAATATTCCCACGGAATCTTTGTATTAAATTTCTTCCCATAATATACTTTACTTGCAGCTAAACGATCAATGAACATCTCAACCACATAACATAAGGGCATTTTCATCCCTTCTAATGTTTGTCCTGGCTGAAAACTATAATCAATCCAATACTCATAATGATGTTTATTTCTTCCTTTATGATGAAGCCACGCTGAAGAATACCCTTTTTCTCTTCGCTCTGCATTGTTTGGACTCTCATCTCCCAAATAATACTTTGCTCCTACCAAAAATTCTGTTTTGGAATATTTTGACAAGTCATGTAATAATCCTTGTTTATATAAACCAACTCGAAAACAATACTTCATTACGATCAACTTATGTGTTGTAATTGTTTGAAAATGTAGCCATGCCTTTGATGCCATATGTTCATCCGCCTTTCTATTTTACCTATTATTTTTTACGAACAATACGAAACTCGTTTTGGGTAAACGACATCTCTTATCGTTTCTTATCATAACTGGTTGTGGAAAAAAAAGCAATGGGGAGAACATAACATCACTTTGTATTACCAAAGCATCGTCTTTTGTTTTTGTTGATGTTCCTCTTGAATCACCAATTCTGGACTCTTTGCACTGACTTTAGAATTGGCCGGAATGGATTCTGTAATAAAGGTATTCCCTCCAATAATCGTATTTTCTCCAATAACCGTATCTCCTCCAAGCACTGAGGAATTTGAATAAATGGTTACGTGATCTTGAATGGTTGGATGGCGTTTTATCCCTGCAAGCTCCTGTCCTTTTCTTGTAGAAAGAGCCCCCAGTGTCACACCCTGATACAGTTTCACATGATTTCCAATGACTGTGGTTTCTCCAATTACAATCCCAGTACCATGATCAATAAAGAAATATTCTCCGATTTCAGCCCCTGGATTGATGTCAATTCCCGTTCTTCCATGTGCATACTCACTCATAATGCGGGGAATAAATGGTACATTTTCTTTATATAGAATATGTGCCATTCGATACACATAAATAGCAAATAAACCAGGATAAGAAAAAATGATTTCTTCTTTACTTCCCGCTGCTGGATCGCCATCGAATCCAGCTTGCAAATCTTTTAATAAAGTTTCTTGTACCTCTGGCAATTTTCTAAAAAAAGTATCACAAACAACTTCTGCACACTCTTCATACTGTTTCTTTTCACACTTTATCTCATTGTAAGATAGTGCAATACAAATTTGCTTTTTTAGTCGATCATAGATTTTATTTAAACGGTACCCTACATAATAATCCGGTTCAATGAACAGCATACTATCCTCACCAAAATATCCGGGGAAAATAATGCTTTTCAATTCACGAATAATATCAATAATCTCCGCTCTATTTGGTAAAGGATGCCCATTTTTAGAGAGAAAAACTGTTTCCTTCTCATATTTTTTAGTAAAACGCTCTGTTGCATATAACAAGGTATCTTTTTTACTCATTCTTTCATGTCCTTTCCATCTTTTACGCAAAACGTATTTCTTATCCTTTCGATAGGAGATTCTATATTAATCTTGAAATAATGGTGTTGAGTAATAGCGATCTCCAGAGTCTGGCAATACGACAACAATTGTTTTATTGCGGTATGCCTCTTGCTTTGCTAATGTTAAAGCTACATGAAAACTAGCACCAGAAGAAATTCCAACAAGGACTCCCTCTTTTTTCGCTAACATTTTAGCACCCTTAAACGCCTGCTCTCCTGTCACCGTTTCTACTCGATTATATAAACTTTGATCAAGAATTGCTGGCACAAAATTAGCTCCAATTCCTTGCACTGGATGACTTCCCGCTCTTCCTTCTGATAACAGCGGAGAATCGCTCGGTTCCACTGCAATAATTTCTAATTCTGGATTCTTTTCTCTTAAATAGCTTCCTGCCCCTGTTAAAGTTCCTCCTGTTCCAATACCAGCTACCAAAACATCCACTTTGCCGTTGGTATCCTCCCAGATCTCTGGTCCTGTTGTTTCATAATGAACCTTTACATTGGCTTGGTTAACAAACTGTCCTGGAATAAAACTTCCTTCTATCTCTTTAGCCAATTCTTGTGCCTTATCCACCGCACCTTGCATTCCTTTTTTTGCTTCAGTCAATACAAGTTCTGCTCCATATGCTTTTAAAATATTGCGTCGTTCTAAGCTCATACTCTCAGGCATTGTTAAAATCAAACGGTATCCATAAGAAATGCAGGCAATAGCAAGCCCAATTCCTGTATTTCCAGACGTTGGTTCAATAATAACAGCACCTTCCTTAATCTTTCCACTTCTTCTGGCATCTTCTAACATAGCAAGAGCTGTTCGATCTTTTACACTGCCCGCTGGGTTTAAATACTCCAATTTCACTAAAACTTTCCCTAACGCTTGTTCCTCTCTTTCTATTTTTTCCACTTCAAGTAATGGCGTATTCCCAATTAATTCTGTAATGCTATGATAGATCCTTCCCATGCTTTCATACCTCCTACAATCCAATTTCTATTTTTTTATTTTCTTTACATTAATATAGCAAAGGCATTTTGTCAAGATAATATTTAAACAAAATATGAATTGTCTGTTTTTATACAATCTTTATACCAATTTACTATCTTTATGATTATCTTAAAATTTTATAACTTAATATTCTTCAGTGCTTCCGCAAAAGCGTTATTCACTGGAGCTTTTGCTTCTTTTTCTAACTGCTTCATATAGCGATTTACATCTTTTTTGGATACACCAGCTCCCTCTTTCTTTCTTCTTTCTTCAAAAGCAGTCAATTTTTCTTTATGACCACAGACACATATAAACGTTTGATTTTCTTTACTTCCCCAAAGTTCCATCCTCTTATGGCAAACAGGACATCTTGCATTGGTCATTCGTGCAAGCCGTTCACGATATCCACATTCTCGATCTTGGCAAACAAGCAATTTTCCGTTCTTATTGGATACAGATAACAAACGCTTCCCACATTGTGGGCATTTTTTATTCGTCAAATTATCATGGCGAAATGTTCCCTCTCCTTGTTTAATTTCCTCAATCAGCTCTTTTGTATATTGCTTGATCTCTCTTAAAAATTCTTCTTTTTTACGCTTATTATCCGCAATCTGTTTTAACTTCATTTCCCAATCCGCTGTCAGCTCTGGTTTCTTTAAATCTTCAGGAACAAGTTCTAATAATTGTTTTGCCTTTGAAGTGATATGGATTTCATTTCCTTTTTTCTCCATCAAAAAGGTGTTAAATAACTTATCAATAATGTCGGCTCTTGTGGCAACCGTTCCAAGCCCTCCCGTTTCTTTTAACATTTTTACAGTCTTGGCACTGTGATCGCTCATATATTTTGTTGGATTTTCCATAGCGGAAAGCAATGTTGCTTCGGTAAAATAAGCAGGAGGTGTGGTTTTTCCCTCCGTCATCATAAGTCCTACTGCCTCATAAGCCATTCCTTCTTCAAAGTTTGGCAACGTTTCCTCTTCTTCTGTCTGCTCATATACTTCATAGTATCCTGCTTTTACAACGTGTTTTCCTGTTGCTATAAAAGATTCTCCATCAATAGTTCCTATCACTGTTGTCTGTTCATATTCAAACGGAGGATAAAGAACCGCAAAAAATCGACGTACGACAAGATCGTATATTTTTCTTTCTTCTTGTGTCATATTTTGTAAATTCACATATTCTTCTGTTGGAATAATCGCATGATGATCGGATACTTTACTGTTATCCACAAATCGTTTGTTTGCTTTTATTGTCTGTTTTAATAATGTATTCGCATAACTTCGATACATTCCTACTCCGCAAGATTTTAACCGCTCTTGGATCGTATCCACAACATCAGAACTTAAATAACGAGAATCTGTTCTTGGATACGTTAATACTTTATGGTTCTCATAAAGACGTTGCATAATATTTAATGTTTCTTTTGCTGAATAGCCAAATCTTTGATTTGCCTCCCGTTGCAATTCTGTCAAATCATAAAGAGCTGGACTATAACTTTTTTTCGCCTTTTTTTGTACCGTTTCAATTACTAACCTCTGTCCGTCACAACGATTTTTTATGGATTCAATTCTCTTTTTGTCAAAAGAACGACTGCTTCCTGACTTTTTATCCTGCCAAGTAAAAGTAACCCCACCTGCTCTTACTTTTAATCCATAATACGTTTCTGGCTTGAATGCTCGAATTTCTTCTTCTCTTTTCGCTATCATAGCAAGGGTTGGGGTCTGTACCCTTCCACAAGAAAGCTGAGCGTTGTATTTACAAGTAAGGGCTCTTGTAGCATTAATCCCTACAAACCAATCGGCATAGGCTCTCGAAACAGCAGCATCATAGAGTGGCTGATACTCTCTTCCATCTTTTAAATTGGCAAATCCTTCTTTAATCGCCTTATCTGTAACAGAAGAAATCCAAAGCCTTTTGATTGGCTTATGGCATCCGGCTTTTTCTAAGATCCAACGAGCCACCAACTCTCCTTCTCTTCCCGCATCTGTTGCGATCACAATCTCTTTTACATCTTTTCTATATAATAATTCTTTTACTGTTTTATATTGCTTGGCTGTTTGCTTAATGACAACTAATTCCATGTTCTTTGGAATCATAGGAAGGCTTTCCATTTTCCATTCTTTATACTTTGGATTATAATGTTCTGGATCAGCCAACGTTACAAGATGACCAAGCCCCCATGTAACAATGTATTTATCTCCTTCTATATAAGTATTTGTCTTTTTATTACAATGAAGAACACGAGCAATATCTCTTCCCACCGATGGTTTTTCTGCAAGTACAAGTATTTTCATTCTCTACTTCCTTTCTTTTTCTTCTATTTTTTCTATTCTCTATTCTAATCATTTTTTCTTTCATACGCAATGACCAACCATAAGAAATGCGATTTTTACATAAACGATACTTGACACATGAAATTTTTTCCATTAAAATACTTAATAATTTAATTAACATTGTTAACTAACTACAAAGAGGAGAAACACTATGCACAAATTTGAGCAAAAAAATAACTGTTCTAATCAAGAGGAAACACTTGCTATTTCATGGCAGCAACTTGCTAGCTCTATGCAAGTCATCCAATCTTTTTCTAAGCTATCCGCCCTACCAAAATCCCATATGGCATTGGCAAGTCCAGCAGAACTTGATTTACTTTCAAGATTAGCTCTTTCCCAAGTTCCTCTCACACCTTTCACACTTAGTCAACAGATGGGCATGAAAAAATCGGCGATCAGTCGTCTTATTACTTCTCTCCTTCAACATGGATACCTTGAAAAAGAAATAAGCCAGTTGGATAAAAGAAGTTACCATCTCCATCTCACAAAAAAAGGACATGAAGAATTGGATAAAAATTATCAGCAAATGTTACAACCTGTCATCTGTATTTATAAAACATTAGGAGAGGAAAATTTTCACACATTAATTTCTATTTTAGAACAAGCAAATTTAGCACTTTCTATTCATAAACAAAATTCTTCTATGGATATTGAGGTATAAAAAAATAAATTTATAAAAAGGAGTATGAGTATATGAATTTTTATTCTGCTATGCAAATGGATACAATAGGACTAAAACGTCTTATTCAAACCGCTACGACCAAAAAAGAAAAACGAAAATATCAGTTTGCTTTTCTTTTAAAAAATGTATTATGTGCATTGTTTGCTGTCGTGTTTATTGTATTTTTTAATACTTTTTTTGGAAATAATAATAGTGCTGTGGCTGTTGTTATTTTTTGTACTTTGCTTTCTCTACGCTTTGTAGATTTTGGCTATTCACTTATCCAATCCATATTCAGCCTTTTTATTATCTTCTTTATTATGGCAATTGGAACTCATATCACACAATATACAGGACTTCTTTTATCCGTTCTATTAAACTTTATTTTTATTTTTATAATTGTTATTTTAACGTGCCATAATCTTCTTTATAGCAATCATAGCATTTTCGTATTTGGATACTTACTCATACAGGGGAATCCTGTATCCGGAAAAGACTTTAGGTTAAGAATTATGGAAATGTTCATTGGCTTTCTTCTTTGTGCCATTATCTTATATAGAAATCATAGAAAAACAAAATATTATCGCACTCTAAAATATATATTAAAAGAATTTCATCTTACCTCATTTCGTTCCCAATGGCAACTTCGTATTAGTCTTGGTATCACTTTTGCTCTTTTTCTTGGACAAGTATTGCACCTCCCTAGAATTATGTGGATCGGAATTGGTGCTATGAGTGTACTACAACCATTTTCTAGTGATGTAAAGTTTCGTTTTTCCACTCGTATTCCCTTTACCATTATTGGAAGTATTTTCTTTGTTATTGTTTATTCCTTAGTCCCAGATTCTTTTCATTCCACTTCTGGTGTCTTTTTTGGAATTGTTTTAGGATTTTGTGCCACTTACCAATGGAAGACAGTCTTTAACTGTTTTGGTGCATTACTTATGGCATCTTCTATTTATAGCCTGCCATATGCAGTCATTTTTCGCATTATTAATAACATCATCGGATGTTCTTTTAGCTACTTCTTTCATAGTGTTTTTCAAAAAGGACTTATGTTCCTTCTCTCTCATCAAGAAAAACACAAAGATCATGGATTCGTTGACTGTTAAATGATGCTTAAAAAGTCGTAATACAAAAGATTCTTCTGTATTACGACTTTTTCATCATTTCATATTATTTTCTATCCCTTCGATTCCACTATCTTTTAAAATTCTCTCTCGAATCTGTGGATCAAACGTTCCAGACTTCAACATCTCAATTTCGTAGCGATATGGTGGCAATGATTTTTTGGAATTTGGAATTTTAATATATGGCGTTTCCAATATTTTTGGAACATTTAGAAAATCTTCATGATATAATACTTTATGAAGGGTATCAAATCCAATTCCCCCAAATCCAATATTTTCATGTCGATCTTTTTTCGCTCCCAGTATATTTTTACTATCATTTAAGTGGAATACTGCTATTTGCTCTTTTCCAATGACCCGATCAAAGGTTTCAAAAACTTGATCAAAATCTCCAACAAGATCATATCCACTATCATTGACATGACAAGTATCAAAACAAACCCGTAGTTTTTCATTATGAACAACTCCATCATAAATTCTTTGCAATTCTTCAAAATGACATCCTACTTCAGAACCTTTTCCTGCCATTGTTTCAAGAGCAATAAAAACTGGAGTATCCGCTGTCAATACTTCATTTAACCCTTTTATAATTTGAGCAATTCCCTTATCCACACCTTCTCCAACATGGGAACCAGGATGAAGTACAAGAGTTTTACTTCCAAGTGCATTGGTTCGCTCAATCTCTTTTGCAAGAAATTCTGTTGCCAATTCAAAAGTTTCTGGCTTTACGCTATTGGCTAAATTAATAATATAAGGTGCATGAACAATGAATTCTTCAATTCCATGCTCTTTCATATAAGTCTGTCCTGCTTCAATATTCAGTTCTTCAATCTCTTTTCTTCTTGTATTCTGTGGTGCTCCTGTGTAGATCATAAAAGTGTTTGCCCCATAAGAAACCGCTTCTTTTACAGAACCTAACAACATATCCTTTCCACTCATTCCAACATGAGAACCTATTTTTATCATATCTTTTCTTCGTAATGCCTTTCTAAACTATACTTGATCAAAGAGGTATTATTCTATACCCGCTAATTCCCTTACAACAGTGCTTGCAATAATCAACCCTGCTGTGGAAGGAACAAATGCTGTACTCCCTGGAATGCTTCTTCTTCCAGATGCTTTTGCCTCTTCTAACATCTCTTCTGTCAACGTTGGCTTTTTAGGAAGTTCTTTTGAATATACAACTTTTAATTTTTTTATTCCTCTTGTTTTACATTCCCTTCTCATCACTTTTGCAAGCGGACATACTGAAGTTTTATAAATATCGCTTACTTCAAGCAATTCTGGATGCACTTTATTCCCTGTTCCCATAGAACTAATAAGAGGCGTTCCCGCCTGTTGACATTTTTCTGCAATCAAAAGTTTTGATGTTACAACATCAATGGCATCCACTACATAATCATACTGTTCAAAAGAAAAAGCATCTTCATTCTCTTTTCCATAATAGCAACGATGGGCATTGATAACTGCCTCTTTATTGATGTTTGCAATTCGCTCTTTCATCACGTCTACCTTTGGTCTTCCAATGGTATCATAAAGAGCTAATATCTGACGGTTTAAATTGGATACGGAAACTGTATCAAAATCAATTAAGTCAAGAGTTCCTATCCCGCTTCTAGCAAGGGCTTCCACAACGGATGAGCCAACACCTCCAACGCCAAAAACAGCAACCCTAGCATTTGCTAAGGTCGCCATTTTGTCAGAGCCAAATAAAATTTCTGTTCTCTGAAATTCTTCTCTCATTGTTCACCTCTTACGCGATTGAAATAGGCTCATATCCAGCCTCTTTTACTGTATTCATAAGCACATCACTATCTACTTCTTTGTCTAACTCAACGGTAGCAGTTTTTGCTTCTAAATTTACAGTACATTTTGCTACTCCTTCCACTGCTGAAAGTGCTTTTTCAACACTAGCCTGACAGTGTCCACACATCATTCCTTCTATTGTTAATACTTTTTGCATTTTTTTCTCTCCTTTTTCTTCTTTTTTATTTTCATAAGAATCCTTCATCAAGTCCTTATGACTGTTATTTCTTACATAGTCTGCTTTTTTCGGCTTAAACATCTTCAACCGTAAAGCATTTGTTACAACACAAAATGAACTTAAGCTCATTGCCACTGAACCAAACATCGGATTCAGTTTCCATCCTAATATACTATAAAAAACACCTGCTGCCAATGGGATTCCAATACTATTATAGAAAAATGCCCAAAAAAGATTTTCTTTAATATTTTTCATAACCGCTTTGCTAAGCTGAATCGCAGATGCTACATCCTGCAAATCATTTTTCATAAGAACAATATCGGCAGATTCCATAGCAACATCAGTTCCTGCTCCAATGGCAATTCCCACATCAGCTCTTGCAAGTGCTGGTGCATCGTTAATGCCATCACCAACCATGGCAACTTTTTTACCACGTTCTTGAATCGCACGAACTTCTCGCTCCTTATCCTGTGGTAGCACTTCTGCCACTACCCGATCTAGTTGTAGTTCCTTTTGTACTGCTTTTGCTGTACGGGCATTATCTCCCGTCAACATCACAACTTCAATTCCCATTTCTTTTAACGTATGAATCGCCTGTGCACTTGTTTCTTTGATCACGTCAGCCACTGCAATCATACCTAAAAGCTGATTATCTTCTGCAAAGAACAAAGGTGTTTTTCCTTGTTCTGCCAATTGATTAGCTTGATCTAAATAATCCTCAATGGCAATTCCCTTTTCTCTCAATAGAGCTTCATTTCCTGCAACATATTGCTTTTTATTATAAATAGCTGTGATTCCTTTTCCTGCTATCGTTTCAAAAGACTCCACAGGCTCTTGTTTTAATTGCTTTTCTTTTGCATAATCCACAATCGCATTTGAAAGAGGATGTTCTGATGGCGATTCTATAATTCCAGCTAATTGTAATAACTCTTCTTCCTTTGTTCCATTGGCAGGAATCACATCCGTTACTCTTGGTTTTCCTTCTGTAATCGTACCTGTTTTATCCAATACAACCGTTTTAATAGAATGAGCCGTTTCTAATGCTTCTGCGGACTTAATAAGAATGCCCTCTTCTGCTCCTCTTCCCGTACCGACCATAATCGCAACTGGTGTTGCAAGTCCTAAGGCACACGGACAAGAAATAACTAAAACAGCAATACCGATGGAAAGTGCAAATTCAAATGGTTGCCCCAGTAACAGCCATACAATAACAGCCACAATGGCAATGGCAATGACGACTGGTACGAAGACACCACTGATTTTATCCGCTAATTTTGCAATCGGAGCTTTTGAGTTGCTTGCCTCTTCTACCAACGTAATAATTTGAGAAATAGCAGTATCATCTCCCACTTTCTCAGCACGGAATTTAAAAAATCCAGAGCGATTGATCGTTGCTCCCATAACTTTATCCCCCACTTGTTTATCAACAGGAATACTCTCTCCTGTTAAAGCGGATTGATCAAGTGATCCATTTCCTTCAATAATCATACCATCCACAGGGACTTGCTGTCCAGAACGCACCGCTAAAATATCTCCAACAAGTACATCCTCCACCGGAATTTCTTCTTCCACTCCATTGCGAATGACCGTTGCTGTCTTTGGAGCTAAATCCATTAACTTGCTAATGGCTTCTTTTGTCTTTCCTTTGGAACGGGTTTCTAAATATTTTCCAAGTGTGATTAAAGTTAAAATCGTTCCAGCGGACTCAAAATATAAATCCATATGGTATCGCTCTACCACTTCCATATCTCCATGTCCAAGACCATATCCCATACGGTAGATTGCAAAAATACCATATAAAACCGCTGCTAAAGAACCAATGGCAATTAACGCATCCATATTTGGTGCTTTGGCTCTTAAAGATTTAAAGCCACGTTCATAATAGGAACGGTTCAAATACATAATTGGTAATGTCAAAAGAAACTGTGTCATACCAAAGGATACCCCATTTTCTGCCCCTGCTAAAAAGTCAGGAAGAGGTAATCCCATCATATGTCCCATAGATACATACATCAAAGGAATTAAGAAAAGAACGGAGTAAAGAAACCTCTTTTTCATTCCTTTCATTTCTATTTCTGCATCATTTACAATTTTTTCTGATACATTTTGTTTTTTTGCACCATTTTTTGCTTGGGTAAGACTGGCACCGTATCCTGCTCTTTCTACCGCTTGTAAAATATCAGACTCGTTTATTTTTGCCTCATCGTATATCACTACCATGTTATTCGATAGCAAATTGACATTACATTCGGTTACACCATCCAAGCCTCGAACAGCTTTATCCACATGGGCAGAACAAGAAGAACACGTCATGCCTGTCACATCAAATTTCTGTTTCATATTCAGCCTCCTTTATACCCCCATCGGGTATACACCTATACTACTCCTAATTATTTTAATTGTCAATAGAAAATTTTTATTTTTATAAAAAAAGATGGAATCCACACTTTATTTTGTGCGATTCCATCTTTTCCATTCTCTATGCCAATTTTATGCCAACATCATTCTATCATTAGCAAATTCGCCTCCACTGACCTGTTCAAACTTTTCTAACAAATCGGATACCTTTAAATTCTTTTTTTCTTCGCCTGATACATCATAGATAATTCTACCTTCATACATCATAATCAAGCGATTTCCGAGGCGAATGGCATCTTTCATATTATGAGTAACCATCATCGCCGTTAGCTGATTTTGATTGATGATTTTTTCTGTAATGGCAAGCACCTTACTAGCGGTCTTTGGATCAAGGGCAGCCGTATGCTCATCCAATAATAGAAGCTCTGGTTTTTTTAAGGTTGCCATTAAAAGAGTGAGTGCTTGACGCTGTCCCCCTGACAACAATCCAACTTTACTGCTCATGCGATCTTCTAATCCAAGATCTAATATTTTCAATGCTTCTTGATATTGTTTCTTTTCTTCCTTTGTAATCCCCCATCGTATCCCTCTCTTTTCTCCTCTTCGAAAAGCAAGTGCCAGATTTTCTTGGATCTCCATTCCCGCTGCGGTTCCTTTCATCGGATCTTGAAATACCCTCCCTAAGTACTTCGCCCTTTTATGCTCTGGCATATGGGTGATATTCATATCATTTAACAAAATCTTTCCTTCATCAATTGGATATACCCCTGCAATCATATTGAGCGTTGTGGACTTTCCAGCACCATTTCCTCCAATGACAGTGACAAAATCTCCGTCATTCAAGGTAAGATTCACTCCTTGTAACGCTGGCTTTTCATTTACAGTCCCTTTATTAAAAGTTTTTTTCACATTCTTTAATTCTAACATTTTTCCTCCTAGATAAATGCCTAACCACTGCACGAAATATGTTATTCCACATAGGCTCTTTTTACTCTCCATTTTTCCATCATGACAGGAATACAAAGTGCAACTGCCACTAAGAGAGCTGAGAGCAATTTCATATCATTTGGATCCATACCAAGTCTTAATACAACGGCACGAATGACAAAATAAATAACAGAACCTAAAACCGCAGATACCAATTTACTTCCAAAAGAAATAAAACGTTTCATAAGCATTTCTCCAATAACGATTGCTGCAAGACCGATAACAATCGATCCTGTACCAGAGTTAATATCACCAAATTTATTCATCTGACATACAAGCCCACCGGATAACCCAACAAGTCCATTGCTAATCATAAGAGCTAATACTTTTGTCCACTTAGTGTTCACCCCAAGAGCACGTATCATATCTTCATTATTCCCCGTTGCTCGTAGTGTTGCTCCAATCTCCGTTCCAAATAGCCAATAGAGTAATAAAATAATAACAGCCACAAGAATAATTCCAATCATCAAAACTACAACAGACTGATCCCATCCTGTTTTTTCCGCAAAATAAGAAAAGATTGTTTGTTTATTGAGCAACGTAATATTAGCTGCTCCCTTCATAATTCGTAAATTCACAGACCACAAACCAATCTGTGTTAAAATACCAGCTAAAATGGCAGGTATTTCAAATACGGTATGTAAAAATCCAGTAACTCCACCTGCAAGTATCCCCGCTCCCAAAGAAATGATCAAGCCAACCACAGGATTCATTCCATAATTCATCATAACCGTAGCACAAATACAACTTCCAAGAGCAAAACTACCATCTACGGTTAAATCGGCAATATCCATAATTCGGAATGTAAGATAAACACCTAATGCCATGATTCCATAAATAATCCCCTGTGAAACTGCCCCTTGCATTGAAATCAACCAAACACTCATGATCTATCCTCCTTTTTATTCTAATACAGAAAGATCTATATTCAATGTCTTTGCAGTTTCTTCATTGACTGATAATTTATATTCTTCATCTGATAAATACTCAATTGGAAGATCGCCAGCCTTTGCTTCTCCCTTTAAAATTTTGACTGCCATCTCTCCTGCTTTATAACCAAGTTTTTCATAATCAACACTATAAGTTGCCAATGCTCCTGCTGTCACTTGATTTTCTTCTCCACAGATAATTGGTAGTTGATTATTTGTAGCTACCATAGCAACCGTTGCCATAGCATTCGAAATCACATTATCCGTTGGAGTATAGATAACGTCCACCTTACCAATCATAGACTCTACCACTGTTTGAATTTCATTGGAATTAGACACTGTAAACTCTTTTGTTGTAAGACCATTGTTACTGCAAACTTCTTTTACAAGATTCACCTGTAATTTAGAATTTGCCTCAGCAGAGCAGTATAAGATACCCACTGTCTTTGCCTCTGGAAGCAATTGTTTTAATAATTCAACTTGTTTTTCCACCGGATTCAAATCAGAAGTTCCTGTCACATTTCCTCCTGGAGCTTCATTACTGACTACAAGCCCTGCATCCGCTGGATCTGTTACTGCTGTTAAAACAATCGGAATATCTTTTGTAAGCCCTGCAACCGCCTGTGCCGATGGTGTGGCAATAGCAAAGATCAGATCCTTTTTATCATCCACCAATTTTTGTGCAATGGTTTGTGTTGTGCTTGGATCACCAGAAGCATTTTGTTGATCTAAAGTATAAGAAATTCCAGAGTCATCAAGGGCTTTCACAAAACCTTTATTTGCTTCATCAAGGGCTTTATGCTGTGTATATTGGAATACTCCAATGTTATATGCTCCTTCTTTGCTCTCTACCTGTTCACTTCCTCCACAGCCTACTAGCATTGTCCCCATCAATATGGCCATGATAGATGTCATACCAATCTTTTTCATAAAACCTTTTTTCATCTTTTTTCTCCTCTTTTTTCACTGTGCTACCACACTACTTTGTTGCGTTACGCTTTAAACTGCTAAATTATCTGTTTGAAATTATAACACGCCCTTCTTCTTTCGTCAATTCTTTCTTATTTCTATTAGATTTTCTTCTACTTTTCTATTTATTTTTACATTTTATATTGACAATTTTTCCCGTTTTTTTTAGTATACACTTATAAGGAGGATTGATTGAAAATGAAAAAACTTACAAAAAAAGCAGTTGCTTATGTATCTGTATTCTTATTAGGTATCACTTCCACAGTTACTTTACCTGAGAATCCATTTGTTCTCACTGTGGAGGCTCATTCTGGAAGAACAGATAGTCATGGAGGTCACCACGATAACAAAAATAAAAGTGGTCTTGGCTCTTATCATTATCATTGCGGTGGTCATCCTGCACATCTTCACACAAATGGTATTTGCCCTTACTCCTCAAACGCATCATCCACTTCATCTAAAAGCTCTAATACCAGTACCAGCTCTTCAACAGTGAAAAAGGTGCAACAAGCCTTAAATAAAAAAGGGTATTCTTGCGGAACGGCAGATGGTAAAATGGGACAGAAGACCATTTCTGCTTTAAAAAAATTTCAAAAAGCAAAGGGGCTTACTGTGGATGGTAAAATCGGACCACAAGTAAAAAAAGCTCTTGGAATTTAAACACAAAAAAGTTCAATGAAGCAAAACTTCATTGAACTTTTTTATATAAAATTATTTATTTTTTAACATAATATATTATTTTTTTGAATAGAACGTATCATCCATAGGAAGTTTTGTTCTCAATACATGATCCATTGCATAATATGCTCCCTGAACTGCTGGTGCTGTTGGAATTGTGGCAATTTCCCCAATTCCTTTTGCTCCATATGCAAATGGAAGTAGTTCTTCCTTCTCCACATAGATCGCGTGAATATCTGGTATTTGAGTAGAACGCATCAAACCTAATGTTCCATATTTTACCTGTGGAACACCATCTTTTAATGGGAAATCTTCTGTCAAGGCGTATCCAAGTCCCATTAGCACTCCACCTTCAATCTGTCCTTGAATTGAAATTGGGTTTACTACTTTACCTGAATCATGTGCCGCATAAACTTCTTTTACTTTTCCGTCATCATCTAAAATTACAACGTGTGTAGCAAATCCATAAGCAACATGGCTCTTTGGATTTGGTACATCTGCCCCTAACTTATCTGTTGGGTCAAAAAATTCTGCAAAGAACTCTTTTCCTTCTAACTTAGAAAGTTCTCCTTCAACTTCATCTAATGCCGCTTTCAAATCCACAGCAGCCATTCGAACAGCCTCTCCTGAGATTAAAGTCTGTCTTGAACCAGAAGTTGTTCCTGAATCTGGAGCCACTTCAGAATTCGCTCCCATATTTTTAATTTTTGATTTTGGAAGTCCTGTTGCTTCTGCAACCATTTGTAAAAATACAGTTGCACATCCTTGACCAATATCAGATGCTGCACAATAGAGTTCTACTACTCCTTGATTTACAACTAATTTCGCACGACCTTTATCTGGGAGTCCCACTCCTACACCAGCATTTTTCATAGCACAGGCAATTCCTGCTCTTCCTGGATTCTTTTCATAAACGTCTTTTACTGCTAATAATGTTTCTTTTAATGCAGTGGAACAATCAGCAATCTGTCCATTTGGAAGCACCTTACCTGGCTCAATTGCATTACGATAACGAATTTCCCAAGGTGAAATTCCTACTTTTTCTGCCAATAAGTTGATATTAGATTCTAATGCAAATTCGCTTTGGCATACTCCAAATCCACGGAAAGCTCCTGCTGGAGGATTATTCGTATAGTAACCATATCCACGAATATCTGTGTTTTGATAACAGTATGGTCCTACGGAATGTGTACAAGCTCTTTCTAATACTGGACCACACAGGGAAGCATATGCTCCTGTGTCAAAATAAATCTCACAAGATAATCCTGTGAAGATACCATTTTCATCACAGCCTAATGTAAATGTTCCTTCCATTGCATGTCTTTTTGGATGGAAATTTAAAGATTCCTGTCTTGAAAATACAACTTTTACCGGTCTTTGTACTTTAAGAGCAGCCAACACTGCGATATGCTGTGTAGAAACGTCCTCTTTTCCACCAAAACCGCCACCAACTAATTTGTTTTCAACAACAATACGTTCTGGCTCCCATCCAAGCATAATTGCAATTTCCTTACGTGTATCATAAACACCTTGATCTGTTGAATACACTTTAACACCGTCTTTATAAGGGAATGCAATCGCACATTCTGGCTCTAAAAACGCATGTTCTGTAAAAGGTGTTCGATATGTCTGTGTCACAACATATTTAGAATTTTCTAATGCCGTTTTTGCATCTCCTCTTGTCACATGACGTGTTTGACATAAATTTCCATTTGGATGAATTTTTGGAGCATCTTCTGCCATAGCCTCTTGAATTGATGTCACTGGCTTTAACACTTCATACTCGATTTTTACAAGTTTTTTCGCTTTTTCTAAGCTCTCTCTTGTTTCGGCAACAACTAAACAGATCGCATCTCCAACACATCTTGTAATATCGCCTTCTGCAATCATAACATCCCAGTCTTGTTGAATGTGTCCTACTTTATTATTTGGAACATCTTTTGCAGTCAAAATAGCAAGAACCCCTTCAACAGCTTCTGCTTTTGAATAATCAATCTTTACAACTTTTGCACGAGCATACTGAGAACGAACTGCTGATGCGTAAACCATTCCTTCCATCTCAACATCATCTGGATACTCTCCATATCCCAATACTTTTTCTCTTACATCTGTACGGAATGCACGATCACCAACCCCATAGTTATCACCTTGTTCTAAGTTTTCTTCGATCTGTGCATCTCCACGCAAAATCGCTGCCGTCAACTGGATTCCTTCGATAATTTTCTTATATCCTGTACAACGACAAATATTACCTTTTAAAGCAACTTTAATTTGTTCTTCTGTTGGCTCTGGAACTTTATCCAACAAAGCCTTTCCCGCCATAACCATTCCTGGAATACAAAAACCACATTGTACAGAACCTTTTGCTCCAAACGCATATACAAAGGCTTCTTTCTCTCGCTCGGATAACCCTTCTGTTGTAATAATATTTTTTCCAACTGCAAGTTTTGTCGTTAAAACGCAAGATTTCACTGCTTTTCCATCAATGACTATCGTACAAGTACCACAAGCCCCTTCACTACATCCATCCTTTACAGAATGAAGATGTAAATCATCTCTTAAATATCGTAACAAAGGTTTATCCTCTGTTGTACTTCTTGTAATTCCATTTACTGTAAAAATATAGCTCTGTTCCATAGCATCCTCCTACTTTCCTTCTCTAACTATGCTCTCACTGTAAAAATACCGTCTGCATCCAAGATAATTCCTCTTGGACATTTCACTGCACACATTCCACAGGCAATACATTTTCTTTCATCAATTACCGCATGATTGTCTTCTATTTTCATTGCATCTGCTGGACAATTTTTTACACAAATTCCGCAAGCAATACAACCAACTTGGCACTCTTTTCTTGTTTCTGCACCTTTATCTTGATTCATACATGCTGGATAAATCGTAAATTCAGGTGTGGTGATTCGAATTAAATTCTTTGGACAGACTTTAGCACAAAGGCCACACCCAATACATTTTTCTCTATCAACTTCTGCAACTCCATACTCATTAATAGAGATTGCATCGAATTTACAGGCGTCAACACATGTGCCACCACCTAAACATCCCCATTTACAAGACAAAATTCCTTCTGGATATTGTTCCATTCTCTCGTTACAATCCCCCACGATTTTGTCATTTTCTATAACTCTTTCAGCTCGATTTCCACCATTGCACTGTATAACTGCAACCCTTTTCTTACCTTTTTGTGCCATATGTATAACTCCTTTCTTCTCTAGCCTCTTTTATTCTTTATAGTTTCTACTTTTCATCCTATTGATATCTCAATATTTTTATTCTCTGACTACTCTCACAGACAATCCTATGGGTTTTCGCCAATGATTTATAACTAAAAAGTTGAGGAAAATAAAACTTTTCCCTCAAACCAAAGCATCTTATTTCATCATTTATATATTTTGCTTATTTCATTTCTATATTCAGGCTAGTTTCTTATATATATAATGATATAAATATAACATTTTTTTATCAATTAATCAATCTTTTATCTAAAAAATTGTCTTTATTTTTTGGATTTTTCACCATTTTTACGAATGTATTAATTTTCCTAATATAAAAAAAGCCCAACAGACTAAAACTCTGTTGGACTTTTTTATGTAAAATAAATTATTTATTACTTCTTCTCCAAATATTCATTTTTTCTGCGTCTTTTATCAATTCATCTCTAAAGTCTGGATGTGCCACAGAAATAATTGCTTCTGCTTTCTCCCATGTTGACAAACCTTTTAAGTTCACTTTTCCATATTCCGTAACAAGATAATGAATATTGGCACGAGTATCTGTAACGATAGAACCTGGATTCAGTGTTGGTACAATTCTTGATTTTAATTGTCCATCCTTTGTTTTAAATGTGGAAGAACAACAAATAAAACTCTTACCACCTTTGGATAAATAAGCTCCAAGTACGAAGTCGAGCTGTCCGCCAGCACCACTAATATGACGAATACCAGCTGATTCAGAGTTTACCTGTCCAAACAAATCAATATCCACAGCATTGTTAATGGACATAAAGTTATCCAAAGCAGAAATATTTCTTACATCATTGGTATAATCAACTGGTGCACTCATACACTCTGGGTTATTATTGATGTAATCATATAATTTCTTTGTACCAGCCGCAAACGCATATGTTTGACGGAAACGATCAAGGGATTTATGTGCCCCTGTAATTTTACCTGCTTTCGCAATATCGACAAAAGCATCCACATACATTTCTGTATGTACGCCAAGATCTTTTAAATCAGATTCTGCGATCAAAGAGCCAAC
Source organism: uncultured Eubacteriales bacterium (assembly GCA_949284175.1). Lineage (GTDB taxonomy): Bacteria > Bacillota > Clostridia > Lachnospirales > Lachnospiraceae > Scybalomonas. The sequence goes on from CASDVE010000013.1 coordinate 43,882, forward strand.
AGCGTTTGGCATACCACCTATTCCCAATTGTAAACAAGCACCATTTGGGATTTCATCCACAATCAATCTAGCGACTGCTTTGTCAACATCACTAGCAGTTCCACCACCACCTAATTCAGAAATAGTTGGATTTGAACCTTGTACAATATAGTCAACTTTTGAAATGTGAATGCTCTCTTCAAAACCACCAAGACATCTTGGCATATTTTCATTCACTTCAACGATAATACATTTTGCAGTTTCACAAACTGCCATCATATGAGAAGCACTTGGTCCGAAATTGAAATAACCATGCTCATCCATTGGGGCAACTTGGAACATTGCAACATCGGCTGGAACTGCATTCTCTCTCACATATCTTGGTAATTCAGAATAGCGAATTGGTGCATAGTAAGCAATCCCTTCATTAATCGCTTTTCTCTCGATTCCTGACATATGCCATGAATTCCAAGTAACACGTTTTGGAGCATCTGTCACATCAAAAACAGCTGGTCTCCACATACAAATTCCACCACGGAATTTTAAATCATCAAGCCCTTCTGCTTCCACTCGTTTTGCCAATGCCTTATCAAGATCATAGGCAGTTGCCACACACCATCCATAGTCAATCCAATCACCAGATTTTACAACTTTAACCGCCTCATTAGCTGAAATAATTTTTTTTGAATATTCCTGTTCAAATCCCATTCCTGCAACCTCCTAGATAAGTAAAATCGTTAAATAAATATCATTTTCTTTTTTCTATATTATAGTGCATAGATTTATTATATTCTCAAAATGACAGCTGGTCAAGTGAATTTACCGTTTTTTTTGTTTATTTTTTAATATTTATTGTCTGAAATTTATCTTTTTTTCTGCTATTTTCGTTCCTTTTATAAAGTATTTATAAGATATAATCCAAAATCCTCCAACTTTTTATGTTAAAGTATTCACATTTCCAACGAAAATTTTTAATTTTGATTGCAATTTTTTCTTTTTCTTCCTATCACTTTCATGTTATGATATCTTTTCCTTTTTTAGTCCTTCATTTTCACTGTTATTATGATAACAATATTCCTTTTGCTGTCTAAAAATTTTTTGTCAAAACTATAACGCATACGATGAGAAGCACGCTTTGCGAACTTCTCACGTTCGCAAGCAGTCGTCATATAAGAGCATAAATGCTCTTGCATGACTCGTTGCTTTCGCGTAAATAAAGCGATAGAATAGACTAAATATTCTATCCTATCGCTTCTTCTATTGACTCTATTACAATTACTGTGTTAGAACTTCTGCTCCGTCTTCTGTTACAACAATAGTGTATTCCCATTGAGCGGATAATTTATGATCCTCTGTATAAATTGTCCATCCATTGGTATCATCACAAAATACTTCCTCTGTTCCTGCATTGATCATCGGTTCAATAGTAAACACCATTCCTGGGACAAGAAGATAGTCTGTTCCCGCCTTTCCCACATGGCATACATACGGATCTTCATGGAAACGAACCCCCACTCCATGTCCTCCAATTTCTCGAACGACTTCAAATCCATTTTCTTTTGCATGATGATAAATAGCTTCACCAAGATCTCCAAGATGTGCATATGGCTTTACTGTTGCAAGCCCAAGATCCAAACACTCTTTTGCAACTTCAACAATCTTTTTCGCCTCTTGCGATACCTCTCCGATACAAAACATACGAGAAGCATCGGCATAATATCCATCTAAAATTGTTGTCACATCCACATTGATAATATCACCTTCTTTTAACACCGTATCATCTGGTATTCCATGACACACTTGATCGTTGATCGATGTGCATACGCTTTTTGGAAATCCTTCATAATTTAATGGAGCTGGAATGCCACCATGCTCGATTGTGTATTCATGGACGAGGGTGTTTATCTCATTTGTAGTCATCCCTGCATGGATCGTTTCAGCAACCATATCAAGAATTGCTGTATTTAATACACCCGCTTTTCGTATTCCGTCTATTTGCTCTTTTGTTTTAATCATATCATGACTTGGAACAAGATGTCCTTCATCCGCATATGCTTGCAATTTTTCATCAAAAGCTAAGTGACAACTTTTATATTTTTTCCCACTGTTACACCAGCATGGATCATTTCTACCAATTTTCATTTTTTTCCTTCCTTTCCTTTTCTATGAACAGTCAAAACTAGATTTTATATCTTTTTATAAAGCTGTGTTTTTTAGTATACTCCTAATAAAGCACTGTTACAAGAAAAATTATTTCATAGTCCCTATTAAAAATCCTTTTATTTCTTTTATTGTTTTTATATAACAAGATAAGAATTTCCTATCATACAAAAAACAAGGATCCCATTTTCTTCTGGAATCCTTGTATAAAACTCATAATACCAAATTCACTTCTTGACTTGTTATTTTTCCATAGGTTAAACGAGCATATTGAAATAAATTTGACCATTGCGAGTTACTTCTTGCTGATGATTCTTTTGCATAACAAGACCCGCCGTATTCCTTAGTTGTTCTTGTCGCAATTCCATAACCATCCGCTCCATATCCACATCTTCTATTCTACTTTGAGCGGATTGTAAATTCATATAAGTAATGTCATTAGAATTTGTGGCATGGTCGATTGCATTTGTTGACGCTCCAACATCCCCTCGTATAGAATTAAGAGCATCAATCGCTTTATCAATATCACGAATATCAAAACTTTTTGTAATATCAAAGTCAGTAATACCTAAAGAATCTGTTGATAAATCAAAGTTTTTGTTCTCTGAAACACCACTTAAATCTAACGTCGTTCCATTTAAGATAGAAATTCCATTATACTGAGCGGACTGACTTGTAGAATTGATCTGCTCTTTGATCTGATCGATTTCACTTTGCAACAATTCTCTATCAGAAGAAGTATAAATGCCATTACTACCTTGAATTGCCAGTTCTTTTATTCTTTGTAACCCTTTCGTAACACTGTCCAAATGTCCATCAACCGTATTCAATAAACTCTGAGAATCCGCCATATTCTTATTATCTGTCTTGATCAAAGTTGATTGAGTTTCCATTTTTTTAGAAATGGCAAGCCCAGCCGGATCATCCCCTGCCGTTTCAATTCGCTTACTGCCGGAGATATGAGAATAGAGTTGAGAGATTGTATTCCAATTTTTATAATGACTGATTGAAGAAATATACATAAAAATGCCCTCCTCTCTAACAACTGCTTCTATAAGCCCATTGCACTACCATTGCTCCTTATTTTTAGTATACCACAATCATTCCCTTTGACAAGATATTGTTAACAGTTTCTTTATACAAGTTTCTCACGTTCCTAGACACTCGTCCTATGAAATTTCCTATCACGTAAAAAGAACATTGTAATAGTGCTATAAGAAAGTTCTTATTCTATCACAATGCCCTTTATTCATTGAATACTACTTATAAAAGCTGAAAATACACTATTGTTCTGCTTTTTCTTTTTTAATAGCTTCTGTTAATTTTGGAACAATGGCTTTTAAATCTCCAACAATTCCAAGATCTGCTACTTCAAAGATTGGAGCTGTTTCATCCTTATTAATTGCTACGATGTAATCAGCACTTTCCATACCAGCTACGTGCTGAATCGCTCCTGAAATACCACAAGCTATATATAATTCTGGACGAACTGTTTTTCCTGTTTGTCCTACCTGCTCATCTTTTGCAATCCATCCAGCATCAACACAAGCTCTAGAAGAAGCCACTTCTCCATCTAATGCGTCTGCTAATTCTTTGATCATTGCAAAGCCATCTGCATTACCGATACCACGTCCACCAGAAACAAGTCTTTTTGCTTCTGTAATATCAACAGCTTTGTGTTCTGCTTTTACAACTTCACGGATTTTTACATTCATATCAGCATCTGTAAATGTTACAGGGAATACTTCAATTTCTCCTGTTCTTCCTGCATCCTCTGCTAATGCCTTCATAACTCCTGGACGAACTGTTGCCATCTGAGGACGGAAATCTGCACAGAGAATCGTAGCCATAATATTTCCGCCAAAGGCTGGACGAGTCATTCGTAATAATTTAGTTTCTTCATCAATTTCAAGACCAGTACAATCCGCAGTTAAACCTGTATGTACTCTTGCTGATACACGAGGTGCTAAATCACGTCCAATAGAAGATGCTCCATAAAGCATAATTTCTGGTTCTCCAGCTTTAATCACTTCATAAATCGCTTTTGTATATGGTTCTGTCACATACTCTGCTAACATAGGATCATCCACAACAATAACTTTATCAGCACCATGTTTAATTAAGGTTTCTGCTTTATCTTTAATTCCTGAACCCAAAAGAACTGCTACAACATCTTGGGAAAGGGCATCAGCTAATTCTCTTGCTTTTCCGATTAACTCAATACCGACTTTCTGTATTTCGCCATCTCTTTGCTCAGTAAATACATATACGTTTTTACTCATTTTAAAAGTTCCTCCTATTCCTATATCACAGATTAGATAATGTATTTTTCTTTTAATTTTGCAACAATTGTTTCTACCGCTTCGTCAGCAGATAGATCTTTAAATACTTCACCAGCACCTTTTGCTTGTTTTGTAAAGGATTTTGCTACTCTTGTAGGAGATCCTTTTAAACCAATATTTGCTGTGTCAATATAATCTTCTAAATCAGCAAGTCCCCAAACTTTTACTTCTTTTTCTCTATAAGCGTCAAATACACCGCCCACAGACATATATCTTGGCTCTGCTAATTCAGCTAATGCTGTGATTAAACAAGGAGTTTTGATCTCAATAATATGATGACGATCTTCAAATTGTCTTTGAACAACTAAAGTGTTTTCATCTTCTACTTCCAAGTTTTCAGCATAAGAAACTTGTGGGATTCCTAAATGTTCTGCAATCTGTGGTCCAACCTGTGCTGTATCACCATCAATTGCCTGACGTCCTGTGATAATAACATCATAATCACCAATTTTCTTTAATGCTGCTGCAATAGTAGAAGAAGTTGCCCATGTATCCGCTCCACCAAACGCTCTATCGGACACTAAAATAGCCTCATCACATCCCATGGCTAATGCTTCTCTTAAAGCAACATCAGCCTGTGCTGGTCCCATAGATACAACAGTTACTGTACTTCCTGGACATTTTTCTTTTAATTGTAAAGCGGCTTCAATACCAGCTTTATCATCTGGGTTAATAATACTTGGAACACCATCACGAATTAATGTATTAGTTACAGGATCCAGTCTTACTTCTGTTGTATCTGGTACCTGTTTTGCACAAACAATGATTTTCATTTTTTTATTCTCCTTCCAAAAAACTACTTAAACATAGCACCGCTGATTACCATCTTCTGAACTTCTGTTGTTCCTTCATAGATTTCAGTAATCTTAGCATCTCGCATCATTCTTTCAATTGGATATTCTCTTGTATATCCATATCCACCGAATAATTGTAAACATCTTCTTGTTACATCACTGGCATTATCTGCTGCAAATAATTTTGCCGCTGCTGCTAATGTTGTATAAGGTTTTCCTTCTTGTTTACCCATAGCTGCTCGATATACTAATAACTGAGCCGCATCAGTAGATGCTTTCATATCTGCAAGTTCAAACGCAGTATTTTGGAATTTCGCAAGTGCACGACCGAACTGTTTTCTTTCTTTTACATATTTTACAGTTTCATCAATAGCACCCTCTGCAAGACCAAGAGCCTGAGAAGCGATACCAATACGTCCACCATCCAATGTCTTCATAGCAATTGCAAAACCTTTTCCTTCTTTACCAAGCAAGTTTTCTTTTGGTACAATACAATTTTCCAAAATTAACTCACAAGTAGAAGAACCTTTAATACCCATTTTTCTTTCATGTTTTCCAACGGAGAAACCTGGGAAATCTCTCTCTACAATAAATGCAGAGATTCCTCTTGTACCTTTTGATTTATCTGTCATTGCAAAAATAATAAATACGTTTGCATAGCCGGCATTTGTAATGAAGATTTTACTTCCGTTTAATACGTAGTGATCTCCTTCTAATACAGCTTTTGTCTGTTGTCCTGACGCATCGGTACCAGCTCCTGGCTCTGTTAATCCAAATGCACCAATCCATTCTCCAGAACATAATTTTGGAAGATATTTTTGTTTTTGTTCTTCTGTACCATGTTCAAAAATTGGAGCACAGCACAAAGAAGTATGAGCAGAAACGATAACACCTGTTGTTCCACACACTTTGGAAAGCTCTTCTACACACATAATGTAAGAAAGATAATCCGCTCCCTGTCCCCCATATTGTTTAGGAAAAGGAATACCAAGCATTCCATATCTAGCTAATTTTTTTACAGTTTCCACTGGAAACATTTCTTTTTCGTCTACTTCCTCAGCAAGAGGTTTTACTTCCCTTTCAGCAAAATCTCTGTACATCTGCTGTACTAGTAAATGCTCTTTAGATAAATTAAAATCCATTTGTTTATTTCCTCCTTGTCCTTATGAACGATGTTCCTTAAAAATAGATTACGGTATGAGAAAAATATATTTCTTTTTATACATCCGTTTTTATGCAAATATTATTTGCTGTAATCGTAGAAACCGATTCCTGTTTTTCTTCCTAATTTACCAGCACGCACCATTGTTTTTAATAATCTAGCTGGTCTATATTTTGGATCTCCTGTTTCGGAATATAATGTGTTCATAATATGTAACACTGTATCATTACCAATTAAGTCAGATAAAGCTAAAGGTCCCATTGGATGATTTGCTCCAAGTTTCATCGCTTTATCAATGTCTTCCACAGAAGCTAAGCCCTCTTCTAATACAACAATACCTTCATTGATCATAGGAATTAAGATTTTATTTACAACAAATCCTGGTCCTTCTTTTACATCAATTGGATCTTTTCCAATTTCAACAGAAAGATTGTATACAAAATCTCTTGTTTCTTGAGAAGTTTCATGACCTTTGATTACTTCTACTAATTTCATAACGGTTGCTGGGTTAAAGAAGTGCATACCAACAACTTTATCTGGTCTATTTGTTGCAGATGCAATTTCTGTAATAGAGATGGAAGAAGTATTTGTTGCAAAGATTGTTTCTGGTTTGCAAATTTTATCTAATTCAGCAAATACAGCTTTTTTTACTTCAATCTTTTCTACGATCGCTTCTACAATTAAATCACAGTCTGCTGCCACATTAATATCGGTAGAAGTGGAAACATTTCCTAAAATAGTTGCTTTTGTTTCTTCTGTATATTTTCCTTTTGCAACTAATTTGTCAATCCCTTTTTGTAATTTTGTCATAGCGTTATTGAGAATTTCCTCTGTCATATCGCGGAAAATTACCTGATGGCCTGCTTTTGCCATTACGTGTCCGATATCAAGTCCCATCTGTCCAGCACCAATGATTAATACTTTACTCATCTTTAAACATCCTCCATTCTTCTGCTTCCATGCTTCCATTTAAGCCTTTACACTATCTTTTATTTATTTGCGAATTTTTCTGGTTTTCTCTTTTCAACAAATGCTGTCATTGCCATTTTTTGATCTTCTGTTGCAAAACAAGCACCAAATGCCTCTGCTTCAATCATAACACCTGTATGAATGTCTGTCTGCATACCAGCATTGATTGCAGATTTTGATTGACGAACTGCTATTTGGGCATTTTTTGTGATCGCTTTTGCCATTTCAATGGCAGCATCCACAACTTCACCTTTTGGAACAACTTTGCTCACAAGTCCAATCGCTAATGCTTCGTCCGCCTTAATATTATTTGCTGTAAAGATTAATTCTTTCGCCTTTGACATACCAACGATGCGAGCAAGTCTTTGTGTTCCTCCAAATCCTGGAGTGATTCCAAGTCCTACTTCTGGCTGTCCAAAGATTGCATTTTCTGATGCAATTCTGATGTCACAAGCACTTGCTAATTCACATCCACCACCTAATGCAAATCCGTTTACAGCAGCGATTACAGGTTTTGTCATATTTTCAACTTTTAAGAATACTTCGTTTCCAAAACGACCAAACTGTTTTCCTTGTGCAACATTGAAATCTTTCATTTGAGAAATATCTGCACCAGCTACAAACGCTTTTCCAGCACCTGTGATAATTGCTACATAAACATCTTCATTGTTTTCTACTTCGTCAATTGCTTCTTTTAAATCCACAAGCACTTGTTCATTTAAGGCATTTAATGCTTCTGGTTTGTTGATTGTAATAACAGCAATATTTTCATTTACTTCTACTAATACATTAGACATTGTTATGCCCTCCTACTCCATCTGCTATTCACATATATCGTTTCATTTTTGGAAGATTAGTTTCTTTCTACGATAACAGTTGTTCCCATTCCTCCACCGATACATAAAGTAGCAAGACCAATTTTGCTATCACGTTTTTCCATCTCATGTAAAAGTGTAACTAAGATTCTCGCACCAGAACATCCAATTGGGTGTCCAAGAGCAATGGCTCCACCATTTACGTTTGTCTTTTCTGGATCAAATCCTAATTCATTACAAACAGCGATTGCCTGAGCTGCAAATGCTTCATTTGCTTCAATTAAATCGAGATCAGCTGCTGTTAAGCCAGCTTTTTCAAGAGCTTTTTTGCAAGATGCAATTGGTCCAAGTCCCATAACAGATGGATCAACTCCGCCTGAAGCATAAGCACGAATTGTTGCCATTGGTTTTGCACCTAATTTATCTGCCATTTCTTTTGACATAACGACTAACATAGCAGCACCATCGTTAATACCAGATGCGTTACCAGCTGTTACTGTTCCATCTTTTTTGAACGCTGGACGAAGTTTTGCAAGTTTTTCTACTGTTGTTCCAGCTTTTGGATACTCGTCTGTATCCACAATAATTGGATCCCCTTTTCTTTGTGGAACAGGCACAGGAACAATTTCATCTTTGAAACGACCAGCTTCAATTGCTTTTACTGCTCTTTCCTGACTTCTTGCAGCAAATTCATCCTGCATTTCTCTTGTAATTCCATATTGCTCAGCAACGTTTTCCGCTGTGATACCCATATGATAATTATTATAAGCATCCCAAAGACCATCTTTAATCATGGTATCCACTAATTCACCATGACCCATGCGAAGTCCAAATCTTGCTTTTGGAATTGCATATGGTGCCCCACTCATGCTTTCTGTACCACCACAAAGAACAATATCAGCATCTCCTGCTTTAATCATTTGAGCAGCAAGGCTTACGGAACGGAGACCAGAACCGCATACTTTATTAATGGAGAAAGCTGGAACTTCTTTTGGCACTCCTGCTTGAATAATAACCTGTCTTGCTACGTTCTGTCCAAGACCTGAGCTTAATACATTACCAATGACTGCTTCATCAATAACTGCTGGGTCAATACCGGCTCTTTTGATGGCTTCCATAGCAGTAATTTTTCCGAGTTCCACTGCACTCACATCTTTAAAAGCTCCGCCTAAAGAACCAATCGCTGTTCTAACTGCTGATACGATTACTACTTCTCTCATTTTTTTAATCTCCTTTTCTTTATCTCAATTTTTTGCAACCTAGCAACGATGAAAAGCATCCTTTGTGAGCCTTTCATGTAAATCCTAGAGAGCTATTCCTTTCATTCCTTTGCTCTCTTTGTGACAAACCATTTGTAAAAAATTAGTAACCACTGCCCTTCTTCGCTTTTCTATGGAAAATCTTAGACCAGACCTTACCGTACTAACTTTACACTTTCTTTATAAGCAATTCTCGTGCCAACTTCTAAAACGACGTATTTTCGTCTTTCTTGATAATTTATTAACGAAATTATTGTACTTTTTTCAGGACAATTCCGGACACTTTGTCCTGTTTTTAGAACATTTTTCTGTCCTGTACAAAAAAATTGTCTTTTCAACTAAAAAAAAATATGTTAAAATTTCAACATATAGAGAAAAATTTCCATCTACCTTGAAAAACTCATTTTAGAAAGGAGAATATTATGATAACAGATGAACTTTCTTCCATCATATTAAAAGCTGTTGACTCCACCTACACTTTTATCGTCGTCAATTTGGAAGGCAGTATCGTTTATCTAAACGATAACTACGCAAAATTACTCGGGCTTCCCAAAGAAAAAATGTTAGGAAAACAAATCAGTCAATATATTCCTAACTTAAAACTTCGAAAAGTATTAGCCACAGGCAAAGAAGAAAAATGTGTTCTTGTCACATTTTTAAATCGAGTGCAAAAGAAGGAATACACTATGGTATGCAACAACTTTCCGATTTATGAAAAAGACGAAATTGTTGGTGCCATCAGCACAATAACTTTTAATAATTTAAACGAACTAAATCTTATCAATCAAGAGATTACAAAATTAAAAGAAGTGAATGAAAATTATCGTAATCAATTAAATGAACTGAGAGATTCCCGCTATTCACTCAATAACGTGCTTGGTAATTCTCCTGCCATGCAGGAATTAAAGGAACTCGTTCTTAAAATTGCTAACTCTAATCTTTCTATTTTGATTACAGGGGAAACAGGAACTGGGAAAGAAGTTTTCGCCAATGCCATCCACCAGCTCAGCAGTCGAAGTGATAATCCATTTGTAAAAATCAACTGTGCTGCCATCCCAAAAGACTTATTAGAGTCTGAGCTATTTGGCTATTCAGAAGGTGCCTTTTCCGGAGCTAGCAAAGGCGGAAAAATTGGTCGATTTGAACTTGCCAATAATGGCACGATTCTTCTTGATGAAATTGGAGAGATGCCCCTTTCCCTTCAATCCAAACTCCTGCGTGTCATTCAAGAACGAGAACTGGTTCGGGTAGGTGGCTTGAAAACGATTAAGCTAAATGTTCGGATTATTTGTAACACAAATAAAAATTTAGAAGAAATGGTAGCTGAAGGAAAGTTTCGAGAAGATCTGTATTATCGTATTAATGTGGTGGAACTCCCATTGCCCCCTCTACGGGAACATCCAGAAGATATCCCTCTTCTTTGTGATCACTTTATTGAAACTTCTAATAAGAGCAACGGGCTACATGTAACTGGTATCAATCCTAATGTCTATCCATTTTTACAGAGCTATCGCTGGAAAGGAAATATTCGAGAATTAGAACATACGGTAGAACGGGCTTGCGTCATGTGTGGAGATGGAGATTTACAGCTAGAACACTTTAAATTTTTGGTTTCTCGAATTGAAAAAGAAGAAATGCTCAATAAAACCGCCTCTCAGCCCATGACATTAAAAAGCAAAAAAAATGAATATGAAAAAGAAGAAATTTTAAAAGCACTTGCCCTAACTAAAGGAAATAAGTCCGCCGCTGCTAAATATTTAAAAATCAGCCGAAGTGTTTTTTATACCAAACTAAAAAATTATGATCTATTATAATAAAATGACTTCATTACCTTTGCGTAAACGATGAGAAGCAGGCTTTGCGAACTTCTCACATTCGCAAACAGTCGCCATATGCGAGCATAAATGCTCTCGCATGGCTCGTTGTCTTTGCGTAAACTAAATAAACGTGTGGAACTCTTAAAAAGAGTTTTACACGTTTATTTTTTTCCCTTTGATATTGGGTTCTATAATTTTTTGAAGACGATATTTTGCATAATCCAAATCCCCTATACTAACTGCCAACTTCATTGGCACATCTATTTGTTCCGCTGTCAAAATAGTTGGTAATTGTTCCATTAATTTTTCCAGCGATGGTTCTTCTTTTGAGCGTATCAAAATATTTTCTTTCTCAAAATACAGATATAAAATTCTTGTATGGCTTGTTTCCACAAAGCAGATCGTTATTTTTAATACCAAAACTTGCTCTTCATTTCTACACCACTTTCCTATGACTCCAATCAGATAAGGGGCTTCCTTTAATTGATACATTCCATAAGCTGGTTTTTCAAAGCCAATCTGAATTTTCTTTATCTGTTTCCCCTCTTTTATTTGAAGATATAATTGTCTATTCCCTTCTATTTCTTCTTTTAAAACAAGGGAACGAATCCCCTTTGCATACATCCCATGTATTACTTGTAAAAATAACGGCAAAATCATAACTTGCTGTGCTTCTAATTGATAGGGAACTCCTAAAACTTGCTTTACTTCCTCCCACATCTCTCGTTCTAAGATTCCATAGGGAATTTTATTTTCTTCTCCTTCTTCTAACTCCTCCTCTATGGCATTGAAACTCTTCTTTTGCACTGTATTTTTTAATACCCCTTGCCTTTTTTTGTGCATTTTATTCCATAACCATTTTATAGAATACCATGCTTCTTTTTTCTCATTCTCAGTAAGCAATGACTTCATTTCTTCTTCACATTGGCTAGGGTTTTCTAAATAGAGGGGCAATGAAAACATTTCTTTTGGAATCTGATTTCTTTGTCCATAATAAAAAGATTTTGATACCTCCATCATCCGTTCATAAAATATTTTTTCTGACCATGCTTGCAATGTATTGCTTCTATTTTCTATTACACTTTCCTTCCACTTTTTTATTCCCTCACTGGTAAAATACTTCATAACAATATCAAATACAGGACTTTTTGGAAAAAAATTTGTGCTTCCTGCTGTTGTTACAACTACCGTTTCTGTTTTTGGAAATAAAAACACATTTTGTCCAAGCATACCATTAAACTGAAAACTCCCCTCTTCTTCACACATCCAAACATGATATCCGTATCCGTATTCACTAATAGCTTCTGGCGTTTCTATCTGTTTTTTTACAGCTTCTTCCATATATTCTTTCTCAATGAGTGATTCTCCCTCCCATACTCCTTTTTGCATATACAAGATTCCAAATTTCGCCATATCTTCCATTCTTAGGCTCAGTCCCCATCCCCCCTTTTCAATACCATTTGGACACTTTTCCCAGAAAATATTGTCAATTCTCATTTTATCAAGCAATCTTTCTTTTAAATAAGAGAGCATACTTTTTCCTGTTTTCTCTAGCACAATAGCGGATAGAATATAAGAATTTAAACTATTATAGGCAAATTTCATCCCAGGTTCGAATGCCACATTGGAAGAAAGACATCCTTTTAACCAGTCTTCTTCAAAAAGAGAACTTGCTTCATTAAACTGAATTCCCGAACTCATTGTGAGCAGGTGACGAACTGTAATTTTTTTTATTCTACCAGCAAACAACCCAAACTTTTTCTTATCAAAAATATCCACTATTTTTTCGTCAATATTTAATTTCTTATCTGTGATGAGGCATCCAATAGCCAGTCCTGTGACACTTTTACAAAGAGAATGTGAGATATGCCAATCCTCTATCCGATAAGGAGAAAATCCAACTTCCAACACGATTTTACCTGATTTCACAACCATAATCCCATGTAACTTGGCATCCATATCCTCTGTTATCTCTTTTAAAAAATACAATAGTCGTTCAGAATATTCCGATACTTGTTCAGGATTCACCCTTTCAAGCGGACTCTTCTCCTTCATATTCTCCTGTAATCTTTTCTCATTTTCACTACAAATACTTTGGCTTTGTTCTCCTTCTCCTTTTAATAGTTTCATAAGAAGATCCATCGTCTTTATCTGTGTTTTTAGCTCCATCCTGACTCACTCCTTCTCACTATAAATCCTATAACCTAAAAAAACCGGAAGTTTTCCTCCGGTTTCCTGCTACATAAGAGGTGCAAATAATCGCAGAACTCTCCCTGCAATCCGATCTTTAATCGGTAAGTTTTTGCAATCCTCCTTTGTAATTTTTTGACATTTTAATAATGTTTTTTGATAATCCTCTTCAATTGCACTGATCTCGCTATTTTGATACATGTAAGCTGCATCTTCAAAATGAAGATAAAGACTTCGGAAATCTAAATTAATAGTTCCAACAACCGCTTCATCTCCATCTACAACAAATACTTTCGCATGAACAAATCCAGGTGTGTACTCATAGATCTGCACTCCTGCTTCAATTAATTCTTCATAATATGTTTTTGCCAATACAAAAGCATACCATTTATCCGGAATGTGTGGCATGATAATTATAACTTCTACTCCACTTTTTGCTGCAAACAGTAAAGCTCTAAGCATTTCATTATCTAAAATTAAATATGGTGTCATGATATGCACATAGCGTTCTGCCCGATGAATCATATTCATATAGACTTCTTCACCCACATTCTCTTGATCAAATGGGCTATCTCCATATGCCATAACAAATCCATCTCTTGGACATGGTGGAGCTACTTCTACATAACGCAAATATCTTTCATAGTTTTCCTCTGTTCTCTCTGTAATATTCCACATCTGTAAAAACATCATAAGAAAAGCTCGAACTGCTTCTCCACGCACCATGACAGCTGTATCCTTCCAGTGACCAAAGCGAACTTTTTTATTGATATATTCATCCGCCAGATTGATTCCACCTGTAAAGGCAACCTCTCCATCAATGACAACCACTTTTCGATGATCTCGATTATTTTGACTGCTGGATAAAACCGGACGGATCGGTGCAAACATTTTACTTTTGATTCCAAACTGTTGTAACTTTTTAGGATAGTTATATGGTAACATCGTAACAGAACACATACCATCATACATGAAACGCACTTCCACACCTTTTGATGCTTTTTCTATTAGAATATCTCGAATGGTATTCCACATATAGCCTTCTTCTACAATGAAATACTCCATAAAAATAAAGTGCTCTGCCTTTTTAAGCTCCCTTACAAGAGCTTCAAATTTCTTTTCTCCAATTGGAAAATATGTCACTTCACTATTTTTATAGATAGGATACCCTCCTTTTTCACTCACATAAGAAACAAGATTCGCAATCTGAGGATTTTCTTGTCTAAGTTCTGCAAAAGTCGTTTCGTCCTGACAAAGATATGGCTTTGTCTGATTGGTTAGTTGATTAAGACGGTAGGCGATCATTTTGGTTCCCAACTGCATTTGGATAAATAAATAAAATAAAACTCCAAATATGGGTAAAACAAGCACCGGTACAATCCATGCAAGTTTAATCATAGGATTACTTCTTTCATTGATAATGGCAATGACAGTAATCACAGTTAATCCAAGAAAAAATCCATAAAAATATACTGACTTTTCCTTCATCCAATCAAAGGCAGCGATAATCAATCCGATTTGTAGTAACATCAGCAACACAATAATTGCAGTACGGCTGAATAGTACCTTTGTAAGACCCTTTAATTTCTTTTGCACATTTTTTTTATATACCTTTGTGCTCATCTGCCTCACTCCTTTGTATTATCAGTCCCCCACAGACAACAATAAAAAACTCTCTTTACATAAATCAGTCAAACTTTTTAAAACTTGGCCAATATCGTACAAAAGCCTTTCCAAGAATCTTTTCTCGTTTTACAAATGTGTTGTCCCAATATCGAGAATCCCAAGAATTATTTCGATTATCCCCCATCATAAAATAACTATCTTCTGGAACATCAAATGGACCAAAATCTTCCTCAATTGGGTCACTGACATACGGTTCATCCAATGCCTCTCCATTGACATAGACAATTCCATCTTTTCCTTCCACCGTATCTCCCGGAACTCCGATAATACGTTTAATATAAAGTTCTGTTTCATCATCTGGATAACGGAATACAACAATATCCCCTCGTTTTGGCTCGTCAAACCAATACGCAGTTCTTAATGCCACTAAACGATCTCCAGTCATAACCGTAGTTTCCATAGACTCAGATGGAATCTTTGCATTGACGATTAAAACTTTATTTACAAATAAACCAAGTCCCAAGGCAACAGCGAGTATCAATATCCAACTCAGTATCTCTTTTTTCCAAGATGTTTGTTTTTCTGTTATTTTTTTATTGTCTTTCATCCTATTTCCTTTCTTGCCAATCTATCTATTATCTTGCACATTCTCCTGTATCACCTGCAAGAATAGCTAGTCCATGAGAAAGAGCATCTAAAATACATTCTAAACTCTCTTTCACCGCTTTTGGACTTCCTGGCATATTAATGATTAATGTTTGATTTCGAATCCCAGCTACTGCTCTGCTGAGCATAGCACGATTTGTAATCTGCATACTATATGCCCGCATTGTTTCCGGAATCCCCGGTGCCAATCGATCACAAACAGCAAGGGTGGCTTCTGGCGTGCGATCTCTCATAGAGAACCCTGTTCCACCTGTTGTTAAAATTAAATTTACTTTTTTCTCATCTGCCATTTCTTTCATAGCTTCTTCTAATAACGCTTGTTCATCAGCTATAATTCGATATTCTTTCACATCGTATCCATTTTCTTTTAATATTTCTTGCATAACCGCTCCGCTGACATCTTCACGTTCGCCTTTAGAACCTTTATCACTGGCTGTTATAATTCCTACTGTATACACGCGTTTATCCTCCATTTTATTTTTTTAATAAGCACATCATTGCTTACTTTTTTATAAAACCCTTGCATTTCATTATAAACTACTTCTTTTAAAATCGCAACCTAAACACAAAGAAACACCTTTTGTATAATATAAAATATCCACAAAGAAATACAAATAAAATTTCTTTGTGGATATGGTTATACTATCACATGATTATTTTCTTTTTGCTTTAGAAGCAATCCGTTCTGCTTACATATTTACCCTGTTTTTCTAATACTAATTCTCCATTTTTAACAACGTGTTCCCCATTTAAAATAACATGCTTTGCTTGCCCTTTTACTTCAATTCCTTCATATGGTGTATAGTCTGTATTATAGTGTTGATTTTCTTGATGAATGGTATGAGTTACTTTTGGATCCCATACAACAATATCTGCATCGCTACCAACCATAATCGCACCTTTTTGTGGATACATGCCATATTGTTTTGCAACATTTTCTGAACAAAGTTGGCTGAACTGCTCTAGTGTCATTCTTCCTTTTTCCACTCCAAATGTATAGATCAGTTCCACTCTATTTTCTACCCCTGGCATACCTCCTGGAATCTTTGTAAAATCATCTCTTCCAAGTGTTTTTTGTCCTTCAAAGTTAAAACTGCATTGATCCGTTGCAATGGTATCCACTTCTCCATTTTGAATCGCCACCCAAAGAGCGTCCACATCCTCTTGTTTTCTAAGCGGTGGAGAGATAATATATTTTGCCCCTTCATAATCTGGAAGAGAATATACAGCATCGGTTAATAATAAATATTGAGGGCATGTTTCAACAAACACTTTTTGTCCTTGTGCTCTTGCTTTTCTAATTTCATCAAGCCCTTCTTTTGTACTTAAATGTACAACACAAACTGGAACTTTTGCTTTTTTTCCAAGCTCTAAATACTCTTTTACCGCTTTTCCCTCTGCTTTTGCAGGTTTAGAAAGCGGATGAGCCTCTGGCGTATTATGTCCTAATCTCTTTTGTTCCTCTACGCCTTCTTTGATCATAGCATCATCTTCACAATGACATCCTACAAGACCATGAACTTTGCCTGTTTCTTGTAAAATTTCAAGTATTTCATCGTTATTTGTTCGAAGAGCGTCATATGCCATATACACTTTGAATGATGTAACTCCCGCTTTTGCCATATCTGGAATCTCTTTTTTTAATTCCTCATTCCATTCTGTAAATGCCATATGAAAGGCGTAGTTACAAGAAGATTTTCCATCTGCCATTCTATGCCAGTTTTGCAATCCTTCTTTTAATGTTTCTCCACGAAATGCTGTGGCAAAATCAATAATTGTTGTTGTTCCACCAATGATCGCTGCCTTTGTTCCATAATAGAAATCGTCTGGAGAAACAGTAGAACCTGTATCCAATTCAAAATGCGTGTGCGGATCGATAAAACCTGCGAATACATAACAACCAGTTGCGTCTATGATGTCATCCGTTCCTGTAAGACCCTCCCCGATTTCTGTAATTTTACCATCTTTTACAGCAATATCCGCTTGGAACTTTCTTCCATTGGTAATAATTGTTCCATTTTTAATTATCTTCATATGCACCCTTCTTTCTCTTCTTTGCGTTTTATTAAATTGATTGTTAAATATTTTACAACTGAAAGTAACCTCATAGCCATGATTACTCACAGCTATGAGGTTTTTGAAGAGGGAAGTTATCCTCCCTCTTCCTCTCTTTCCTTCTATCTTATATTTTTTATCTTAAAAGATAGCTATCATTCTGAAACATAGCAAACACAATGTTTTCTAATTCTTTTGGAAGTTTCGTTTCTGTTGCATTTAATTCTGTATCAAATACTTCTCCGTCTAAACGAACACGAATCTTCTTAGCTTCTTTGTCAAGAACTGTAAATCCTTGATTTTTGCTATCATTGAAATCTTCTACATCATTAAAGTATGTGAATTTATCAAGGTATGGTGCACTGCTATATGGACAGAATGTACGGCAGTTACCGCATTCATTACACATACCATCCATATGTACAATTTGTAATTTGCCATCTGCTGTGCGAACAGAAACGTTAGCACGGTTTGGACATACGTCTACACAGTTTTCACATACACAAGAACAGCTTAAGCAACGATCAGATTCTTTTTCTGGTGCTTCTGCCATAGCAAGAACACCTTTTTTCTCTCTGCAATCTTCTTCTTTATAATCATAGCTTGCAATTGCTGGTTCTATTTTTGCTTTTTCTGCTGCTGCAATTGTAAGAGCTGCTCTTTGAGCATCTGCAATTGCTTCTACAACTGTGGCTGGGCCTCTTAAAGCATCACCGATTGCATATACATTTTTCACGTCTGTTCCAAATACTTTCTTTGTCACTTTTACGCCGTTTGCTGTATATAATTCTGTATCAACTTTTTCACCAACTGCTGCGATTACAGTATCACAGTCAACTTCAACAAGTTCATCTGTTGCAACTGGAGAACGTCTTCCAGAAGCATCTGGCTCACCGAGTACCATCTTCACACATGTTAATTTTCCATTTTCTAACGCTTTAGGGGCTGCTAATTCTAAGAATTCAACACCATCTTCGATAGCAAATACAAGTTCTTCTTCATCAGCTGGCATATATTTCTTTGTTCTTCTATAAACAATTGTTACTTTTTCAACACCTGGAAGACGTTTTGCTACTCTTGCTGTATCCATTGCTGTATTACCAGCACCTACTACTACTACATTCTTTCCTACATTGACACTAGCAACATCTTTTTTACATGCTTCTAAGAATTCAAGAACGTCCATAGCTTCGCCTTTTTCTAATTCAACAACACCTGGTTTCCAAGCACCTGTTGCAAATAAGAAATATTCATATCCTTGTGCTTTTAACTCTTCAATAGAAGATACTTCTGTGTTTAATTTTACTTCTGCTCCCATTCTTTCAACAAGACGAACATCTCTTTGGATATCTTCTGTTGCAATACGAAATTCTGGAATAACGTGTTGTACAACACCACCTAAAGAATCTCTCTTTTCAAAGATTGTGGATTTTACTCCATATCTTCCGAGGAAGTAAGCAGCTGCCATACCAGCAGGACCACCACCAATGATCGCAACTTTTGCTTTACCTTCTAATACAACTTGTGGAAGTTCTTCCATTAACTTGTCATAAGCATTTTTAGCTGCTACTAATTTAGCTGCACGAATTTGTACTGGTTCTTCATAGAAATTACGTGTACATTTTGTCATACATCTATGGTTACAAATAGTACCTGTTACAAATGGTAATGGGTTCTTATCTGTAATAACCTTTAACGCTTCTAAATGTTTTCCTTCTCCAACGTAAGCAACATAACTTGGAATATCCTGATGAATTGGACATCCTTCTGTACATGGAGCGATGAAACAATCTGTTAAAGGTACTTTATCTTCAATTTTACGTTCTGGAATTGGTTTAATTGGTTTTACATGGTGTTTATCTGTTTTCGCAGATTCAGCTAAAGCACTGAGTTTTTCTACATCAACTGCCTCAAACTTCTTGTATTCCATTTTATCAAGGAGTTCTGCAATCTGTTCGAAACGGTTGTATCCACCAGTTTTTAATAAAGTAGTTGCCATCGTAATTGGCCATACATTGGCTGCAAAAATTCTATCAATGTTGAAGAAGTCAGCACCACCAGAATATGAAATACGAAGTTTTCCATTAAATTCTTTTGATAATCTATCAGCAAGAGAAATACTTAATGGATATAACGCTTTACCAGACATATACATTTCATCTGCTGCCATCACATCTTTTGGATTGTTAACAGGGAATGTATTTGTAATTTTAACACCAAATTCCAATCCTCTTTCTTCACAAAGAGCCATCAAACGTTTGAACATTGGAATTGCATCTTCATATTGTAAATCATCTCTGAAATGGAAATCATCAAAATCCATGTAATCATAACCCATTTCATCCATTGTCTTTCTTGCAAATTCATATCCAAGAAGTGTTGGGTTACATTTAATAAAGGTATTTAATCCTTTTTCTTTGATTAAATATGTAGAGATCTTTTCAATTTCACTTGGAGGACATCCATGTAATGTAGAAAGTGTAATAGAATCACTCACAACTGGAGAGATGGATTCCACATATTCTGCATCCACATTTTTAAAACGATCTAAGTTTGCTAATGCCCATGCTTTACATTCTTTAAAAGTTTCTGTTTTGCTTGCATCTCTCATTCCTTCAATATAATTATCAACTTTTTCAGTTGTGATGCCAGCATAATCATAACCAACACTCATATTGAATACAAAACCGTTTGGATCACCAAAACCAAACTCTTTTGCTAATAATTTACATGCAAACCATCCTTTTATATATTCTTCCAATGCCTGAGGAACAAATAACTCTGTTGACCATTCTGTATTATAGCATTCATCTCTTGCATCAATACAAGGTCTCATTACGCAAGCGGATAATTCATCTCCGTCCATAACCTGTACTGTTTTTACTTCAAAGAAACGAGCTCCCGCTACATATCCAGCAATGATGTTCTGTGCTAACTGTGTGTTTGGTCCTGCTGCTGGTCCAATTGGAGTTTCAATTTTTTCCTTAAAAATAGGAAGGCTTTTCGCTGGATTTGCTTTATAGAAATGACGTACGCCAAAGATACTTCCTTTCTGTTCTTTTTCTGTTAATACCCAGTTCATTAACTGTCCAAATGGGATTAATCTCATTTTTTCACCCATGGTATTTACCTCCTTAAATTCTTTTATTATTTATACAATCATTATGGAATATAATAATTTTACAATTTATTACACCAAAAACAGGAGTAAGGAGAATTTTCTTACTCCTATTTTTGCTTATTTGCATGAGAAGTACACAAAACGTACTTCTCATCGTTATCTTCTATACCATTCTTTTATAGAATGCCTATTCAATCTTCAAAATGATTATGCGTTAATTCTGTTCCAGTAATTTCCAGAAACTTCACGAATTTTTGCCATCATAGCTTTTTCATCTACGTTTACAAATTCGCGATCTTTATATACAACTTTACCATTGATCATAGTAGTAACAACAGATCTTCCCTGCATTCCAAATAATACATGAGAATTAATATTAGCTGGTGTCATCTGTGTATATGGATCATAATCTGTTACGATAATATCCGCATAAGCACCTTCTTTGATAACACCTAATGGTTTATTGAAGTATCTTGCTGCGATTTGTGGGTTATTATCAAATAACATCTGAGCAGATTCTCCCCAAGCCACTGTTGGATTGCAAAGATTATGTTTGTGAATAATATTTGCAACTTTGAAAGATTCTGTCATGTCGTTTGTATATCCGTCTGTTCCAAGACCTACTAAAACACCTTTTTCTAACATTTTCAAAACAGGACCACATCCTACTGCATTACCCATGTTAGATTCTGGATTATGTACAACCATTGTATTTGTCTGAGCAAGAATTTCCATTTCTCTTTCATTGATATGGATACAATGACCAGCGATTGTCTTTTCTCCAAGAATATTCATATCAAAAAGACGTTCTACACAACGTTTATTGTATTTTTCTAAAGAGTCATAAACATCAGCAAGTCCTTCTGCCACATGAATATGATATCCATATTCTTCTGGTTTATGTTCCGCACAAAATTCTAAAGTCTGATTGCTTAATGTGAATGGAGCGTGCATACCCATCATACCTTTTTGCATATCAGAATCATCTTTTAATGTAGCCTTCATAAATGCTTCATTTTCAAGAACTGCTGCTTTCATTTTGTCTTCACCATCACGGTCAGAAACTTCATAGCAAAGACATGTTCTAACACCTAATTCTTTTGCTACATCACTAATGGCGAATAAACTATCTTTGATTTCACCATAACTTGCATGATGATCAAATACTGTTGTAACACCACATTTGATTCCTTCCATATAAGTTGCGTAAGCACTATATCTATTTTCTACATTTGTTAATAAACGGTCCATTCTCCACCATTGACCATCTAAAATATCCATAAAGTTCTTTGGATTGTGCCCCTTAATTGATAATCCCCTCGCGAATGCACTATAAATATGATTATGTGCATTGATGAAACCTGGCATGATTGTTCCACCTTTTGCATCAACAAATTCTGCATCAGGATATTTTGCTTTTAATTCCGCTGTTGTTCCAACTTCTTTGATTAAGTTTCCTTCAACTGCTACACATCCATCTTCATAAAGCGGATTTTCATTATTTCTTGTAATCAGTTTTCCATTTCCTACTAAAATCATAGTCCAGACTCCTTTTCTTACCCTATTCTTACTTATTCTTTCACTGTCTTTTTTCATTAATTGATTAGTCAATCAATTCATACTTAAGTTATAACATATTTGCTACAAAACTTCAATCATTATTTAAATTTTTTTAGAACTTTTTTATAGTCACTTTATTAATAAGTAAAAAATCATTGTTTCTTTTTCCTAACTAAAAATTTTTTAGTAAATCAAAAAATTTTTTTAAAAAGGTATTGCATTTCTAAAAATTTGTGGTATGATGGAGATACAAAGCAGTTGATTAACTAGTCAAACAAAAGTAATACTGCTTACCGAAAGGAAGTGATACGCATGGGCTTGAACTTGTCTTTTCTGGCTCAGATTGCAAAGGGTATCGCCAAACAATTCGGTGACAATTGTGAAGTCGTAATACACGACCTTACAAAAAATCTGGAAGAATCTGTCGTTCTAATTGAGAATGGACACGTTACAAACCGTAAAATCGGTGACGGCCCTTCCCACGTAGTATTAAATGCCTTAAAAGGTGATTTAACAAAATTGGAAGACCATCTCGGATATTTAACTAAGACATCCGACGGAAGAATATTAAAATCTTCTACTATATTTATAAGGAACGAAAATAATCCTTCTAAAATAGATGGTATTTTATCAATTAACTACGATATTACAGGTTTATTATTGGTAGAAAGTTCAATAAAATCACTTGTTGTTTCTGAAGCCGATAAACTCCCTAGCAAGGAACCAGAACGGATTACCCAGAATGTCAGCGATTTGCTAGATGACTTATTAGAGCAGTCTGTTGCACTGGTTGGAAAGCCGGTTGCTTTAATGACCAAAGAAGATAAAGTCACGGCGATTCAGTTTTTGAATGATGCCGGAGCATTCCTTATTACAAAGTCCGGCGATAAAGTTTCCAACTATTTCGGAATTTCTAAATATACCTTATATAGTTATATTGGAAGTAAATAAATGAGTACACTGAAATGTTTCATTATAGTATAAGTAAATGGAGGTACTTACAAATGGGTGAATTACAATGGGCAGTAAATAAAATGCCTAAAACAGATGACAAAAACCTTCCGGTTATGGCGTTATCTGAAGTGGAAAAAGCAAGAGAATTTCATAAAACAATTCCAGGATACAAACCTACTCCTCTTGCTAAACTTACAAACATGGCTGAATACTTAGGACTTGGCGAAGTATATATAAAAGATGAATCCTATCGTTTCGGTCTTAATGCTTTCAAAGTATTAGGCGGTTCTTTCGCAATGGCTCGTTACATTGCACAGCAGACGGGAAGAGATGTTTCTGAATTAGATTTCGAAACTCTTACATCTGATAAACTTCGTGAAGAATTTGGTCAGGCAACATTTTTTACTGCCACAGACGGTAATCATGGGCGTGGAGTTGCATGGGCTGCTAATCGCTTAAAACAAAAATCCGTTGTTTTCATGCCAAAGGGATCAACAGAAACTCGTCTTAAAAATATTCAAGCAGAAGGTGCTACTGCTACTATTGAAGAAGTAAACTACGACGAATGTGTTCGTATGGCTGCTGCTGCTGCTGCAAAAACTCCAAACGGTGTTGTTGTGCAGGATACTGCTTGGGAAGGATACGAAGAAATCCCATCTTGGATTATGCAGGGTTACGGAACAATGGCATTAGAAGCAAGTGCTCAATTAGCAGAAAACGGTGTTGACCGTCCTACTCATGTGTTCGTACAGGCAGGAGTTGGTTCTTTAGCAGGTGCTGTTCAAGGTTATTTTGCTAACAAATATCCAGACAATCCACCTATTGTTGTTGTTGTCGAAGCAGATGTTGCAGCTTGTCTTTACAAAGGTGCTGTTCAAGGCAATGGAGAAGAAGCAATCGTTGATGGCGATATGCAAACAATTATGGCTGGTCTTGCTTGTGGAGAACCAAACACAACTTCTTGGGATATCTTAAAGAACCACGTATCTGTATTCATCGCTGCATCTGATGGAATCGCTGCTCATGGTATGAGAATGTTAAGCGCTCCTATCAAGGGAGATCCTCAGGTTGTTTCTGGTGAATCTGGTGCAGCTCCATTCGGTGCTCTTGTTTCTATTATGAAAGATCCAGCATACGCTGATTTAAGAGCCGAATTAAAATTAGATAAAGATTCCAAAGTACTTCTCTTCTCTACTGAAGGTGATACTGACCCAGATCGTTATAAAGAAATCGTTTGGGATGGAAAACAATATAAATAATTAATTTTACTACGTATTTAAACGAAAATCAAATGAAACTATTCATCTGATATATATAATGGAGGTATTTATCATGGATTTTAACAAAATTAACGAATTAGCTCAGGGTTATTTACCAGCAATGACAAAATTCTTAAGAGATTTAGTTGCTATTCCTGGGGAAAGTTGTGACGAAGAAGGTCATATCAACCGTATTGCTGAAGAAATGAGAGCAGTTGGATTTGACAAAGTTGTTATTGATGATATGGGTAACGTTCTCGGATACATGGGAACAGGTGAAAAATTAATCGGTTATGATGCTCATATTGATACAGTAGGTATCGGTAATATCAACAACTGGTCTTTCGATCCATATGAAGGATACGAAAATGACGAAGAAATCGGTGGACGTGGAACATCTGACCAGATGGGTGGTATTGTTTCTGCTGTATACGGTGCTAAGATCATGAAAGATATGGGTCTTTTAAATGATAAATATCAGGTATTAGTAACTGGTACTGTTCAGGAAGAAGACTGTGATGGTCTTTGCTGGCAATACATCATCAACGAAGATAAAGTAAAACCTGAATTCGTTGTATCCACAGAACCAACAGATGGTGGTATCTATCGCGGACAACGTGGACGTATGGAAATCAGAATTGATGTAAAAGGTGTTTCTTGCCATGGTTCTGCTCCAGAACGTGGAGATAATGCTATTTACAAAATGGCTGACATCCTTCAAGACGTTCGTGCCCTTAACGAAAATGACGCATCTGACGCTAACGAAGTAAAAGGTTTAGTTAAAATGTTAGATGAAAAATATAACCCACAATGGAAAGAAGCTAACTTCTTAGGACGTGGTACTGTTACTACATCTGAAATCTTCTTCACATCTCCATCTCGTTGTGCAGTTGCTGACTCTTGCTCTGTTTCTTTAGACCGTCGTATGACAGCTGGTGAAACATGGGAAAGCTGTTTAGATGAAATTCGTGCACTTCCTGCTGTTAAAAAATATGGTGATGATGTAACAGTTTCTATGTACGAATACTCTCGTCCATCTTACAAAGGACTTACATACCCAATCGAATGTTACTTCCCAACATGGGTAATTCCAGAAGATCACCCTGTAACAGTTGCTTTAAATGAAGCATACAAAGGACTTTACGGAGATAAACGTCTTGGAAATGCTGAAACAGAAGCTATGAGACAGGCTCGTCCACTTACAGATAAATGGACATTCTCTACAAACGGTGTATCTATCATGGGACGTAACGGAATCCCTTGCATCGGTTTCGGACCTGGTGCTGAAGCTCAGGCTCATGCTCCAAACGAAAAAACATTCAAAATTGACCTTGTAAGATGTGCTGCTGTTTACGCTGCTCTTCCTACAATGTACTGCAAATAATTTTTATTGATTATCAAAACTAAAAACAAAATCATTGGGGGCGGGAACCTCTAAGGCTCCCCTCTCCTACTTATAAAAAAGGAGATATAAAATTATGTTAAAAACAAATGAATTTATCGAAAAACTTAATACTCTTGACTTCAAAGATATGTACAACAATGATTTCTTCTTAACATGGGAAAAATCAAGAGATGAATTAGAAGCTGTTTTCACAGTTGCTGACGCTCTTCGTGATTTAAGAGAAAACAACGTATCTACAAAAATCTTCGATAGCGGTCTTGGAATTTCTTTATTCCGCGATAACTCTACACGTACACGTTTCTCTTTCGCATCTGCTTGTAACTTATTAGGTTTAGAAGTTCAGGACTTAGACGAAGGAAAATCTCAGGTAGCTCACGGTGAAACAGTTCGTGAAACAGCTAACATGGTATCTTTCATGGCTGACGTTATCGGTATCCGTGATGATATGTACATCGGAAAAGGTAATGCTTACATGCACGAATTCATGGAAGCTGTTCAACAAGGACATAAAGATGGTATCTTAGACCATGTTCCAACATTAGTTAACTTACAATGCGATATCGACCATCCAACACAGGCTATGGCAGATATGCTTCATGTAATCCATGAATTCGGTGGTGTTGAAAACTTAAAAGGTAAAAAAGTTGCTATGACATGGGCTTACTCTCCATCTTACGGAAAACCATTATCTGTACCTCAGGGTATCATCGGTCTTTTCACACGTATGGGAATGGACGTTGTATTAGCTCATCCAGAAGGATATGACGTAATGGGTGAAGTTGAAGAAGTTGCTAAGAAAAACGCTGCTGAATCAGGCGGATCTTTCACAAAAACAAACAGCATGGCAGAAGCATTCAAAGATGCTGATATCGTATATCCAAAGAGCTGGGCTCCATTCGCTGCTATGGAAAAACGTACTGAATTATACGGAAACGGTGACATGGACGGCGTTAACAAATTAGAAAAAGAATTATTAGCTCAGAACGCTGAACACAAAGATTGGGCTTGTACAGAAGAAATGATGAAATTAACAAAAGACGGAAAAGCATTATACATGCACTGTCTTCCAGCTGATATCACAGGCGTAAGCTGTGAAGAAGGTGAAGTTGACGCTTCTGTATTCGATCGTTACAGAATTCCATTATACAAAGAAGCTAGCTTCAAACCATACATTATCGCTGCTATGATCTTACTTTCTAAATGTGAAAACCCACAAGAAACATTAAAAGCATTAGCAGAAGCAAAAAAAGAACGTAAAATGGATTAATTCCATATAAAACTTCATCATAACTACTCCCCTCTCCTATTTTTAGGAGAGGGGTTAGAAAAAGAATTATAGGCATTATGTGCCTTCTCTCTTTTTTTGAGACAATAGATTAATTAATCAATCTATTACATGATATTTAATTTCACTATGAAATGGGGTAGCTCAAATGAAAAAGCAGAAAATTGTTATCGCTCTTGGCGGTAATGCTTTAGGAAACAATCTTCCAGAACAGATGGTAGCTGTAAAAAGTACAGCAAAAGCAATTGTTGATTTAATTGAAGAAGGTCATCAAGTTGTAATTTCTCATGGTAATGGTCCACAGGTTGGTATGATTAACATTGCTATGGCTGAATTAAGCCGTTTATATCCAAACTTCACAGTAGCTCCTATGTCTGTTTGTGTAGGAATGAGTCAAGGTTATATCGGATATGATTTACAGAATTCTATTCGTGCAGAATTATTAAATCGTGGATTAGAAATTCCTGTATCTACAATCATCACTCAAGTTGTTGTAGATGAAAACGATCCTGCCTTCTTAAATCCTACAAAACCTATCGGACGTTTCATGACTTACGAAGAAGCACAAGAACAGATTGCAAAAGGAAACAAAGTTATGGAAGATGCTGGTCGTGGATACCGCAAAGTTGTTGCATCTCCAAAACCAGTTGACATCGTTGAAATTGACACAATTCGTGCTCTTTGCGATGCTGGACAAATCGTAGTTGCTTGTGGCGGTGGCGGAATCCCTGTCATGAGAAAAGGCAATGAATTAAAAGGTGCTAGTGCAGTTATTGATAAAGACTTTGCAAGCGCTCTTATGGCAGAAAAACTTGATGCTGACTACTTAATTATCTTAACAGGAGTTGAAAAATGTGCTATTAACTTCGGTAAAGAAAATGAAAAATGGTTAGATAACATCACAGTAGAAGAAGCAGCTCAATACATCAGCGAAGGTCATTTCGCTCCTGGTTCTATGCTTCCTAAAGTTCAGGCAGCTGTACAGTTCGCTTCTTCTGCTCCAGAACGCAAGGCGTTAATTACCCTGCTTGAAAAAGCAAAAGAAGGTATTCAAGGAAAAACTGGTACTGTTATTACAAAATAATTTACATACCGTATTTTCAACTGATACTATCCTATGAATAAGCAGTTACATGATAAAAGTTTCTGTTTATAATAAATAATTTTTGAATAATCCTTTATTCCTCAACATTATCTCCTATGTTTTATATAATAGATACTTTTAATAAGTATACGTAAATATGATTGTGATATAAAAAATTTTAATAAAAAAGAAACAAGACGATCCGCTCCATTCTTGCTCAGGTGCTTGATCGTCTTGTTTCTTTTTTATTATTCCTTTTCATTATAGATAGTATATGTTTGACCATCCACTACAAATACATTCTTAGAAGTCCAACCAGCTTCCATTGGAAATCCCTTTAACTTCTCTTCCTTTTTCACTTTACCATCCCGATCAATTAAAATGAGATCATATTGTTCTCCATTCTTTTCATAAGTTACAATCCCAATATATTCTCCATCTGGTGAAAGCTGTATCTCTTCTATCTCTTCTCCTTCTCTTGTTGTATAAAGAACCTCTTCCTTTCTATTCTTAACTATCTCATTCCCCTTTTGCTGTTTAAAATGTGGACTTGCCACTGCATATACGAAAGTATCTATATCTTGATTTACCCATTGAAAATCAAAGCCATATGTCCCATTCAAAAATGTCTTTTTCTCCACATCATAGATACAAAAATATGACCTGGACGGATCAATATGAGATATGATTCCCAATTGTTCCTTTGTAACCCATTCCGTTTCCATCACCGCATTTATCTTCTGTTCTTCATCCTCCACTTGGATAGAAAATTCCTTCTTTGTTTCCTTATCTCCAATCCAAACTTTATACGGATCGCTATCATCTATATAAGCATAATACTCTTTTTCTTCTTTTCTTTCTTTCAATTTTGTATGAGCTTTTTCCTTATCCTGTACGCTTTCCCTATCTCCTTTTATAGGCTCTGAACCATATACACTGTGGTAATAGAAAGCTCCTACTCCCAAGATGCAAATAGCACAAATCGTTGTTACGATTTTCTTTCTCATTTCTTTCTCCTTCTCTCTCTTTTTCTAGCTCTTTATACACTGATAGAAAGAATTATATCAGTTTTTTCTTACAAAATCATATATAAAGTATTGAATTTTTTGTAAAGGATATTAAATTTTTGTCACAAAACGATGAGAAACAAAAGAGCATCGCTTCTGACACAAAATCATTTTGATTTCATGTCATTTTGCGACACTCTCTCTTTATAATGTTTCCTTATTCATTAAAATAATTGATGGCAGTCAATAAAAACTTCAATAATACCACCACATACCATGCCATCATCTTCCGCTTCTCTTCCTGTCATATCCACGCAAACGAGCTTAGATTGCCCCTTTTCCATACATTGAATGGCTTGCTGTTGAATGGCAGATTCTGCACATCCTCCACCTATGGTTCCTATCATTTGTCCTGTACGCACTACAAGCATTTTCGTTCCAATCCCTCGTGGTGCGGAACCTTTTCTTGAAATAATTGTAACAATTGCCACTGGGAATTTTGTCTGTTTCCAATCGGTTTTTAAATACTGGAATAGCTCTGTTGTAAATCCCACTGTTCCTTTTTCTTTATTTTTTACTTGAACGATTTCTGCCATAATGGAAACTGCAATCTCGGCAGGTGTTTCTGCTCCAATTCGTAACCCAATCGGTGAATAAATGCTATCAATTAACTCTCTTTCAAATCCCTTTTCTTCCATCAGTTCTTTTACTGAATGCACTCTCTTTTTACTGCCTATCATTCCAATATAAGCATGTGGCTTCTTCAAAATAGACTCCAAACATTCTACATCATAGCGATGTCCTCTTGTCACAATAACAAAATATGTATTTTGATCGCCAGCAATGGCTGCAAGCCCCTTTTCAAAAGCATTACAAATCACTTGATCTGCTCCAGCTTTTCTTGCATTGTCCGCAAACATAGGTCTATCTTCTAATACTGTAACTTTAAAATCGAGCATTTTCGCCATTTTAATAACAGGAATTGAAATGTGTCCACCCCCGCAAATTACCATATGTGGATTCGGTTTTACACTTTCTAAGAAGATTCTTTCTCCACCACTCTCTAACACTGTGGCTTTCTCAGATAAAATAGCTTCATCGGGAATCGAGGTAAAAAACTCTACATCGCCTTGACTATCATAAAGCCCTCCGTCGATATAAATTGCTTTTTTTCCAACGTGTGAGCCTTCAATCACCGTTGCAATTCTATTTCGTTTCTTCATATCCAATTCTGTTAATTCATTTAAAAAAAGCACAAAAATCCTCCTTTCTTTTTCCCGCCTATGTTATTTATTTTTTAATTTTATCTGTTGTGCCATCGCCTAACTTTACAACGCTTAATTCATCCCCAACTTTAATCATTCCACCATGAACAACCACTGTAAATACCCCTTCTCTTGGCATAATACAATCCCCTACTTGATAGAAAATTTCACATTCTGAATGGCATTTTTTCCCTACCTGTGTCAATTCCAATACGACATCATTACACTGAAACACAGTTCCAATTGGATACGTTTTAAAATCCATTCCCTCTACTAGCAAGTTTTCACCAAAGGCACCATCGGCTACATTGGCTCCTCTTTGTCTAAACTCTTCCACTCTATCATAACTCAATAGACTCACTTGACGATGCCATTTTCCAGCATGGGCATCATTCTCAATCCCAAAGTTTTCAATAAACCTTGCTTCCTTTATATCTTTTTTCTGTGTTCCTTTTTTTTCACTAATACAAACAGCCTTTACAATTCCCATATTTTTTCCTTTCTTTCTCTCAATTCTCTATCCATTGCTACAAACAAACGTTTTATCCGCCGATCTGAACCATGGCTCTTGTTTCTTCTTCATCAATTGTCTTTTCATAAAATTGATGGGAAACCGGTTTTCTTAAAATGGCATTGCGTAAAACTTCTGTCAAATCCTCTTCACTGATTCCATCTCTTAGCAATTCTCGCAAATCTGTTCCATCTTTATGGTGTAAACAAAGTTTCAATCTTCCATCACTTGTCAAACGAATGCGATTGCAATTTTCACAAAATTCATGGGATACGGCACTGATAAATCCAATCCCTTTTTTAAATCCTTCAAACTCATAATAAACAGCCGGTCCATTCCCATACACCTTATTGGATAAAACAGCTTTTCCATATTTTTCTTCCAACTGTTCTAATATTTTATCATTTGGAATCGGCTCATATTGTTTTCCATATCCAATTGGCATCATTTCTATAAAACGCACAGAAACAGGATATTTTTTTGCCAATTCTGCAATCTCTAGTAAATGATCACCATTGATTTCTTTTACAGGAACACAATTGATCTTCACTGGAATCCCAACTTCAATACAAGTTTTCATTCCTTCTAAAACATCATCTAATTGATCTCTTCTTGTAACTTTAGCAAACTGCTCTCGTTTCAGCGTATCAAGACTAATGTTTACACTTGTAAGCCCTGCTTGCTTCAAATCCTTTGCCATTTTTGACAATAAAATGCCATTGGTTGTCAAAGTCACTTGTTCCATCTTAGCATCTTTTCTCAACATTTCAATCAGTTGAACGATGTTTTTTCTTACAAGCGGTTCCCCACCTGTTAATTTAATTTTACGAACCCCTAAGTTACCTGCTGATTTCACTACACGATAAATCTCTTCAAAAGAAAGAATTTCATCATGACTCATACACGCAATTCCTTCTTCTGGCATACAGTAAATACAACGGAGGTTGCACCGATCGGTAATCGAAATTCTCATGTAATCAATCAGACGGTTTTGTCCATCTTTCATACCCTTACCCACTTTCTAATCTTATTCTTTTGGTGCAATATAATGTCCGCTTTTTCCTCCAGACTTTTCAAGAAGATGCACATTTTGAATTTTCATGCCACGATCCATGGCTTTACACATATCATAAATGGTAAGAAGTGTTGTTGTAACACCTGTAAGAGCTTCCATCTCCACTCCCGTTCTCCCCGATAACTTTGTTGTACATACAGCAAGAATTGTGCAAGTTTCATCCTGAAATTCAAAGTCAACAGATGCTTTTGTGAGCATGAGTGGATGGCACATAGGAATCAAATCACTCGTTTTTTTGGTTGCCATAATGCCTGCCACTCTAGCAACAGCTAATACATCACCTTTTTTTGCACGCCCTTCTTTTACCGTTTCATAGGTTTCTTGATTCATAGTAATTTGACCAGATGCAATTGCAATTCGTTCTGTCACATCTTTTTGGGTCACATCCACCATAATCGCATTTCCTGCTTCATCAAAATGATTTAATTTTCCCATTGTTGTGATCCTTTCTTTCTATTTTCCAAAACCGCAGTTTGGATAAGTACAGACTGGACAGTTCATACAAAGTCCCCCATGTCCATATTGTGCCATATCTTCAAAAGTAAGTTTTTCTCCAGCAACTAATCGTGGAAGCACCAGATCAAAAATTGTTCTTTTCGCATACATAACACATCCTGGAAGTCCACAAACTGGAATCTCTCCATTATAATAAGAAACTAAAAACATAGCTCCTGGTAATACTGGTGCACCATAAGCAACAATATCTGCTCCTGTTGCTTTAATAGCCCCCGGTGTGCGATCATCTGGATCAACACTCATTCCGCCTGTACAAAATACCATTTCTGCCCCATCTTCAATGGCTTTTAAAATAGCGTTTGTAATATCTTCTTGACAGTCATCCACAATTTTTTGATATAAAACTTCTACCCCAAACTCTTCTAGTTTGCGTTTTACAACTGGTCCAAATTTATCCTCAATTCTTCCTTTAAACACTTCACTTCCTGTTGTAACAACCACAGCCGTTTTTTTCACATAAGGCAGAATCTCCATAAGAGGCTTCTCCCCTACTAACTCCTGCACTTTCTTCATGCGTTCTTCTTCAATAATTAGTGGTATCACTCTTGTACCAGCGATCTTTGTTCCTTTTTTAATCGGCATATTCCCATGAATGGTGGCAATCATCATATCTCCCATAGCATTGACTTGATAGAGTCTTTCTTTATCAATTTTTAAAAGTCCATCAATATCGGAAATGATTTCAACCTTTCCCTCTTTGATCTCGCTTGGGTGCATATGATCGTTTTTACATAGATCATATAAAATCTTTGCCCCTTCATCTTCATGCAACATTCCTTCTGTTTTTTCCCACACATAAAGATGTTCTTTTCCAATGGAAAGTAAAACAGGGATATCCTCTTCTGTAACAACATGACCTTTGCGGAAAACTGCATCTTTTGTTACCCCTGGAACAATCTGTGTCAAATCATGACATAAAACGTGTCCCACTGCTTTTTCTGTGTCAATTAATTTCATGCTTACTCCTCCTAATATTTTCTTTTGTCCATTACATTGAAATCCTAATAATAATTTCTTAATATATGAAAAAATCCTTACCAAATATTATGGTAAGGAGATACCGATGGATTATAGTTTCATCTACGTTAACTTACTTCTTTATTATAGCAGATCCCTAAATATTTTCAAGATATTTTAGGTAAAGTTCTACTCCATTCACTTATGTCTTCCCCATAAATAAAACGGGTTGCAAATCTTTTATTTTAAGGTAAAATTATCTATATAGGATACTGTTAATTTTCTGACAGTATTTCCTTTCATCGTATGCCCTACGCTCATAAAATCAGTAGTTTCCGAAATAAAAACTTCTAACTGGAGCAATAGTTGCATAAAGTAGTGGCATCAAGCGATGAAAAGTATCTCATCATTAGATTCATAATGGAAAATAAACGATGAGGAACTGGCTATATGAGTTTCTTACGTTGGTGGATGGCGTCAAATAGAAATACTAACATTTCCGCTTGGCTTATGCCTTCCACGTAAATAAAAATTTGAGAAGGTGGTAATATTATGGCAAAAATTACACAATCTATTTATGGAACAACAAAAAATGGGGAACAGGTACATTGTTATAAGCTAACAAACAGCAATGGCTCCTATGTGAACATTACAAACTTTGGCGGAACCATTCTTTCTTTAGTGGTTCCAGATAAACATGGTAAGATGAGGGATGTTGTGCTTGGTTATAACAGCCTTTCTGAATATGAACTTTTAGGTGGTGCGTATTTGGGAGCTCTCATTGGACGATGCGGAAACCGTATTTCTAAAGGAACTTTTTCTCTTGGATCAAAGGAGTACAAGCTGGCTTGCAATGATGGTGCTAACCATTTACATGGCGGTAATATTGGTTTTAGCCACAGGATTTGGGATGCGTCAATCGAATACGGCTCTTTAAAATTAAAATTAGACAGTCCAGATGGCGAAGAAGGGTATCCTGGCACTTTAACAGTCACTGTTACTTATACCTTTAATGATGACAATGTATTGAGCATTCATTATGAGGCTTTTAGTGATACAGATACTTTAGTCAACTTGACAAACCATACTTATTTTAACTTAAATGGTCACAATAGTGGTTCCGTTGAGAATCAAATGTTAAAGTTATTTTCTACTGCTTATATTCCAACCAATGCAACTTTAATTCCAACAGGAGAAATCCGCCCTGTAACAGGAACTCCTTTTGACTTTTCAGACTTTAAACCAATCGGTCAAGATATCAATGCCGATGATATTCAATTACAATATGCCAATGGATACGATCACACATTTGTACTAAAGCATCCAAACCGTCTTTCTGTGTTTGCAGAAGCATATAGCAAAGAATCTGGTATTTTTCTAAGAGGGAAAACAACACTCCCAGGAGTGCAATTGTATACTGGTAATTTCCTCTCTAATGAAAGAGCAGGAAAAGACTCTGCCATTTATGCTCCACGCTGTGGATTTGCATTGGAAACACAAGTCTATCCAGATGCTATCCACCACACCAATTTCCCTTCTCCAATTCTAAGAGCAGGAATGAAATACGATACGGTCACTACATATGAATTTTCCACCATATAAAAGATAAGACACCAAGCCATAGAAAGCAAAAGAAGAAAAGGTTGCATTTTTACTAATTTCATGTAAAATGAGTTGTATATGCTTTTATGAAAATAGTTTATATTTGCTCAATAAGCAATCCATGAATAAAGAAAGGAATCAACTATGATTACAGCAAGTAACATCACACTTCGCCTTGGCAAAAAGGCATTATTCGAAGAAGTAAATATTAAGTTTACTGAAGGAAACTGTTATGGTCTTATCGGTGCTAACGGTGCTGGTAAATCTACTTTTCTAAAAATTCTCTCTGGAGAACTAGAACCTACTAGCGGTGATATTATTATTACACCTGGACAGCGTCTTTCTGTCTTAAGACAGGATCACTTTAAATACGACGAATATCCTGTTCTTGATACCGTTATTATGGGAAATCAACGCCTTTATGATATTATGAAAGAAAAAGAGGCGATCTATGCAAAAGAAGATTTCACCGATGAAGATGGTATGAGAGCCAGTGAATTAGAAGGTGAATTCGCCACAATGAACGGTTGGGAAGCAGAATCCGATGCCGAAACTTTATTAAACGGTCTTGGTATTGAAACCGAGCTTCACTATAAACAAATGAGTGAATTAACAGGTTCTGAAAAGGTCAAAGTCCTTCTTGCACAAGCACTCTTTGGAAATCCTGATATTCTCCTTCTTGACGAGCCTACCAACCACTTGGATTTAGCTGCTATCGCTTGGTTAGAAGAGTTCTTAATCAACTTTGATAACACCGTCATTGTCGTATCCCATGACCGTTATTTCTTAAATAAAGTTTGTACACATATTGCGGATATTGACTACGGAAAAATTCAACTCTATGCTGGAAACTATGATTTTTGGTATGAATCCAGCCAGTTAATGATCAAGCAAATGAAAGAAGCCAACAAAAAGAAAGAAGAAAAAATTAAAGAGTTGCAAGAATTTATTCAACGCTTTAGTGCTAACGCTTCCAAATCCAAACAGGCAACAAGCCGTAAACGTGCATTGGAAAAAATTCAGCTCGATGAAATGCGTCCATCCAGCCGTAAATATCCATATATTGACTTCCGTCCAAATCGTGAAATCGGAAACGAAGTTCTTCAAGTGGAAGGTCTTAGCAAAACCATCGATGGCGTAAAAGTTCTTGATAATGTAAGTTTTATCTTAGGTCGAGAAGATAAAGTGGCTTTTGTAGGACCAAACACAATCGCTACTACAACTCTCTTTAAAATTTTAGCTGGTGAGATGGAACCGGATGAAGGAAATTATAAATGGGGTGTTACGACTTCCCAAGCCTATTTCCCAAAAGATAACACAAAAGAATTTGCTTGTGATGATACCATTGTTGACTGGTTAACACAGTATTCTGAAGAAAAAGATGTGACTTATGTTCGTGGTTTCTTAGGAAGAATGCTGTTCTCTGGGGATGATGGCGTAAAACGTGTCAAAGTACTTTCTGGTGGAGAAAAAGTTCGTTGTCTTCTATCTAAAATGATGATTTCTGGTGCGAACTGTTTAATTCTTGATGAGCCTACCAACCATCTTGATATGGAATCCATTACTGCTTTAAATAATGGATTGATCAAATTCAAAGGTGTTTTATTATTCGCTTCTCAGGATCATCAGTTCATTCAAACAACAGCAAACCGTATTATGGAAATCACAAATAACGGTGGCCTAATCGATAAAATTACAACCTATGACGAATATCTTGATAGCGATGAAATGGCAAGAAAACGTCAAGTTATGAATCTGGATGAATCCGTTGAAACGGATAACGAAACAGAATAACATAACAAAAAAAGACTTCTGAAATCTTAAGATTTCAGAAGTCTTTTTTATAATACTGGTTCTGCCAGCATTGCCTTCATCTCTACAAAAGAATTTTGAAGTATTGCAACGATGGATACCACCACTTCCATACAAACACGTACAATATAGCGACAATCCTCTAATACAATACTCTTCTTCTCCCGATACTTTCGATGGGTTTCTTCAATAAATTGAAATAGTTCTTCTTTTGTACGATGTACATGAATTTCTTTTCTAATCTCCATCACTTCCTTGCTCTCTAAGAATCGGCGAAGAGCAAACTTCAAATCTTTTTCATAATAGCAATGATCTTTTAAATTACCATCATAATGGTCATTATGTGGAAATGTAAAATAATCAGCAATATAATGGGTAATTTCTCCAAGTGTGATACAGTCACGATATCCAAAGCTATACATATTTTTCATATTCTCAAGAAACCGTTCAATTCTTGCTTTAATATCCTCATAGGTTTTAGAAAATGTATGTGGAGTCGTCAAAAAAGACGGTTTACAATCTGGTAAAATGCTACCAATACAGAATGTCAGCCTGTGATTCAATGTATCTTGTAACTGAAGTTTATCCATTAATCCAACTGCTAATGAAATGTGTGATTTTTTTCTCATGTTTTGTTCTTACCCCAATTTTCCTGTGAAATGCGATTCATTCCACAATCTCCTTTTACTTTGCAGAACTCACCTTTTCTGGTAACTTATGCTCTGCTTTATCTAATAGTTACTGTTCTGTGCCATCGTATCATTCTAATTGCCCCTCGTTCTTGTCTTTAGCACTGATCTCATTCTAGTACTATTTTTCCCGACTTGCAATAGTTTTCATTCAAATTTAATGAATTTTTATTTCAAAATCTAAGATGACCAAATAAAAATTATCTGATTCTTTATATAATTTACGCAATACTTGACTTTTCTTACACATTTTTTTATAATATACGCTAAGAAGTTAATTTTATATAAAGATTTTAAACCAAAGGAGATGATTATGTTGGACTCGAGTTCCATAATTCAATTGATAATTCTTAT
This sequence comes from uncultured Eubacteriales bacterium, assembly GCA_949284175.1. Lineage (GTDB taxonomy): Bacteria > Bacillota > Clostridia > Lachnospirales > Lachnospiraceae > Scybalomonas. The sequence continues at coordinate 82,172 of CASDVE010000013.1, forward strand.
TATTTTACTGATACTTTCTGCATTTTTTTCATCCGCAGAAACAGCACTAACTACCATTAATAAAATTAGGTTTCGAAATATGGCGGACGAAGGAAATAAACGTGCACGTCTTGTTTTAAAATTGACCGATGACTCTCCAAAACTTTTAAGCACTATTCTCATCGGAAATAATATCGTCAATATTTCGGCATCCTCTCTTGCTACGGTACTAGCTACCAATAAATTTGGAAGCAGTGGTGCTGGAATTGCAACTGGTATTCTCACGATTTTAATTCTTCTTTTTGGTGAAATCACCCCAAAATCCATGGCAACTTTTCATAATGAAAAAATTTCTCTTCTGTATGCTCCCATTGTTTATGTCTTGACAAAAATCTTGACTCCTATCATTTTTATTGTCAATGTTCTTTCCAATGGGGTATTAAAATTATTTCGACTGAATTCTTCCAAAGCATCTCAGTCCATCACAGAAAGTGAACTTCGTACCATCGTAGATTTCAGCCATGAAGAAGGTGTAATTGAACGAGAAGAAAAAGCTATGATCAATAATGTATTTGATTTTGGTGACTCCTTAGCAAAGGATATTATGACACCACGTGTTGATATCGTTTATTTATCAGCAGATATTACCTATGAAGAGATTTTAAAAATCTATCATGAAGAGCGTTACACAAGGTATCCTATCTATGAAACGACAAAAGACGAGGTTATTGGTGTATTAAATATTAAAGATTTATTCTTCTATATGGCAACCCATGATAAAAGCACATTTTCTTTACGTTCTCTTCTTTGGGAACCGACCTATTGTTATGAATACCAAAAAACATCTGCTCTTATGACAGAAATGAAAAAGACCTCTAGTAATTTTACAATTGTATTGGATGAATACGGAAAAATATCTGGTCTTATCACGTTAGAAGATTTGTTGGAAGAAATCGTTGGAGAAATTCGTGATGAATATGATGCCTCAGAACAAGATCAGATCAAGAAGATTTCAGATTATGAATTTGAAGTAGATGGTTCAGTAAAACTTGATGACTTAAATGATGAAATTGGAACTCATATTGAGTCGGAAGACTATGACTCCATTGGAGGGCATATTATAGAGTTATTAGATCGCATCCCTAACGGGGGAGAAAGTGCTGTGGAAAAGGGAATCCGGTACACCGTACTTACCACATCTAAAAATCGAATTGAACGTGTTCATATTTCTATTGAGCCAGATTATGATTTAGAAGAACCTAGCTCTTTATAGATAAGAAGAACCACGATAAAAAGAGGAGCAAGCTCTGCTCCTCTTTTCCTTTACGACAAAGAAACAATATATCGTACTACTTTTTTATGATATAAAAAATTGCATTTTCTATCTTATAAAAAATCTTTGATTTTTTTACTTCTTGATGGATGACGAAGTTTTCTAAGTGCTTTCGCCTCAATCTGACGGATTCTCTCACGAGTAACTCCCATTTCTTTTCCCACTTCTTCTAGGGTTCTAGGGTGACCATCATCCAGTCCAAATCTTTGGCGAATAATATAGCGTTCTCTTTCATTGAGATCTCCTAAAATTTCTTCAATATGCAAACGAAGCATTTCCGCATTTGCCACATCTTCTGGAGATTGATTTTTTTCATCCGCAATAAAATCTCCCACACTGCTATCATTTTCATCACCCACTGGCGTTTCCAATGATGTAGGTGTTAAACTATATTCTCGAATTTCCATGAGCTTATCAATGCTAATTTCTAATTCTTTTGCAAGTTCTTCATTGCTTGGTTCTCTTCCAAGCTCTACGGTAAGTTCTCTTTGCACTCTTGTCAGTTTGTTGAACACTTCCACAAGATGCACTGGTATTCGGATAGTACGGCTTTGATCCGCTAAAGAACGTGTAATGGCTTGTTTGATCCACCATGTAGCATAGGTACTTAGCTTATATCCTTTTGTATAATCAAACTTCTCAATTCCTCTTAATAATCCAATATTCCCTTCTTGTATTAGATCGAGGAAAGATAAACCGCGTCCCACATATTTTTTTGCAATACTAACAACAAGACGTAAGTTTGACTCTGTTAAAATATCAATAGCTACTTTATCGCCTTTATCTTTTCTCTTTGCTAACTCAATTTCCTCTTGTTGCGTGAGTAATGGATAAGAACCGATCTGTTTTAAATACAACTTTACAGAATCTTGTAAATTGGTATCAGCAAAATTATCAATATTCTCAAGATTTTCTAACTCTAACCCTTCAAATTCTTCAGAATCTAAATCTTCATCTGTTGGCTCGTCCAAAATTTGGATGTCCTCCATAATTTCCGCCTCATCAAGATCCAGTTCTTGATTCTCTTTTTCAATATCTGTGATATTAATACCACGTTCATCAAAGAAATTATAGAATTTTTCCAATTGATCAATCGATAATTCTTCTAAATCAAAAAATTTCTTTATATCTTTTTTATCAAGTGTCATATTATTTCCTTCTGCAAAGGAAACAAGTTTTACTAAATTTTGGATAAATGTTTCTTCTTTCATTGTTTTCATATTTTGAACTTTACTTTTCATTGGTAAGCCCCCATATGTTTTTTAGTCTTATAATGTATTCTATCATTTTTCAGTTACAATTCCAAGTGGATTTCTAGGATTTTCTTTCAATTTCAGACATTTTTCTCTCCAATTTTCTTTGGAATTTATCTCCTCTTTCCATTTATTTCCCATTGTGCGAACTGTTCCACACAGTGAACCAGATCATTTATCTTATCAGATATTTCATTTTCTTTCAAGACTATATCGACAGAAACTGCCATAATATCCAGATCCTTTTCCGTAATTTCTCGCCAATTCATCTTGTGTTTTAAATAATCAAACCGTTCTTCCATCGTATACAAGTCAAGAAATTCCATCACTTGGGGATTAATGGCGGGTTGTTCATCTAGTTCTTCATAAGAAGAAATCTCTTGGCTCTTTATAACTTCTGGCTTTTCCTTCTTCTCTCTTTCAAGTTTGTCCAATATTCCAGACTGAATACAAATTTTTTTGATTTCTGTCTGAATTTCCACCATTTCCCTTGTCAAATCTTCCATTCTTTGTAATAACTCTTCTAATCGCTCGTTCATACACCACACCTATCTTTTTTTCTAATTTTCCTAAAATGAACTTCTTTCTTAGGCTTAACGTTATTATACACCATTATAACTCAATTTTAAAAAACATCAAAGATAAGAAATTCCAAATCATGAAAAGCAAAGCGGTTATATAACATCTCGCTACATAACCGCCCTTTTCTTCAAAGACTGCTCTCTTTCTCTTTATTTAAAATATTCCACTCCAGATGCAAAAATATTTTGGTTTTGTTCTCCATAAATATTTTTTGCAACAGCTTCTCCAATTCGTTCTGAATGTGCCATCTTACCAAACACACGACCATCTGGACTTGTGATGCCTTCGATTGCATAATAAGAACCATTTGGATTAAATGCTTCATTCATCGTTGGATTACCATGGATGTCCACATATTGTGTTGCCACTTGTCCATTAGCAAATAATGTATCCATCCATTCCTTTGATGCAACAAATCTTCCTTCTCCATGAGAGGCAGGAATGGCATATACACCTCCTAGCTGTGCTTTTTGTAACCATGGAGATTGATTGGATACGACTTTTGTATATACCATTTGAGAAATATGTCGTCCAATTTCATTGGTTGTAAGCGTTGGAGAATCTGCTTTTAATTGCCTAATCTCTCCATATGGAACAAGTCCTAATTTAATTAACGCTTGAAATCCATTACAAATGCCTAGTACAAGACCATCCCTTTGATTTAAAAGATTCATCACAGCCTCTTGTAACTTGGCATTTCGAAAGGCTGTTGCAAAAAACTTGGCAGAACCGTCTGGCTCATCACCAGCAGAAAATCCTCCTGGGAACATTACAATCTGTGATTCTGAAATCGCTTTTTCAAATACGGAAACGGACTCCTTGATTCCACTTGCATCCATATTTTTAAACACTTTCGTTATCACTTCTGCTCCTGCCAACTCAAATGCCTTTGTACAATCATATTCGCAGTTTGTTCCTGGAAAAATTGGAATAAATACTTTTGGCTTTGCCACCTTATGCTTGCATATATAAATACTTTTAGCATCATATAATCCTGTATCCACTTTTTCATGGCTTACACCAGAAACCGTTGGAAATACGGATTCTAATGTATGAGTCCAAGCCTGCAACGCTTCTTCCATTGGAATGATAACATCCCCATACTGAAATTGTGGATCATCTATAATCTCACCAACCAAAGTATAAGGAACTTCTATTTCTTTTACTGTTTCTTTTGTCATTTCCACAATGATAGAACCATAACCTTTTGCCACCAGTTCTTCCATTGTCTGTTCTGTATTTAAATTGATACCGAGTTTATTTCCAAACGCCATTTTACTTATGGCCTCTATTGTCCCGCCAAAACCAACAGCATATGCAGAAACCATTTTACCACTCTTTGCATAGTCAAACAACTTGCTATAAAGTGCCATCATCTGCTTATACACAGGAATATCATACTCATCCTTATCAATATCAAACTTTACAAGAAGATTACCAACCTTCTTTAATTCTGGTGAAACAATATGGGCATGATTCCCAATATCAACAGCAAAGGATACAAGCGTTGGTGGCACATCAATATCTTCAAAGGTTCCAGACATACTGTCCTTACCACCAATGGATGGAAGTCCTAATCCTCTTTGTACATCATACGCTCCAAGAAGGGCTGACAGTGGCTGTCCCCAACGATATGGATCACTTCCCAGTCTTTCAAAATACTCTTGGAAGGTGAAACGAATGTTTCTATAATCCCCACCAGATGCCACGATTTTTGCAACGGACTGTACCACCGCATAAATGGATCCATGGTATGGACTCCAACTGGATACATAGGGATCAAAACCATAGCTCATCATAGTCACCGTATCCGTTTTTCCTTTCAAGACAGGAAGTTTTGCAACCATGGTCTGTGTAGGTGTAAGCTGGTATTTTCCACCAAAAGGCATTAAAACCGTCCCTGCTCCAATGGAGCTATCAAACATTTCTATAAGCCCTTTTTGTGAGCAGACATTCAGATCAGAAAGTATGGACAACCATTCTTTCTTCACATCACTTCCAATCTCCCGTTTCCTCCAATTGTTTTCTTCCTTTGCAGGCATGGAAACTTTGACTTCTGTTTCTTGGTGGGCTCCATTCGTATCGAGGAATGCTCTTGATAGATTCACAATCTCTTTTCCTCTCCAAACAAGAACCAAACGTTTTTCTTCTGTCACCTTGGCAACCACAACGGCTTCTAAATTCTCTTCTTCTGCATAGGCTAACATCTGATCCACATCTCTTTTATCAACAACAATTGCCATACGCTCTTGGGATTCAGAAATAGCAAGTTCTGTTCCATCAAGACCAGCATATTTTTTTGGAACTTTATCCAAATCAATATACAATCCATCTGCCAATTCTCCAATGGCTACGGATACACCGCCTGCACCAAAATCATTGCATTTTTTGATCAGACGACTTACTTCTTCTCTGCGGAACAAACGCTGTATTTTTCTTTCTGTTGGAGCATTTCCTTTTTGCACTTCTGCACCACAAGTTTCAATGGATGTCATCGTATGTACTTTGGAAGAACCTGTGGCACCACCACAACCATCGCGTCCTGTTTTTCCACCGAGTAAAATAACAATATCTCCTGCTTCTGAGTTTTTGCGGATCACGTTTTTTCTTGGGGATGCTCCCATAACTGCTCCAATTTCCATGCGTTTTGCCACATAGTTTGGATGATAGATTTCACTGACATGTCCCGTTGCAAGACCTATTTGATTCCCATAAGAACTATATCCGTGAGCAGAACCAGTGACAATTTTTCTTTGTGGTAATTTTCCCTTTAACGTCTGTTGTAAGGATACGGTTGGATCGGACGCTCCAGTAACACGCATAGCTTGATATACATAAGAACGTCCTGATAAAGGATCGCGAATGGCTCCACCAAGACAGGTTGCTGCACCACCAAATGGTTCAATTTCTGTTGGATGATTGTGGGTTTCATTCTTAAAACTTACAAGCCATTCTTCTATTTTCCCATCTATTTGCACAGGGACAACAATGGAACAAGCATTGATTTCATCGGATTCTTCTTGATCCGCAAGTCCACCCTCTGCCTTAATTTTTCTCATCGCCATTAGAGCAATATCCATCAAACAAGTGAACTTGTCCTCACGATTCAAATCTTTTTTATCCTGTAAATATAATTGATAGGTATCTTCCATTGTTTTTTTATAATACCCATCATCAAATGTAATATTTTTTAACTCTGTTGAAAATGTTGTATGACGACAGTGATCGGACCAATAGGTGTCAAGAACACGAATTTCTGTCATCGTCGGATCCCTATCTTCTTCTGTCTTAAAATAATTTTGTATATGTTGGAAATCTTTATAAGTCATGGCAAGACTAAGAGAATGATACAGCTCTTGTAAGTCTTTCGTATCCATATCCTTAAACCCATCCAAAACCAAAACATCTTCTGGTTCTTCAAACTGTGTTATAAGGGTATTTGGCTTTACTTCCTCTGCTTCCCTTGAATCCACCGGATTGATACAATAAGACTTAATTCTCTCAAACGCTTCTTCTGATAGTTGTCCTGCAACTGCATACGTTGTAGCAGAACGAATCACAGGATTTTCTTTTTCATTTAAAAGTTTTAAACACTGTTCCGCAGAATCCGCCCGCTGATCAAATTGACCTGGTAGGTACTCTACGCTAAACACTCGTTCTTTGTCCGAAATCGGAAACTTCTCTTCATAAAAAATGTCCACTGGTGGTTCTGAAAATACGGTGCATAACGCTTTTTGATACGTTTCTTCGTCAATATTTTCTACATCATAGCGGATTAATATCCTGACATTAGAAATCGGAAGATTTAAGTAGCTTTTCATCTCTTCTTGGAGTTCTTTTGCTTTTACTGCATAATCTGTTTTCTTTTCCACATAAATTCGCCTTACGTTACTCATGATTTCCTCCACATTTTCCATATTTGAGTTATTGTCTTCGTGCAAATCATATCACAATTTTTATTATAAATACAATAGATTAACTGATTGAAATAAAATATAGTTACAACTTCTGTATATCCTTACAAAAAAACAGATTTTATTTTTATTAAAGATGTAGTTTTTTAATAATACGAAATGCCACAGAGTGCTCAAATAAAATAGGAGATGTCTGAGCGAAAAATAAAATTCCATCCACAGGAGCCACAATGCGATCGATGATATTGCCTTCATATGGATCGATGACTTCTGCTAAAATCTGCCCTCGTCTTACCTCTTTGTTGATCTCACAGGTTCTCCTAAAAAATCCAGATACATTGGGCTTGACTGTCACCAGATCTTCTTCTGCTAATATGCTAGCAATATGACCATTGTGGCAATTATATTTAATAATTCCCATTCTCGTTAAAAAACGAAGTGTGGAAGACACCGCTTGATTGGCAACCTCTTCATTCAAATAGTCATAATTGCTCACATAAAGGGAAAAGGCACTTGTCCCACTTTTATGCCAATTGTAATTTAACGTTCTCGTATCAAAACTTCTAGGCTGTCCTGTCACCACATAAGGCAAGCCAAATAAGCTGGCAAGGCTTGTGCTATCAATGCTATTTCCCAATGTTCTCACATGGGGAACAAACTCTCCTGCTAAATAAAATCCCGTATACTGTACGCCATAGCTGTATCCAGCTGTTGCCTTCATCACTGCGGCTGCCACCCTATCTGGTGCTTCTCCAGCGGAATTTCCAGGAAAATGACGGTTGATATCTTCGTTATCTCGCACCCAGTTTCGATTTCCAACATTCATAGAGGTATTGATGGCACAAGGAATCACAAGAATTTCTTTATTTGCCACAATGCCTCCTCGCTCTTCTAAACGGCTTAAACGATCAATGAGTTGAGATGCACAGTACAAATGCTGATATTCATTTCCTCTAAGTGCTCCTACAATACAAGCTGCCTTTTCTCCTTTTCCAAACCGATACCCTATGACCTCAAAGTTTTCACGAAAACCAGAACTCAATGTAAATAACACTTCTCTAGTCATAATTTCCTCCTAAAATTCGAGCGAGTAATGCTCCTTCACTTACCACCGGATAATCTCTTAATGTAAATAAAAGCCCATCACATGGGGCAAAAATTTCCTCTTCAATGGAACCTGTTAAAGGAGCAATAATCTCCCCTATTTTCTCTCCACATTTTACATAATTAGAATGTTCTGCATGGGGAACAAAGACACCGCTTGTTTCACTGTTAATAAAAATAACCTTTCCATCATCAGAAATAATCGGTTTTTTTGGCTCTTTTACTGGTGCACTCCAAATTCCCATATATTTCATAAGGGAGAACACACCATCCACAACTTGATTACAATATTTTTGATCAATTCTTAATGCAGCATCCCCTTCAATGACCATAGCTTTTGTCCCCATAGCATTTAACGCATTGACAATACTCCCTTCCTTTACCGTTGTTGAAGGATGAATCCATACAAAATCCATATTCATTTGTTTGGCATAAGGCATAAGGCTATTTGCTACGTCATCATTAATCCGGACTTGTGGCACTTCTTTTAGGAAAATACTGCTGGAATGAATATCAATGCACACATTGGCACCTTTTAGATCTTCTATAATCTTTGCCGCTGTATATTCGGTCATCGTTCCTTCAAATGATCCTGGAAATGCCATATTCATATCCATATTAAATAATGGCCACTCTCTCGTTCCAACATCAAGCCCTAATGGATTAATCGCAGGATAAACATCCACAATCCCTGTTAAGGCTTTAAAATTTTCCTTAATTCTTCTGATCACTTCATAGCAAATAAACTGACCTGCCAAATCATCTCCATGTACTCCTGTTACAATACAAAGACGTTGTTCGTTCCCTGTAAGTTGTTCTGGTACAAGACTATTTTTTTTAATCCTCATAACCTCATGAACAGGCAATTCTGCCGTCGCAATTGTTTCAATCATGTAAGTTCACTTCCTCCCTGTTTTTATCTTCACTTTATTATAACAAACTACTTTATATTTGCAACGAAAAAGCCATTCTCCTATTATAAGTCTGAATGGCTTTTCTGCATAAAATATCACTTATGTGCGATTGCATGTTCCTTATCTTTCCTATATTCCATCCTCTCTGAAAATACAAACTTTAATAAAATTGGTGTCAAGAGAGTTGTAACAATAACCATAACAATCATTGGAGCAAAAAGTCTTTCATCCATTAATCCAGATTTTATTCCCTTATTTGCAACAATTAATGCAACTTCACCACGAGAAATCATTCCAACACCAATTTGTAACGATTCCTTATTAGAATAATGACAAAGTTTTGCACCAAGACCACATCCAATTACCTTGGATAAAATAGCGACTATACAAATAAGAATAGTAAATGAAAAGGCTGAACTTGTAAGACCGCTTAAATCGGTCTTAATTCCTATACTAGCAAAGAAAATTGGTGTACATAGCATATAGGATACCACTTCTACTTTGGTCTTAATATAATCATTTTGAGATAAATTACAAAGAACAATTCCCGCTATATACGCACCTGTAATATCCGCAATCCCAAACAACTCCGAAACATAGGCTGATAAAAGGCAAAAAGCAAAGGCGAATACAGGGATCCTTCGTTTATGCTCTTCGTTTAACCCTTTTAGTAGATATTGAAAAAACCGAAATACGAGCATACCACTGAGCAATGCCAATACGAAAAATACGATCATTTTTCCAAAGACACCAAGGACAGAAATTGCATCCGTTGAACCGCTCTCTCCAACACTTGTAATAATGGATAACAATAAAATTCCAAGAATATCATCAATAATAGCAGCCCCTAATATGGCAGTTCCAGCAGAAGTTTTTAACTTGCCCATATCCTGTAATGTTTCCACCGTAATACTAACAGAAGTTGCCGTTAAGATCACCCCAACAAAAATACGTTGTAATATTTCTGTCGTCATAGAACCTGCCACAATATAGCCTAAAATGAGGGGAGTGATCACCCCTAATACAGCGATGATAAGAGATGCGAATCCACTTCTTTTTAACTCTTTCATATCTGTTTCTAATCCAGCTTCAAACATTAAAACGATAACACCGATTTCTGCTAAAGCGGAAATGGTATCATTAGGCTGTACTAGATTCAAACAAACTGGACCTAAAAAGATACCTGCCAACAACGCCCCTACAACTGGTGGCAAGCTAAACTTTCTAGAAATAATGCCAAGTGCCTTTGTGATAATTAAAATGACACCAATATCAAGCAAATATTTTACCTCTTCCATTTTATAAGCCTCCTATTTCCTATTTGTTATTCAAAAAAAAATAGAAATTCCCTTTTATCTCTATTTCCTTTCTACTAAAAAATCATTCACCTCCAATTCAAATATTTTCACTTTTTATAAATATATCTTCTATATTTACATTATTATACTATTTTTAATATATTTTTCAAGTATTTTGTGAATTATCAAACGATTAATCAGACTAAACCTGTGGCTTTTATGATAGAAAAAGAATTTCCTATCATAAAAAAAGAACTTGAATTCCCTTATTTGGAAATTCAAGCCCCTTTTCAACTATTTATTAAAAATCATTTTCATACCAGTCATCATAATCCTCGTACATTCCGTTTTCATACTGCCTAGTATAATTGATATTTTTTGATCGTTTCTGTTTTGGCATCGGTCTTGAGCTTTGCGTTCTCTTCTTTTCTTCGCTCTTCTTCTTCATTGCCTTTTGCTCTTTTTCAAGTTTTTTCATAATGATGATCTTATCCGGCTGTTGCTCTTTGATTCTAGCTAAATCATCATTCTTTTCTGTTCGTCTTGGTTTTGACATACGTGGTTTGCTATCATATTCTTCATCCTTATCCTTTGGCTTAAAGGAATTTTGATAACGACCATTATCTCGACGAAATTCTCGATTCTCTCGTCCGTCCTTTCCATCTCGTCTAGGTCTTTCCCCATTTTGACCTTTTCCATAGCTCCCCGTTTTACCCTGTGATACTCCGGAAAAACGATGATTGCGTTCTCCATTTCCTTTAAATTTAAAATTTTTTGAACGCTGTTTTTCACGTTCTTCGTATACATTTTCTGGTGTCACAAATTAATCTCCTCTCGAATATTTCGCTGATGGTTTTTGCCCATACCATCTATTATTGATGAAAGAGAAATCTATTTTTCTTCTCTCATTTTTTATTTTATACGAAATGAACACAAAGTCAATGTTTTTCTTTTGATAAAATATTATTTTTCTATTGCCAACACTTATTGTATCTAGTACAATGAATTTATTATAAAAATAAAGGAGGTTTCTTAGGATGAACGAAGATATGATCACATTAACGCTGGAAGATGATACAGAATTACAATGTTCTGTTTTAGCGATTTTCCCTGCTGGAGATAAACAATACATCGCTCTTCTTCCTGAAGGTTCTGATGATGTAGAAGGTGAAGTTTATCTCTATGGATATAAAGAATTAGAAAATAATGAAATTGAACTTTTAAACATTGAAGATGATGATGAATATGAAATCGTTGCAGATGCGTTTGATGAATTATTAGACGAAGCAGAATTTGAAGAATTATACGCTGATGATGAGGAATAAATAAACTCATAGAAAAAGCTCTGAGCAAATCATTTGGTTTGCTCAGAGCTTTTGTCACATAATGGGATATTAATTGTTTATCATCACTTTAAATTCTTGTTTTTTTACTAAATCATTTTTCATGGAATCAAATCGTTTATTCCACTCTTTTTGACTTGCCTTTTCATTTTCTTCTTTATATTGCTTGGCAACTGCATTGATGTATTGTTTGATTGGTAAATCCACCTTAGCAAGCTCTCTTTCGTACTCCCAATAAGCCTCTTTTGTTCCAAACGTTTCTTCTATGATTTCAGCAGTCTTTTTATTTTTTTCATCAGACATCTCTGTCTTTAAGGCTTCCAAATATTCATTGATGTCTTCTTCTGCGGCAGTGTATCCTTGTTCTATGGCTTCCGCATAAATCGCATAGCGTTCCTTTACATAAATCTCTGCCTCTTGTTTTGCCTCATCTTCTTTTAAATTATTTAATTTATAATACTCAACCATCTGTTCATAGTCAAGCAAAGGAATCGTAACCGTCTTTCCTTTTGCATAAACCTCCGTTTTTTCGTCAGTTTTCATTTTCTGTGCTGTCTGAGCTACAATGGCACTCCATTGTCTTAATTTCTCTTGTTGCTGTTTTCTTCCAACAAAACTAAAGATGAGCAACAGACCAAGCACTCCTATCACTCCTATAAAAACGGATTTCCACATCACATTCTTTTTCTTCATAGAAACTCCTTTTCTCATTTGTATCATTGCTCTAATTGCAACAATCCATTGGTTACAACAAAATCCACATTCAAAGTTCTTGTATCCGCCATCTTATCAAAATACACACAGATGCGATCTTGATCCACATAAGTAATATGCCCTATTCCATATTTCACATGCCTTACAGCCTTTCCAACGGCAAGCTCTTCCTTATCAAATAAAAGCTCTCCTACAAATCGAGATCTTATCAGTTTTTTGCTGAAATAGTCTTCTACACTAAAAATATGAAGATGCTCTTTTGCCCTTGTCATCGCCACATAAAACATTCGCCTCTCCTCTTCTAAGTCCGCATCCTTTACTGCTTTTTTATGAGGAGTAACTTCTTCATTGGCATCCAATAAGAAAACCGTATTAAACTCTAATCCTTTCGAACTGTGCATGGTCGTCATCATAACACCATCCGCATTTTTTTGTCCTTGTTCCACCTGTTGCTTTAAATGTTCGGAATATTCTCGAATATGCCGAAACCAATCCTCCATACTCGCATACTCTTTCGCTCCCATTTGAATCTCATCAAGAACTTCAAACAGATCCTCTGCATTCATTTTTCGAAAACTAGCATACTCTTTTAAAAAATCTTCATATCCCATTCCCTTTCGAATATAGTTAATGGCAAGATAAGGGCTCATATTGGATAATAGTTTTAAATCCGCTTCCAGTTGCTCGATTCGTTCTACCATCCATTTTTTATCGGATAAAGCAATTTTTAATTCTGAAAATGATATGGTGGGATTTGGCACATGGTCTCTACTTAAATAGCGTTTCGGACGGTTCATAATATCCAAAAAGACCGCCCGTTCCCGATTTCCAACGGCCAACTTCATATAGCTCATGAGATTTCTTGCAATAAAATGATCATAAATATTTGGAATCCCATCTCGCATTTTAAAAGGAATATTATATTCCATCATTTTCTCTAACAAAAGTCTTGGCTGTGTATTCGTTCTAAAAATCACAGCCATTTCAGAAAATAAGGTTCCGTTTCGATTATACTCTCGAATCAAATTGATAATCTCTTCATTCTCTTCTCTTTGATTTTTCACTTCATGAACTTGAATCGGCTCTTTTTTTCCTCTACTAGCTTTGATCTCTTTTTGAAAGCGTTTTGTATTGTTCTTTATCACTCGTCCAGCACCTTCAACGATGTCCGCACTACAACGATAGTTTATGCTTAAAAGCGTTTTTTTACACATGGGATAATCTTTTTCAAATCCGAGCATAATCTCTGGTTTGGCACCCCGAAAACGATAAATGGACTGATCATCATCTCCTACAATAAATAAATTGTCCTCTGGCTTGGCAAGCATTTTTACAATATCATACTGAAGTTTATTAATGTCTTGAAACTCATCAATGAGCAAATAACGAAATCTTTGTTGCCACTGCTTTAAAATATCTTCTCTCTCCTTAAAAAGTTCATAGGTAAAGACAAGCATATCATCAAAATCAATTTTTTGGTACTTACGTAAATATTCTTCATATTCATTGTAAATCTTACGAAATACATCATCAGAACACGTGGTACTATAATAGTTGTCAAGGGATATCATTTCCCCTTTTACAAGGCTGATCTCTCCAATTAAATTGCTTAAAAATTCTGCTTCATCTTCCATCTCCAGTTTTTGTCCTGTTACAATCTCTCTCAAATACTGGCGTTTTTCTTCTTCACTTATGACATTGGCACTAGTATAGCCATAGGCATGCTTTAAAATTGTAAAAAAGATAGAATGAAAGGTTCCAAAAACAACTGGCAGGTTTTCACCTGCCAGTTTATAAAATCGTTCTTTCATTTCAGAGGCTGCTGCCTTTGTAAAAGTTATCACAAGAATTTTTGACGGATGAATGCCATGTTGTTCTATTAGATACTTTACTCGATGTGTGAGTACCATCGTTTTCCCCGAACCGGGGCCTGCAAGCACAAGCATGGAACCATCTTTATGGGTCACTGCTTGCTTTTGTGCCTCATTCAATGTCATCATTTAGATTTCTGCCTCCAATTTTGCAATGGCTTGTTTAATACGAGCGATGGATTCTTCTTTTCCAAGAATCTCCATTAATTCTGTTGCTCCACCTGGTGTGGATTGTTTTCCAGATACCGCTGTACGAACTGGCCACATTACATATCCATTTTTCACACCTTTTTCTTTTACAAAATTTACAAGCATTTCATAAAGAGCATCGTTGCTATAATCTTCTTGTGCTTCTAACACTGGCACAATTTCCTTTAATACTTCCAATGAAGTTTCTGCATTTGTCTTCATTTTCTTATGAGTATACATAGCAATATCATACTCTGGAACTGCTTCAATAAAGTCAATATGTTCTTTAATCTCTGTGAATTTCTCAATTCTTGTCTTCACAAGAGCACCGATTTTATGGAAATCAACGTCCTTTGTGATCACTTCTTTCATATATGGAAGTGCCATTTCAAAGAACTTGTCATCTTCCATCGCTTTGATGTATTCTCCATTCATCCATGCCAATTTTACCATATCAAATACAGATGGTGTCTTTGACATTCTGTGGTAATCAAATTCTTTTACCAACTCTTCCAAAGAGAAAATCTCACGATCTCCTTCTGGACTCCATCCAAGAAGTGCTACAAAGTTGACAATAGCTTCTGTTAAAAATCCTTGTTCTAATAGATCTTCATAAGAAGAATGTCCACTTCTCTTGCTTAACTTTTGATGTTCTTCATTTGTTATCAATGGACAGTGTACATAAATTGGAACTTCCCATC
Organism: uncultured Eubacteriales bacterium; assembly: GCA_949284175.1. Classification (GTDB taxonomy): domain Bacteria; phylum Bacillota; class Clostridia; order Lachnospirales; family Lachnospiraceae; genus Scybalomonas. The sequence goes on from CASDVE010000013.1 coordinate 97,367, forward strand.
CAAAGGCTTCATATAGACGATTGTATTTTGGAGAAGAAGAAAGATATTCATTTCCACGTACAACGTGTGTAATTCCCATTAAATGATCATCCACAACGTTTGCAAAGTTATACGTTGGATATCCGTCAGACTTAATTAAAATCATATCATCAAGTTCTGAATTCTGAACCGTAATATCCCCATAGATCTCATCATGGAATGTTGTGGTTCCTTCCGTTGGATTATTCTGACGAATAACAAAAGGCACACCAGCATCTAATTTTTCTTGTACCTCTTCTTTTGTTAAATGCAAACAGTGCTTATCATATTTTGCAATTTCTTTTCCTTCTACCACTTCTGCTTTTAAAGAAGCAAGGCGATCTGCATCACAAAAACAATAGTAAGCCTCTCCTTTTTCTACCAACTGTTTTGCATATTCCATATAGATTCCAGATGCCATACGTTCACTCTGTACATAAGGACCGCATCCACCATCTTTGTCAGGTCCTTCATCATGGATCAATCCTGTTTTTTCCAGTGTTCTATAAATAATATCAACTGCACCTTCTACATAGCGCTCTTGATCAGTATCTTCAATACGAAGTAAAAAATCTCCATCTTCGTGTTTTGCGATTAAATATGCGTACAATGCTGTTCTTAAGTTTCCAACGTGCATACGACCTGTTGGACTCGGTGCAAATCTTGTTCTGATTTTAGCCATTATTTTTCCTCCTATCAATTCAGGAAACGTTTTTTCTACAACGCTCCTTAGGTTATCCTTCAAAAAACACCCTGTCTTTCATTATCGCAATTATTCATAGGTTCGTCAAGATATAATATCGAAACTTATTCTCCTCGAATCGCCTCCAATGCAGAAATTTTCACTGCACGATTGGCTGGATAATAGCCAGATATGAGTCCAATCAAGGTAGAAAATACAATGGCAAGCACCACCAACCAAAGGGGAATGATCGAGGTCTTAGCCCCCATGCTAGCCATATCTCCCACCATCATGTTGGTGCTTCCACCCGCTTGCAATCCAAAATGATTAATAAGAAAAGAAATTCCATAGCTTATGATCACACCGGTAACGCCTCCAACGAATCCGATCGTTCCCGCTTCTAAAAGAAAGATTTTTCGAATATCCCTCACATAACATCCAAGAGCTTTCATCACACCAATTTCTCTTGTCCTTTCATAAATTGACATGATCATAGTATTGGTAATTCCAATGGCTGCTACAAAAAGAGAAATGCCCCCTAATCCTCCAAGCACCGCTTGTTGTTGTCTTGCCTGTTCTTCTAGTGGTTTTCTTATGCTTTCTAAAGAACTTGTTTCAAACCCATCTTCTTTGATGACCTTTTCTACGTCTTCAATGTATTTAATGTCTTCCACTTTAATAGAAACTGTTTGATACCCTGTATCTTTTTTCTTCTTTTCATTTCCAAGCTTTCTGTATTCTTCTTCTAAGCGTTTTAGTTCTTTAATATCCATAAAGACCCCTCTTGATGTTTGATACCCTTTAGAATAATCTTCTTTTATTTTCCCACAGACAAGCACTTTTTTCTTTATTTGCTTCGCATCTTCACCACCAACGACTAAAGTGGCGTCGATTTTATCTTTCATAACATCAACAAATGGAGGCTTTGGGTTGCCATTGGCATCTAACATACTTTCATCCACATACCGATTGGAATCATTACCTCTCGTGTTATAAAAATCGTATCCCCACTTTTCTCCAACAACCACAGAAAGGGTATCCTTATTGCTATTTAAAAAATAATCCCCTTCTTTTAGTTCAAATCCCAACTCTTGCAACGCTTCTGGATACACACCGATAATACTACTATTCGTGCAATATTTCCTATTGCTTCCAGCACTAAACTCTATATTCAACTGCCACATTTCATACATTGGTGTCGCAACTACAACCCCTGGAAGTGCTTTCCATTCGCCTACCTTTGCATCATCAATAATATTTTCAGAACTGGAGTTATAGTTATACACTTGGATCATTTTCAAATCCCCCATCTGTGCAAGAGATTGCTCCATAATTTCATTCATTCCAATTCCCAAAGAGATCATAACAACGATGGCACAAGTTCCAACAACAACTCCCGTAACGGTCAACAAGGTACGCACTTTTCTTCTTGTGAGATTTCGAAAACATAAATCAATCAAATCAAATACTCTCAAAAAATCCCCCCTAATTATCGTCTTCCATTTCCTCTAACTCTTCTAACATTTTCAGTCGTTTTGCTTTTTTTCGCTTTACAACGATAACGGTCAAAATAACAATAACAAGCAAACTTCCTAAAACGGCCAATCCAATTTTCATTGGCTTTGTTAATTTCCCCGCTTCTTCCTCCTGATTCATATTCGGATCAAAGGACGGATCAAGGCTTGGATCAAGAGATGGATCTTGTATCATTTCTTGTGCTTGTAATTCATATGGTAAAACAACTTTTTTTGTTTCCAAATTATCATCCTCATAGGTAATAACAATTTTTCCTTTTGCCGTTCCTGCTTGTTGTGCTACTGCATAAAAATCAATGCTTCCGCTGTTTCCAGAATCCACATTTCCTAAGTTTTGCAATTTTTCAGTGCTAGTTAAATCTCCTTTTAATTCAGCGGATAAATTATAAAGACTACTCTTTCCTTTATTTACATACTGAATGGAAAGGTTCGTTTCTTCACCAACATTGATAAACTCTGGCAGTTCACTCATCATAAATTCCATACGATCCGGTTGATAAATAGGAATTGCAATCACTTCAGAGCTAGTAATCGATTGCCGTTCCTTTTTATCCACATATTCATATTTAAAATTGACCGTCACATTGGTAGAAACAGATTTCGCATTTGGAAGTGCTTGCATTTCTACGGTTTGTGTGGCAGTTCCGCCAGCGGATAATTGTTCAAAATAAAAAGTGTTGGAAGAAGAGGTGATGGAAAGCCCTTCTGCCACTTCTAATGACATGATAAGATTCTCAATCTTTAATTCTTTACTTGTATTTTGCAATGTCATATCAAGAGTAAATGTTTTTCCCGCTGGAACTTTTCCGCCATATTCATATTTGCTGATCATCACAGAAGGCGTTCTTTTTGCAATGGTTTCACTCTCTTCTTTTTTCTTTTTCTTCACCGCCTTTACCGCAATTTTCATGCTCTCAGACGTTGTCTTTGTTTCTCGTTTCTTATCCTTTTTATAATCATAAGAAATTTCAAAATTCACAGTCTGAAATCCTGTTGCTGTATCCTTATCCACTAAAAAGGTCAATTCTTTTTCATAAGTTCCACCTTTTTTTAATTGATTTATAAAAAATTTATTGGACGCTTCTTTTGATATAAGTCCGTCGGAAGTGCTAAACACAACAGCAATGTTTTGAACATCATATTGCTTACTAGCATTTTTTAACACCGCTTTCATTGTGACTTCATTTCCTGCAATGACTTGTTCTCCATAATCATAGCGTTCTACAACGATGTAAGGAACACCTTTCATATCATCTTCTTTTTCTTCCTCTTTATTTTTCACCACCGGAATTTTTATTTTAATTTCATTGCTTTTATCATTGATAAACTCCCCATTTTGGCGATAGCTATATGTATATTTTAATGTAACCGTTTCAAAATCATTTTCCAATGTATCTTTTGCCTTTAAAATTAATTGGGTTTTATTTGGCCCTTCCGCCTTAAAATTAGGCAACTTCTTTGTATCCAAAATGGTGGTGGTTTCTAATCCACTTGAAACATTGCTATAATCCAATTCCACATTTTTAAATACCATATCTTTTATGTTACTTGAAGCATGAAAGTCCAGTGTGAAGGTATCTCCTGCTTTAATCGTTCCTGGAAAACTAATATTATTTACTTCAATTTTTGGCGTTGTCCCTGTATAATCGCTGCGACTATATTCAATACAGTTTGGCACACTGACAATGAGTTCTTTCTTTTTCGTACCGTCTAGCTGATAGGAAAAATCAAAAATCAATTTATCATCAGAACCTGTATATTCTAATTTGGAAAATTTAATTTGAAATACAATTCCGTCATTTCCATAATCCCGAATTTCACTAGAAAGTTCTGCATTGGCAGAGCTTGTCACTTCAAAACTATCTGTTTTTTTCTTTGCAACCATTGGATTTTCTATCTTATCAAAATCTGATGCTTTTAAATTGGCATCTTTCATGGTCAAATAAATATCCACCACATCCCCTTTTTGTGGAGAGATAGCCTTTGTAGTTCCTGTTTCATACACACGATATACCACTGCTTTTGGATCAGGCTCTTTCCTTTTATCTGTTGCTCCAAATATGGGAACCATCGGATATGTACCTATGCTAATTCCCACAATAAGAACCCATAAAATCCATTGTTTCATACGATACATTTTCATATTAACTCTCCTCTTTTCTTTCCTCTTTTTGTAATTTCAACTCTTGCTTTTCTTCTTCCTCTACTGAAGACATTCCAATTGGACTTTCATTCATCACATCGCTTACAATCATGCCATCAATCAGAGTAACGATACGATCCGCATAATGTGCCAGTTCATCGTCATGACTTACTAAAATCATAGACTGTTCATTCTTTCTACAAATCTTCACCATCATTTCCATAATGTCTAATGTGGTTTTCGTATCAAGATTTCCTGTTGGTTCATCGGCAAAAATAATTTTTGGTTTGGCTACAAAGGCTCTAGCAATTCCAACCCGCTGTTGTTGTCCTCCAGACATCTGATTGGGCTTATGCTCTTCCCTCCCTTTTAATCCTACCTGTCTTAGCATTTGATATGCCTTTTTCATACGCAACATTTTAGGAACACCTTTAAACATCAAAGGCATTGCCACATTTTCCGATGCAGTTAACGTTGCTAGCAAGTTATAGGATTGAAAGACAAAGCCAATATTTTTTTGTCGAAAAGCGGAAAGCTGATTTTCCTTTAACTTAGAGATGTTTATACCATCAATGATGACTTCTCCCTTTGTAGGTTTTTCAAGCCCTGCTAATTGATTTAACAAGGTGGATTTCCCTGAACCAGATGTTCCAAAAATACAACATATCTGTCCCTTAGGGATCGTTAAATTGATTTTATTTAACGCCACAACTCGCTCTCCACCGACAACATATACTTTTCGCAAATTTTTTACAACAATTGCTCCATCTCCCACTTTCTCACATCCTTTCTCCTCTTTCTGTCTTTTCACTTTTCTTTCACTAAAAAGATCCCTTGAATTTTGTTCAATAAATTTTATGATTCATTATAAATTGTACACAATATTATTCCAAAAGAAAAGAGGCATGTACTTACAGAAAACTTACAAAATAATGTTATAAAAAAAGACATACCCCAAAATTAGATATGTCTTTCGTTACAATACTATCTGAAATTATATATTGATTTATGTCTTTTCAGTAAATAGAAATCCCATAAATCTAATCCATGTATATATGACGAATACAATCCCAATGACAGTTTCAATGGACACTACATATTAAAGAATCGGCATTGAATATCCCATATTGATCAAGCAGATCTTAGTCTGTTTTGATGCAATTACACTGATTACAAACGGGAATGTAAAAGAAGCATAACTCCACACAATGGACTGGAACTTTTTTAATACTATCTCCCATATCCTCTCCTTCTCATCTATAAACTATGCCATCTGTTCATCCATATTAGTAAGTCCTAATTCTCGAATTACAATTTCTGCCACTTTTCCCGCACAAAGTCCAGTGTAATAAATGCACTGTTCCTTGTACTCCCCCTTGCCCATATCAAATTCCCTAGTTATGATACGACAACAGCCATCCCAGAAGACATAGCAATCACCTCTTTTGGAACATCCAACTCAAAATTATTTCTAATAGCAGCCATCAATGCTTCACAACAAAAATACCCATTTCTATAATTATTCTCTGCATCTTTTACAACTTTTCTTACACTTACTTCTTGCTTTACATTCATTTTCTTCTTCCTCCTAACAATCCATAAAAATCATTGATTAGCCCTTACTGTTACAATAGCAGAAGCTATTGCTGCACATATATGGCTAATCAGTACAGCAACCCAAATTCCATTTAACCCAAAGCCTAAGTGCGAAAGTAAATATGCGAAAGGCATGCGGACAATGATATAATAAAAAATCATTAAAAGCATACTTTTTTCTGGCTTTCCAAAACCGTTTAAAACACCAAGAAAACTGTTCGTCACTGTGTTTAAAACATAGCCAATACTGATAATGAAAAAGTAGACACTTACAATATCTGCCACATCAGAACTTTCCACAAAAAGCCCAGAAAGCTGTCTGGAAAAGGCTACCACTAAAATAGATAACATAACTAGTAAACCACAGCCATACTTTAAGCCACACTTTAAATAGTCTTTTGCTCTATCCACTCTTCGTCCTCCAATACACTGTCCCACGATTGTAGTTAAAACCATATTGAGCGCCATCGCTGGATAGAAAAGTATTATTTCCAGTTTTCCCGTAACCCCATAGGCTGCAATGGCTGTAACATTATAGGAACTTACAAGCGCTGTTAAAAAAGTAGTACTGATTGCTGGAATACTCTGTTGAATAACAGAGGGAACCGCCTTTTGAATAATAGGAAGCACATAGGCTTTATCAAACCATGTGATATGTAGAGAAAATAATTTCTTCTTTTTGAGATAAACAATCATAAAAATAAGACAAATACCTTGAGAAAGTAACGTGGCAATAGCAGCTCCTTGAAAGCCGATAAAATGAATCAATATCGGGTCAAGAATGGCATTTAACACAGTAGAAACTAACATAGCCACTGCTTGGAACATAGAATTTCCAAAACTGCGTAACACTGCCGTAAAATATAAATAAAGATACACAGGTAAGTATCCAAGAATATAAATTGCCAGGTAACTGTATGCCATATTATAAGTTTCTTTCGGTGTATTCAAAACAATTAAAATAAAAGGTAAAGATATTTCAAGTGCTACTGTCACAAGCAACGAAAAAATAATTGCAACAACAAGGGAAGTGGCGATAAGACTTTCTGTTCGCTTCTGATTTTTTTCCCCGATTGCTTGAGAAAGCAAAATAGAAATTCCGTTTGTTGCACCCATAGCAACCGATGTTAAAATTAAAATAATAGGTGTTGAATTTGTCAGTGCAGCATAGGCGGTTTCCCCTAAAAGGTTTCCAATCCATAAGCTGTCAACAAGGTTATAAGTCATATTCAAAAACATGGCTGCAATCATAGGTAAAGCCATAGCCATTAAACAGCGTTTTGTATCTCCTCCAATAAAATCAATTTTAGTTGGCATTTTTATTCTCCTCTCTTTCCATATATGAATGAATATCATTCATTAAAATGTTATTAAATTGCTCCCCAAAAAACAGGGAGCTTCCTTTATAATCTTAGTGCATACATTAAAAAATTACGAATGCGTTTTTCTTTTTCTTCTACGGAATAACTATGATCCAGCAAAATCCCAATCTGCCCATAAACACAGAACATAGCGGTAGTTTGAATATCATCAAGTTTAATTTCGCCTTTTACCTGTGCTTGTTCCAGCAATTTGGCAACTGGTTTTGATAGTTTTTCACATACTTTTAATAGCAGCTGGTTATGAAATTTTTTGTTCTCTACGACGTGAAGTGCCTTATAATAATCGCTATCTTCAGTCTCCACTATGACAGGCATTGTTTCAATAATTTCTTTCAAAGTCAACTCTTTGCTAGCTTTTGGTATCGTAAATCGGCTTACAAGTTCTTCCGCATACTGATCGATTGCCTGATCAAAAAGAGCTTCTTTCGATGGAAAATAGCGGTAACACAATCCCTGTGCTACCCCAATGGCTTTTGCAATATCCGTAATAGATGTCTTTTCATAGCCCTTTTCATAAAATAATCGCATGGCTGTATCCAAAATTTCTTGTTTTCTTTCTTCTGGCTCTTTCGTAATACGCATGGCGCACCTCCTTTCTAATAGCATTATAACTCTATTTTTTTCAAAGATCAATGAATAATATTCATTCATCAAAAACAAGAACAAAGTGTGCTTTGCACACTCTCAACTCCCCTGCCCCTCAATCATGAGGGGTTTTCTTTTTTCCGATTTTGTTTCATAATAGTCTTATGGATACA
>CASDVE010000014.1 GCA_949284175.1 uncultured Eubacteriales bacterium
CTCAACGACCAAGAATGTTGGACTTTCGTCCACTGATTGAGTTCTCAATCTTTATTTCTCTTGGAATTTTCAAGGTTGTTTTATTATTCAATTATCAATGCTTGTCTTTCTCTCAGACAGCTTTCTTAGTATATCTAATTTCATTTCTTTTGTCAACAACTTTTTTTATTTTTTTTATTTTCTATCATTTTTACTGATACAGGCCTCTTATAATGTACGATGAATCGAGCCATAGAAACAAGATTTTTAATCTTCCTTTTTATCAACTCTTTCAATATACAAAGTTTAAAATTCAATTTGAGCAATGTAATTACTATCAATCACCAGAATACAGACTATTAACTGATATTTTTTATCATTTATAGTACTTGTATACAAATCTGAAAACTGATAAATAACATTTCCCTTTACAAATCTTCTTTTCTTCCAATATTTCTATAAAAAATATGCCGAATGTCAGCTTGACACTTACTAAGATTTCATATATTTTATAATTAGTATACATTACAAAAACATTACAGAAATATTATATATTCAAAAACAAAAGAAAAATGCACTTTGCAAATTTTTCGTATTTGCATAAAATTTAAAATTCAGTAACTCTTTAACTTTTTTATTTATGCGACACAATATGTCAGACGCCATGCAGGCAGGATACTATGACAATTGCTCGCAAACGATGAGAATATCTTTTTTGTATTGCTTATCGTTATTTATAGTAAATGGTATGATACCATAATCTCACATTCATTTACTATGCACAATAGAAAAAAAGGTGGTGAACTATATACTGTAAGACTTCGATTTCATGACTTCATTTATAAATTTACAGTATGATGTTATATGTTTAATTTTTTACAAACTGAACAAGATAATTATTTTTCATGGGAAATGTTAGGTGATATTGAAAACGGACGTCAAAATTTAGGTGGAGATGTGCCTGTTTTTATCTATCGCCTATTTGAATATACATTAAAAGCTGAACTAACGAAACAATTTGGTGCCAAAAAGGCAGAAGAGATCTTCCGCAATGCTGGTACAATTGCAGGGAGAGAATTTGCCACTCATATGCTGGATTTATCTCTTCCATCTTCTCAATTTTTTGAACATTTGCAAACCGTATTATCTCAACATGGAATTGGTATTTTGCGTTTTGAACAGTACCATGAAGAAACAGGGCATATTATTTTAACGATAAGCGAAGATCTCGATTGCTCTGGTCTTCCAATCACAGGAACAACTGTCTGCAATTACGATGAAGGTTTCTTAAAAGGCATTCTCGATTCTTATACAAAACATAATTATTTTGTTCAGGAAATTGATTGTTGGGCAACGGGCTCTCGTGTTTGCCGTTTTGATGCTAAAATTGTAAACGAGGAGTAATATGCCATGGATGAAAAAATTTTAGAGCAATTTGTCAAGGAGTTACAAAGAATTGTACAACACAAACCCTTAAGTGAGGAATTCAAATCAATGCCTCTTCCCTCACAATCGCTTGAAAATTTGAGGGATGGCTTTGAATATTTATCTACTTCTTTATTAGAAGCCTATGAATTTTCTTCTGCTATATGTCAAGGCGAACTGCAAACTCCTCTTCCAGATCGTTACAACTTCTTTACAGGTCCATTAAAGGAATTGCACTCTGTTCTCAAACATCTCACTTGGCAAACGATCCAAGTATCCCACGGTGATTATAGTCAACATATTGATTATCTAGGAGATTTTTCGACCTATTTCAACGCTATGATTGATCAATTACAAGAACGTGAAACTTTATTAAAAAAACAGGCGGAATCTTTGCATCAAACTCTTTCTCTATTTAAACTGATTACCAATGCTCAAGACAATTGGATTCTCGTTTTAGATATGGAAACACAAGAATTTGTTTATGCCAATGATTACGCAAAAGCATTCTTTTTTAATCCTGAAACAAAAAGAACTTCTTGCCATAGCACTTGTCCTCTTGTTACAAAACTTAAGTCTTTTATTGGATATGAAGAAAATTTTATGTTTGAATATCAATGTTCCACTTCCAATAGCCATATCTTAGTGAAGGGATTTCCAAGTTATTGGAATAACAAAGAAACCATCGTATTTTATTTAAAAGATATTACAGTTCAAAAACAAAAAGATGCCCTTCTTCGGGACATTGCTTATCGAGATCCTTTGACTAAAATTTATAATCGTCGATATTTTATTGAATATATGGAAAAATACTCCTTAAAAAAAGAAAATTATTCGATTGTTAATATTGATGTAGATGGATTAAAATATGTCAACGATTCCTTTGGTCATATTTTTGGGGATGATTATTTATGTACTATTGTTTCTGTTATCCAAGAAAACATTCGAGCAACCGATCTCTTTTGTCGCTTTGGTGGGGATGAATTCTTACTTCTTCTTCCAAACTGTACCGAAGAAATTGCTCATACAAAGATGGAGTATATTAATGATACTCTTAAAAATATGAAAAAACATTATCCTCTCTCTTTAAGCTATGGGATCTTATACGTTTTACGAGATAATACAATGCCTTTGAATGAAATTTTAAGCATTATTGATCAAAAAATGTATTTATACAAAAAAAAGAATAAACAACCAAGACCTACACTTTCAGAAACAAAACCGCTACTACCAAACAGGGAACCATAAACAAAAATACACCTCCTAATCTTGGATATATTCTATCTAAGATCTGGAGGTGTATTTTTATTTGTGTAGAAGGCATAAGTCAAGCGGAAATGCTTGCATTTCTATTTTACGCGAAGGCAACGAGTCAGAAACTATATTTGCATAAGTTTATGACGACTGCCCGCGAACATTTATAATGATGGCGCCACCCACAAACGTCAGAAGTTCGCAAAGCGTGTTTCTCATCGTTTAGCCTTCTATTTTTATTGGAATATAGCCATCATTGGTGGAATAAGCTGTTTCTTTCTTGATACAACACCTTCAAGAATAACAGAATTTTCTCCTGGCTCTTTGCCAAAAGCAGAACGAATGGTATCTTTTGCTTTTTCTCCAACAAAAATTAAGTTTGTAGATTCTTCTAAAATATTTGTCAACATAAAGAATAACATCTCTACGCCATATTTTTGTAAAGATTCTTCCATATATGGAAGGAGTACCGCTTTGATTTCCTCAAGCTCTTCATCTGTCATAGCAGTAATCTGACCAACGCCAAAGTTTGTATCCCCACCAACGAATTTTTTATAATCCTGATGGAAAATTTCTTTTGGTGTCTTATCTTTTAAATTACTTCCTGCTTTGAACATCTTTTTCGCATATTCTTCCACATTGATACCTACAATTTTAGCCAATTCTTCTGCTGTGGCTTTATCAACTGCTGTGCAAGTTGGAGAACGATACATCAAAGTATCAGAAATAATTGCGGAACAAAGAAGCCCTGCAATATGTGGTTCAATCTCCACACCATTTTCACGATACATTTGTGTTACAATGGTACAAGTACAACCAACAGGCTGATTTCTAAAGTATACAGGTCCCATTGTTTCAAGACTTCCAATTCTATGGTGATCGATAATCTCTAAAATTTCTGCTGTTTCATATCCGTCCACCGCTTGAGAACGTTCATTATGATCCACTAAAATCAATTTGTTGCTTTCCATAGAAATGAGAGAACGTCTTGAGATCATACCAAAGTATTCTCCATTCTGATCGATAACAGGAAATTCATGGAAGCGTTTCTCTGCCATAATTCCTTGAATATCTTCTGTAAAATCTGTTAATTTAAAAGAAACGAGATTTTCCTTTGTCATAAAGTATCCAATTGGCATACTGTGGTTGACAAGTCTTGCTACGGTATAAGTATCATATGGTGTGACAATAATAGAACAATCTTTTTCTTCTGCTAATTTTTGAATCGTATGAGATACTTTTGTTCCCATACAAACAATCAAGCATTTTGCTCCCATTTCAATGGCACAAAGCTGAGATTCATAGCGGTTTCCTAAAATAACAATATCGCCAGCATCAATATATTGTTCCATAACATCCGGATTAGCTGCTGCAATGATAACTTTTCCTGCATCATAAATGCGATTAATATCTCCAACAATCATTTCTCCATTTAATGTTTCTACAATATTTTTATATGGAGTTTTCGCTTTGGAAATAATAGCACTATCATATACATCCATATCAGATGTTGCGATATCACTAATTGTAATCACACCTTCTAATGTTTTATCTTCACGAATCACTGGAAGAGTGACAATTTTTTCTCCTCTTAAGTAGTCCCAAGCCTTTTTTAAAGACATATCACTTGTGATTCCTTGTGTTTCACGAATATAGATGTCTTTTACTTGTGGACGCACATCTGGAATATATTTTGGTGCTTTTACATTAAAATAATCTAATACAAATTGTGTTTCACTATTGATCTGTCCTGCACGACTTGCTTCATATTGTTGTTCTGGTGACAATTTATTTTTTAAGTTGGCATATGCAATTGCAGAACAGATAGAATCGGTATCTGGATTTTTATGACCGATTACAAAAATCTTGTTTTGGTTTTTTTTAATCATATGTTTCCTTCTTTCTAAAATCATTCTCCGCTTTTATCATATTATCATAAAGAATTTTTATTGAAAAGATCTTTTTTCATTTTCTCTGACCCAATGGGTAGGAAATTATCACTTTTAGAAGTTTCAACATTTATCGTATTAATTTTAATGTATGAATATCCGTAGCGTAGCTCATAGCATGATATAGCATCAGCATATCCGTTATCTTATATTGTTTTACATAATCACTAATTCCCATATTAAAGTAACGTAAATCGATCAAATGTACCTCTTCAAAATGACTTGCTATAAAAGGTGCAAAACTATGGGCATAGGAATCCTTTACAATTAATAATTTTTTCCCATTTTTTACCTTTTTATTCCGAATCACCGTTAAAGCATGGTTGCCATCTAAAAATGCACTGTATTTATCTTTTTTCTTTAAATAACTTCTTTCATAGAGAGAGTTGGACTTTTTTTGTCCCATATCATAGACCACTTCATACTTCTCTCCTGATTTTCGCGTCCAAAATTGAATGGCATCCTTTTTTGTTACTTGGTTAACCTTAGAATACACCGTACCTAAAAATTCTTTTGATACATTCTCTTTTTTCCACTGGTTCATAGGGATGGGCTTGATTCCCACACTGTTTGCCCATTCTGTATAGGCATAGTACGCTCCTAGCGTTGTCCAGTGATGATCTGTTCTATAATAAATATATTCATTTTTCTTTTTCTTCATAATCGGACGTAAATCCACAAATGTTCCCTTTTTTGCTGATTTTTTCAAATCATTTAAAATATCTTCTTGGGGATCTTCTGGAGCAAAACTTGGCAACTTATCCCTTAAAATATAAGAGGCTGTCGGTGCAAACATAACACGCACATGATCCTTTCCCAATAATTTGGTGTAAGTATTGGTCACCTCTTTTATTCGACTCACATTTTTCTTATATTGTTTTGGATCCAACTCGTCTTTTGTATGTTTTTCTATCAAATAACCATCTTTAGCAAAATAAACCCCATTGATTTCTTTTTTTCCAAGTGCCTTATCACTATTGGTTTTTAATGTAATCCACTGATCTCTTCCAATAAATTGATCGGATAAATACGATTCGTATTCCTCTCCAAACGTTCCATTTAACAGTGACTTTACCGAAAATCTTGGCTTCTTTTGCAATATCCGATTTTCATTTTGAGAAAACTCTTTATCCGGATAGAGTTGATTGCCGATGGCAAGTCCAAATAATAAAACACTAAAGATTCCAACTGTTATCTTATTCCGAATCTCTTTTTTCATAGCTCACTTCCTCTTTTCCATTCCAACAATGTTTTCTTTAAAATCTAAAATATAAAAATGGGTTATAGGTTGCATCCACCAAATAAGCAACGGATAATACAAACACAAGAACAAAGAATACCTGTTCCACTAAAAATAGGATGTTAGAATCTTCTCCCACTTTTCTTTTTATCCACTGCCATGCTTTCTTCGGATAACTGGTACATCCAATGATTAAGAGAACAAAAAGCATTCCATAGGAAATAAGTTGATAGAAGTCATTTTGTGTGAACCATCCATTGTCACTGCGTCCAAACATACTCTTTAAAAAAATTCCAATCTTCTTCTCATCTTCAATGGCAAAGATTGCCCATCCAATCCAGATAAGCAAAATTCCATAGAGATGTCGAATCACTTTTGGTGCTTTTTCTAAATAGTTTCCATAAAATAATTTTTCTAGAATTAATAGGACTCCAAAATAAATTCCCCAATACATAAAATTCAAGCTGGCTCCATGCCAAATCCCTGTAAGCAACCAAACAATGGCAATATTTCGAATTTGTTTTTTTATCCCCTGTCTATTGCCTCCAAGGGGGATATACACATATTCTCGAAACCACGTGCCAAGGGTCATATGCCATCTTCTCCAAAAATCTGTCATACTAGTTGCTTCATAAGGGTAATGAAAATTTTCTGGAAAATGAAATCCAAATAGCTTTCCAAGACCAATTGCCATATCTGAGTACCCTGAAAAATCAAAATAAATTTGAAAAGCAAACGCACTCATTCCAATCCAAGCACCAAAAACGGAAAGCTCTCCTCCGATTTGCACTTGATAATGTTCCCACAAACTTCCAATCTGGTTGGCAAGCAATACTTTTTTTCCCAATCCCATCAAAAATTGTCGAATCCCTTCAGCTATCATTCCATTGGTAACTGTTCTATGGCTTAATTCCTTTGCAACGGTTTCATAGCGAACGATGGGACCTGCAATCAATTGTGGAAATAATGTCACATAAGTTCCAAAATCAATGATATTCTTTTGTACCTCCACTTTCCTACGGTATACATCAATGGTATAGGACATAGTTTGAAAGGTATAAAAAGAAATTCCAATGGGAAGGGGTAAATCAAGCCCTGAATATTTAAAGAAACCAAGCAAGCCTAAGTTAACAACAATCGAAACTAGCAGTGCTATTTGTGCCGGTTTTTTCTTCCCCTCATTTAAAAATTTATCAACTAAAATTCCATTTGTATAATCTAAAACCGTTGAAAATAACATCAACGTGATATAGATTGGTTCTCCCCACGCATAAAAAATTAAGCTCATAAAAAATAGCACCAAATTTTTTCCCTTCTTTGGTGCTATCAAATAAAGCAATAAAACAGCTGGTAAGAACAAAAATAAAAATAAAAGACTACTGAATACCATCACTTCCTCCTACAATCACAAAAGTTCCATCCCCCATTTTTTCCACAGTAAGCAATACTTTTTTCCCTTTCTCTAATGAAATGGTAAGCCATGTTGGATCAAATGTCAGCTGTACACTTTCTCCTTTTTCAAATGGCAAAGCCTCTTGTTCCACGCTAACCCTAGCCGTTCCTACGGAACCATCGATGAAAACTTCTTGAATGACCCCTTGTATTTCTATTGTCATTCCACTTTCCTTTGGAATGGCTCTTCTATCATTTATTCTCACCTCTTGTTTGGTATCCTCTGTTATAGAAACTTCCGATATAAGAGAACGTTCCTCTTGTCCTTGTTTCATAGAAAGGATTCCAATTCCAACCATAAAAACCGCCATAACAATGGTTCCACTCATGAGAAATTGCTTTTTATGATAGAGGGATGCTTTCTTTTGTTTCATCTTTTGCTCTTCCCGTTTTGCCTTTTCATAAATTTCACGAATGAATGTTTCATTGTCCTTCATGGAATTTCTCCTTTAACGCTTTTCTTGCACGATACAGTGATACCTTCACTTGCGGGATGGTCTTATGCAGAATTTTTGCCGTTTCTTTATAAGAAAATCCCTCCAAATCAACTAATAGAATCAAAATCTGATACTCCGCTTTTAACATCTGAATAGCGTTTCTTAGTTGTTCTTTTTCTTCCTTCCAGATAACTTCATTCAAAAGCCCTTCGTCTATTTGTTCTTGCTTTAACATATCAAAGTCCATCATAGGCAACATGTTTTTTTGTTTTCTTATATAGTCCACCGCCTTATTTCTCGCAATGGTATATAAGTAAGTTTTAAAACGATACTGAAAATGATACCGATCTTTCTTCAAATAAATATCAACAAATACATCTTGAGCCAGATCTTCTGCCATATGAATATCTGATACATAGCGATGAATAAAATAGATCAAATGATCTTTGTTGGCGAGTACAAGTTCTTCAAATCCCTTTATATCTCCATCAAGAAAACGCTGATATTGTTGCTCATCAGAATTCATAGAAAAACTTCCTCCTGTATCCTTTTTTAAACTATGAGAAACACTTTTCTCTCATTAAGAAAAACTTCTCATCCACTATATCACAGGTGTTTGTATTCGCCAACAAAGTTTTAACTTTTTTTAACCCGAAAAACGTGTTTTTTATTGTTACTTGAATAACCCTTGAATAGTATCGTAAGCAATTTGATTTTGAGCTTTTGCTTCTTCTAAAATCTCTTCTTCCGTTTCCCCTGTTTCTTCTGGCGGGGTAACAAGCATACTGAAAAAGACATAATTATCAAAATTATAAATTTGAATGGCTGGCAATTTAGACGCATTCATTGGATATTGCATGGATTCTTTTATTAAATATTCTTTATAATTCTCCATCGCCTTTTTCACTTTATCCACCTTACCAGCTTTTGCCTTTACCGCAATAAAGGTATCAATTTGAAAACTAAGCATTGGACCTTCTGCATATACTTCATCATACATATCCTCTGTAATTCCATACTGTTCTGCTAAAGTCTGTGTATCAATGGTCATATTCGGAATGTAGGAATCACCATATGCCTTTTTCACTGCTTTGGCGATTTCCTCTACGGTGAGCTCCTTTGTATCATTTGCAGGAGTGCTTGGTTTTGTCGGTTTTGTAGGCTTTGTAGGCTTTTGAGGTTTACTTGGCTTTTTGTTACTGTCTTTATTGGAATCTGCCGTCTGACTTCCTCCATTGCCTTTATTGGTGCTAGTATTTTTTTCAGAAGTGCTAGTGCTTGTGGCTTCATTCTTTTGACTTGTACTTGTACTAGCTGTATTTTTGTTCGCATTATCAGCCGTCGTACTATCCTCTACCTTCTGAGAAGTAGAAGAACTTGGCTTTTCTTCTGTTGTGCTATCACTCGTGTCTTTTTCTACTTCTTCGCTCTTTTCTTCTGTGGTTTCCGATGTTGTTGCTTCGGATTTTTCCTGTTCTGTTGTCGCCTCGGTCACTGCCTCTGTTGAACTTTCTGTTTGTGTTGTCGTTTCTTTACTATTTCCAGCATCTCCACAAGCAGTGATAGCAAATGCCATGGTAAGAGCCAAAGAAGCGGTTAAAATTTTCTTTCTCATATCACAATTTCTCCTTTAAATTTATATCCATCCTATTGTTATCCATAGAATTTCTTCTCACTTATTATTCGTATGAGAAAGAAAAAGGTTACACTTTTTTGCACAACAATTATTTATTTTACTTCAATAAGTTCATATTCGCTATTGCCAAGTCCTAATTTTACTGCGTGTTCAATGCAGCTTTTCCAATTAGTTGTTGGATGAATATCAGTAAAATGATCATGATGGAGATGTTCACTTTCATCCAATCGACTTCCTTTCATTGGTTCTTGTGCATTGACCGCATCTGCACACGCCACATCCAACGCAACGGGATCAAAGGAAGCGAACATTCCAATGTCTGGAACAATTGGAGCGTCATTTTCTGCATGACAGTCACAGTATGGAGAAACATCAATCACCAAACTAATATGGAAATGTGGACGCCCTCTTAAAACCCCTGCGGTATATTCTGCCATTTTGCAGTTTAAAATATCATTGGATTCACTGGAACCAGAGTGGACAGCATCATGTGGACAGGCACCGATACAGCGTCCACAGCCCACACACTTATCGTGATGAATCGTAGCTTTTTTATCTGTAATGGTGATCGCATCATGGGCACACATCTTTTGACACATTCCACAGCCTACACAGTTTTCTTGTGCTACTAACGGTTTTCCTGCACTGTGCATTTCCATCTTACCTGCTCTCGAACCACAACCCATACCAATATTTTTTAACGCACCACCAAATCCTGTTGCCTCATGTCCTTTAAAATGATTTAAGCTGATGAAGACATCCGCATCCATAATGGCTTGTCCAATTTTTGCCTCTTTTACATAGGTTCCATCCTCAATAGGAACTAATGCTTCATCTGTTCCTTTGATACCATCTGCAATAATGACATGACATCCTGTTGCATATGGAGTAAAACCATTTTGATACGCGGCATCAATGTGATCAAGAGCATTCTTTCTTCCGCCTACATAAAGGGTATTACAATCGGTTAAAAATGGCTTTCCCCCCAGTTCTTTTACCACATCAGCTACGGCTCTTGAATAGTTTGGTCTTAAAAATGCTAAATTCCCCGGCTCTCCAAAATGAATTTTAATCGCCACATATTTTTTCTCAAAATCAATTTCTCCAATTCCTGCTCTTTTGATCAAACGAGCCAATTTTTTTGGAAGGCTATCATTCATTTTTGTTCTCATGCTTGTAAAATATACTTTTGATTTTTCCATAACGAAAACTCCTTTTCTTTTTATCTTTTTATAATTCCATTCCCGTCAAATTCGGGAATAAAACTCTCCATTGCGGTTTCTTCTTCTTGAACAAATCCATTTTCCACCCCAAGTTCTATGGCATAGTCAACCACTTCCTCATACTCTTGTTTTGTAACTTTTCTTCCTAAAAGAGGATGGTCTTTTACATATGCCATTGGGGTATATTGGTTCATAATGCTAATGTAAATGGAATCTCCATATGTTTCATATAAATATTTTATAATGTTCTTGGAATCTTCCACTCCACCTGGCAACACTAAGTGCCTTACAATCACACCTCGTTTCATCATACCATCTTCATCAAATACAGGGGCGTTTGCTTGCCTGACCATTTCTGCCAATGCCTCTTTTGCCCACTTGCTATAATCGGAAGCTTTTGCATATTCTCTTGCCATGGGTTCTCCCATGTATTTAAAATCGGGAAGCCAAATATCTACAATCCCTTTTAACAACTGTATGGTTTCTCTTTTTTCATAACTGCTCGTATTATACACAATCGGGATGGTAAGCCCTCTTCCTTTTGCCTTTTTTATGGCAAGGATAACAGAGGGAATATAATGCCCAGCCGTCACTAAGTTAATATTATGTGCCCCTCTTTCTTGCTGTTCTAAGCAGATCTCTGTAAGCCGTTCTATGGTGATCGGATATCCTGCTTTTGCCGATGCAATATTGCCATTTTGACAAAAGGAACATCCAAGAGAACAACCACTGAAAAAAATCGTTCCAGAACCTCGCTCTCCTGAAAGACATGGCTCTTCCCACTGATGTAAATACGCTCTTGCTCCATAAAGGATAGCACTTTCTTTACAAACTCCCTGTTTTCCTGCTAAGCGGTCACTATGACAATTTCTAGGACAAAGCGTACATTCTTTATACTGCATAAGCAATGGATTTTGTTTTAACTGTTCTTCTAATTCTCTTTTTGCATATTCTATTTCTTTTTTCCAATTCATTCTATTGTATTTCCTTACTTGTATTTGGAAGATTTCGAGTCCCTTTTCTATTTCAGCATATATGGGATAGAAAATAAACCCATTGTTTTCTCCACCAACTCCAATCGTGAGAAACATCAAATCCCCAATAGTCCACCCAAGCCGAAATACCTTTTTGTCGCAATAAGGCATCAAACTCTCTTGTATCCTGCAATAACTCTTCTTCCCATGCCCCTTGTCCAACACATAGTATGATCTTGGAACGTGCATATAAGGCTCGATATGGGTGATCCTCTGGAAGATTTTGGATGCTATCATAAGGGGAATTTAAATAGATGAGATCATCCATATAATCGCCAAACAGCATTTTTAAATGATAAAATCCACTCATGCTAATAACCGCATCAAAAAGATCTGGTCTTCTAAAAAATAGGTTTGCACTATGGTAGGCACCCATACTGCACCCTGCTGTCATCGGCATCTTCCATTGAGCTTTTGGTGTCTTTTCATGATTGATCTCTAGCATCCTTTCATAGACTTCTTCCACCAAATACCAAAACCATTTTTCATGTTGTTCCATACGCTCTCTTGGTAAACGCTCCTTACAAGAAACAGTTTCTCTATCAATGGTATCCACACAAAAGAGTTGTAACTGTCCTTTCTCAAGAAAAGAACTACACACCTCCACCATATGAAAATCTTCAAAGTCAAAAAATCTCCCATCTTGAGATGGAATCACAAGACATGGTTTTCCTTTTGAACCATAGACTTTAAATTCCATTTCACGATTTAAGTGCTTGCTATACTCTTTATAATATCTTACTTCCATACTGCACTTCTCCCATTATTTCTCTCTTTTCAACACCTTTTTTCCTCTTATTTGCCCCTTTTTTATCCCCTTTTGTTTTTCTTCTGTCTTTTTTTCCAATAAAAATTGTATAAACTCTTCCATCTCCTGTTTCTCTTTAAAACGAGCAATGCACATATAATCTCCCATTCCGTAGGCAATCACCTCTGGAAGTTCTGTTGCCATCTTAATGTTACTTCCATATTTTCCCCATACGTCCTTATCATCATGGGCATATTCATACTTCCATCTTCTTCCCACATAGACACAATAATATGTTTCTTTTGCCCTTGTTGTCTTAATAGAATCAAAGACTACCATATCCGCCCAGCATTGATACACATCGGTATCCATGGAAAAGTTCATCATATCAGGGGTATATCCTCCCGATGGACGCATATTCACTTCTAACCCTACAAGTTGCCCTTTTTTTCCAATTCCCTTTTGATCTTTTTTTAGACGAAAAAATTCAAAATGGACAAACCGACTTTTCACCCCAAAGGCTTTGATACAGTTTCTTCCTGCTTCTTTTATATCCTCTTTTAGTTCTGGCACAATATAAAAATAAACATCGCTTTGCTCATTGACGGCATCCATAATAGAAATCGGTGTGATATTTCCTGTTTCAAGCAATGGCTCACCTTCTTTATTGATGATAGCATCATAAGAACAGATCTCCCCATCAATAAATGGTTCCATCACATAACATTCTGTCAACTGTCCCTCTTTCAACTCCCCATAAAAAGCATTCAGTTCTCTTTCATTCTCGATTCTCCATGTATGATTTGCCCCAACTCCATTATCTGGTTTCACAATGACTGGGTACCCAACTTGACTGGCAAACTCTTTCCCTTCCTCCAATGTTGTCACAATATGACAGGGAGCACATGGGATTTTAGCCTTTTGATAATACAACTTCATAACAGATTTTCTTTTCACCTTGTCCATATCATCCATTTGAAATCCTGTTGTCACATGAAAATCCGTTCGCAGTTTTGCATCCTGCTCAAGCCAAAACTCATTATTGCTCTCAATCCAATCGATCTTTCCATATTTAAAGGTGAAAAATCCAACCGCTTTTAGCACCTCTTCATAATTTTGCAATTGATCCACGCGATAATACTCTGTCAAACACGCCTTTAGCTCTTCACTTAATTCCTCATACGGCATATCCGCAATTCCTAATACATTGACACCATTCTTCTTTAACCCTTTACAAAAATATTGATAATTTTCTGGAAAACCTGGAGAAATAAAAATAAAATTCATACGTCCTCATCCTTTCTGTATGAAATATCCTAAAACCTTCTTAACTTTCCAATCACCCCAGAAATCACTCGATAGGCTGGCGATTCTAGCACTCGTTTTGCATTTTTTAATTCTTGTCTTATTGGAATCTCTTGGGGACAATGAGTTTCACATTTTCCACATTGCACACATAAAGAGGCATTGCTCCTCTTTGAACGCATCGTTGTGCACATAATATATTCCTTCTCTGCTTTTAAGAGTCCATCGGTATATCGAACATTATAACAACGAAATACACCAGGAATGTCCACGCCTTTGGGACAAGGCATACAATAAGAACATCCGGTACATCCCACTTTTACCTTATCATTTAAGATCTGTTTTACCTTTTCATACACATAGCGTTCTTCTTCTGTTACACATCCACAAGTGGCGTTAGTAGCAATCCTCACATTCTCTTTCACCATTTCTGTTGTATTCATTCCCGATAAAACAACTGTCACCTCTGGCTGATCAAACAACCATCGCAATCCCCATTCTGCTGTGGTTCTATCAGGTGCCTGTTGCTTCATAACAGAAACCGCCTCCTTTGGTAATCCGGTGACAAGTCGTCCCCCTCGTAGTGGCTCCATAATGATAACAGGAATCCCCATCTCGTTTGCTTTTTTTAATCCCGCTCGTCCCGCTTGGCTATGTTCATCCATATAGTTATATTGAATTTGACAAAAATCCCAATCATACAAATCTAATAATTCTTGAAATGATTGGGTATTGCCATGATAAGAAAAACCAAGATTTACAATGGAGCCTTCTTTCTTTTTTTCTTTCGCCCATTCAAAAACTCCTAGATCTGCTAGCCGTCTAAAGGTTCCTGCATCGGGCAACATATGAATTAAGTAATAATCAATGTAATTGGTCTGCAAACGTCTACATTGCTCTTTAAAATATCGCTCCATATCCTCTGTTTTTTTAATAAAATAGTGAGGAAGTTTGGTTGCAATATATACCTTATCCCGACAATGATTTCGTGCAAGCACTTCTCCAAGAACCTCTTCACTTCCACTGTATACATAGGCGGTGTCAAAATAATTTACTCCTTGTTCAATGGCACTCATAATCTGTTCTTCCGCCTTTTCCATCACAATATTTCCTTGTTTTTTCTGAAAACGCAAACAGCCAAATCCAAGAGCTGAAAGTCTATCTTTATTTTTCTGATTCACCCTATACTGCATGATTTCCTCGATTCTTTTCTCTATTTTCTATGATGATTTCTATTTTTTATTATCTTTTATTCTTATTTTATCACATAGCCGTTTCCATGACTACTCTAACTAAAATAAAGTGTGTATTGTATGGTACATAAAAAAAAGACATCCTTGTGCGCTTTGGATGTCTTTTTTTATGTATTGGGATTTTCCGTCCATTCCCAATCTATATATGATTCCCGTTATTTTTTAGAAAGTATTTTTTAGACAGTGTTTTTATGAATAAATATTACTTCAGTACAAGAAAACGATTAGTTTTCGAGTAATTTACTGCTATCATTCCAGCTATATAATTTACGAAGTTCTTCTCCTGTTTGTTCTAACTGGTGTTCTGCTTCTCTTCTTCTCATTGCTAAGAAATGTGGACAATTTACTTGGTTTTCCAATAACCAGTTTTTCGCAAATGTTCCATCTTGAATATCAGATAAGATCTGTTTCATCGCTTTCTTTGTTTCATCCGTTACAATCTTAGGTCCTGTGATGTAATCTCCAAATTCAGCAGTATTAGAAATAGAATATCTCATACCTTTGAATCCACTTTCATAAATTAAATCTACAATTAATTTCATTTCATGAATACATTCAAAGTATGCACTTTCTGGTTCATATCCAGCCTCTACCAATGTTTCAAATCCTGCTTTCATAAGAGCAGTTACACCACCACAAAGAACGGCTTGTTCTCCAAAAAGGTCTGTTTCTGTTTCTTCTCTAAATGTTGTTTGAAGAACACCTGCTCTCGCTCCACCAATTGCTAACGCATATGCCAATGCCATTTCGTGGGCTTTTCCTGTGGCATCTTGAGCCACTGCGATCAAACAAGGAACCCCTCTTCCAATTTGATATTCGCTTCTTACTGTATGCCCTGGCCCCTTTGGTGCAATCATAGCAACGTCCACATTTTTTGGTGGAACAATCTGACCAAAGTGAATTGCAAAACCATGAGCAAACATTAACATATTGCCTTCTTCTAAGTTTGGCTCAATGGATTCTTTATACATTTTAGCTTGCTTTTCATCATTGATTAAAACCATGATAATATCAGCTTTTTTCGCAGCTTCTTCTGCTGTATACACTTCAAATCCAGCTTTTTCTGCTTTCTCCCATGATTTGCTACCTTCATAAAGACCGATAATCACATGACATCCAGATTCCTTTGCATTCAATGCGTGGGCATGCCCTTGGCTACCGTAACCAATGATAGCAATTGTCTTTCCTTCTAATAATGATAGATTACAATCTTCTTGATAATAGATCTTTGCCATCTTCCCATTCCTCCTATTTTTTGCTCTAACGCTTACCTTTTATGATCTGCTAAATTCTTCATTCTAAGCTCACACTGCTAAGCTGTTTTATCGATGACTTTACTATATCACATGGTTAGATATAATTGAAATACATATATAGAATACTTATCATAATTATAAATTATATCAGTTATCGTATCTTTTCTTTTGAATCATAGGATATGGGTGCTTTTATTTTTAACATTTATCAATATTGATAATCCAGTCCACATCATCGGGATCATCTGGGCGAATGGTTCCTTCATAAGCACCTCGACTTAACGCTGTAATTCCTGTACGAACCATTTCCTTTATTTCAAAATCCTGTAATAATCCTAAAAATGCGTCTAATTTATTGATCGTTCCTGTCAACTCCATCATAAGAGAATCCGTTGAAACGTCTACAATTTTTGCTCTAAAAATATTGGCAATGGCGATCACTTCTTGTTTTTCTTTTTTACTCACACCAACTTTTACAAGCATAAGTTCTCGACATACTGACTGTTCTTGGTTCATGGTAATGATTTTTCGAACATCAACCAGTTTTGAAATTTGTTTTCGAATCTGTTCCAACACAAGATCCTCACCAGAAGCGACCACTGTAATTCTTGTATAGTTTGGATCTTGGGTCACACCGGCGGTAATGCTTTCAATATTATAGCCTCTACGGCTAAATAATCCTGAGATTCTGCTTAACACACCTGGATTATTGTCAACAAGTAATGATAATGTCATTTGATTTGTATTCATAGGAAAACTCCTTTCTGCTTTTTCGCTACTCTAAACTGCTTTCTTCGCTATTCTCATCCTTCGTTTCTAAAGACGTTGCTCCCTCCCCACCATTGTTATTTTTGTACTGCTCAAAAATAAATGTCTGAATGGCATCTTTATTTTTTTCCACATCAATATCTAATACTTTAGAAAGTCTTGAAGTTCCTGGAAGTATTAAATCTATATCCTCATACCCATCATGAACTGGCACACAGAGCTGTTTTATCTCCTTATCTTGAACTTTTATTATGGAAAATACAAGACTTTCTATCTGCTTTGTGGATAAATCCGTTGTCACATTAGAAAGCACCATTTTAAGAATGTCCATAATCTCAGAAAATCCCTGATTTTTGAATTGAGAAAAAAGGGAATTTAATACTCTTCTTTGGCGTTCCGTACGTCCAAAATCATAGTGATTGCCATCAAGAGATGGGACTTGACGGATTCTTGTATAAGCCAGTGCTTCTTTTCCAGTCAACGTCTGCATACCAGCTTCCACTGTGATCTTTCCATGATAAGCCCGATTCAAATACTGTGCTTCTAATTCCGTTAATGGAATTTGCACCCCTCCTAATTCGTCAATGACATCGCGAAAGGCTTTAAAGTCCACAATGACATATCCATCTAAACGCACATTAAAATTTTGTGCTATGGTTTCATTTAGAAGAGCAACACCACCAAATTTATAAGCGGCATTGAAGCGATTTTTTTCATGTCCTGGAATATCAATGTACATATCACGCATTAAGGAAGTGAGTTTTAACTGCCCATGCTTTAAATCCAGCGTTGCAATCATAGTGGAATCCGAACGACCAGAGTCATTCCATTCTTCTCTTGAATCCGCACCGATTAATAAAATATTAATGATATCTTTATCGTATACAGTGGAAGCATCCACTCCCATCTCTTGAAAAGAAACATCTCCTTGCTTAATGGAACTTACAAGTTGATATTTCATATAACCAATTTTTCCTCCAACAAAAGCAGAGAGAACTAACAGTGTACTTAGGACAATCCATCTCATCAGGCGTTTCTTTTTCTTTCTTCTTTGTTTACTCATGTATTCGGAAACTCCTTCCTCTGTTTTTCTTGTGTAGATGCAAGTATTTTTTATTTCTCTTCCCAGTATTCTCGATTCATGGTCAACTTTTTAATCAGCCATTTTGGAAGTTTTTCATAAGAACGTCCCATCTTATAACCGATAAACTTAAATCCACTTTGCCAAACGAGTTTTGGAATTAGATACCACTTTCCTATTTGTAATAAATGTTTTATGGTGGCAATTACAAGACGGATGCCTTCGCTTTCTGACTTAACTTTCAAAAAAAGCCCCCCATATGTTTGCTGGGATACCGCCAGATCAAAATTTCTATGCAATTGCTCCATAGCGGAATAATCATGCCAGTGCCATACTTTTGCTTTTGCATTATAATAAATAGCTTTTCCATTCTCAATGAGCAAAGAAGCCATAATCATATCTTCATTGAAAATCGTCTTCTTTATAAAACCTCCCACTTCCTCATAATCTTTTTTTCGATAAGCCGCACAGACATTGGAGCAAAAAAACGTCTTGATTCCAAGAGTTTCTAAATCATCGATTGTTTTTTTTCTGCTCTCATTTGGATAATTAAACGTTCTTGTATAGGCTTCAATAGGACTTTTTTTCTCATCCGCCATCTGTTGTGCATAAACAGCAGAAACTTGTTCATCCTCAAACGGCTCTAATAACTGTTCTATCAAGTGGCAATTGGCTGGAATCGCATCTTGCGTCATAAAGATCAAAATATCCGCATTCGACATACTAGCCCCTTGATTTCTCGTTCCTCCATGATCAAATTCTGACTTTTTAATGTGATGCACTTCTGCATACGGAATCCCTTCTAACACAGTTTTATCAAAAAATTGTTCTTCTGTATTCATCAAAATAATCCGATCTGGTCTTCTTGTTTGGGCATCAATTCTTTTTAATGTTTTTTTAAACTGCTTTGTAGGCTTATAGACAGGGATGATCAAATCAGCTGTATATCTTTTCTTCTCTTTCACCATCTCTTTTATCCTTTTCTTATTCTTTTATTATTTCAATCCACACTCGGTATGTTTACTGGACATCACCAAATTTTTGAACTTCTTACTTTCACTAATTGTTTGCAGTTTCTCCCAATAATGTTTGCACTAATTTTACTGCTTCTGTGGCATCTTTGGAATATCCATCCGCTCCAATTTCTTTTGCAAAACTATTGGTAATAACTGCACCTCCAATGATCACTTTCACATCAACCCCTAGCTCATTTCGATATTCCACCACATCTTTCATCCGCATCATCGTGGTTGTCATAAGAGCTGATAATCCGATAATATCCGCTTTTTCCTCAATGGCTGTTTTTAAAATTACTTCTTTGCTCACATCTTTTCCAAGATCGATGACATGATACCCATAATTTTTTAACATCAATACTACTAGATTTTTTCCAATATCATGAATATCCCCTTCCACCGTTGCCATCACGATAGTCGGCATCTTTTCTTTTGATGTCTTTCTTTCAATCATTGGCTCTAAGTATTCGATGGCAGTTTTCATAGTTTCTGCACTGGAAATAAGCTGTGGCAAGAAATATTTTTGTTTTTCAAATAATACACCGACTTCATTAATGGCTGGTATCAACAGTTCATTGATAATCTCTTCTGGCTTTCTTCCTAGCTTTAATTCTTCTTTTGCCTCTTTTACGATGGCATTTTTATTCCCTTTCATGACGCATTCATATACTTTTGGCATATTGTTTGCAATTGTAGGTTGGCTTTTTTCTCCTCCCCCTTGTTTTTCCTGTGCCAGTGCATTCATTCGCTCAATATAGCGAATATCACTGTCTTCTTTATTTAATAATAAGTCTGATGCAAACGCCAAATTCATCAATAACTCTTGAGATGGATTGGCAATCGCCATCGTAAGTCCATTGGCAATCGCCATGGTAAGAAAGGCAGAATTAATATAAGAACGCTCTGGCAGTCCAAAGGAAATATTAGAAAGTCCACAAACGGTACATAAATCTAATTGTTCTGTACAGTATTTAATCGTTTCCATGGTTTCAATTCCAGCATTTTTATTGGCTCCAACAGTGGCAACTAATCCATCCACTACAATATCATACTTGGTGAATCCCAAAGAATACGCACGATCTAATATGGTTTGAATCACCTCTATTTTTTCTTCCAAGCTGTTTGGAAGCCCTTTGTCAGAAACAGGCAATAAAATAAACATGGCACCATATTTTTTTGCAATCGGAATGAGTTTTTCAAACTTCTCTTTTTCTAATGAAATGGAGTTAATAAGGGCTCGTCCTGGGTAAATTCTAAGTGCGGATTCAATGACATCCACATGACTAGAATCAATACAAAGTGGTAAATTAGACGCAATGGATACTTCTTGAACGGCACGTAACATCATTTCTTTTTCATCAATACCATTCATTCCCATATTAATATCCAAAATGGATGCTCCTTGCATCTCCTGATCTTCTGCCATCTGAATAACAAGATCTAATTCTCCTTCTCTTAATTCCCCTTGTAACTTTTTCTTTCCTGTTGGATTGATTCTCTCTCCAATGATCTGAAACCTTCCATATGGCTTAAAAAATGTTGTCTGTCTTTCTGAAGTCACTGCCCGATAGTCTTTTACTTTGCACTTAGGAGGCGTCATCATCACTGTCTTATCCACAAGCGCCTTGATATGCTCTGGCGTCGTCCCACAACATCCTCCCAATATAGAAGCTCCAGCTTTTACTAATTCTTCTCCATATTGAGCAAACGCCTCTGGTGTCATATCATAAATCGTCTTTCCATCCACAAGTTCCGGCAATCCTGCATTTGGTTTGGCTAAAATTGGAATACTCGCATACTGTTTCATGCTTTCAATCAAAGGTATCATTTCCTTTGGACCTGTGGAACAGTTGATACCGATGGCATCCGCACCTAAATTTTCAAGAACAATTACCGCTATGACAGGATCTGTTCCATAAAGGGTTCTTCCATCTTCATTATAAGTCATGCTCACAATGACTGGAAGATCACAGGTTTCTTTAATGGCTATCAAACACGCTCTTGCTTCAGAGAGGCTCATCATCGTTTCCACACAAAAGAGATCAACCCCTGCTTCCACAAGATAATTTGCCTGTTCCTTATAAATATCCACAAGCTCCTCAAACTGCATCGTTCCCATCGGATAGAGTTGTTCACCGGTCATTGTCATATCACCAGCCACATATCCATTTTTTCCTGCCGAACGCTTAGAAATTGCTACCAAACGATGATTTATCTCTTTTATTTGTTCTTCTAAACCATATTCTCTTAACTTCACACGATTGGCAGTAAATGTAGGTGCTAACACAATGTGACTTCCCGCCTTAAAATACTCCTTTTGCAGTTGGTATAACACTTCTTCATGTTCTAAAATCCAAGTTTCTGGGCAAACACCCATCTCCATTCCTTTTGCCTGTAAATTGCTCCCTGTGGCACCATCCATATAGACGATTCCTTGCTCTAGTAACTGTTTAAACTGTTCTTTTGTCATCTACCAAGCACCCTTCCTTTCTATTCTTCACCTAATTCTTCTTTTAAACGCCTTAAAATCTTTGTAATCAGGGACACTCGATTAAACGGTGTCATAAAATAATAGCCATCCGTTATATCTTTCATTTTCATAGCGATGGATACCGACACTTCTACGGCAATTTCTTCTGCCTCTTCTCTTGTCATATCCGGTCGATATTGCTCAAAAATATCATCTGGAACGTGGATTCCTGGCATTTCATTTCGAATGAATCTCGCATTCTTATAACTTACCAATGGCATAATTCCACATAAAATTTTTGTATCCACATTTTCTTTTAAAAAGCGGATTCTCTCCATATCCTCTTTTGAATACACAGGTTGTGTTAAAAAATACTGACAACCTGCCTCTATTTTCTTTCTCATTCGATCAACAATGGCATTGACATTGGCTCCTGCGTAATTTAAAGCTCCTCCATACACCACGGGTTCTTCTCCGAATAACTCCACATTCATATCCGATACATAATCCATCAAACGAATGGAGTTAAAATTATACACTCTCTTGATACTATCTTCATCCCCTCGATCGATGGGATCACCTGTGACAATAAGCAGATTGCGAATGCCATTAATATAGGCTCCAATCATTTGGGAACGCATAGCAATTTTATTTTTATCCCTACAACAAATATGTGGCATCACATGAAGTCCCGTTTCATTTTGAATGCGAATCGCCATCTGAATCGAATCGGCCCTCGCTCTTGCAAGAGGGGAATCTGCTAAGGTTACCATATCAACACCTTCTTCTGAAAGCAATTTGGCTCCTTGCAACAATTTTTTTGCATCTTGATTAAAAGGAGGATCTAGCTCCACCGCAATCACTTTCTTACCACGATTTAATTTTGCCATAAATGGATTTGCCCAATCTTTTTTATGCTTTGGCAAAGAAACTTCTCTCTTACACACCTTTTTTTCATACACCTGATCAAGTGGAATGCCTTCCTTTAACTTTTCAATATAACTCGGTCTTGAACCACAACAAGCCCCAATAATATTCGCCCCAAGTTTTACCACTTTTTTCATGCACTCGGTGTAATAAACAGGGCTATCAGAATAAATTTTCTTTCCTCTCATTTGATACGGATATCCTGAATTTGGAACACAGCTTACATATTTTTCATTTGGAAATGTCACAGACTTTAACAATTCGTATAAATGTCCTGCTCCGATTCCACAATTGAACCCATAAGCATCCAATTCTTCAATATTACCTGCCATATCAATAAAACGCTGGATACTAAGCCCTTCCTTTGTATATCCCATCTTATTAAAATGGAAATTTCCCATCACAAATAAGGTTTCATCCTTTTCTTTTAAATACTTGGCAATATGAGCCACATCTTCTACCACCGTAAAGGTTTCAAAAATAAAGATTTTACATCCCATTTCAAGAAAACAATCACATAAAAATTCATATTCTTTTAAAATGGACTCTCTATCTTCTAGCTCTCCATCCTCTGGAATCGGTCCAATGGAAGCACCAATCCATACATCTTTTTTCGATTGTTCTACCGCTTTTTTGGCAATCTCATATCCTAACTGAATACACTGTTTCATTCTATCTTCCGAATGAAAAAAGACATGGTTCACAGCAAAAGTATTAGTTCTAATGAGCTGTGCTCCTTTCTCAATATAAGAATTATGAATGTTTTGTATCAGTTCTGGGTTCGTAAAATTTGCACTTTCTGCAAGCTCTTCTTCACTCTCTCCCAACGCATCAAAATACGTTTCCATCGCCCCATCCATTAATAAAATATTATTTTTTAAATATTCTCTGATATCCATAATTTTGTCCTCTTAACTCCCTTCTCACTTTTCTAGAAGTACAATTTATATTTTTGCATTGTTCGCAAATTCCACAGCTTTCTTTTTCTTTCTCCTTTGTAAGAATCACTTCCATAGCAACACTTTTCTTTGGATCGATAAAAAAGGATTCATTATACGTCACGTCTTTTGGATTGGTACGCAAGAAAATTTCCCTCATGGCTTCGATTGGCAACTGTTCTCCGGGATATAAAAACTGTTGAATGTATTCTCCCTCTTTCTTGACTTCCATTTTTAAATCATCATACGCTTTTAGAAGGAATTCCATCCCTAGACAGTCCACACAATATGTCTTTAAATACTCTTCTTTCTCTATGTAAGATTCCTGCAACCGATCCACACCTTTTCCCAATGTAAGAACAACAAATCCTCTTTCCTGTTCTCTTACATAGTAATAATGGGGATCGAAATGCCTTTTCATATCGCCATAGACTTCCTGCCAAATGCTTTGCTCTTCTTTTGATAAAAATTTCTGTCGAAATGCCATTTCTATCATTTCTTGTTCAGAAAAGGAAAGGAGCTGTCTTTTTCGTTTCATTTCATATCCACTCACTCTCTTGCATATAGTCCATGTTGGCAGACAATGACCATAAACTTATATGTATCGTTTCCGACTCATTGCCTTCTCGTAAATCAAAGTATACACTAGAATGCTTTGAAATTCAATTCAATTGCTTTCTTTTATTACCACATTAAAGAGATATAACAAAAAAAGCACCACAGTTTTTTTGTAGTGCTTTTTTCTCATCGTTTATGATGGGCTTGTCCATTTCTTAAAAATGGAACCATCTTCCACCTTCTGTCGTAAAACACAAACAATTTCACCTTCAAATTGTTTCGAATTACATTCCAAAAATTGTATTGCCTCTTCGTACTTCATAGGTTCTCGATAAGAACGCTTTGAAGTCAACGCATCAAAAACATCCGCTACTGCAATGATCTTTGCCTCAAATGGTATCTCATTTCCCTTCAATCCTCTTGGATACCCCGAACCATCCAACTTTTCATGATGAGAAGATGCGATATAAGCAATGTCCTCTCCATAAACAGGCAGTAATTTTTCATATGTGACCATCGAATGTGTCTTTATGATGTCATATTCACCATCAGTTAATTTTCCGGGCTTTAACAAGATATCAATTGGCAATTCCAGCTTGCCAATGTCATGTAAAAGTGCGGATACAGAAAGTTCTGCTAACTGACACTTCGACTTAAATTCCTTCGCTAAACACATTGAATAATTATGCACACGCCTGCTATGCCCTAACGTATAGCGATCCCTCGGATTTGCCCTTTTTGAATACTCAAATAGTGCTTGAATTTCTTCTATCTTTTGAGAATAATTTTTCGTATAAAGATAAAAACAACTTCTTCCTTTCGATGTGATCAAACAACAATTTTTTATTTGATTCAAACAAAGAACATCTTGACTCATGACAACCTGTTCTTTGCCTGCTTCAAAGCAATGCAAACTCCCTTCTATAACAAAAAGTAGAATAACAGGTTCTTCCTCCTCCGGTTCCAACCTGATACTAATTCCATCGTTTAATGTGTATAATGCAATCTGTTCTTTTTCTGACCTCATGACTTCCCTAACATGAGGTGCTTTTTCATTCGTAAATTCCAAAGTTCGAAAAATCTGCATCCCTTGCATTTTACTCCACCTCCTCTGTATAAAAATATATAAGTTATTATAGCATACAATTCATGTGCTATAACATGAATTTATTAGCGAATTATTCAAGTAAACTATTTTCTTTTTTCTAAATTCGCTACTTTCCTCACTGACTTATGCCTTCAAGGCAAAAGAAAAAAGGACTCCAGCGCACGGAGTCCTTTTTCTTACTTCTAAAAAATGAGGGGAGAGGATTCAAATATTATTGAAAAGCTCTTTACGCATATTAGTATACCAAATCTGTGGAAAAATACAATAACAAAATCATAAATAAATGTTAAAAAAAAATAAACTATTCTTAGAAATTACTTTATCCTTTTTTTACTATTTATTTTCTGGAAAAATACCCCACTCTTTTTCCAAAAAACAGAAAAGAACTTTCTCTATTTTCAACGTTTTTCTTCATTATTTTTCCAATTCTCAACAGAAAAAAAATGATTTACAAAAGGTTCACATATTATTCATATATTCAACAAGATTTCTACACATTTATGCCCTATACTTAAACCATAGTCAATACAGGCTATCAAAACAAATTTTTCATATTATTTCATATGGGCTGTTACATTGTGAATTCTTCCTCCCCCTGAATCTCCAATGCAACAGCCTCCTCCTCATTTATGGGGATTTTTTTATTTCTTACTTTCTATATTTCTTTATATAAAATTTTCTTATTATGAAATTTCAAGTTTCTTCCATCCTTTCTTGGATATAATAACTAAAATATGGACTATCAGGAAGGACGGAAATTAACATGATGCAACTAAAAGAAATTCGCAAAGAGTTAGGCATTACCCAAAAACAACTTGCTGAGGAACTTTCTGTTTCCATTCCCCAAATTTCTCGATATGAAACTGGCGAAACCGCCATGACACCTAAAACTATCATCAAATTATGTAACTATTTAGGCGTTACAGCGGATCAACTGCTCGGTCATAAACCAATTCCACTCTATCCTATTTATCGAGATCAATCTTGGATTCACGAAGGTGATGTAGCTCCAGATATTTTAAATTCAGCCTTAGTGCAAATTCATGGACATTTGAATTTTCTGGAACAAGAACTAGGTGAGCTTCACACAATGATAGAAAGCTCTCAAAAACAACTAGATCTTTTATTAAAAACAGAACAAAAAATTAGTTCAGAATTTCAAACAATTTCCTCTTATTACAAAAATTTAACCGATCTATTCTCAGGCTTTCAAGATATTCAAACAGCATTATCTTCCAATCCACATTTTGAAACAGAGTCAAAAAAGCGTAAATAATCATGCTTTTTATAATAATGGGGCTATCACATACTTTGTGATAGCCCCATTATTTGCACGAAGACAGTAAATCAAACGTGTTTCTTATGCTCTCTTTCCCCTTACTTCTCAGCCTTCCAAGTTTTAAAATTCCATGGATGCTTTTTAATCAAAAGCCGATCATAGGGAATAAAAATAGATAGTATGGCAAATAGTGCTAATAACATTTGATACCATAATAAAGGAATGACATCAAGGGGAGAAAGTTTACTCGTATCCGCAGTTAGACTCACTGCTAATAAAATTTGAGCCCCATATGGAAGAAACCCTTGAAAGATACATGCCCATATATCCAATAAAGAAGCACTTTTTCTTGGATCGACATGATATTTTTCACATAGTTCTCTTGCAATTCCACCTGTAATAATAATTGCAATGGTATTGTTGGCAATGGCACAATCTGCCAGAGAGGAAATGGTGGCAATCCCTATTTCTGCTGTTTTTTCCCCTCGAATAAACCGTTTAATTTTCCGAATCAGCCACTCTAGCCCTCCATTTTCGGTTACCATATGAGCGAGTCCTCCCGCCATTAAGGATAAAAGGAAAATCTCAATCATCCCATTGAATCCAGAATAAATTCCCTGTGCCCATGTTAAAACATTCAAATCTCCATATCCAATGCCAATGATACCTGCCACTAAAATCCCAATTCCCAATGTTAAAAATACATTGAACCCAGCAAGTGCTAAAATAAGCACTACAAGATAGGGAATAATCTTTATCACGCTAAATTCCAGATTTTCAAGGGGAATTGGATGATCTGGTTGTCCAAACATAAGCAATAAAACAATTGTAATAATTGCTGGTGGCAATGCAATCATAAAATTCACTTTAAATTTATCACTCATATTGACGCCTTGGGTCTTCGTTGCCGCAATGGTCGTATCAGAAATAACGGATAAGTTGTCCCCAAACATAGCACCACCTACAATCGCTGCCACCACAAGTGCTGGGGAAAGTCCTGCCCTTTGGGCAGTAGCAATAGCAATAGGTCCAACAGCCCCAATGGTTCCCATAGAGGTTCCAGTGGCAACAGCAATAAACGCTGCCATAATAAACAGCCCTGCCGTAATGTACTCTGCTGGTATAATAGAAAGTCCCCAGTTGACAACACTATCCACGCCACCCATGTTTTTAGCAACTGTGGCAAATGCTCCTGCAAACAAATAAATGAAACACATAGTAAGAACATTTTCATGTCCACATCCTTTTACAAACATAGAAAATTTCTCTTCTATCGTTCCTTTAAAAATAATAAATGCAACAACAACTCCTATTAAAATTGCAACTGGCGATGGAAATTGATAAAACGCCATATCCATTCCTTGCATATCCAGCACAAGTCCTGCACCAAGATAGATACCAATAAATACAAGGAGTGGAAGTAATGCAAGCCCTTTCGGGTCTTTTTTCGATAGTTCACTCATACTTTAGCCTTTCTTTCTTGTCATATTTTCTGATCTTTCTTCTTAGAAATTTCCTGTTCTATTCTACCACAGTTTTTCAAAAATCCATAATATGAATTTTTCTTTATTCTTCCCAAAATCAGCCTATCAAGAAACTTTTCTTCCTTTTTTATTTATGCTACAATATCTTTACTAGGATTCAGAAACTATTCAACGATAAAAAGGAGTGACATAACTATGGAATATCGAATCGAACATGACTCTATGGGAGAAGTAAAAGTGCCTTCTAACGTATACTGGGGAGCTCAAACAGAAAGAAGTTTTGAAAACTTTAAAATTGGTATCGAAAAAATTCCAATGGAAGTGATCCACGCTTTTGGTGTTTTGAAAAAAGCATCAGCTATGGCCAATTATCATCTTGGAAAGCTGGACAAAAAACGTTGTGATCTCATTTGCCAAGTGTGTGATGAAATCATTTCTGGCAAATTGAATCAGCACTTTCCCCTTGCTGTTTGGCAGACAGGAAGTGGTACCCAATCCAATATGAATGTCAACGAAGTCATTGCCAATCGTGGAAATGAAATTGCTGGTGAATCCATTCTCCATCCAAATGATCATGCCAATATGTCGCAAAGTTCTAACGATACTTTTCCAACAGCCATGCACATTTCTGCAACATTAGAAATTCAATATCGCCTCTTTCCTGCCATGGATTTATTGATTGTGGAACTTTCTAGGCTAGAACAGGAAAATAAGGGAATCATCAAAACAGGACGCACCCATTTACAAGATGCAACTCCTATCTCATTTTCTCAAGAAATTAGCGGTTGGAAACATATGCTCCTTGCCACAAGAGAAATGCTCATGAAAAGCCTTCAAGGTTTAAGTGAGCTTGCCCTTGGTGGAACAGCAGTTGGAACCGGATTAAATGCTCCAAAAGGGTTTGATGTAGAAGTTGCCAAAATAGTATCTGAGTTAACTGGTGTTCCATTTGTCACTTCTCCAAATAAATTTCATGCTTTGACAAGTAAAGATGCCCTTGTGTTTGCTCATGGGGGTCTAAAAGCATTGGCAACAAATCTTATGAAAATCGCCAATGACATTCGTTGGCTCTCTAGTGGCCCTCGCTGTGGTCTTGGTGAAATTACAATCCCAGAAAACGAACCTGGAAGTTCCATTATGCCTGGTAAAGTGAATCCAACCCAATGCGAAGCACTTACCATGGTGGCAGTTCAAGTTATGGCAAATGATGTGGCAGTTGGTATCGCTTCTTCTCAGGGAAATTTTGAATTAAATGTATATATGCCTGTTTGCATTTATAACTTTTTACAATCCGTTCGTCTTTTAACAGATGGGATTCTCTCTTTCCATAAGCATTGTGTGATCGGCATAAAAGCGAATAAGGAAAAAATGGAGGAAAATCTTCATCGCTCTTTAATGCTTGTTACTTGCCTTAATCCATATATCGGATATGATAATGCAGCAAAAACCGCTAAAAAGGCTTTTAAGGAAAACATTTCTCTAAAAGAAGCCTGCGTAAAACTCGGATTTTTAACACCAGAGCGTTTTGATGAAATTTTTCATCCTGAAGAAATGATATAGTGAGTGATATAAATTTTTAATACATTTTCAAATGGAAAGGAACTATAAGCATGAATATAAACGAACAAGCCTTAAAACTTCATGAAGAAATGAAAGGGAAAATCGAAGTTATTTCACGAAAAAAAATTGAAACAAAAGAAGATCTCTCCCTTCTTTACACGCCTGGCGTAGCAGAACCATGCCGTCAGATCGCAAAAGACTATGAGAAATCTTTTACTTTAACACGCCGTTCTAATCTGGTTGCGGTAATCACAGATGGAACAGCGGTACTCGGTCTTGGTGATATTGGTCCAGCCGCTGGAATGCCTGTTATGGAAGGAAAATGTGCCCTCTTTAAAGAGTTTGGCGATGTGGATGCCTTTCCTATCTGCATCGATTCGAAAGATACAGATACGATTGTCAATACCATTGCTCTAATTTCTAAAAGTTTTGGCGGAATTAACTTAGAAGATATTTCTGCTCCTCGCTGTTTTGAAATTGAACGACGTCTAAAAGAAGTATGTGATATTCCTATTTTTCATGATGATCAACATGGAACTGCCATTGTGGTGGCTAGTGCTCTGTTAAATGCCATGAAAGTGACAGGAAAACAAATGGGACAGATGAAAATTGTCATCAATGGAGCTGGTGCGGCAGGAGTCGCCATCGGAAAATTGCTGATCAACATGGGATTTGGCAATATTATCATGTGTGATATTCAAGGGATTATTTGTGAAGGCGATGAAGGCTTAAATGCTGGTCAAGAAGAAATTTCTAAAATCAGCAATCGAAATCATGAACATGGAACTCTTGCAGACGCCTTAAAAGGTGCAGATGCTTTTATTGGAGTTTCTCGCCCAAATCTTGTCACAAAAGAAATGGTGTCAACTATGAAGAAAGGAATTGTATTTGCTATGGCAAACCCTATTCCTGAAATTATGCCAGAAGAAGCTAAGGCTGGTGGTGCTTTGGTCGTTGGAACAGGTCGATCTGATTTTCCAAACCAGATTAATAATGTTTTAGTCTTCCCAGGTATTTTTAAAGGTGCTCTCTTAGTGCGTGCAAAAGAAATTACAGAAAAAATGAAAGAAAGAGCTGCCTATGCTATCGCAAGCATGATTCCTGAAGAGGAACTCTCTCCTGATTATATCATTCCATCCGCCCTCAATAAAGGAGTTGCCGATGTGGTAGCAAAAGCTGTGGCTGATGTAGCCATGGAAGAAGGAATCGCCCGAATAGAAAAATAATAAGATAGGCAAAAAGAGTTCATCACATAAATCAAATCTATTTATATGATGAGCTCTTTTTTATCTTCCCTTCTTTTCAGCGATAAAGGGTTTGATCGCCTTATAAATCTCTCCTGCCCTCTCACTTTTATATCGCTTTACAAGGGCATTATTAATTCCTTGCTTTGTCTTATAACGCTGAATATACCCTATAATCTCTTTTACATCATCACTGCATTCTGGAAGAACTTGTAACACTTTTTCTCGTAATATCTCTTCCATATGAAGTAGTTCTTCTGCTTCTTGTCGCTGTTGTTCTGCCAACTGCTCCTCTTGTAACAAGTTACAAGCCATTTTTACATTAAAATTTCTTTTGATCCAAAATTTAATTAAAAAAGAAAATGTTTCATCATTGCTCACAATTATGTATTCCTTTTCTGGATTTAATGCAATTAAATATCCAAGGTAGGTGGATAGTTGAAAATCAAGGGCATTTTTCTTCCCTACATCGGCTTTATAATAGTGAAACTCAGCAGGGGAAGAACTGATTTTATGATGCAGTTCAAAAGTCATTTTATTGGCATTCTCACTA
Source organism: uncultured Eubacteriales bacterium (assembly GCA_949284175.1). Taxonomy (GTDB): domain Bacteria; phylum Bacillota; class Clostridia; order Lachnospirales; family Lachnospiraceae; genus Scybalomonas. The sequence goes on from CASDVE010000014.1 coordinate 31,178, forward strand.
TAAAAAATATGTACGGTATCTTCTGATGTCAAATTCTCTATTCCTTCTAATCCATTAAAAGATACATTTTCATAATCAATTAAATATACAGCCATAATACACGCTAGCTCCCTTATCATTTTTCTTAAGATTTTATAGGGATATATCTCATTTTATTTTTCTTTAGAAATCCTATTGTTATTTGCGTTAAATGCAAATATCATTTTAAAAAAATGTAAAATCATATCTTATTTTTTCATTTCTTACTATAAAATACAACAAAATTATCCCATTTCCTATGATAACAGAAGTCTGTCATTTATGCCATAAGAAATGGGACATTATTTTCATAATATTAAAATTTTGGGCTCTTATAATTTCTAATAATCACTTCTTCGCCCATTCTTTTTTTTGCATTGGAGTTGATCAACCGTTTCACTGGAACAACGTCTATCGCATAGTCTTGATAGAGTTCTCGAATTAATTCTGTATTATGGTTGGTCAACATACAATAACAACCTTTTTTATGAAGCTCATGAAATAAATTTGCAAGACGTTCATGGCTCTCTTTATCAAACCCTTCTTTTGTATAGGATTCAAAAGACATCGGATTCAACGGAGCATAAGGACTATCAAAAAAGATAAAATCTCCTTTTTTTGCATCTTTACAGGCTCTTTCAAAATCCCCTTCTAAAATTTTTATCCGTTTTAGATACTCAGAAATTTTCTTTATATTTTCCAAGTCACAAGAAGGTTTTTTGCTATTATTATAAGGAACGTTAAACAATCCATTGGAATTGACACGATATAAACCATTGAAACAGTGCTTATTTAAGAAAATAAACAATCCTGCCATCTCCACATCATAGTCTTCATTCGTTAATTTTTCATTGTAAAGGGTGCGTTTTTCGTAATAATATTCTTTTCCCCCCTCTACAATACCATCATCAAGTCTTGCTATCTGCTTGATTACATTTTCTGGCTCCATTTGAATCTTTCGATACGTATTGATCAAAGAGCGATTGCAATCATTGATAATGGCTTGTTTTGGTTGTAGAGAAAACAGCACTGCTCCACCACCAATGAACGGCTCATAATAGAAATTATATTCCTTAGGCATCCGTTCTTTGATCTCGAAAAGCAACTGTCGTTTTCCTCCTGCCCATTTCACAAAAGGAGTGATCGCCTGTTTTCCCATAGCTTCCCCCTTATTTTTTTAGTTTTCGTTCATTTTACTAAGTTTAGCAGTTTGATCCGCTGCAATTAAGGAGTCAATCACTTCATCTAAATCTCCATTCATAATGGAATCCAATTTATGCAAGGTGAGTTTAATTCTATGATCTGTCACACGTCCTTGTGGGAAGTTATAAGTTCTGATCTTTTCAGAACGATCACCTGTTCCTACCTGACTTCTTCTCGCTTCTGCCTCTGCATCATGGGCTTTTTGCAATTCTAATTCATATAATCTTGAACGAAGAATTTTCAATGCTTTTTCTTTGTTCTTTAACTGAGATTTTTCATCCTGACAAGAAATTACAATACCGGATGGAATATGCGTTAAACGAACGGCTGAATCTGTTGTATTAACGCACTGTCCACCATTTCCAGATGCACGGAATACATCGAATTTACAATCGTTCATATCTAATTGAAAGTCCACTTCTTCTGCCTCTGGCATAATGGCAACCGTAATCGTTGAAGTGTGAATACGTCCGCCAGATTCTGTTGCCGGAACACGCTGTACACGATGTACTCCAGATTCATATTTAAAGCGAGAATACACTCCTGTTCCGCTGATCATGAAAATCGCTTCTTTAAAACCGCCAATTCCATTCTCATTTAATGACATCATTTCCACTTTCCAGCGTCTTCCTTCTGCATAGTTTTTATACATACGGAATACTTCTGATGCAAACAGTGCTGCTTCATCACCACCAGCTCCTGCACGAATTTCTACGATAACATTCTTTTCATCGTTAGGGTCTTTTGGAAGTAATAAAATCTTTAATTCATTTTCTAATGTTTCGATTTGTTTTTTGGCATCGTTTAAATCTTCTTTTGCCATTTCACGCATCTCTTCATCTGTTTCAATTTCTAACAACTCCAAACTGTCTTCCACAGTCTGTTTTGCTTTTTTGTACTCGGTATATTTTTCAACAATTGGCGTCAAGTCGTTTTGTTCCTTCATCAACTGACGGTATCTCGCCTGATTATTAATTACATCTGGATCGCTTAGTTCTTGTAATACAACTTGCAATCTTTCGACAATATCATCTAACTTATCAAACATAGGGTTCCTCCTGTTATCTTCATCATTTTATGAATGAATCTTGTTATTCTAATCTAATTTTTTATAACGTGCAAAAGCAATGCGGTCAAGTCCTGCTAAATCTTTCTTGATCTGAATATTCTCATATTCTTCATAAACAGAAAAAATCTCTTCCAACGCCTTTCCTTGATCGTGACCAATTTCAAAAAAGAGCCATCCTCCATTTTGTAAATAGGCTCTTGCCTCTTTCACGATCCTACGATAGAAATACAATCCGTCTTCTCGTCCATCCAGTGCCATCCTCGGTTCATGATCTTTTACTTCTTCCATTAAAGTTTCACAAACAGAAGTTTTAATATAAGGTGGATTGGATACAATCAGATCAAAAACTGTTCCTTTTTCAATGGAGGTTAACAAATCTCCTTGTAGCAAATGAAACCGTTCTAGCATGGAAGGCTTTTCTTCTCCTAAAAGCCTTTCCATATTTTTTCTTGCAACCATAAGAGCTTCTTTTGAAAGATCAGAAGCAAACACCTCTTCATAACTGCCTAAAAGGGCGAGGCTAATGGCAATACAACCAGAACCAGTACAAAGATCAAGTACCTTCTTACCACTTGGAACATGATGAAGCACTTCTTCTAATACGGTTTCTGTATCCTGTCTTGGAATTAACACATTCTCATTGACAAAAAATTCATATCCCATAAACTCTTGAACTCCAGTTAAATGTTGCAATGGAATATGGGAACACCGTTTTTGAATCAATTGTTCATAACGCTCTTTTTCATCGTTGTTTATTTCCTGCTCTCCGGATACAAGATAATCAAGTCGAGATATTCCTGTGATAAACTCAAATAAATAAAACGCATCGCCTTTGGCATTCTCAATGGATTTTTTTTCTAACTCTTTTGTCCCCCATGAAACAAGCTGTCTTGCCGTCATACTCTTATTCCTTCCTCTCTTTTCTTTCGGATGAGGTTTTCTTTAAAGGACAACATCCTTCCACTTCTCCCTGATTCAATGCTCGAATATATTCTCTCCAATCAAATACGGCCTCCACTGAACGGATTGCCACTTCAAGCATCTCATCATCTGGTTCTTTTGTGGTCAGTCCTTGTAATGCCATTCCTGGCTTACTTAACCACTGCACCACCGGATGTTCACTTCGTCCTGCCAGGCGAATAAATTCATACGAAACTCCAGCTATAACGGGAACGAGTAATAACCGAACAAGCAAACGCATCCACGTTCCTTCCACCTGAATGAACATGAAAAAAATAACACTGATCACCATAACAATTAATAAAAAACTTGTTCCACATCGCTTGTGGTATCTGGAATGTTTTCTAATATTTTCTGGTGTCAATTCTTCCCCATGTTCCAAACAATTAATGGTTTTATGTTCTGCTCCATGATACATAAACGTACGCTTAATATCTCCCATTTGCGAAATCCCTATAATATAGAGAAGAAACAGGGAGATTCTTACAAGTCCTTCCACAAATGAAAGTAAGAAATTCGAATCTGTCCACACTTTTACGAGGTTTGCTAAAAAATATGGCAGAATCATAAATAACCCAATCGCCATAACAATAGAAAAGCAAACCGTAATTCCAATGATGACATCCTCTGTTTTTCCTTTAAAAATTTTATCAAAAACATGATCCATCTTAGATGGTTTTTGTTCCTCTTCATCCTCAAAAAAACTGGCGGAATATGTGAGCGTCTTCATCCCAATGACTAACGACTCCACAAAACTTGCAATTCCTCTTAAAATGGGCAATTTTAATATGGGGTATCGATCGGCAAAACTGACATAATCTTGTACATCCACCACAATTTCTTTATTCGGTTTTCGGACAGCCACCGCATATTTATCGAGGTTTTTCATCATAACCCCTTCCATAACGGCCTGTCCCCCAATCATCGTTCTTTTCATGTTATCCCTTCATCTTTGTTTTCATGCCACGTTGTCTTCTACGTAAATCAAAAATAGGTTGAGATTATTCAATCCCAACCTATTTTTGATATTCTTATTACTGGTTAACACCGTATTTACGATTGAATTTATCGATACGTCCACGAGCCTGAGCTGCTTTCTGCTGTCCAGTGTAGAATGAATGACATTTAGAACAGATTTCTACGTGGATATCTTCCTTTGTAGAACCAGTTACGAACTCGTTACCGCAGTTACATACTACCTTTGCTTGATAATAAGCTGGATGGATTCCTTCTCTCATCTTTTTCACCTCTTTGTCAGTTATTCATCTATAAGATGACATCTTATACTTGTCAATCTTTTTTAGTTACGCTTTCTAAACAGCTTTTTTATTATAGCATAGCATTTATTAGATTGCAACACCTAATATCGGCTTTTTTTGGAAATTCCTGTTTTTTTCCGCCTGCCTTTAATGGCGTCTTAATAAGGATTTTTTAACTATTTGTATAAATTCTACATTATTTTTCGTCTTTACAAACAAACGCAACATTTCATCCAATGTTTCTTCTGAACGATTGCCTGACATCTCTCTTCGTAAAGCGTCTACCGTATCTTTTTCCAGTGGCGTTAATAGTAGGTCATCCCTTCTCGTTCCAGACTTTGGAATGTCAATAGCTGGGAAGATTCTCTTTTCTGATAATCGGCGATCAAGAACTAATTCCATATTACCAGTTCCTTTAAATTCCTCAAATACCACATCATCCATCTTGCTTCCGGTTTCCACAAGAGCCGTTGCAAGCACAGTCAAACTTCCACCCTCTCGCATATTTCTAGCAGCACCAAAAAACTTCTTTGGCATATGAAGGGCTGCTGGATCAAGACCACCGGTTAATGTTCTTCCGCTTGGTGGCACCGTCAAATTATAGGCTCTTGCAAGACGTGTAATGCTATCTAGTAAAATTACTACATCTTTCTTATGCTCCACTAAACGTTTTGCACGCTCTAACACCATTTCGGATACACGTTTATGATGTTCTGGAAGTTCATCAAATGTGGAATAGATAACCTCCACGTTTGGCCCTTCAATGGACTCTCGAATATCGGTCACTTCTTCTGGACGCTCATCGATTAAAAGTACAATGAGTTGCATATCACGATAACTTGTGGAAATGCTCTTTGCCACTTCCTTTAAAAGCGTTGTCTTTCCAGTCTTTGGAGGGGATACAATCATTCCTCTTTGCCCTTTTCCAATTGGAGATAACAAATCCACAATACGCATGGCAACACTAGAACCTGTCTTTTCTAACTTAATTCTTTCATTTGGAAAAATTGGCGTCAATTCTTCAAATGGCTTTCTCTTCGCCGCTTCTGCTGGATGCACTCCATTGACAGAGCTGACAAATAACAAAGCACTAAATTTTTCACTCTGTGTTTTAATTCGGATATTCCCAGTTAAAATATCCCCTGTTTTTAAGTTAAAACGGCGGATCATGGATGGAGCAACATAAATATCATTTTCTCCTGGCAAATAATTCTCACAGCGAATAAATCCATATCCGTCTGGCATAACTTCTAAGATTCCGTTAGCTGTTTCCCCACTATCAAGTTCTTCAAAAGTCAATCTTTGAGAATCATTCCCTTCCTGTGTCCCTTGACATAATTTATCCTCTTGTTCATCAGAACTGCTATTCTTTCTATGTGACTCTCCATTTTCTTCCATTTCCTCAACAGACTTTTTGAAATTCTCCATTCGTTCATCTGTTCCTCGTTTTTGACCGCCCATTTTCTCCTCTGACATACGCCTTTGATTCTCAGAGCGTCTTTGTACCTCTTGTTTTTCAACACTTTTTGGCATATCACCTTTTGATAAGGATTCTGTTTCTTCTTTCTCAGCTTGTTTCTGTTCTGATAACTGCTCATTTCCCTTATCTTGTTCCAATAATTTCTCAATTAGCTCATGCTTTTTTAATGAGGAAATTCCTTTCATTCCTCTCTCTTTTCCTAACGCACATAACTGTGCTTTTGACATACTTTCATATTCCATGAATAATTCCTTTCTTTTCACATACCCACATTGCTTTTCTTCTTACAAGAGGCGAATCTTCACCCGTTATAAACCATATGAATAACATAAAAAACTCTTTTATAAATTTTCATTTCTCCCTATCCTTCTTTGTCAATGTTCTTCTCGTTTGTATGTGAATATTGTCTGGGTAATTTTTAGATAATGATTTATTTAGATAACTAAAACTCTAGTTCTAATAGATAAATTTATATGAAGATATCGCGACAAGAAACACACTTTGTGAGTTTCGCTTGCCAAACGTGTTTCTTCTGTTTTTCATTGTAGCACATCTTTTTATCGGATACAAGAACTCAATTTATTTTTTCCTTGCTATTGCCATGAATTTTGAGAAATGGTATGATAAAATCACTATATTAAGAAATGGACACTTTATTATGGAACAAAGATACTATACATTAAATCAATATTTTCAAAAACAATTTGGCGAAAAAGTATACAAACTTTCTTTAAATGGGGGGATGACTTGTCCAAACCGCGACGGAACTTGCGGAAGTCGTGGCTGTATTTTTTGCAGTGAAGGCGGTTCTGGAGAATTTTCTTCTTCTCCACTCTTGTCCATTACAGAACAAATAGAGGAAGGCAAACTCCGTTTAAAGCAAAAAAAAGTTGGACAAAAGTTTATTGCCTATTTTCAGGCATTTACCAATACATATGCCCCTATCTCCCATTTACGCCGTATTTTTTATGAGGCAATTGCTCCATCAGAAATTGTCGGTCTTTCGATTGGAACAAGACCTGATTGTCTTTCTCCTGAAGTCCTCTCTCTTTTGAAAGAACTCAATGAGAAAAAACCTGTATTTATAGAACTTGGCCTTCAGACAATCTATGAAAAAACGGCTACTTTTATTCGAAGGGGCTATCCTTTATCCTGCTTTGAAGAAGCAATCCCTAAGCTAAAAGCAATTGGCTGTAACGTAGTTGTTCATGTAATCCTCGGTTTTCCCAATGAAACAAAGGATATGATCCTAGATGAAATTCGATATTTGAATACACTTCCCATTGATGGAATCAAACTCCATCTACTCCACATTTTAAAACATACGGATTTGGAAACTTATTATAACAAACACCCATTTCCAACCTATACCCTTGAAGAATACGCCTCTTTGATTGTCGATTGTATCAACGAACTAAGACCTGATATCGTTGTTCATCGGATCACTGGGGATGGTCCAAAAAACCTATTAATTGCCCCACTTTGGAGTGGACATAAAAAACTTGTTTTAAATACCATCCACCATAAAATGAAAAAAGAAAATTGTATCCAAGGCAAATATTATTATAACGATATACAAAGACAGGAGCGATAACGATGCACGCTGATGGTTTAACTTTATATAAACTTATTGTATTATATATGCTAGATAAAGTGGACTTCCCACTGACCAATTCTCAACTCTCTCAATTCATTTTAGATAAGGGATATACAAACTATTTTAATTTACAACAATCCATTAATGAGCTTATTGATTCCAGCTTAATTCGACCTGAGATCATACGAAATACGAGCTATTATCATAGCACCCCAGCAGGTGTTGAAACCCTTCGCCTTTTTGAATATAAAATCCCAGATGCTATTAAAGCGGATATTATGGAATATTTTGAAGAAAATCGCTATCAACTTCGCAATGAAGTGGAGATTTTATCCGAATATTATCCAGCAAAAAAAGGGGAATATATCGTAAATTGTATTGTAAAAGAAAAAAATAGTCCTCTATTGGAAGTAAAACTGAATGTTGTATCAGAAGAACAAGCAGTCGCTATTTGTGATAATTGGAAATCAAATAGTTCTGATGTGTACACCTATTTAATTCATACTTTAATGTTTAAGAAGAAAGAGGAAGAAACTTAATATAAGACCGATGAGAAGGCTGTGGCATAAAGAAAGTACTATACAAAATATCATTATAATTTCAAGTGAAATCGCCGATCTTTTGTATATGCTAGGCTTAGTGCAACAGCCTCTTTTCTACCCAAATCAACTTTATTTAGTCTTATAATATATCTTTGTATTCATCCACATACTCTACACTGGAAATATTCATTTCTTGTTCTTTTTGCTCTAACTTCTTCCCTAAGAACGTACCACATAAAAAAACGCCTGCTAATACTAAGATCCCACCTAGTATTAATCCTGATTTCTTCTTCTTTTTTTCTTTTATCACTTCTACTTCTTTTTGTAGGTCTTCAATACTTTCTTTCTCCTGTTCTTTCGTTTCTTCAATTTCTACTTGTTGTATTTGTTCTTCTTGTTTTTTCCCTCGTATCATTCCCGAATCAATTAACATATCCATAACAATTTGTTGCGTTTTTTCTCCTTGAGGTTCTTTATTGATGTATCCAAGTAAATACAACAAAACTTCTTTTAAATCACGACAATTTACTGAAACTTTTTTCTCTGGATTCTTTTTATGGTACAAAGACACTTCATGAATTTGTGGCATAACAATTTCCATAAAAATAACATCATAAAGAAGCTGTTCCAGTGATTTACCATGATAAACAGAAAATCCGATTCTTTTTTCTAATATCACTTGTTCTATTCCAAAATAATCACCCAAACGTATATGTTTCATTTCTTTTGCTTTGTAATTCCGTTTTTGTCTTTTTATTTCTTCTCGAAAAAGTGTTCGAATCTCTTCCTCTGCATATCCTCCTACCTCTTTATATGCTAAAAAATATTCCCCTAAATCCAAACCATCTTTTAGCAATTGAGTCATAACTTCTTCTTTCTTCTCTATTGTAAGATGTCCTTGTCTTTCCTCTTGTAAAAACTCTGTGACAGTATCAATGGAATCTATTTTTCTTTTTAATTCTTCACGATATTGTTGCCATTCTTTTATTTCAACGCTAATCTCATGATAATTGGATGCACACTGTAAACAATTAGAACTCAAAACAAATTCAGCTAAATCATCCCATTTTTCATATAATTCACATTCTTTTTCATACAATAACTGTCGATATTGTTCAAAAAATAAGTCTGCAAACCTTTTTGTTTCTCTTTTCCCCAAATTCATTGTTTCTGACCAATCAATCAGTTGTTTCAGAGTAGAACTATCTTCCCTTTGTTCAGAAAATGCTCTTTTTATTCTTTCTATCATCTCTTTTTCTATAATAGAATCCTCTGTTCGCATTCTATTTGTCAAAATGTACTGCAAAATAAATGTTTTTCTTTTCCCAAAGATAGAAATAATATTTTGTTTTGTTTCTTCAAATTCTTCTAGTTTCTCATTAATATTGGTTGTTTTATCATCACGAATTTGACTTCCTATTTTTTGCATCCATTCATTACTCACTGTCGTATAAAACCCTTTTAACAATTGTAATAAACTGGCATAATCTTTATAATATTCTACTATATCTGAACAATTATGAATCATGGAACTAGTTGCTTCTAATGCCATATCAATAGTTCCAGAATGAATCACACCTTTTATAACTAGATCATGAACCATCTGATCAAATCGTTTTGTAAGAGTCGTTTCTACTTTATTATTATTTTTAAAATTTTTCCACTCTTCAAATGTAATTTTATCTATTTTTTTCAACTTAGACCAAAACCCTATTTTAACAAACTGGCAGTATAAATCAACATTCCATTCTTCAATGGGTACTTCTTCTATTTCTTGAAAATTATGAATTCCATATTCAAAAATATAATTCACCAAACGCTCCATATCTTCATGCCGTTTTTCACTTCTTGTTCTTTGTTCCCACATCCGATAGGCATCTGGATATTTTTCTCGATTTTTATTTGTTTCTTTTACAAATTGAATCAATATATTTTCTTCTTCTCCATTTGTTTCAAATGTCAAATTTTTTCGACAACCATATGGTATATACTGTACTAATCTATATAATATGATTTGACAATATCTTTGATAATCTGGCTCTGATTCTGGTACAAAAATGACTATTGGTTGTTCCATTCCAATCAAACTTTGATATAAAATTTCATAAACCAATTCTTTCCAAGTATTCTCATTCTCTTCTTTATATATCTGTTTTTCCTGTTCTTTTGTTATAATACTTTTTGCTTCTAACTGTTCTTTTGTAAGAATCAATGATTCATAAAGTGGAAAATGATTTGGTTCTTTTACAACTTCAACAAAATCTTCTCCTGATGAAAATTGACAAAAAATAAGATTCTCATAATTTTTTAATATTTCTTTTGTCGTTTCATATACGACTACTTGTGTAAAAAAAAGCTGTTTTGTATTATTATCTCGATAATCTGGTGCATAATATGTCAGAACAAGTTCTCCTTGCTTCGTATACTGAATACTTCTATTTTTGTCGTCTTCACTTCCACCAACTGCTAACTCTGTTAATTCTATCTGGTTTTCTAATCTCACTCGTCCTTTTGGATATACAATCATTTGATATTTAGATGTATACCCTTTCATAATTTCATATTTCTTCATTTGACATCACCCAATCCTATATATGCTAGTTTTCTTTCCCCACTATACAAAATATCTATTGATAATAATTTAACAAATTAGCTCATAACTTTTTTTGTTACAACTCTACTTATCTTCTATCCCTTTATTCCTATTATACTTCATATGTTTCCTCATCTCTAATTTCAAATATTATTGTCCTTATTATAACATAAATTAATTTTTCCAACAATTCCCTCTTATTCTATCTTTATGACCCTGTTATATAAAATTTAGACAAAAAGGAAACTGCCACTTTACGATTATTCAACCGTTAAAGCAACAGCCCTTTTTCTTTTCTTCCTCATTTTATGACACACTGAGCTTTGCATCATTTAAAGAAGTGAATTGACATTCATAACTTCCTTTCATCTTAACTGCTGTAAGCACAAAATAATTATCTCCTTTTTTAATGGAATAACTTTGGGATTCGTTAGCCTCCACTTCAATTAACTGCTCATCCGGCGTCAACAAGTACGCTTGAAACTCTCCCTCTTCTAAAGAAAGTGTTGTACTCAATCGAATGTCACAATCTTCTTTTGCATGAATGACAATCGGATAATCAGCACCAGTAAATTCTTTACAGGAATATTTATACCGGTTCCCAATTAAATTGCCTCCTGATAGCATTTTATGAGATCCAACTGTTCGATCAATAATGCTCTCTTTTTTGATATCCTCCATCTTCTCAATCTCGTTGTTTTGTTTCTTCTTTTGCGTACTTTTCTGATCCGTTTCTTTTTCTTTTACCTCAGATTGCACCGAAGTATCCACTGTTTCTTCTTTCTTTTGTCCACAAGCAACAAAAGTTCCCATTAGCATAAAAAAACAAAGACTAATTATAATTTTTTTCATTCTATCCCCGCCCATTTTTAAAATTCTTCGATTTTTTTATTTTTTTAATTATATCATTAAGATTCGTACAGATCAAGCTATGTCACTATATCCTATATACAACAAAAAGACCACAAGTTATCTTCCAACTTGTGGTCTTTTTTCTCATCTTTATTCTTCCACAGTTTCTTCTATTTCTTCCTGTGGGTTTAATACATATTCTTCAATAAATTCCCAAATTTCATCTCTACCTTGTTTGGATAGAGCAGAATATGGAAAGATCGGTGTACCTTTTACTAAATTCAATCCTTCTCTAATAGCTTTTACATGCTTTGCAACTTGACTGCGTTTTAATTTATCAAGTTTTGTGGCGATAATCACAGGATTAAATCCATTGTTCACGATCCAATCATACATCAGTTTATCGTTAGCCGATGGATCATGCCGAATATCCACAAGCAAAAATACAATTCGAAGTTGTTTTGATGTATGAAGATAACGTTCAATGAGCTTTCCCCATTTTGCCTGCATTTCTTTTGATACTTTTGCATATCCATATCCTGGAAGATCCACAAAATAGAGCAATTCATTGATATTATAATAATTGATCGTCTGTGTCTTTCCTGGTTGCTGTGATGTTCTAGCATAGGATTTTCGGTTCATTAATCCATTAATTAAAGATGATTTTCCAACATTGGACTTTCCTGCAAATGCGATTTCTGGCATTTCATTGTCTGGAAGTTTGCTTGTAACCCCGCATACTGTTTCCAAGTTCACTTTTGTTACATTCATCTATTTTCCTCCTATGCTTCTTTTACAAGAGCATGTTCTAGAACATCATCCATTGTTGTAGCATACGTAATGGTTAACCCATTTGTAATCTCTTTATCAATATCTAAAACATTCTTTTTATTTTTTGCAGGTACAATGACTTCTTTCACTCCAACTACTTTTGCAGCTAGGATTTTTTCTTTTAATCCACCGATTGGCAGAACTCGTCCACGAAGTGTAATCTCTCCTGTCATGGCAATATCTCCACGCACCTGTTTTCCTGTAATCGCTGATAAAATGGCAGTTGCCATCGTAATACCTGCTGAAGGTCCATCTTTTGGAACGGCTCCTTCTGGGATGTGAATGTGAATATCATGTTTATCAAAATAGTCACTGGCAATGCCAAATTTCTCGCCAACGGAACGAATATAACTAATTCCCGTTCTTGCGGATTCTTTCATCACATCCCCAAGATTTCCTGTCAATTCAAACTTGCCTTTTCCTGCCATAATATTGACTTCAATGCTTAGAGTATCTCCACCAACACTTGTCCAAGCAAGTCCTCTTACGATTCCAGTCTTTGGACTTAAATCTTCATCGTCTTGTGAGAAAATTTCCGTTCCTAAGAATTTTGATACATTGCTTTCCAATACTTTAATCTGCTTTTTATTTTCTTCCATAATAATTTTAGCTGATTTTCTGCAAATCTGTCCGATTTTACGTTCTAAATTACGAACACCAGCTTCCCTTGTATAAGAAGAAATCACTTTATGAATCGCTTTATCTGTTATGTGAAGTTGTTCTTTTGTCAATCCATTTTTTTCAAGCTGCTTTGGAATTAAGTACCGTTTTGCAATATGGAACTTTTCATTCTCTGTATAACTGCTCACTTCAATCACTTCCATACGATCAAGAAGTGGTCTAGGAATTCTTGATAAATCATTTGCTGTGGCTACAAAAAGCACTTCGCTTAAATCAATTGGCACTTCTAAGTAATGATCCATAAATGCCACATTTTGCTCTCCATCTAAAACTTCAAGGAGTGCAGATGCGGTATCTCCCTTATAATCACTGCTTACCTTGTCAATCTCATCAAGAAGCATTAAAGGATTTTTAACACCTGCTTGTTTAATTCCATTGACAATACGTCCTGGCATGGCTCCAACATAAGTTTTTCTATGCCCACGAATCTCTGCCTCATCACGAACTCCACCGAGGGAAATGCGAACATAATGTTTATTCACTGCCCTTGCAATGGAACGAGCAATGGAAGTTTTACCTGTTCCTGGAGGCCCTGCAAGACAAATGATTGGTGCTTCTCCTTTGTTTGTAAGGGAACGAACTGCTAAAAATTCAATAATACGCTCTTTTACTTTTTCAAGTCCATAGTGATCTTCTTCTAAAATTTTCTTAGCTGTTTTAATGTCTTCATTGTCCTCAGAACTCTTTTCCCAAGGCATTTCAAGCATAGTTTCAATATAGTTTCTGCTCACATAGCTTTCTGCTGACATTCCACCAGAATTTTTAAAACGGCTGATCTCTTTTCTGATCTTTTCTTTTACTTCTTCTGATGCTTGCAATGCTTTTGTTTTTTCTTCAAATTCATCCGCCTCTGCATCCGCACCTTCGCCCAATTCTTCGCGAATGACTTTCATCTGTTCTCTTAAAATATAATCTTTTTGGTTTTTATCAACTTTTTCTCGAATTTTTTCCTGAATCTCTTTTCGAATTTGATAAATTTCAATTTCTTCTGAGAGAGTCACAAGCAATTTTTGTCCACGCTCTAATAAATCGTCTTCCTCTAAAATCACTTGTTTTTGTTTGGAACTAATTGGCAACTGAGAACCAATCTCGTAAATTAATTCTTCTAAATCATTAATGTCCAAAATCTGTCCAATGATATTTCTGCTTGATTTACTTCCTTCAAATCCATAAGAACGAATCACATCCTTTAAAGAACGGCTCATGGCTTCTTTTGTGTGTTCTTCATCAATTTCTCCGCTCTCAAGTACAGTATCCATCTCTTCAATTTCTGCATATAGATATGGGTCTTGTTCTACAAGTTCTACCAATCTAGCACGCTTTACACCTTCCACAAGGACACGAATTACATTCCCTGGAAGTTTTATCATTTGCTTTATTTTTGCAACAACACCGACACTATATAAATCATCACGCTCTGGATTATCCACTCCATCTTCTATCTGGGATGCTAAGAAAAGGAGTTGATCTCCCTTCATTGCGTTTTCCACTGCTTGTACCGATTTTTCTCTTGATACATCAAAATGAACAACTGTCATTGGAAAGACAACTTTTCCTCTTAATGCAACCATCGGCATTCTGAGTTTTTCCATGTTTTTTCCTCCATTTTCATCAAAAGTTTTTCTATTTTTCTCGTCGCCATGTGCAAAAAACAGCCGAATCAAAAAACTTATTCTTTCTGACTCCGGCTGTCTTTTATGCCTTTATAGCTTAAGCAATTTCACCATTGTTTTTGGAAGATCTCTTTCTCACAAGCCCTTTTTTCGGCTGTGGTTTTTCCCCATATGTGAGAATTGGTTCTCCATCTTCTTCCACCATCTCTCTTGTAATGACACAAGATTCTACTAATTCGTCTGATGGAAGTGTATACATTAAATCCATGATTACAGATTCCATGATGGCACGAAGCCCTCTAGCACCTGTATTTCTTGCAATGGCTTTTCTTGCGATGGCACGTAAGGCCTCTTCTTCAAAAGTAAGCTCCACACCATCCAATTCAAATAAACGTTTATATTGTTTTGTAAGAGCACTCTTTGGCTCTGATAGAATCTGAACCAGTGCATCCTCATCTAACAAGTCAAGGGATACAACAACTGGAACACGACCGATAAATTCTGGAATCATTCCAAATTTCACAAAATCGGCTGGAAGAGCTTGACGGAGTAATTCTCCTACATTTCTCTTGCTCTTATCTGTCACTTCTGCGGTAAAACCAATTTCTTTCTTACCAGTTCTATTCTCCACAATTTTTTCAAGACCATCAAAAGCACCACCACAAATAAATAAAATATTTGTTGTATCAATTTGAATAAATTCTTGATGTGGATGTTTTCTTCCACCTTGTGGTGGAACAGAAGCAACGGTTCCTTCTAAAATCTTTAATAACGCCTGTTGAACACCTTCGCCGGAAACATCTCTTGTGATAGACGTGTTTTCAGACTTACGAGTGATTTTATCAATTTCATCAATATAGATAATGCCATATTCTGCACGTTCAATATCATAATCCGCTGCTTGAATTAATTTTAATAAAATATTCTCCACATCTTCTCCGACATAACCTGCCTCTGTAAGAGCGGTTGCATCGGCGATGGCAAATGGAACATTTAATAATTTTGCAAGAGTTTGAGCGAGTAAAGTCTTACCAGAACCTGTTGGTCCGAGCATTAAAATATTACTCTTTTGAAGTTCCACATCCAGATCTTTATCCGCCATAATTCTCTTGTAATGGTTATACACAGCTACGGACAAAACTTTTTTTGCATCATCTTGCCCAATCACATATTGATCAAGGAAATTCTTGATTTCAATTGGTTTTAATAGATTGATTTCATTATTTGCTGACTCCAATTCATCGAACTCATCTTCGATGATCTCAGAGCAAACTTCTACACATTCGTCGCAAATATAAACATTAGGTCCTGCAATTAACTTTCTTACCTGATCTTGTGTCTTATTACAAAAAGAACAACGAAGAGGTTTTCTTTCATCTATACGACCCGGCATTTTGTCACCTCATCCTTTCCTAAATTTTATTAGTGGCTTGTGATGACACTGTCAATCAGGCCATATTTCACTGCTTCTTCAGCACTCATGTAGTTATCTCTTTCTGTATCTCTTTCGATAACTTCTAAAGGCTGACCTGTATTTGCACTTAATATTTCATTTAATTTACGGCGTGTTTCAATAATACGATCCGCTACGATTTTAATGTCTGTTGCCTGTCCTTGTGCTCCACCAGATGGCTGATGAATCATAATTTCTGCATTTGGAAGGGCAAAACGTTTTCCTTTTGCACCACTTGAAAGCAAGAATGCTCCCATGCTGGCAGCCATACCCATACAAATTGTGGATACATCACATTTAATAAAGTTCATAGTATCATAAATTGCCATTCCGGCTGTTACAGAACCACCTGGACTGTTAATATACAAAGAAATATCTTTCTTTGGATCCTCTGCTTCTAAAAATAAAAGCTGAGCTACTACTAAGCTGGCTGTTGTTTCGTTCACTTCTTCTCCAAGAAAAATGATTCTATCTTTTAAAAGTCTTGAATAGATGTCATAGCTTCTTTCTCCACGACTTGTCTGTTCAATGACATAAGGTACTAAACTCATCGCATATCCTCCTGTCTTCTTATATATGGACAGGGGGATGTCACTCTTTATGCAACATCCCCTCCGCCATTATCATTATGATACGTTTTTGTCCGCCATAGCGTACAGAAAAACTGTCAGCGCAGGTTTTTCTGCTATTGTCTATTCTTCTACTGCTGAATCTGTTACGAATGTAACAGCTTTTTGAACAGCGATATCTTTCATCATCTGTTCTTTTTCGCCATCACCAAGGAATCCTTTTAACTGATCCACTTCCATTTGATACATCTCAGCCATTTTTGTAAGTTCTTCATCTAAGTCAGCTTCTGTGGCTTCAATGTTTTCTGCTTTCACAACGGCTTCTAATACAAGTCTTGTCTGAATGCGTTTTAAAGCCTGTGGTTTCATTTGTTCTAAGAATGTTTCACGGTTTAATCCTGTGAATTGGAAGTATTGATCAAGCTGTAATCCTTGATAGCTTAATCTTTGAGCAAACTCGTCTGCCATCTGTGCTTGCTGTGTTGCTAACATAGCATCTGGAATTTCCATTGTAGCATTTTCAACGATTGTCTCTACAACTTTATCTTCTTTTGCAGCTTTTGCTTCTGCTTCTTTTTTCTCTACGAGTTTTGCTTTAATGTCTTCTTTGTATGCGTCTAATGTGTCGAATTCAGATACGTCTTGAGCGAATTCATCATTAATTTCTGGAAGTTCTTTTTTAGAAATGCTGTTTACTTTCACATGGAATACTGCTGGTTTTCCTGCTAAATCAGCTGCGTGATATTCTTCTGGGAATGTCACATTAACATCAAATTCATCTCCGACATTGTGTCCGATGATCTGTTCTTCAAAATTGTCAATAAATGTATGAGAACCAATCACTAATGGCTGACCTACTGCTGTACCACCATCAAATGCAACACCATCAATGCTTCCTGCATAGTCAATGTTTACAGTATCTCCATCTTCTACGGCACGATCTTCGATTGTTACCATTCTTGAATTTTGATCTTGAACTTTTTTAAGTTCTGCTTCGATATCTTCTTCTGTCACTTCTACAACAGCTTTTTCTACTTTGATACCTTTGTATTCACCTAAAGTAACTTCAGGTTTTACTGCTACTGTTGCTGTGAAGATAAAGTTTTTACCTTTTTCGATCTGAACAACATCAATTTCTGGTCTAGAAACGATATCTAATGTACATTCATCGCTTTCTGTTGCTTTTACATATTCTTCTGGCATAAGAATGTTTGCAGCTTCTTCATAGAACATTTCTGGTCCGTATGCTTTTAATAAGTAAGCGTATGGAACTTTACCTTTACGGAATCCTGGAATGGAGATTTTACCTTTCTGATTATTATATGCTTTCTGCATTGCTGATTCAAACTGTTCAGCTGGAACTTCAATTGTAAGTTTAGCCATGTTTTTTTCTAAATTTTCAATTTGTAAACTCATTTTTAAAATTTCCTCCTTGGGCTTTTCACTTTTTCTTTATATTAAAGATTGGCGTATCTTATCCAAATAAACTAAAATATTGCTTATTCGTTTCTGAATTTCTCGCAAAACTCCTGCCTCTATAAGAACAGTGACAGGTCTTACTTTTGTGAAAAAAAACCGAAAGAACCACCATTTTGTAGTCACTTTACGGAACTATAAATTCTATTCTACACCTTTGCTTATTTTGTAAGACAGATCTCTAGCCTTACTTCACGCATTATTTGATTATATCACACGCTATTTAAACTGTCTATGAAAATTTTCTAAACTTTTACAGTGTAGCTTGACAAGCGAATTTTTATTTACGCGGAAGCAACGAGTCATGCAAGAGTATTCATGCTCTTATATAACGCCTGCTCACGAACGTGAGAAACTCGCATAGCGTGTTTCTCATCGTTTTATGGACAGAAACGATGCCTCCTACACTTATTATTATTTTTCTTCCTTATTATTATGGTTTTATATAAGTATGCCTTTTAAAACAAAGTGTGCACACAGTTCTTTTTTATGTTATAGGATAACCCGTTTTGTGAGGACTTTCCTATAACATAAAAAGGAGCGGGCTTTCTTAGCCACACTCCTTTTTCGATTCGAAACGATATTTATCTTGAACTCATTATCGTCTTTTTATCTTATTATTTCATTTCAAGGACAAAAGCATAGGCTTTATCAATGGCTCTTGCAACGGCTTTTGATGATATGGTAGCTCCTGAAACTGCGTCTATTTTCGTTCCTTCTTGTGGTGTTTCTTCTTTTACAGCTCCTGCTTGTTTCAAACAGTCTTCTGCAAGATTTACAAAACCACCGATATAAATACTAACACCTGCTACGGTATCTGTTTTTCCTTGTTCATTCATTCCTACGGATTCCACAGACTGATTTTTAATCACAGTTTCTGCAAGAGCCTTCGCCTGCTCTGCCCATGTGAGTCCGTCTTCTGTCATCACATATTGTCCTTCTTGTGAAAGTTTGCTCTTTGTTGTTCCATCCTCTTTTACACAGTCCCAATCTACGGATGTGATTTTTCCATCCTTTACAGTCATTTTAAGCTGTTCTACAAATCCATTATCATCCGCTTGTCTTGCTTTTGCAATATAATCTCCATCGTTTAATACGATATTTTCTTTCACTTCTGCTTGGGATAAACTATCTTCTAATAGATTTACAAAATTACCAATGTAAATACTAACACCTGCTACTGCGTCTGTTTTTCCCTGTTCATTCATTCCAATGGATTCCACAGACTGATTTTTAATTACAGTTTCCGCAAGAGCATTTGCCTGTTCTGTCCATGTGAGCCCATCTTCTGTCATCACATATTCTCCATGATCGGCAAGTTTTCTTTTTGTGGTTCCATCTTCTTTTACACAATCCCAAATGATAGAAGTAATCTTGCCATCTTCCACTTTTATTGATACTTGCTCTGTGAACCCATTGTCATCCGCCTCTTTGGCTTTTGCTATATATTCGCCATCTTTTAATTTCATTTCGTTCACATCTTTTTTTATCTTTTGACTTCCAGCTGATGTTGTAGTTACACCATCCATGTATGCAGGAGTTGTCATTCCTTGAAACTGCTCTAAGAACTCTTTTTCTGTTATGGCAGAACCAATTCCTTCTGTTTCTTGATTCTCCCCTACATGAACGCCAAGAATCTTTGTACCATCAGTGTTGAGTGCAACATCAATCAGCATTTCTCCACCATACCCTGTTTCTTTTACTGTCACAACATACCCAGAAACTTCACCATTATCTTCCACCACTTTTGCCACACTTTGGATGGCACCATTTGCTGCACTATCATGGGATTCCACTCTTCCTTTCAGCTGAATCCCATGATAGACTTCTTCTTCTCCTTGCATTCCTTTTACTCCAAATGCAACTCCAAATGCAAGAGCTGATGTTAAAGTGATACCAATTAATCCTCTTATGTGTTCTTTGTGCATATATTTCATATTCTCCTCTAAAAATTCGTTAATAATTTGTCATGCAAATTTTACCGTAAAAAAACACCCCTTGTCAAGGGCTAGAAATAAATTGGTGAAAATAACCAACCCCTCTTTTTAATAGGAAATAACCCGTTTTTTCTCCCTTTAAGTTAGAAACTTTTTCATTTATTCAACGAAGATAACCACCATTTCCATAAAAAGAAAAAGGTTTCTACACAATGTGCTTATTTCAGCGTTTTGTGTAAAAACCTTTCTCTCATATTACCAGTGTCCTATGCTTTTTGCAAAGGTCACTTTTCATTACTTAGTAATTTTCTTTTCCTGCCATAGATTCTTCTTGTCTTTTGATCATTTTACGAACCATTTCACCGCCGATAGAACCAGCCTGTGCAGATGTTAAATCTCCATTGTATCCCTGTTTTAAGTTTACACCTAATTCAGATGCAACTTCCATTTTAAATCTGTTTAAGGCCTCTTTTGCCTGTGGTACTTCTACTCTGTTTGATCCGCTTTTGTTATTATTTGCCATGATCAGTCACCTCCATAAGATTTTGTTTCGATAAAGATTTTATCATTTATCGTGGTCTTAGTATGTGTAAGGTCACTGAAAATATAATGGTAATTAATAGTAATATATTTTACTTTCACTTAATTTTTTATGTTTCTTTGATTCTTGGACAATTTGAACTTCATCGCCATATTCCAAATCATACTTACATTTTACTTTCGATTCACTGATAAACTCTGTTTCTACACGCTTACCATTAATATAAATTGCTGTATAATCTGTATATTCTCCACCTGTGACGGTTATTGTTCCATCCTCTTCTTTTTGCACATCTGTAATGATCATCGGATACGTTCCCAACTGCATATTCGTTGGCTTAAATGGGTTTGTCTTGCCAAGAATATAACGATTGCCATAGAGCATATCATACTCTAAAATTTTCATATTGCTAATATAGCCCTTTAGACTATCTTGTTGTTCATAGTATTGATGATATTTTGTCATAATACCACTGTGCATTCCAATTTTATCAAAAATTCTGGAACCAAGTTGATAGGCTTGAATATCTTCATTCTTTTTCTCCATATCAAAATTGCTCCAAATTACGTATTCCGTTTCAAATGTAGAGCCATTTTCTAACTCTCCATCGGTAAATTCAAGACTTGGTAAATGGTCACCATAAATGGCTAAAATCACATCTTCATCATACTGAGAAAGTTCTTCTGTCAACTGTTTTAAAAACTCATCCATTTCATGAATTTGATTTACATAATAGGTCAACTTATTGGCTCTTACCTCATCTTCCACTCCAGAAAGCGTAATTTTTGGATGTTCTATCATTTCTGTAACATCCTCTGGATACTCTCCATGACCTTGTACGGATACTGCAAATATAAAATCGGTCTTTTTCGTGCTATCCAGCGATTTTTTTATCTCATCCACTAAAATTTTATCCTTTACCCAACCATTTGGTGTCATTTCACGATTATTCATAAACTCAGAACTTGTGAACGTATCAAATCCCATATGGGTGTACACAAAATCCCTGTCATAAAAAGTCGCTCGATTATTATGAATGGCATGGGTGCTATATCCTTCTTTTTTCAAAATATATCCAAGGGTTTCGCAAGTATCATTTCGATTTTGCATAATACTCTTATATGGATATTCTCCTGCACCAAAGAAATCTTTATTCATCTGAGAAAGCACTTCAAACTCCGTATTAATCGTTCCTGCCCCATAAGTTGGAACTTTAAAATATCCAGAGCTATAATTTTCTTTTAAATATTCAAAATACGGCAGTGGATTTTCACTAAATTCCACATTTTTCATATGGTTCACATCAAAGAAAGATTCTAGCTGTAAAATAATAATATTGGGTTTCTTATCCGGCGTTGTTTCTTCGATAGAATCAATTTTCTTTTCGATTTTATCCATTGTCTTTTGGCTATAACTCATTGGCTTTCTAATCCCATTATCAAGCAATGTCACCATAAAGCAATAAGGAACTCCATATTCTTTATAACTTAAATTCAAGTTGACAAAGCGATCCACAAGCCTTCCTGTTTGAATCCCAAACTTATAACTTCCTGTGAATGCCACAATGAGAAGCAGTGTCACAATGAAATTCTTTTTAAATTTTCTTGCTCCTTCGTAAATAGGCGCTTTAAAAAATAAAAGAATTAAAATTCCCGCTATTAAAGCAATTTCTAAAAAGGTGGTAATGATTTTTACTTGTGACATATAGTTGTTCATCACCGCAAGTCCAGCCTTTGCAAGCTGAATATCTACAAAAGTAAATGGTGTATTTCGATACCCAAGTATCACACCGTTGGTAATGCCAATGGCACCCCAAATCGTCGTGACAACTAAATAGTAGAAGATTCTTCTTTTAAAAAACACTGCAAAAGACCAGATCAGGAAAATGATAAATACATCAAAGCAGAATGCAAATGGTTTTTGGATAGCAAACTGCAATCCAAGAATCACAGAACCTCTTCCACAGATCTCACAAAGTAATGTCAAAAATATGGACATAATGATTCCTGTTATATATACATGCTCTTCGATCTTTTTAATAAATTGTTTCATTGTTCTTTTCCTCGTTTCGATTATTTCCAACGATAAGTTAAAATTTTGTCCATCTCAGATTATACTCCTATTCCAACTAATTTTACACCATTTTAACAAAAAAATTTCTTACAAATTAAGAAAGATTTATTTGACATTTCTTAAACATAATGCTAATCTAAAGAAGATTCTTACTATTTGGTAATGAGAAAACCAAAAATTATCAATATAAAAGCGCCAGAACTTGCACTCATAAGAACGGGAAAAAGAAGTGTAAGTTGACGAGGTAGAGAGTTATCGAAAATTCGGCGGATGCTCTCTTGCGTTTCTTCGAACGTGTCATATGTTGGCAAACCCAAAGGGTGACTTTTGGAACAAATTCAACATAATCGGAGTACCGAATGCGTAAGAATCCTTTTATTAGAACTTTGAAAATAGCATAAAAGGAGATTAAACTATGTGCGGAATTATTAGTTACTGTGGCACATCAGATGCCGTACCAATTTTACTTGATGGACTTTCTAAATTAGAATATCGAGGATACGATAGTGCTGGAATCTCAATCTTATCAGAGAATCAAAGTCCTCTGACAATCAAAACAACGGGAAAAGTGCAAGAACTTAGGAATAAAGTTGCAACCCTTGCTCCAAAACACGCCCATTGTGGAATCGGTCACACCAGATGGGCAACCCACGGACAGGTAAGCGAAATCAATGCTCATCCTCATACCTCTGGTTTCGTTACATTAATTCATAATGGAATCATTGAAAACTATCATGAGATCGCATTGAAGTTAGCCGAACAAGGAAAATATCCAGTTTCTCAGACGGATTCAGAAATTGCTGCTATGCTCATTTCTCATAACTATGATGGCGATCCAATCAAAGCGATTAAACGCTCTTGTGAAGAATTAGAAGGAACATACGCATTTTGTATCTTATTTGCAGATCACCCTTCTGAAATCTATTGTGTGAGAAATGCAAGTCCACTTGTGGCTGTTTCCACAGAAACCGGTTCTTATATCGCATCGGATATGACAGCTCTTATTGAGTATTCAAAGGATTATTTTATCGTTCCAGAACAGCACATTGCAAAACTCACAAAGACAGGAATTAAACTTCTTACATTGGAGGGTGAAAGCAAAGAGCCACAAATGCTTCATGCTTCATGGGATGCAAAAAGTGCGAAAAAAAATGGCTATCCTCATTTCATGTTAAAAGAGATTCATGAACAACCAAATTCCCTTTTGACAACTGTGATGCCAAGACTCAAAGATATGAATATTTCTTTTTTAGAAGAACAAATTCCAGATTCTCTTTTTTCAGATTTTACAAGAATTGTAATCACAGCTTGCGGAACTGCTATGAATGCTGGTCTTGTTGGAAAAGTATTAATGGAAAAACTCCTTCGCATTCCCGTAGCAGTGGAAACGGCTTCTGAATTTCGCTATGGCGATCCAATCCTTGATGAGCGTACACTTGTTATCGTCATTTCACAATCTGGTGAAACAGCGGATACCCTAGCGGCTCTTCGCCTTGCTAAAGAACGTGGTGCTAAGACCCTTGCTATTGTCAATGTAAAAGGCTCTTCCATCGCACGTGAAAGTGAATATGTTCTCTATACACACGCTGGTCCAGAGATCGCCGTTGCCAGCACAAAAGCATTCACTGTACAAATGTCAGCTCTTTATTTAATCTGTGGAAAGATCGGTATCATTCGAAACTTATTTAGTGAAACATTTAAATCCTCTTTCTTACAAGGACTTTTAAACCTTCCAAAATTAGTGGAAGAAACACTTTTATTAGAACCACATATAAAAGAAATCACACATATGCTAACGGATGTACAGGATTCTTTCTTTATCGGTCGTGGACTTGACTACGCACTTGCTTGTGAAGGTTCTTTAAAATTAAAAGAAGTATCTTATATTCATTCCGAATCTTACATGGCAGGGGAACTAAAACATGGCTCTATTGCTCTTATTACAGATAAAGTTCCCGTTGTAGCCATCACAACCAATGAAGAAACTTTCCCAAAAATGGTTTCTAATATTCGAGAAGTAAAGGCGAGAGGTTCTAACATTATTCTCATAACCGATCAGGACATTAGCACTTGTGCGGATATAGCAGAAGCACAGATCCCTCTTCCTAAAACAGATGCCTTATTCACTCCGTTTACTGTTTCTATCGCTGTTCAACTTTTATCTTATTATGCGTCTGTCCACCGTGGACTTGATGTGGATCAGCCTAGAAATTTAGCAAAATCCGTAACGGTAGAATAAACGAAAAAATGATAGGTTTTATCATACACTTTGTATGTGTAACCTATCATTTTTTTATATATGATTTACCATTTTATCTTTTACAACGGCAAAAAACTCTCGGACATAATAGTGTAAAGCCAAGACTTGATCCGGCTTTGCAGGGCATCCAGAAACTTTTTTGATTCCATGTTTCTTTGCCAATGCAATTCCCCGATACATATGAAAATCACTGGTAGCAATGACAATGCTAAGCTTTTCAATAGAACGCTTCTCATGTTCTATCAACCTTTTACTAAATCGAATATTTTGCTCTGTATTGACGGATTGATCTTCTATTAGAATTCTTTCTCTTTCTATTCCATCATCCAGCAACATCTTCTTCATAGCCAAGGCTTCTGATATATCTTCCCCTTTTCCTTGTCCTCCAGATACAATGACCTTCGTATTTTTGTTCTCCTTTAAATACAAACTGGCATTCTTTACACGAGCTCTCAATGTTTTTGAAGGAATCACTCCATTGACTTTTGCTCCAAGAACGATCACATAATCTGCATTTTTTCTTGGTCTTTTCCTACCATTCTTTAAAAGAAGTATTTCCACTCCAAAAAAACAAAAAAATCCTATAAAACTTACAGTATCCACACCTATCATAAACTTATGACGAAGCATAGCTATTAAAAAACATCCAACTCCCATTCCAATCCAAACAGGAGAAAAGGCAACTTTTATTCCTGCATAGAAAATGATAATAAAATAGTAGAAGAAACAAAATCCACCAAGTATCAAATAAAACTCTCTCATTTTTCCTCCATTCTACTATTTTCTTCGTTTCTCTGCTCAATCTTTTTTTGTTTCATATAATGTAATTGCTCTTATCAAATAGGCAAATGAAATAAACATTCCAATCGTATGCCAGTAACCAAGCTCAATCACGAATCCAAATCCTTCATTTATAGCACCAATGAAAGCCGAAAGCACTTTACAATAGATCCCAATTTTAATCAAGTCTTTAAAGTTCAAAGCCAAGCTAGGTCGCAAAGACACAAAAGATAATCCAACACACGCATACCCGATAGCACCGACTAAGTAATTGAAAAATTCCATTGCCAGCATCATGCCAATGGTAATCAGCTCCATCACATAAATATAGGGTATTAATTTGACAAGGGATTGATTGTTAATGGTGATATGGCTCATATATTTTAGCGGAATATCCACAACTTGAAAAATATTTTTAATCATAATATTATTCTTGCTGATCATGACTTGTGCTAGTGCATTTTCATCCAAATCTTGTTCTGTATACTGCTCTTGTTCTGAATCCGCCACAACAGAAAGCCCAAGTAAATTCATATCCAGTTTTCCATCCATCTCCATTTGCCCATTTTTTATGGTGAATTCCGGAATTTTATGCAAGAAAAAGTTTTCAAATCCTCCAAAACTCAGCTGATATCCCAACAACGGTATGACAAAGTTAATACTTGTCAAAAGCATGGTCATTAAAAATGCAAAACTCAGCACTCGTCCTGTTCCTTGCTTGATAAGAGAGGGATACTCTTTCATTTTCGACACTGCATATATAAACTGATCGATGATTCCAATTTTCGTGTTATATTCATTCATTATTTTCTTTTGTTATCCTTTCTAAGAACTAACATTAACATACAAACGCTGAAACAATATTTTTATTCTACAATTTAATATATGATACTTTCTCTTACCTTGTTCGCTATTTCCTCTCCTTTTAACTGTGCTAAGATTTTTAAACTAAATGGAATTGCTCCTCCCATGCCACATCCTGTGATGAGATGTCCATCTTGCACCGCTTTTTCTTCTTTTACATACTCTGCTCCTTTCATATGTTCAGCCATAGCAGGATAACAAGTTGCTTTTCTTCCTTCTAAAATGCCTAAATCGCCCAAAATAAGCCCAGGTGCCGCACAAATAGCACAAAGAAGTTGTCCATTTTCATGCCGTTTCATCACCATATCCATCAATTCTTTTTTCTCTCTTAGATGCACAGTTCCTGGCATCCCTCCTGGCAATACAATCGCTTGTGCTTCTTCCTCTTTCATTTGAGAAAATGTAACATCCGCCTCTACTTTGATCTGATGAGAACTCATCACCCATTTTTCTTCTGTAATTGATACGGTTGCTACTTCCACTTCTCCTCTTCTTAGGATATCAACTACTGTTAATGCCTCAATTTCTTCAAATCCATCTGCTAACATCACATATACCCTTTTCATCATGCAAAATCTCCTTTTCTATTTTTATTATTATTGTTTACCATGCTATACTATAACTATATCTCTTCTACCCCTTATTCTTCTCTCCAATTTGGAAGCACTTGTGCCTGTGATAAATAACTATTATGATATTCTTTTTCAAACGTCACATCTTTTTTAAACCATGATGGCATGACAAATTCTTTTGCTTCTTCAACAGAGGCAAACTCCACTTCTGCAAGCATCATGCCTTCTAACTCTCCAAGAAAACAGTCGAGTTCAATTGTCCACTGTTCATATGGAATGCAATAGCGATTTTTCGTAATGACCCTTCCATCCGCCTTCGCTTTTAAATGTTCATATGCCTCTTTTGTCAATGGGAACTCTTCTTCTACCCTTGCCATCATTCCCTTAGATTTATATGTTAAAAAATATTTATCATCCATTTGACGCACTCGAATCACCGGCTCTGTTGATAAATATGCCTGTTCAATTTTTTTCTTTGTATATCCTTCCAATGATTCTGGTACAGAATCAATTAAAAATTTGCGTTCAATTTCCATCTGCTTTGCCTCCTAATTATATGATTTATTTCATCTATCGTCTTCTTTCCTTTCTATTCTATATATATTATTCTATTGTACCATTTTTTATTAAAAAAAACAGCCTTCTCTTTCTTCATAAAATAAAGCACTCCCAAATGGTGCTAATCGAACATAACATTCATACTCTTCTTTTAGTCCCTTTCCTTTCTTTCCTATGATTTCTTCTTGGTTGCAAATTCCTTCTCCGCCATATTCTATACCATCCGTATTGAATATTTCCCTCCACTTACTCTGTCTATTTTCTACCACACAAAGCCTTTCATAACGGATGGGACTCAAATTGAGCAACATAAGCAAACGTCTTCCTAAAACCGTTCTTTGATAAGCCAGCACACAACCATTTTTATCCTGAACAGGAACAAACGTAAAATGATTTCTATCATATTCTTCTTGATGTAAAACCTCTTCTTCTAAGTAAAGTTTATGTAACTCTCGTCGAAACTCCAGTAGTTGTTTATGAAGAGGAAATTGCAATAATAAAAAATCCTGTTCTTTACTTTCATCCCATTCCCGAAACTGTCCAAATTCATTTCCCATAAAATCTAATTTTTTCCCAGGATGGGTATACATATAAAAATATAAGGTTTTACACTGGGCAAACTTTTCTTCGTATTCTCCCCACATTTTATCTAAGATTGTTTTCTTTCCATGAACAACTTCATCATGAGATAACGCCAATAAATAAAGCTCATTTTGAAAATAACTCATGGAAAAATATAGTTGTTTTATACTTGCTTTTCGCTCCCTCGGCTCCATTTCAAAAAACTTCAAAGTATCATTCATCCAACCCATATCCCACTTATAATCAAAACCCAATCCACCATAGGAAACTGGTGCTGTCACTTTAGGAAAATTCGTAGAATCTTCTGCAATTAACAGCACATCTGGATGCCGTTTTTTCAATCCCTCATTCATTTTTTGAAGAAATCGCACTGCCCCGTTGTTAATTCCCCTCTTTTGATCGCCTTGCCAATAAAGTGCATTGCTAATGGCATCCATACGCAATCCATCTACATGAAACTTAGTAAGCCAATAATCCGCAGAAGATTGAATCAATGTGCATACTTCTCCTCGATAGTAGTTAAAATTATGAGAGCCCCACTCACTCATTCCTGAATCCAGATCAGGATATTCATATAAAGCTGTTCCATCAAAATGAGAAAGAGCAAAGTCATCCATAGCAAAATGAACGGGAACAAAGTCAAAGATCACTCCAATCTCATTTTGATGAAATGTATCAATCAGTTTCATTAACTGAATCGGCGTTCCATAACGAGAGGTGGCACTATAAAAAGCACTCACTTGATAGCCCCAGGAACCATCAAATGGATGCTCTGCTAACGGTAGAAATTCTACATGCGTATAGTGATTCTCTTTTAAATAGGGAATCAAAAGTTCCCCTAATTCATCATAGGAATACCAACTCCCATCTTCTTTTCTCTTCCATGACCCCATGTGCATTTCATAAATATTTAAAGGTTTATTATAATACTTTTCTTGTTCTCTTCGATGAGAAATCCATGCTTCATCTTGAAAATAAAACTGTTCTAGATCCGTTAGGATGGAAGCGGTATTGGGACGTAACTCCATCTGAAATCCATAAGGATCAGCTCGATCCACTTTCCTTCCATCCTTTTGATGAATCCGGTATTTATACATCATTCCTTCTTTCGCATGAACAACCTCACTCTCATAGACTCCACTCTCCCCATCCTCTTTCATAAAACAAGGAAACGTTCCCCAATCGTTAAACTCTCCTATGACTTCTACCGCCTTTGCATTTGGTGCATAAACCCGAAACCGATATCCGCCCTCTTCTATGGGATGTGCTCCAAAATATTCATAAGCATCAAACATTTTTCCTGTATAAAACTCTTCTTTTACCATATACACGTTTCCCTTCCTATGCAAAGCTCTACTTGAATATTTCAAATTTCTTCTCTTTGCACACCTCTTTTTGTTAGTATCATTGTACCATAACCTTTGTTTTTACAACATAAAAAATCCCTAAATTACCATTTTTGATAATTTAGGGATTCTATCACTTCTATCTTTCTTTTACTTTTGCAACTAATTGATCATTTTCCACATCAATTAAAATCACATCTTCTGCACGAACTCCATCGCTTAAAATCAAACGTGCTGCCAATGTTTCTACATTTTTTTGCAAATAACGTTTTAATGGTCTTGCCCCATAAATTGGATCGTATCCATTCTCAACGATAAATTCTTTAGCTTTGTCTGTTAACTCAATGCTAAGCTCTCGATCCGCTAATCGCTTGTTCAGATCTTTTACAAGCAGGCGAATAATATTTCCAATATTGTCTTTTGTAAGAGGTTTAAATAAAATAATTTCATCCAAACGATTTAAAAATTCTGGTCTGAAGTTTCCTCTTAATTCTGTCATAACCGCATTTTGTGCCTGTTCAGAAATGGATCCATCTGCTTCAATTCCATCTAACAAATAAGAAGAACCGATATTAGAAGTCATAATTAAAATCGTATTTTTAAAATCAACCGTTCTACCTTGAGAATCCGTCACACGTCCATCGTCTAATACTTGTAATAACACGTTGAAGACATCTGGATGTGCTTTTTCAATCTCATCAAACAAAACAACAGAATAAGGTTTTCTTCGTACAGCCTCTGTAAGTTGTCCTCCTTCTTCGTATCCAACATATCCCGGAGGTGCTCCAATTAAGCGAGATACGGAATATTTCTCCATATATTCACTCATATCAATCCGGACAATATTATTTTCATCATCAAATAGACTTTCCGCTAACGCTTTTGCAAGCTCTGTTTTACCAACACCTGTTGGCCCTAAGAATAAGAAAGAACCAATTGGTTTTGTCGGATCTTTAATTCCCGCTTTGGAACGAATGATAGCATCCGTTACCTTTTCAACTCCTTCGTCTTGTCCAATGACTCTTTCATGGAGAACTTGATCAAGATGAAGTGTTTTATTACGTTCGCTTTCTGTCAATTTCGCCACTGGAATTCCTGTCCAACGGGAAATAATTTTTGCAATTTCTTCATCCGTTACACTTTCATGAACAAGAGAGCGATCTTCTTTCTTTACTTTCTCCTCTTCTTCTGCCAATTGCCGTTGTAACTCTGGTAGTTTTCCGTATTGAAGTTCTGCTGCCTTGTTTAAATCATAGTTTCTTTGGGCGATCTGAATTTCTGTCTGTACATTATCAAGCTCTTCTTTTAACTTCTGAACCTTTTCAACGGAAGCCTTTTCAGAATCCCAAGTCGCCTTTGCAGAATTAAATTGCTCTTTTAAATTTGCCAATTCTTTTTGAAGATTTGCAAGACGATCTTGACTTAAACGATCGGTTTCTTTTTTAAGTGCTGCCTCTTCAATTTCCATCTGCATAATTTTTCTTCTAATTTCGTCTAACTCGGTTGGCATAGAATCTAACTCGGTTTTAATTAAGGCACATGCTTCATCCACAAGGTCGATTGCCTTATCTGGCAAGAAACGATCGGAAATATAACGGTTGGATAAGGTAGCCGCTGTTACAAGAGCAGAGTCTGTAATCTTTACTCCGTGATACACTTCATAGCGATCTTTTAACCCACGAAGAATAGAAATCGTATCTTCTACGGTTGGTTCATCTACCATAACTGGTTGGAAACGTCTTTCAAGGGCTGGATCTTTTTCAATGTATTTTCGATATTCATCAAGCGTTGTTGCACCAATACAGTGAAGTTCTCCACGAGCAAGCATTGGTTTTAACATATTGCCAGCGTCCATAGAACCCTCTGTCTTACCAGCTCCTACGATGGTATGAAGTTCATCAATAAATAAAATAATCTGCCCTTCGCTTTTCTTCACTTCTTCAAGAACGGCTTTTAAACGTTCTTCAAATTCACCACGATATTTTGCACCAGCCACTAAAGAGCCCATATCCAGTGCAAATAACTTTTTATCTTTTAATCCTTCCGGAACATCTCCACGGACAATACGCTGTGCAAGTCCTTCTACAACAGCAGTTTTACCGACACCAGGTTCTCCGATTAAAACTGGGTTATTTTTTGTTTTACGGCTTAAAATTCGAATGACATTTCGAATCTCTCCGTCACGCCCAATGACAGGATCTAATTTTCCGTTTTTCGCACGTTCTACTAAGTCATAACCATATTTTTCAAGAGTATCATACGTGGCTTCTGGATTATCGCTTGTCACTCTTTGGTTGCCACGCACCGTAGAAAGGGCTTGTAAAAATCGCTCTCTTGTAATGCCATAGCCTCTAAATAATTCCTTAATAGACTTACTTGCGTGTTTGATTAAAGCGAGGAATAAATGTTCCACAGAAACATATTCATCGCCCATGGCTTTTAATTCGTCTTCTGCACTGATTAAAACTTTATTTAAATCATTACTAATATATACTTGACCACCAGATACTTTTGGTTTCTTTCCTAGTAATTGCTGTACTTGAGATAGAAAAGAATCTTTATTAATCTCCATCTTTTCAATCAATTTTAAAATTAAGCTATCATCGATCGTCAGTAGGCTATACAATAAATGCTCTTGATCGATTTCTTGATTTCCATACTCATAAGCTAGTTTTTCACACTGTTGAACGGCTTCAATGGATTTTTGTGTAAATTTATTAATATTCATGCAACGCACCTCCTATGTGCTTTGTACTTGCTCTTTCTTATTATCAACATCGAAACAAAAACAATACAACTTTTTTCTTTCTATTGGAACTAGCAACACACTGTTTGTTTTGTTCTATTGCAAATATAACACTACTTTTTAGCACTGTCAAGTGGTGAGTGCTAATATTTTTGTTATTTTTTTGCAAACCCTTTAAAATCAATGGTTTGCAGTATCTTATTTCTTTTGAAATTGTGATTTTTTCTGTTTTGACACCAATTTGACACCAATTTTTCTTTTTATGGTGTCAAGCATTTAACACCATACTATCTAGTCTTGCAATCTCATTTTCAATCCTTGTCAGCTCTCCAATATGGTTGTACACTTCCATTGTTACATCTATATGAGCGTGTCCCATAATATATTGAAGAACTTTTACGTCCATACGGCACTCTGCCATTCTGGTACAAGCTGTGTGACGCATTACATGAGCTGAAAACTTTGGTAACAGCTCTGCTTTCCTATGCTCTTTTTTTGCTCTCTCTACTTCGGTTTTGTTATATGCGTCTACAATGTTATATAAAACACTATTTACGCCATTCGGCATAAGCGGTCTGCCCGATTTCGCTGTAAAGACAAACCCCGAATACCCGTCCACCTCAATGCTCTTATCCTTTGCAAGCATGAAATTGATTTTCCTTTGTTCCTCAAAGGCTTTTGCAACTTCTTGTGTCATAGGTATAATACGAATACCCGACTCCGTTTTTGGTGTTGAGATATGGAACTTGCAACCGTCGCCTAAATTCTTATAAATGAGCTGGTGGTCTACATTAACCGTTTTTGCCTTGATGTTTATATCTTTCCATGTAAGACCAATAAGCTCCCCACACCTTAACCCTGTACCAATCATTATGGTAAACATGGGATAATATGTGTTATAGACATTGCTCTGTTTTACAAACTCCATAAAATTTTCTTGTTGAGAAACTGTTAAGGCTTCTTTTTCCTCTGCTGGTTTTCCATAATCGCTAATGGAACTTTTTGCAGGGTTCTTTCGGATAATATCATCATCAACAGCCATTTCTAATGCAGGATAAAGCAGGTTGTGAATATACTTGATTGTAGAATAAGCATATCCAGCTTTGGAAAGTTTCGCATAATACGCTTTAATATGTGAGGGTAAAAGCTGAACTACTTTAATATTTCCAATCTCGTCTTTTACTCTGTTTTCCCAAGCACGAACATAACTAACTCTTGTAGTATCAGCCAGCTCACGAGTTGCCATATAACGCTCAAACAACGTGTTAAGCGTCATTTTTTTGATTGCTCCGTCTGTCAATATATTATCTTCCATATCTTTTGCAATCTGCTTCTCTTTTTCTCGAAGCTCTGGTAAATCTTGTGCATAGACTGTCAATCTCTTGCCTGTTCTTACATCTGTATAACGATAACTGTATCTTCCATCATTACGCCAGTTTTCGCCCTCTCTTAATTTTCTTCCTTTTGGGTCTTTTCTACTAATTGCCATGAGAACCATTCCTTTCTGAAAAAGCCTCTTTTCTTGTTCTCACAGCGTGCTTTGTCCTTTCTTATTATACTACACACGCCAGAGAACATAAATAGAAAATCGCTCTATTCTTCCAAATATAACAAGTATTTCTTGACTTTTTCTATGGAATAAAGAACCCTGCGACCTATCACAATTTTTGCTCCTGCCTGCTCGCCAATCTTTCTTGCAGTAGCACGACCACAAGATAACATAGCAGACAGTCCCTCTATATCAACAGCAATCGGCTGTTCCGTTGCTCTTATCTTCGTTTTATTCATATTCCAACACCTTACCTCGCTGGAACATCACATCATTTAACACATCAGTATTTAACATAATGTAACACCCCCTTTACTGTGTGTCTATTTATAAGTTACATAAGCAAACAGACGGCTTTGGAAAGCTCCATTAGTATCTCAACTATTCCCATTCTTGTGGGCAGAACCGCACCATGCGGACGTATCATTATTCTGTGAGGATAGGTCGTGGCAAAACGACTTTTCCAACAGTCGCTCTCGGATCACTGCGTGGGTCGCTCGCTTTCTTTTGGAAAGGTCGTGGCGTACAGTCCCCGTGGCTCGCTATCTCACAAACGTATCTGTCTGCTTTATTCAGTTGTCAAAGAACTATCGGCTATCCAGCCCATTAAAACCAACTTTCAGATTTTGGTTTTAATAGAATGACAAGTGAAGTGGCAGGAAAGGGGGGGACGTGCCAGACTTCACTTGTATGTACTACATTACTACAATTTCAAAATTCATCAGCATATCAAGTAACGCTATCTGAACTCTGTTTTTTAATTCAGCGTCAACTACCATGCAGACGTTACCGTATTCATCATACAATTTACGCAGGCAAAGTTTAGAAATGTAACCGTCATAAAATTTCATAACAGTTTCAATCGCTTCTGGGTCGCCCTCTGTTGCTGATAAAATAACCTCAAAAGGCAGATGTTCATATTTCTTCATTTGCGTTCCTCCATAATTTTTCTCATTGCTTCAAGTGTTTTTGTTCTGTGATACTGGACGTTAGAACGGGGAATTTTAATAAATTCGCTGATTTCACTATCCGACATATCCATAAAGTAGGACAACAAAATAATGTTGCGTTTCTTCTCTGTCAATGTTTTAAGGGCTTCGCTTAACTGGTCGTCCTCAACCCAGACTTCAATGCCTAAGATATTGAATACAGTATAATCGCTTTCGTATTTATCCAATTCTCCAAAACGTGATTGTTCATAATCTGGAATATCCGAAAATAAACATTCGTGTTTTTCACGCCTTTTCATATCACGGTAGCCTTTCTTTACTGCACGTTTAATTACTTTTTTTGAAAGGCAATCAAACTGTGCTTCAATGGCTTGTTTGAAAGAAGATGTTTTCATTTGCTCACCTCCTTTCCGTGCTGGATTGAAATAAACTTTTGTTTATTTCCCCCTTTCCGCACCCTAACTACCCAAAGAGGTGGCAAGCTACCAAGATTTTCAAAAAAATTTTTTTGAAAAACAAAAACAGCCCGATAATGTGTAATTACACAAACGGACTGTTTTATAAATTCTATTGATATGAATTTTTAACTCATATAAAGGGTATAATGATTGTAATAGTGGACTGAAATATTTATCCAGTTGAGAACGGCAAAGCGTTCTTTTGTATGCAGTCATGGTATAGCCCCCTTTAACCAGAGCTATTCCTCATATCTCAAGAAAAAAAGGACAGTTCTGGTTATCCAAAACCGCCCTCTTATTTTTAAAGACGCACAAAAGTATATTATCTAGGAACGTTTTTTTTTATTTACCGCACACGATAACAGCTTTTGAATTATTACTGCATACTATATGCAATTTTAACACATTCTAAATATACAGCATGAAGTATAAACTCATGCTAGGTGATTTAAAATGAGAAAAGCAAAAGAAACACAAACTTTTGATTTCAGACCTTTAGGACTGGCAATCAGAGAAGCCCGTGAGAGAGCAGGGCTTTCTCGTAATGATTTAGGCGATAAAGTGTTCTATGGAGAACGCCATATCGCAGATATTGAAAATGTTGGGTCGCACCCCAGCTTTCAATTATTCCATGATTTAGTTACCATGTTCAATATATCAGTTGATGAATATTTCTATCCAGCAGAGAATGTTGTAAAAAGTACAGCTCGCCGTCAGATAGAAACTTCCCTTGATTTATTGAGTGATAACGAATTGAAAATTATTCAAGGTACGATTGACGGTATCTTGAACAGCAGAGAGAGCAAGAAGTAATCAGCTTCTTGTTTTTCCCTTTTTGCGTTATCTATTTGCTGATCTGCTCCGCAGGTAGCAAATAACTTTATTAAACTTTTGTCTTTTTTGTAATCTTATAAATGTATTCTTCTGGCGTAGGGCGTTTATTCCCAAAATATTTTTTGAAATTTGCCTGCACCTCTGGGTCTGTACTGTTCATAGCTTCATCAATCGTCGCTTCAATATCAGCCCGTATATCAGCCAATGAAACACCGCCAGCCTTTGCACCTGCTTTCAAGGCTTTTTTAATATCTCGTTTTTTAAGACCTATCATTTTTTTCTCTAGACATCTTTAAAATCAATCTAATTCCTGTTAAACAAGCTCCCAGCAAACAAATGATTACCAAAATAATATAAACGTGTTGCATACCATAAATAAAAAATTCATCATGTCCCAAAATATAGTCAGATACTCTATATCCAGCAAAATCACTCATAAAAAAGTACAATAAAGTTGTAGATAACGCAATACCAACTGTTTGACCTAAATTTCTAACCAACGAATTTACGCTTCCTACAATACCCAGCTTATCTTTGGGACACGTTGACATAATAAGTGCATTGTTTGCAGGTTGAAATATAGCTTGTCCAACTGCCATTGTTGCAACTGATAGAGCAAACAAAAAGACTGGAGAAGTTTCTGTTAATCTTGACATTAAAAAGAACCCTAAACTTAATACTAACAATCCTATAAAAATAACCTTTTCTGATGATACTTTATCAGAAATACTTCCAAATATTGGGGAGCAAACTGCTAACACCAGAGGAGATAGCATCATAAATAAGCCCGCATAGAATGGACTTAACTTCAAAGCATTTTGCAAATAGAATGGTATTAAAATGCTAGATGAAGCTATACAAATAAAAGATGTTAACGCACACACTAGATTGATTGAAAATTTTAAGTTTCTAAATATATCTAAATTTAAAAGTGGTTGATGTTGTTTCTTTTCCACATAAATAAAAAGTATTGCCAAAACAATAGATATGCCGATAGAAACCATAATGTACGGATTTAATTGTTCTGTCTGTTGCGATAAAATCAATGAACCAAAAAACAACAGTGTAACAATAAACTGTAAAATAGCTCCTACTATATCCATACATTCATCTTTTCTCTCTCCTTTGGGTAAAAACCTTAGTCCCAATATAAATACACCAATACCAAATGGAACATTGATGTAGAAAATATAATTCCAATTAAATACAGACAAAATCATTCCCCCGATTGACGGTCCGACCATATTTCCTAATGCGACTGCGGTTACTAAAACTCCTAATGCTTTTCCACGGCTTTCTTTAGGAAATAATTCTGTAATAATACCGTGGTTGTTTGCCATATATGCTGAAGCTCCTATACCTTGTAGAAATCGACATATAATCAAGACAGCAAAAGAATTACTTAAGCCACATAACAAAGACGATACGGTAAAAAGAATTGTTCCAAATTGAAATATTTTTGATTTTCCACAAATATCTCCTAAGCGCCCCCAAAATAATATTGTTGAACAAATAATAATAGAATAACTGGCGATTACCCATTCAACAGCCGATATAGTTACATTCAGTTTTTCTGAAAGGACAGGCAGAGCTACATTAACAATACTTGAATCTAACGTAGCCATAAAAGTCATTGCAATTATAGCAATTAGAACAACTGTTCTCTTTGTCGTTTCAATATGAATTGATTTATTGTTCATAACACATCTCC
Organism: uncultured Eubacteriales bacterium; assembly: GCA_949284175.1. Lineage (GTDB taxonomy): Bacteria > Bacillota > Clostridia > Lachnospirales > Lachnospiraceae > Scybalomonas. Next base: position 69,135 of record CASDVE010000014.1, read on the forward strand.
TTATTAGTATTATTTTGTGATTTACAACGCAAACCACATATCATATAATAGGAATATATACAAATATTTTCAATAACTGTATTGCTATATATTAGCACAATTTTGATATGTGAGGATATTATGAATAATAGAGATAATTATTTTAATAGAAAAGGGCAAGAGAGTTTTGTGGATATTTTTAAAAAATCGGATATTAAAAATGGACAAAATTTTCCCAGACATTGGCATGAACATTTACAAGTTTATTACTTTATTAGCGGAACAGCTAAATTAGAGTGTGGTAAAAATAATTTTGAAGTACAAGCTAATGATTTAGTCATTGTAAATCCTAATGAGTTACATTATTTAGAAAGTACATCAGATAATTTGGTTTTTTATACTATAAGATTTGAACCTTCCTTTCTTTTCAGTAATCATGTGGATTTATTGCAAACAAAATATTTAACTCCCATTACTTTAAATAGAATTGAATTTAACAATTTAATTCAAAACAACACAGAACTAACAGAACTAGTAAAAAAAGTCCTAATGGAATACTTCAATAAAAAAATAGGTTACGAATTGGCAATAAAAGGTTACATTTATTATTTAGTAGTTACACTGTTAAGAAACCATGTTCAACATATTCTTACACAATCAGAATTAGATGATAAGGAAGCTACTCTTATAAGATTTCAACCTGCATTTGAACTGATTGAAAAGAAATATAATGAAAAAATAACATTATCTAAACTGGCAAATACGGTAGGATTAAGTGTTCATCATTTTTGTCGTAGTTTCAAACAATTAACGGGAAAAACTACAACCGATTATATAAACAATATACGTCTAGACAAATCAATTTACTATTTAAAACAAACAGATTATAACATCACAGAAATTGCTTTAATGTGTGGTTTTGAAAATGGTAATTATTTTAGTCGAATATTTAAAAAATATCATTCCACCTCGCCTAGTCAATATCGAAATTTGTACAAAAATTTAGCCGTAACTCCAAAAGAATAAGTGGTTACGGCTAAATTATTCTATTTATACAATCTTCCAGTTACTATCCTTATGTAGCACAAGCTCATACTGTGAAACTAAAGTTGCTTTTGTCTGATTATCAAGGAATTTCACAGCTACCTTGACTTTCACATTGTCCCCGTCCTTTGTAAATACTGGGTTTATCAGTTCAGAGTAGAGATAGTCCCTGCCGATAGGCTCAAGCACATTTCCTGATACATAGTAAGCAAGTTCTTTTTCTGTGGCTGTTGGATAGAGCTTAAAGAATGTTTCCAGAAATGTGGTAGCGTCATTGACAGTATCAGCGTCTACACTTGCGTCTGTTTCTGGTGTCTTTGACTCATAGTCTGATTTTTCGATTGCTGGTGCAAGAGTAGGGTTCTGAATGATTACCATATCCCCGTCAGCGTCCACATGGACTTTTACTATATAGGTTGCTTTCACATTGCTTGTCTGTTCTCCCTCTTTTATCTGCTGATCTACTTCGTAGGTAGCAGAAAAAGTGTCTGTTACCGACTGCTCGATATGCCACACAATCACATCTGTTACCGTAGAACTGGTCAGTATATCCGTTCTAATGGTATCTACATTTAAGTCCTGCAATTCCTTTGTCAAATAACTGTTGATTGCCTGCGTCCTTGCTTCAATCGCTTCTTTACTGTTATTCCATGAGTAATAGGACTTCGCAAAGTTCTTCACGAAATTTTCTATCCCGTTGGTATCCTGCAAGCGAAGCTCTATGATTTCTTTTTCATGGGTGGTGTGCTGGTCGATAGCGGTAAAATTCTTATACACTCCGAAGCTCACGCTTGCGATAAGCACCACCCACAACGCAATCACGGTTTTCTTATGTGTGCCTACCTTGACGATACGCACCTTTTTTTCTTTTGGTTCTTTAATAGTTTCTGTCTGTTTCTTATTCTTCTTAAACATATTTTCAAGTCCTTTCTATTATTTTACTCGTCCTGCACCGATTAAGTGCTGTTGCCAGTAACTACTGCTTAGGTCTGCATATCCTATCGGGTCGCCAGCATGGTACATCTGTGTCGGCGAAACAAGAATACCGACGTGTGTTACATAACTTCCAGCGTTATAAGTGGAATGGAAGAATACCAAGTCCCCAGCCTTTGCCTGCGAGAGTGGCAGATGTTGGGTAGCGTCATACTGTGCTTGTGCTGTTCTCGGTAAGGAGATACCAGCTTTTCCATAGCACCATTGCGTCAGCCCCGAACAGTCAAATGAAGTTGTAGGAGAAGAACCGCCATACACATATTTCCAGCCTTGATACTTCAATGCTTCATTCATTACCTTTTGTGCCAGTTCTCCCGATACCTGCGGAACAGTTAAATACTGATTGACTAATTCGACGTAAAATTGATTGCCATACTGATACCGCCAGCCCCCGTTCTTCGCAACGGCTATCGGGTTGGTGTAGGTTACTTTCTTTCCGCCCGATTTCTCACGAGCGAAACTCTCTGCAAGATTGTATGTATGTTTCTTTCCTTTTCCTGACACATATCCCACATAGCCACCGCCATAATTATAGGACTGTATCGCTACATTCAAATCGTCGATACCTTGATTTTTGCAGGAAGAAAGCAGGGACGCAAAATATTTACACCCCTGCTTGATTGAGCTTTCCGTATCTAAAGAGTTGGGCGGTAAACCAAGACTTTCCGAACTCTGCATAACATCTTCCGCTGTACCGCCACTTTCTACTTGAATGATAGCCAGCAATACATTGACATACTCGGAGATACCGTTTTCTCTGGCGTATTTTTCCACCATAGGCTGATGTTTCAAGACTTCTGCGGATAAGTTCATACCCGTAATGCCAGAAGAAAAATTGCTGTTCTCGTCGTCGCTGTCCGCACTAATCAACACACCAAAGAAAAGCACCAGAGAAAAGAGGATAGGAAACAGACTGCCAATGAGAGCGATATGTTTCAGTTTCATTTTTTCTTCTGTCCTTTCTTCGTTACAAGGTTACGGGTTTTCTCTAAGGTCTGCTGGTTCTTCTGGACGGTCTGCGTCTGCTGAACCTTTGTCCTGCGGTCTTTGGTGTAATTCTGGCGTGTTTCCTGCGATACCACTTTTTCTACATTCTGCCTATGTACTATCTGTGTAGGCTGGGTCGCTTTTCTATCAGAAGCACCAGAAGATAACGGACGCTCTTTCACAATATTTGTCTTGACTGGCTCACTTGCTTTTGAAGTGGTCGCTGTGGCAGGGCGTTTGACTTCCTGCATTTTTTCAACACTCGGCTTTGACATGATTGAAGCTGTGGCTGGTCGCTCATGGGGACGGGTAGCTCCCGTTGTCGCTGATCCGTCAGCCTTTCGCTGTGCCTGCCTTGCTTCTTGTGCCTTTTGAAGCTCCATACGCTTGTCAGCAATATTCTGCCTGCGTTGCTCCTGCTTTTCTAAGCGTCCCGTCTGTCTGGACTGCTGTTCCTGCACCATGCCACGCTTGAAGTCGGACACGCTGGACTTTGCCTTTTCCTTTGCGGAATACACCGCATAAGCGGTCTGTGTCGGCATATCCTTGATGTTTTCTTTGACAGCGTTTGCCTTGTCTTTTACTTTATTTTTCGTATCTAAGACAGCACCCACCTTTGAGCCTGCACGCTGTCCCATGCTGGAAGTGGTATTGCCACGACTTTCCTTTGTCGAATTGTTTCTTGTTGTCCTTGTATTAGAAACGGTATTGCCAGCTACCGCACCTGCAACACCGCCAGCGGTAACAGCCCCTGCAATCCGTCTTTCCATACGTCTAGCCCTATGTGCCAAGTATAGATATGGTCTGCGGAAAATTCTTCGTCCCATGCTTTGACTGTCATTAGCATTAAGTGAGAACATACTCATTAAGTCGCCCAGCTTCATATAGATACCAGCGAAGCACACTATCTGCAAGAACGCCACCATGAAAAATGGATAGTCCGTGGAAATGTTATAAAACATACTGGAAATGCTGAACACCACCGTTACAATGAGCGTTATTCCTGCCCGTGTCATTATGGTATTAAATACCCTCACGATTGCCTGCTTTGCCATGCTTTCATAGCTCGGTATCATGGAAAGTAAAAAGCTGATAGGCAAAAACATTGCAAAGATAATAAAAAGTATCTGGCTGAACAACATCATACCCGTAAGCAAGAATACAAATATCGTGATACCCAAGTTAAAGAACAAAAGGAAGAACACCATACCCAAACGGTTTACCACCTGCGGTATTGTCAGATTGTTGTTGTCGTTATCCTCGATTTCTGTTTTCACAACTTCTTCTCTGGTCTTTCCGTCCTCGTCCTCTGGGCTTGCCGATACGAGAGCTTCTACACGGTCTGTCCCGATTTCCTCTGCGTTGCTGTTGCCAAATTGCAGAAGTAGCCACGGCTGTTCCACTTGAATAGAAAATAGGCTGTCCCGTATCAAGTCCACGCTGTCCTTGCCCACGCTGTCAGAGTTGGGGAGCATGATTTTTGTTCCCAAGTCCAAAGAAGCGGTACTAATATCACTTGAAAATTCATTTATCTTTTTGATGTAGTCGGGAGCATAGGCAATAAAGGAAGCCGACAGCACGAATACCACTACAAAGTTGATAACAGCGTGAAGTGCCTTGCTGGTTTCCCGTTTTATCAGTCCCGTATAGGCAACATAAAGTCCTACTACTAAGATAATGAGAAGCAGGAAACCAACATAGAAGCCCGTAGAAGAAAAACCGTTCTGTGTTACGCCTGCAACGGTCTGTATGCTTTGTCCGATACTGTCTGCCATATCGTTGATAAAGTCCAGCTTATAGGCTTCCTGCACCACATAGCCCGTTGCATTGCTTAAATAAAGGCTTATCGTCCAGACAAAGTTGGTAATACAGTAAAGCCCGTACTGCACCGATTTTCCAATCCCGTCCAGCCAGTTCCACGGCAACCACGACCAGCTATTATCTACATAAAAATCAAGCTGGTAGTTGGAAAGGGGATATTTTGAGTAAAGATTTTCTGCGTTTATGGTATCGTCCACAAGCCCCGTCGCATGAGCCACCGTCCCCAAAAGTGAAAGCAGGATAAGGGAGAGTGCCACCACGAACAGAGCCATTTTGAGAAAGTGAAGTATCTTCTTTTTTGTGAACGCACTCTGTATCCTTTCTTTCATCACTCCACCTCATTTCTCTGTACGGGCGGTCTGGTATCAAAGGCGTGTAGCAGTTCTTCAAAGACTGGGTGTATCTGTACCACGCCGACACGCCCGTATAAGTCCTGCAATAAACATTGTCCGTTCTCCAAATCACGCAAGCGTTTCTGGTTGTTTTCGTCGTCCTTGTCGATACCGAAAAATTCTAAGGTCTGTTTTATCTCGTTGATGTCAGTAGAACGGAAAGCGAATTTTAAGCCGATATTGTTTTTCAGACTTTCCTTTGACACGTCCCCAGAAGATTGTGTAACGAAATAAACGCCTGCCTGCATAGCTCGACCAGCACGAACCAGCTTGTTTGATAAGGTTTCTCCTTGTGCCACATTTAAGAACGCCCACGCTTCGTCAAGGTCTACAATCTTAAAAATACTTCTGTCCGAATGGATAAAATCAAGGGCAAAGGTACTAATCACAATCAGCATAGACACCGATAATAATTCAATGGTCGTGTATTCCTCAAAGGTCGTGTCCTTATCTGGCAATACTAAGTCCGCTACTTGAATGATATTGAGCTGGTTATCCAGACTGATAGCATTTTCCACCGTACCGTCCGAAAACAGAAGATATGCAAAGTCGTAGTCCGTGAAGCTGTCGATATGGTCTGCGATATTTCTTGATATGGGCGTATTTTCACGGCGTAGCTCGTCTATCACATGGAGCAAGCCCCGATTATTGCTCTGGGTAACGGAACGCACCGCTTTACGAAGTACGGGGAATTTTTCGCCGTCCCTAGAGGAAATACCCGTAAGGAATGTCAAGATGTCGATTGCCAGACTTTCAGCGTCCTTTACATTCTTCATAATCACGAATGGGTCAAGAAGTCCTGCATTGTCTTTATCGCTGGTAAGATTTACGATATTGATTTCATGGGCGATTTCTGGAAGTGTTTCTTTCCAGTTGCCACGCTCTGATTTTGGGTCTAAGATAACCGCTTGTCCCCCAAAGAGAACCGAATAATACACAAGAAGATTGTTGCAGAACGACTTTCCACCGCCAAGCGAACCGACAAAAGCAGAAGCAAGGGCATTTGTAACTGTGCCTTTTACGCCCTGCGAAGCTAAAGACGGTTGCAGGTACACATTTCTTCCCGTATCAACGGAATAGCCCATATAGATACCCGTAGTTTCCCCTAACTGCTGTGTCGCACCAAAACCAAGCCCAGCTAAAAAATCTGATTTTACATACTGCACATAGTCATTGATATATCGCTTGCTGGCTGGTAAAAATTCAGAATGAAGCCCCAGCATATCCCCAGCAGGACGCACCAGCTTTACATTGAGGTCGTCATAAAAGTCCTTGACTTCATCACAACGGCGTTTCAGCTCGTCAAGATCGGGTGCAGACACCCGTATCACGTAGCTTAACTTATACATACTTTCTTTGCTCTGGTCTAAGTCCGTTTCCAGCTCGTCCACGCTGTCTAATGCGTCCACCACATTTGAGCTGGTTTCACTTCCTGCTTGATAAGCGTGATTGTCAAGGTCTTTCAATTCCTTTTTCTTATTTCTTACTGTGGTAAGAGCCTTTCGGTTCTCCACGATTTCTACATTCATAGAAGTATCAACGGGGAATGTGAATTGCTGTTGCTGGAAATAGAAGATTTCACTTGACGGAAAATCAAGCTCGCCTACAATCGCATTGACGGTAAAGTAGGACACATAGCTTTCCTTGTCCTCATGTTCCAATCTTAAATACCGCTGGCTTTCCTCAATCACACACCTTGTCGGACGGATAAGGTCGTAGTATTTTATCAACGTTTCTTTCTGTAATTTCTTTTTTGGTAGCTGGTACTCATAATCTTCATAGGCGATACCGTCCCTGCCGTAAAGATGTTCCATGAGATACCCAAAATCATTGATTTCCAAGCGACGCACCTTAAAGCGACGGGAGATTTTATTTTCCAGTAGCTTTTCCATTTTCATGTAACGGTTGATTTCATCATTCGGCATGGAAACAAAGTCATTCATCAACGTGTGGTTCACTTCATGGAGAAATTCCGTGAACGTCAGCCACGCCGATTTTTTGATGTTCTTCAGATTGAGCTGTTCTTCCGTAACCATGAGCTTAAAGCCAAGAAAAAAGCGGTAGTCCACTTGATTGTCCCCAATCATAGATACTAACGCTTCGGTCTGTTCGTCTATTTTCTGGTAAGCAACTTCCTTTAATTTTCCAGTTACCAGTTTCTTTGACTGTTCCTGCATACTTCGTATGGAGCTTTCTGTGGCAATCTGTAAGGCATGAATTTTACCCTCACGGGACTGTGCGATAAGCTGGCGAAAGCTGTCATGCACGATAAATTTCTGCTCTGTGGATAAGAAAGAATAGTTATACGGTATCAGCTCATAGTAGGCGAACACCTCATTGTCCTTGTTCCAGACAAGGTTATTGTCAATATATTTTATCGGGAACATAGTTCACACTCCTTACTGCCGTGATTGTTTCATTCAAGGTCTGCTTATGCAGTTTTACGGCTTTTCCTGCATAAGTGATTTTCGGTCGCAGGGCATAGGTTATCTGTGATTTCAAAAAGCTGTACGGCTTCTTTCCGTCAAAGGTTTTCTGCGACATAAACCAAGTGAGAGCAACGGGAATACCGAAGTATTTGAGAAATGCTCCCTCAATCATGGAAAGTGGGGGAATATCCCCAAACAGAATGATGATAAATTCTGTAATCACAAACCATGTAATCTGTGTAAAGGTAACGGGAAAGGGTAAGTTAAAGTCATTGATTGCATACAAGACTTTTTCCACGTTCCAGATACCCGTGTAGCTTTTAATCTTTTTCAAGTTCTTTCAGCTCCTTTCATAATAGAAAAGGACAGCCATTTTCAGACTGTCCCTTAAAAGAGAAATACGCTGTCAGTAGCAACAAAGCTTGTTGCTGATCTTCCAGCGTTAATATGGTATCTCGCACATACCTCGGCTTGTTTCAATAAAGTAACCGCCCATATCCAAATCTCGCCCGTAGGCTTCATAGTCAATGTAGTTCTGTAAGCTGGGTGGAATATCCCCAAGTGCCTGCAATTCGTCAATATAGTAGTAGGCAACGTCTGTCATGGTTTCGCAGTCGGGATAATAATAAATGTCGTCCTTGTGTTCCACGACTTCTATAAATGTCAAGATGAAAATGTACATTTTCGATCATTTAAGAATGTACATTTTAGTTAATCCTCTTCCTGTTTGATATATTCTTTTAAACGATAGGATTTTCCTGTAATGTTTACTACATGGGCATGATGTAACACACGATCTAGGATCGCATTTGCAATGATTGGATCAAAAAATACATCATCCCAGTTATTGAAGTTGATATTTGTTGTTAAAATCGTACTTTTCTTTTCATATCTCATATCAATTAGCTGGAAAAAGAGTTTGGAATCCTCTTTTTCAATTGGTAAATATCCAAGTTCATCTATGATCAATAACCTAAAGTGCTTTAAGCGATCATCTAATCGATTTTCAAGCTTTGCTTTTTTTTAACTGCTGAATCAGATCATGGCACTTGATAAAGTATGTGCTCACTCTCTTTTTGGCAGCAGCTATTCCGATCGAAACAGCAAGATGTGTTTTTCCAACACCACTTGAACCTAAAAAAACGATGTTTTCTTGATTTTCTAAAAAGCGTAACGTTTCAAAGTCTAAGATTTGTTGCTGATTGATCGTTGGTTGGAACGAGAAATCAAACTCTCTTAATTCTTTGTGATGGGGAAATGCTCCTACTTTTACCATGGAGCGAATCATATTTACTTCTTTATAGTCAATTTCATGTGAAGTCAACTTTGTAAGTCCTTCTACAAAGGAGAGGTTGTTTTTCGTAATAAAGTCAACGACTTCATCTAAGTGTACGATCATTTGTTTCATTTTTAAGTATTCTAAATTTTTTATTAATTGTGTATATGTGCTAGTCATTTTCATACATGGCTCCTATTCGTTTTAAATTTTCTTTTGCGAATTGATAAATATCTACTTCTTCTGATGGAATTGTAAGTTTACAGATCGCACGATAGTGTGAATCATGATAATTCAATTTTTTTGAACTTACCTCGTGCAAAGTGACAAGCTTCATGTTATAATACACATGAATCATGTGATCATGTACTTGAAGAGAAAGTCTCTTCCCAATGTATTCTGGTGGGACAGAATACTGGTTGGAACGATACGTGATCATGCTAGATTGATTTACTTTGACTGTGTGAGTCAAGATTTGATAGGGCTTTCTTATCACGTCTCTTGGTAGAGGTGATAAGAAAGCTTTTTCTCTTTCATAATAAAGAATTGGTATTTTACCAGTTCCTTTATGAACTCTTGTATTCACACGATTGTTGATGCGTTCTACCAATTTTAATAACTCTTGATACGTTAATGTCCCGTTATACGCTCGAATCTCATCAAGAATCTTCATTGGGGCTTCCACTTTTGCTTTTGTCTGTGGTCTACCTGCAATGCAAGGTTTTACTAAGAATCCATAATCCTTTGCGAATTGTTGAAATCTCATATTTACTTTCCCTTTTTGATAAGTCGTCCTTGCTTCATCCATTACTGTCTTCATGTTATCTGTTACAATCTCATTTGGAACACCACAAAAAGTTTCAAATGCTTGATCAAGCAGAGAGAATAATACATCTTGACTCTTTGATAAAGAGACTTGATAGATTCGATAACGGGAATAGGAAAGCAATAGTACTAAGATATTTACTTCAATTGTTTCTCCCGTTTTTAAAGTAAAAGGAATTGATTCTTTCCAATCAAGCTGTGCTTGTTTTCCGGGTTCTGTTTCATAACGAACGTGTGTTTTGTTTGAAACTGGATGTTTTTTTCGTTGATTAAAATACGCCTGAAATTCAGAATGTTTGCTAATATATCGACGAAAGCTAGATTCCGGACAAGTTAATCCATGATTATCTACAAGATACTGCCAAAGAGTACTTTTGTAATAAAAGATCTGTTGGTTTGATGCAGAAAGTAGCTCTTTTATTATTTCGTAGTAAGCATCTAAATAAGAGGAACGAGTTCGATGTTTCTTTTTTTTATATCCTTTTAAGTATTTATCAACGGTACGGCGATCCTTTTCTAATTCCCGAGCGATTTGACTTTTATTTATTTTCAATGTGCCATCCTCCAAAAACGGTTGTAATTTTCCTAAGTCTTCTAGTGTTGTTATTTGTAAATCTGTATGTATGTTAAACTTGTAAATCATAAGCACCTCCAAAGGTACTTATTATAACCTGAATTTGTACATTTTTAAATGATCGCTTTTGTACATTTCTATTGTATCATTTATA